>CAZZAV010000037.1:0-20323 GCA_964652705.1 uncultured Neisseria sp.
TAGTTTTACTGCTGCGATCAATCTTAAATCGCAACGCGTGATGGAAAAAATTGGTATGACACGTGATGTTAGTGGTGATTTTATTCACCCAAACTTAGACCCATTTCATCGCTTAAATCCTCATGTGTTGTACAGAATAAAAGAATACTACGCCGAGTAAAAAAGAATTAGATGCATAAAATCAATACAGGAACCTGATTTTTTACTTTTGTGAGATTAGACAGAAATTACTTTTCTCAAGGCTGCATGATTTATTACCTTGATTTAAGATACTTACTTTTAGATAAAGCAAGCTAGATGGCAAGAAAGGAGTAATTGTGCTTAGTATCATGGTTTTTTCCTCTAAAAGATTATTTATCAAGTACGGAAATTATACCTTTATACTGCACATTAATCAAATTTATACTATTTATATACTTAATAGATTTTAACTATTAGAACTCAAATAAAGCGCGAGATATTCAGAAAATCAATTATGAAGAAAATATACAGACTAATGGAGACATATATTCAAACTGATTCGAAATACTAGTAGGCGATTTATATTGAGCCTACACATAGTAGGTGAGGAATAAATTAACAACCTAGGATGATGAATCTGATTGAGTATAGCAAGCACTGGGTTTACAGGCGAGAATACCTCATTCAATATAATCTTTCATGCGAAAATAATAAGAACCCATCTTCACAAAGGCTTGTTGAACTATACCAATATTGGTGATTTCAAGTGGTTTGATTGCGGCGAAAATATCAAATTTTTCAGACTGACCGATGATGGCATCAGCAATAATTTGTCCAGCTAAATTACTCAAAGCCAAACCTTGTCCGGAGTAGCCTTGCGCATAATAAACAGTATCATATAAACGCCCAAAGTTCGGTGCCAGATTTAAAGTCATACTATCAGCACCATACCAGAAATTCTTAACTTTAACGCCTGCCAATTGCGGGAACGTATTAATTAAATCATTATAGAGCGATTTTTGTACTTGTGGCACATCCGGTTTACCAAAAGTATCTCCACCACCAAAAATCAAATTATTCTGTTCTGTCAAACGATAGTAATTCATAACATTGCGAGTATCAAAAATCGCCATTCGATTTGGCAAAATCTCATGAGCAAGACTTGGCGATAGTGATTCAGTTGCCATAACATAAGTATCAAATTTAACCACTTTATAAGCTAATTCGGGCGCAAATAAACTATTTTGATAATTGCAAGCCAGTACCACAAATTTAGCTTTTACCTGATGTTTGCCATTAACAGTTAAATGATGCAAGCCACCAGCTTGGTTAAATTTAATCTCAGTAACCCGACTATTGGTAAACATTTGCGCTTTTTGCTTACAGATTTGGCTTAAACCTAAAGCATAATTTAGGGGATGAATGTGACCTGCAAAACGATCATAAAGTAGTCCATAATATTTGTCTGACCCAATCAAAGTACGTGTTTGTTGCTTGTCATATAGTTCTACTTGCGTATAACCATATTTTTCGGTCATAATCTCGTACTCTTCCTGTAAATCTGCAAAATGCTTCTTTTTATAAGCTGCGATACCTGTTCCAGATTGCCAGCTGCAGTTGATGTTATAGTTTTTGATATTACTTTTGACAATATCTATTGCCTGTAAAGAAAGGCTCCATAACTGCTTGGCTATTTTATCCCCAAATTTATCTTCAAAATATTCCATTCCACACTCATAGGCAGTCAAAACCTGACCACCATTCATGCCACTAGCTTGCCCAGCAATATTTTGTGCTTCAAGTAGCACCACTTTATAACCACGTTCAGCTAATTTCAACGCAGTTGAGATTCCGGTTAAACCACCACCAACCACACAGACATCGCAACTAAGGTCTTCTGTTAAAGAGGGTAACTCAATATGCGTGTTTTGACTTTCAGAATAATAAGTATTACTTGAATAGCCAGCATAAGATTCAGCAATTATTGTATCCAATAACCTAGAACTATTATTAGAGGCAATTGATCTGCCGCCAACAAAACCAACACCCACTCCAACACCAAACTTCAGAAAGTCACGACGATTCATCAAAGCCTCTTAGTTATAACTAACTTTACAAGAACAAGCATTACAATAGCGCGAATTATTACTCACATCCAAGCCATTAATATGCAAAAATCCGTTAAATTTAGTTTTTTCACAGCCGCTAGGATGAACAAAGTGAATTCCAGTATCTGCACCACGATGATAAATTTTGCCACAAGCTTCAACACTGCTACCTACAGGATAACGGCGGGTAAAATCATCAATAATTCCAGCATCACTATTCATACTGGATTGTGCAACAGTTAGATTAGTATAAAATAAATTATCCATCACAACTTTATAGATCTCGCCCTGCGCATCCTTGATATAAAACTGAGTATGAGTCATCGGATAGCCAGTATTATTGTAGCTACGCGCTTTATTAAACTTAAAGACCTGTTTACTTGGTAATTGCACTAAAGTTCCACTAACTAGAGTACAACTTTGCGGTGCTTTAGCCGCAAAACTATTTGCAGCAAATAAAGCACCACCGATCAATGTCAGTACACGAAAACTATCCATACCTCTCATGCCAAACCTTTTAGTACTCAACACCAGCGTTATGCGCTTGCTGATCAGCATGATAACTAGAGCGCACTAACGCACCGACTGCAGCATGTTTAAATCCGATTTGATAAGCAAAATCCTCTAGCTCTTTAAATTCAGCTGGCGTAACATAACGCAATACTGGCGAATGATGTTTCGATGGTTGCAAATATTGTCCAATAGTAATCATTTCAATATCATGCTCACGCATTAATAACATCAACTCTTTAATTTCTTCATTTGTTTCGCCAATCCCAACCATAATACCTGACTTAGTTGGAATATCTGGACGCATTTGCTTGAAGCGTTTTAACAAATCCAATGAGTTTTGTAGATCCGCACCTGGGCGTTGAGCTTTATATAAACGTGGTACTGTTTCTAAGTTATGATTCAACACATCAGGTGGACAAGCCGCCAAAATTTCCAAAGCTTTATCCAAACGACCACGAAAATCAGGAACTAAAATCTCAATTTTAGTCTGTGGGCGAATTGCGCGAATCTCTTGAATGCAATGAACAAAATGCTCCGCACCACCATCACGCAAATCATCACGATCAACGCTAGTAATTACTACATATTTAAGCTTGAGAATATCAACCGAGCGAGCAACTTCTTTTGGTTCGTTGGCATCCAATGGATTAGGTTTTCCATGCCCAACATCACAGAATGGACAACGACGGGTACATATATCACCCATAATCATAAAGGTTGCAGTACCTTTGTCAAAACACTCGCCAATATTTGGGCAACTAGCTTCTTCACACACCGTATGTAATTTATGCTCACGAAGTAAATTTTTTACTCGATTGAAATTTTCACCAGTGGGTAATTTGACTTTAATCCACTCTGGTTTTTTCAACGGTTCAGCTAAAGGTACTACTTTAATTGGAATTCTGGATAATTTATCTTCATTGCGTAACTTAACGCCTTGTTTTTTATCCTCAGTATTAATCATATCCACATCCCTAAAAAGAAAAATATTAATCGGGCATTATAACAAATATCAAGCAAATACCGCTTGATTTTCAATTAGATACACCGCACTATTAACAATGTTTTAATTTGAGTGATCAACCATTATTTGCCATTTATTATCATTTTTCTTAAATAATAACGAGGTTACTCCAGCGTACTCTTTGCTCTCGGCTTGTAGCTTCCAGTGCCCATATAAAAAAGCATGTTGCTCATCAAGAGCTTCAATGCCATCAATCTTAATCTGAAGTTGCCCCATCCCTTTTTTATCATTACCATATTTGTGCTTATAATGATCATATGAGCTTTGCCAGCCATAAATAAATTTATCACCAGAAATAAACAAGGTTTTAGGACTATTAACATAACCTTTCATAAAACACTCAAGATCACCTGCATTCCAGCATTTTACGGATTGATCCATTGCGCTCGTTACACCCTGAGTAACTTCTTTGGATTCACTACTGCTTAATGCATAACAATTTATACCCACTAATGCCAATAAAATTAATTTTTTCATATACTTACCTTTATAAAAACCTTATTTATGAAAAAGCTGCTATCTTCCACCAGCAACATCAATAAACGTGCCCGTAGTAAAAGATGCTTTCTCAGATAATAACCAATAAACTGCCTCGGCTACTTCATTAGGATAGCCACCACGTTGCATTGGAATTTTTGACTTCAAACGCTCAACTCGGTTAGCTTCACCACCAGAAGCATGCATCTCAGTATAGATGATTCCAGGGCGTACTGCATTAACTCGAATACCTTGATCAGCTAATTCCAGTGCCAATCCTGTAGTAATCGTATCAATTGCGCCTTTTGAAGCTGCATAATCTACGTACTCATGTGGAGACCCAAGCACCGCCGCACGAGAAGAAATATTCACTATTGAACCACCTATTCCACCATTTTTATAAGCCATGCGTTTTATTGCTTCACGGCAACAAATAATAGTACCAGTTACATTAGTTTGCAATATTTGATTTACTCGTGCTGCAGTTAAATGTTCAACAGAAGTTTGTGGAAAAAGGATTCCTGCATTATTTACCAAGGCATTTATCTGTCCCAATTTTTGGTCAACAACACTAAACATTCTGACAATTTGCTCTTCATCAGCAACATCTGCCTGTACTGCTATTGCCGCACCACCAATTTTTTCAATTTGTTGAACAATGTCTTGAGCCGCTAATTGATTTTTATTGTAGTTTATACATATTTTATATTTACGACGTGCCAATAATAGTGCAATAGCCGCACCTATACCACGGCTTGCTCCAGTAATTATCGCCACTGGATAATCTGCTTTTATCATAGCGAACTACCTAATAGAGTAAAAAAGTATTATACCATTCCCACTAAAAAGGAGTCACGCTTTATCCATTTGATAAAATACAACTCAAAACTATCACATTTAATCAAGAAAAATTACTACATCAAAATTGGTATACTTATTTATGGATAGTGAATTATCCCAAAATACCACTTTTAGATAAAACCAAATACTGTGTAATATTCGTACATAACTGATTAGATTTTCCCAATTAGAAACTTTTATGAAGAAAATGCCCATGAAAAAATTTTCTACAATAATCTTAACTCTTTTAGCTCATCAGACTGTATTTGCAGATAGTGAATCCAGTGTAGCAACATCTCCGACGAACAGCAATGCGACATTTATTGCTCGCGCAGCCTATCTTCAAAACCCGTATAATTCGGAAAATTACCCGACAACAGGTGGTGGTACTTTAATCGTGAATGAAAGTCAGACTGTCAATCAAAATTTCTGGCAAAAATGGTTTGAAGATGGGACGTATAACATTTATGCAGGTACAACGATTAATGCCGGAGCAGATAGTAAAACATTCAACAATCCAGGACCATACAATCGCGATATGCAACCATACTCCTATGGCGCAAATATATTTGCTCAAACTGGGCAAGCAGCAGGATTTTCCATAGGAGGCGTAATCACCGTAATGAATCCATTCTTTGCTGAACCAATGAATGGTTTAGCCACTCAGCAAGGAACGCGCGATTACAATATATATACACCAACATATACACAAGCAGCAATGTCTGAAGCATTTGTCGAGTATCAATATAGCAATATGGTTCAGGCAGATATTGGTTACATTGGAATCAATAATAGTCCGTGGATCAATGGAAATTATGAAAATAATTTAGTATCCATACCAGCAACTTACCAAGGGGCGCTAATAAACCTCTATCCCGGTAATGGGTGGTTAATTACCGCATTAGCTTTTAATGCTGCACAATACGGTGCATTAAATGGCTTTACAGGCAATACCAATTACAGTATCACCAATAACGGTATAGCAAATAATAATGGTTACGCAGCGTCAAATGGAACTGTTGCGCTTGGTGCTAACTATAGCGGTCTTAGCAATAACTATAACTTACGGCTATGGGGTTATCAATTCGATAATTATGGAACGCTTTTATATAGTGATACCAGTTTAACTCTACCAGTAAATGATAAATCTTCGTTTAATATTTCAGCGCAGGCTGGTACCGATCAGCAATGGTTTCAAGCTAATAATGCGATTACTCAATACAATGGTACAATTATTCAAAGTTATATGGCGGGTATCCGTGGTAACTGGACATATGATTGGTTTCAGCTAAATCTAAGTGCCAATACTATGTGGGGAGCCGCCAATGGCTATAATGGTGGTGCGTTTGTATCTCCATATACAGTTGGACAATCCGTTGACCCTACTTACTCAAATGGTTGGTCAACCAATATGATTAGCAATGGTTTTACTGGTTCGGAATATAAATTATCTACTCAGTTTGGCTTTTTAAATAATAACTTAACTATTTCACCAGCATATATTTTGGCAACGAGTGGTAATGTTCAATACAATGGTACTCAAGAGGCTGATTTGAATCTAAATTATTCAATTCCACAAGTTCGCGGTCTATTTATATTCGGGGTTTTTGCCAATCAATGGTTACCAGCACAAAATCCCAATGGTAGTAATTCATGGACATCAGAACTTGGGATATTTTACGCATATTAATTTGGTAAGGGAATTAATTACATGAATAAGAATATTATTACGCTAGCTATATTATTGTGTAGCACAATTTCTTCATATGCAATGACTGTCATTGATCTAGATAAGCATGATTTCACCTGCAATCAAGTAAGATTGACACAAAAATCAAGCGAATCAGAAATTACAGACAATTGTTATAATGTGAAGACGTATCATCGTCAAAATGGAATTGAGGGTCGTAACCCAGCTCGGTTACAAGGCGGTGGAGCAGACATAACTCAAATCACAACACCAGGTCAAGAAATAGTATTGGATAAAATTCGCTTTTATGATGATAATCATCGAGAATTAATATGTATTTTTGAACATGATATGATTAAAAAATGTAAAGCAGAAATAAAAAAAGAACAAATTCCTGCAAAAATTGAATAAGTTTTTAAAAAGTAAACAATACGTCGTCAGAGGATAACCATGAAAAAAATATTATTTTATTTATTAACAATAAGCAGCAGTTCAATATTCGCACTAACAACGGTTGATTTTAGTAAATCAAGCTATACTTGTAATAAATTACCTCTTGGAACACAGAGCCAAGAATCTGACCTGCTCAATAACTGCCATTATGCGGTGATAATTGAACACGAAGAAAATGCCGCGGGAAGAGTTTATCGAGGACCTGGCGGAGGAACACAAACAACACAGATAAACACAACTTCGGACGATGAAGTTAATTACGATAAAATAAAGTTCTTTACAGATGATCATAGTTATATGGTTTGTTATTATAAGAGTTATAAACTAATCAAATGTAAGGTTAGACCACCTAAAGTAAGTAAAAGCACGTCAAGTGAATAAGTTTTATTACTGTAATGCAATTATGCATAATGAATTATCCCAAATCACGACTTCCGGGAGAAGCTCCCCAAAGGTTAAAATATATCCTAGGGCGTAAATTAAAAATAGTTATCAACGTGAAAGTAGTTAGGTAAGTTAGTTACAATTAGCCCCAGATAATAGCTTTTCTAGTACCGGTTTAGGTGTTTTTGATTTTTCATTGCTTAGACCGGCTTTTTTTCAATACAGAAAAATATAAGCCGCAACAAATACAACAAGTCATATCTGTCCTTATCCGGTTTAAGTATGCTCTTCCCTTGCTTAAGCCGGGCTTTTTTTACTTAAAACAAACAATTATGTTCTCTAACGGTTAATTTGATTTTCTTATCATTAGCAAAATAAGAAACCACCTAACTCAGTAGGTGGTTTTTTCAATTCTTTATGTAACTGCCGCTTGGCAGATGCTCGCTTAGCTTTATTTGTCTTCTCATGCGCTCCGGCACCGTTACGCTTCGTCAAAGCTAACGCAACATAGTTTCTGGGTTTATTGTTTACTTTCATTTTATATCCTTGTTTTGAAAGCAATATTATAACAACCTCCCGAAACAACTACACTAAATTTATTTTTATATTATAATTGATTTATGCACTGGGTTTATCGTAATTAAACATCCAACGAATCCCAAAACAATCTGCCAAAATTCCAAAGCGTGCACCCCAAAACGTATCCTGCAATGGCATAATAATTTTACGTGCATTTTCTGCCAATACATCAAATACACGCTGCTGCTCTTCAGCACTTTTAAAATCAAGACTTAAAGATATTGGGCTTCCCGATGGAACAATCTTCGGCACGCTACAGCAGTGCTCGCCTTCATCTATAACATCTGAGACCATAAGCACCAAATCAGGCGCTTTAAATGTAGCATGCATAATTTTATTACTCCACCCTGCAGGAAGCTGCTTACATAACTCTTCATTTTCACTGTATAAATGAACTTCTTCTACCTTACCACCAAAAGCCTTAGTATATAGCTCTAATGCTTCACCCGCAGTACCAGCAAAATTTATATACGGAACTAATTGCATAATTTCACTCCTCAAATCTTAAATATTTTTTAAAATCAACTCAGCAACATTAACTCCCGCTTGTTGATATATCTGCTGCATTGCAGTCGGGCTAGTAAGATTAACTTCGGTTAAACATTTACCAATAACATCAATTCCAGCCACAACTACCCCATGTTCTTTCGTCCACTGAGCTACAGTATTCGCAATTCGATAATCATCTTCATTTAATGGATGCACTTCGCCGCGTCCACCAACCGCTAAATTACCTCTAATTTGCCCATCCTGAGGAATGCGATACAAACAATGATCAACAACTTCACCATTAATGATAAAAATTCGTTTATCACCATAAATAACTTCAGGAATAAATTTCTGCACCATAATCGTTTGACTAAAATAATTGGTAAGATTTTCCAAAATTGCGCCTTGATTAGGATCGTCATTCGCAATACGAAACACTCCACGTCCCGCCATCATATCAATTGGTTTGGCAACACATACTCCATGCTGTTTAATAAATTCCAAAATCACTTGCTTATTTTTACTTACCAAGGTTGGCGTAATTAATTCTGGAAAGTTTAATATCGTTAATTTCTCATTGAAATTACGCAAAATACCCGGACGATTGATAACTTTAACTCCAGCACGTTCAGCTAGCTCTAAAAGCTGAGTAAGGTAATAATACTCCATATTAAACGGTGGGTCATTTCGTACCAAAATAGCATCAAAATGTTTTAAATTAACACCTTCCAACCGCTCAACTACTTTAAACCAATCCATTGTGCTATATATTTGTGCAACCCCATGAGTTAATTCAAGCTCACTGATATTTGCCAATGCCTGATCATTCAAACCATATATATCACCCGGCGAACAATAGCTTATTTGATATTGCAAATCTTGTGCAGTTAACATTAGTAAATAAGTTGAATCGCCATAAATGTTAAATTTTTCCAGAGGATCGGCAATTATTAATATTTTTTTAGTCAATGTTATCTTCCTTTTTATTTCATTATAAGCTGAATTATAGCGCAGTCTATATTTCTATACACAAAGTATTTGTTTTTGGCGGTAAATGTAATTAGACAGATTATGTCAATGCTGCTTAGCCGTTTAAGTCTAAATTATGCTACAATAACGCAATAGTATATCAACTTAATAGGATATTAACCATGGGATATAAAGTTACCATAGAGCAAGGATCGCTAGAATTTTCAGTGAATGCTCAGGAAAACTTATTAAACGCAGCGCTACAAGCAAAAATTAATCTACCACATGGCTGTAAAAGCGGCTCTTGCGGTGCTTGCAAATGTAAAGTTACTCATGGCGACATTGAGCTGGAAGAATACAATAAAACCGCATTAAGCGATGATGACATTGCAAATAACTACATCCTATTATGTAAAGCTTCTGCACAAAGCGACGTTATACTTGATATACCTGGTTTTACCAATGGGTTTCCTATTAAAACCATGCCCTCGAAAATCGAATCAATTGATAAAATTGGCAGTGTTGCCATCCTTAAATTAAAACTACCAGCTAATCAAATTTTTGAATTTTATGCTGGTCAGTATATTGATATTATCTACGAAGGTAAAAACCGTAGCTATTCAATAGCCAATTCACCAACAACCAAAGGAATTATTGAGTTACATATCCGCTATCGGCAAGGTGGTGTATTTTCAGAGGCAGCGTGGCATACTTTAACAGTCAACCAAATCTTACGCTTTAAAGGTCCGATGGGTAATTTCACATTACAAAATAGCAATAATCCTATTTTAATGGTCTGCACTGGTACTGGATTTGCACCACTTAAAGCTATCTTGGAGCAAATGGTTGCTGAAAAAAATCAACGAGAAGTGCATTTAATTTGGGGTAATTTTACCGCCGAAGATTTTTATCTGACAAATATTCTGCCAAGTTGGCAAAACCAACTAAACCTAAAAGTTACCTTGTGCACTAACGATCAAAATGAAGGTTATTATACTGGTATGGTAACCGATTATATCCAAGAAACCTTTAGTGACCTTAGCCAACATGAAATTTATGCTTGTGGTAACCCAGCAATGATTGAAAACTTGTATAATATTGCCTCTTCGCAGTTAAAATTGGATAAACGTAATTTTTACTCCGATGTTTTCACACCATCTATTTAATAGGCAAAATCATGTTCAAACAAATCAGCTTTCTGGCTATTCCAACCTTATTTGTTGTTGCATGTGGTTATTCTGGTCCACTTTATTTACCGCAAAAAGGTACGCCATCGCAAAATATGAGTAAAAACCAGTACGCACCAGCAACTAATGCTGAGAGCGCTGCACCTAAATCATGGCTACCAGCTTACATTGTAGAATCAAAAGAATCTACAACCTTAAAAACAGTACCTCATAACACTGAAAGTATGCCAAACGCTGACTAATCAGTTATACTATTGGCATTATGCAAATTCTTAAACCACTGCACAACGTTGCAAAAATTTCTGCCAAATTAGCCAAATTAAACTTACTTTGCTACTGGGATTTGGCTTTGCACATTCCATTGCGCTATGAAGATCTAACCAAAGTCTACCCAATCGCTGAAGTAAAGCCTGGGCAACAAGTTATGGTCCAAGGTAAAATTATTGGTCATGAAATAATCCACAGAAAAACTAAACAACTTTTAGTTCGTATTGATGATGGTAGTTCTATTATCACTTTACTGTTTTTTCATTTTTTTCCTAGCTATGCGACTCAATATGCCATCGGCAAACAAATTCGTGCTCATGGTGAAATTAAAAATGATTATATGGGAAACAAAACCATTGTTCATCCCAAAATTCAAACCGTCAACGAAGAAGTCAAGCTTAGTAATACCTTTAGTCCAATTTACCCCACTACCAACGGCTTAGCAAATAGCGCCATAATTAACTTAGTTGAGCAATTATTTGATGCTAATTTGATAATGGAAACTTTACCGCAAAGTATTTTAGACAAACACCAACTATTAGGCTTAGAACAAGCATTATTAACATTACACAAATTAACACCTCAGCAATTTACAAGTAATTATCAACAGCAAGCTCTGAGGCGATTAAAGTTTGATGAACTAATTGCACAACAATTGCTAATGCAAAAAATTTATGCTACTAAGCATCACCATCCAGCACCAGCAATCAAAACCACCAATCAATACCTAATTCCACTACTAGCTAAGCTACCATTTGAATTAACTAAAGCACAGAATAAAGTATTGCGCGAAATATTGCAAGACATGTCGCAAGCACAACAAATGAATCGTTTGCTCCAAGGTGATGTTGGCAGTGGTAAAACTATTGTTGCCACGATTAGCGCACTAACTGCCATTGAAAATCAATTTCAAGCAGTAATTATGGCACCGACTGAGATTTTGGCTGAGCAGCACTATAGTAAAATAAATAAATTGCTTGAGCCATTCTCAATTAAAGTAGTTTGGCTGGCAGGTAGCCTCACTCCTAAACAAAAAAAATTAGCAGCACAAGCTTGCGCTGATGGCAGTGCACAATTAATCATTGGTACGCATGCAGTATTTCAAAAAAATGTGGAATTTGCTAATTTAGGTTTAGTTGTAATTGATGAACAACATCGCTTTGGGGTTGAACAACGCTTAGCCTTGGTTAATAAAGGAAATAAGGATCAATTCCCGCACCAATTAATGATGTCAGCAACGCCAATTCCACGCTCTTTGGCAATGAGCTACTATGCAGATTTAGACGTTTCAAGCATCGACGAGCTACCACCAGGCAGGACTCCAATTAAAACCTTACTTATCAACAATAATCGCCGTAATGAGGTCTTAAAATTTGTTAGAGAACATGCTAATTTGGGCCATCAATCATATTGGGTTTGCCCACTAATTGAAGAATCTGAGAAATTAGAATTAGAAAATGCAATTAATACTTATAATGAACTTTGCGTAGCATTAGCACCAATTAAAGTTGGCTTAGTACACGGCAAGATGAAACCTAAAGACAAAGCTGAAATAATGGCAGATTTTGTATCAGGATGGACTCAAGTTTTAGTTGCAACTACCGTAATTGAAGTTGGTGTTGATGTGCCCAATGCCAGTATAATGGTTATTGAGCATAGTGAGCGTATGGGACTAGCGCAGCTTCACCAATTACGCGGTCGAGTTGGTCGTGGCGATATAGAGAGCCAATGCATTTTACTTTATGAAAATAAACTCAGTGAAATTGCCAAACAACGGCTTAAAGTTATCTCAACTTCAACTGATGGCTTTGAAATCGCACGTCAGGATTTACTCATCCGTGGACCAGGCGAACTACTCGGACAACGCCAAAGTGGATTACCAGCATTACGCTTTGCGAATTTGGAAGAAGACTTAGATATTTTACATGCTGCACGAGATATTGCTAAATTACTAGTTGATAAGTACCCTATTCATGCCAAACAATTAGTAGAATTATGGTTTCACAATAAGCAAATTTATTCTGGAATATAATACTATGCATCCTAACTTTAAGCTATTAATCAATAATCCAATACTAGAGACAGCAAACTATATTTCAATAAAATCAGAATATATTAATCAATGCTTATCTTCATATCTATACTTGCCACAAATTACTAGCCGTCCATTTATTTTTAGTTGCTTTGCACTCTCTGTTGATGGTAAATTAAACTATCCAGATCTTAAGAGCGGATTTGCTATTGCCAAATACAACTTAGCCGCAACGGAACATGAACGTTATGCTGATTGGTGGATTTTGCAGCTTGCGCGTTCAATCAGCGATGCAGTTATTATTGGCAGCAACAGCCTCAATGCAGAACCAAATGATTATGTAGCGCAAATAAATATCCCAGAATTACAGCAATTACGTACAGAATTAAATAAACCCCAAAACTTACTACATATTGTTATTAGCCGTAATTGCAATAAAATTGATTTTGCCAATGAATTACTCTGTCAAGAGAATGATATTCCTCTAATCATCTTCGCCCAACAAGCACCTAACGTACCTCCATCGCATTTTATTGTAAGTAATATTAAAGAATTAAACCTAGCAAATAAAAAACAAATTATATTAGATAACGCTTTAGATTTGAATAGATTAATCCAAGAACTCTATCAAAAGGGAATAAAAACTATTTTAAATGAATCCCCATATTACCATCATCACTTACAGCAACTGCAATTATTAGACGAAGCATGGATAAATCAATCAGGAGTATATATCGGCGGTAATACAAGTAGTTTAGGACAGTTTAATAATTCATTTGCTGTAAACGTACATCCACATTATACAATTCTTACTTTACACAGCTTAGGCTATAATTTCGTATATCCTCGCTATAAAATCAGCTATTAAAAAATGCGATTAATCAATTCTCCTATTAACCAATTTAATTATCAACAACGTACTTTTTATGTAAAGCGTGATGATTTGCTTGACCCACAATTTAGTGGCAACAAAGCGCGTAAGCTTGCTTATTACTTAGAAAATCCATTGCCACATATTGATACATTGATAAGCTATGGCGGCAGCCAATCTAACTTAATGTATTCACTATCATGTTTGGCAAAGCTAAGGCAATGGAATTTTATTTACTATATAAAAATTCTTTCTACTCAAGCAAGAAATGAAACCTCAGGAAATTTAGCGCAAAGTTTGCAAAATGGAATGCAGCTTATTGAACTTAAAAATGATTATAATTCATTCTGTACCAATATAGCTAATACCAAGGAAAAGAACCAACTACTAATTCAACAAGGTGGCGCGCAAATTGAAGCCGAATATGGAATGCAACAACTTGCGGATGAGATCAGGTTATGGGCACAACAGCAAAATTTCCAGCAATTAGCAATTTTCATCGCTTCAGGTACAGGTACCAGCGCATTATATTTGCAAAAACATTTGCCAGACTTTGAAGTTTACACTACCAATTGTGTTGGTAACCCAGAATACTTATTAAAACAATTTGAGGCATTAATTACCACCAAACAAAGAATTCCCCATGTTTTGGCTAACGACATGTATCGTTTTGCGACTCCATACGCTGAGCTATATCAAACGATTACTGATATTCAAAATACCAGCCAAATTGAATTTGATATGGTTTATGACCCTGTTGGCTGGGATATTCTTCTTCGTAATATAAATAAAATATCAGCACCGATTCTTTATTTACATTGTGGCGGAATTAATGGTAACAATACCATGCTACAAAGATATAAAAAAATCCTTAGTTAAAACTAAGGATTTGCTAGTTAAAATATTTTAGGAAATTGAAACAAATTTAACTTGCTTGTTAGTTGCATATTTTTATCAATAAGTTCTTTCTGTCTTCTGCGTAATGCAGTTAAAAACTCCAAGTTAGCATTGTGAATATTACTCAGATTATTTATATCTGTTAATTTTTTTATATAATCCGTTAAATCATCATTAATAGCTAACAAATTTTCTAAAAACGAAGTAACAAATTCATGGCTATAATTAGCAATCTCTACACTTGAATTTTTAATTATATCCAAACTCTTTTGCAAAAGTGGGTTAGAATTCCCTAATTCAAGCGCTGGGCCTATATATTTTTTAGCTTCTGAGGTAGTATTTACAGTAGACGTTTTGGCTACGGGTTTAATTTCTACTACAGGCTCAGATTTAACAACTTTTGCTGCTAGAGTTGCACTTTCCGCTTTAGCTACTTTTGGGGCTGCGACCGGCACTGTTTTTGCTACTGTCTTACGAACCGTTCTTTTTTTAGCTGTTTCTGGTTGTTTATCTTCAACGCTTTGTTTTTCTGCATCGATTGATTTTCTTAATGATGAAGTTAATTTAGTTGCCATTTTACCTACTCCTAATAATTTTGATTTAATCTATTAATGTTAAAATTTCTTCAGCTAGTTCTTTTATTTCCTGCTTCGCTTTTGGATTATCCAAATCTAACACAGTACCACCAAATGCAGCAGCTTGACGATAAGCCGTGCGCTGATAAATATCAGACTTAGTTTTAGGAAAATCAAATTCTGTAATCAATTCTAAAGCTTCTTTAGAAATACTAATATTACTTTGACACATATTAGCAACCAACCGTGATATAAGTTTATCGTTTATCTCGCTTACATTAGAAATTAATTTTTGTATCCCTACAGCAGCCCATAAATCAGTTGGACTAGGAATCACTGGAACTAGCGCTAAATCAGCAATCAACAGTGCCGATGAAGTAAAGTTATTATCAATTGCGGGCGGGCAATCAACAAAAATATATTCATAATCTTCAAGATATTTCTTTATTTCTCGATTCACTTTATCTGTAACATTTGCTAAACTCATAACAGCAGCAGGAAAAGGATTATCATCACTGCTACTATAAGCCCAACGCGTTGCACTTCCTTGCGGATCCCCATCAATCAATAATACTTTCGCTTTCAAACCAATAACACCAGCTAAATTCATGGTTAGCGTTGTTTTTCCACAACCACCTTTTTGATTTGTTACAACTATAACTTTTGCGCTCATTTTTCCTACACTTTTAATTTAATTCTCACATTATCTTATCATATTAATCAATATCTCATAACATTAGTGATTAACCTTCGTAACTAGTCGGCGCTATTACGATATCTCTAATACATACATCTTGTGGTTGCGTATATATAAATTTAATAATTTCACCAAAATCTTTTATATTTATTGTACCATCTTTGATTCCAAGTACATCATTTACCATTGGTGTTGCTACTAATGCTGGAGCTAAATTTACAACCCTAATATTATACTTAGCATTTTGCAATCTTAATGAATCAGATAAACTTTTCACATATGCTTTAGTTGCTGCATAGATAGCATTATTTGGGCGTGGGTAACGATCAGCAAGAGAACTTAAATTAATAACTGTCCCAAATTTATTTTCGCGCATAATAGGTAAAACACATTCAATTACATTCGTTGTACCCAGTATATTAGTTTCAATCATTTTTTGTATTGAGTCATGTTCATCAATAGTATTATCTCCACGACTTGTAACTCCTGCTGCATTAATTACACAATCAATAGTTCCATAGCTTTTTATTTCATTAACAATGGTATTTACTTCATCAATTTTAGTTACATCACACTTTCTAACAATTAACCTATCGTTATTTATATTCATTTTAGAAAAGTTACGTCCAATTGCAAAAACAATAACATCATTTATTTCTAAAAACCTACTGACACATTCTAAGCCAATACCGCTCGTTGCACCCGTTATTAAAATTACTTTACGCATCACAACCTCTAATTAAATGTTTCACATGAAACATTTTTAAATATTATACTAAATACACTCTCTGAAGCACCACAATATTGATTTATGAATTCTAAACAATGGTTTTTTAAAGTATTATATCTATCATCATCTTCAACTAAATTATTAATCAATACTTTTAATTCAGTTGGAGAATCAACTTGTATTGCACATCCAATACCCACTGAATTTTTAGCAACATCCATAAAATTAAACATTGAACTACCAAAGATTACTGGTTTTTCCATATAAAGTGCTTCAATCGGATTTTGTCCACCAAAATCTTTAAAACTACCACCAATTACAACTAAATAACTAAGTGCATAATATGCCAGCATTTCACCCATACTATCACCAATTACAACCTTAGTCTCAGAATTTATTTTCTTATTTTCAGAACGTTTACAATATGTTATATTATTTTTTTTCAATAAATTTTCAAGTTCCATAAATCTTTCAGGATGTCTCGGAATAATTAAATACACAACATCCTGATTTAAATCTATATTATTTAATAGAATTTCCTCTTCACCATCTCTGGTTGAAGCAAATGTAATAATTTTCCTATTATCAAATATTTTTTTTAATTCAATTACTTTATTCTTGTTTGAGTCATCAAATACCAAATCAAATTTTGTATTACCTACTGTTTGCAGATTTCCATTGTATCCAAGCTTAGAAAAATTATTTTCGCTATTTATATCCTGACATAAAATTCCATTAAATTTATTTAAAATCGGTAACAATGCTAATTTAAAGCGATTGTAGCCTTTAAAAGAACGATTTGATAGTCTGGCATTAACTAGATAAAGAGAAGTCTTAGATCGCTCAGCAAAGTGTATTAAATTAGGCCAAATTTCAGTCTCCATTATTATGCCAATTTTTGGTTTAAAATTTTTATAAAAACTTTTTACACAAAAACTTATATCATAAGGAACATAATGCACAATTGCTTGTGGATATAATGTTTGAGCGGTTTGACGACCTGTAGGAGTCATTGTCGTTATCAAAATCTGATAATTAGATAAGTTACTAGAAATTAGTTCAACTAACTTCTGCATTGCTCTAGTTTCACCAACTGATACCGAATGTAACCATATTATTGGCTTTTGGGAAGATTTAACTAAATTAATTCCAAAACGTTCATTCCAGTTATATAAATAAGCTGGATTTTTCCTTCCTCGCTTGATTAAATATAAAGGTAAAATAGGCGCTAGTAAATAAGTAGCTAATGAATAAACTAGCCTCATTTATCTTCTTTCGGGGCTTTCTGCATATAATCCATAAATTGAAGCATCATATTTACTGGATTTACATCCTGAAAAGCTTTAGCAGAATTCGCCATATTTTTCATTGTTTCAAGTTGAACAATATACTGCTGCAAATAAGTTATTAAATTATTAGAAAACTCAATTTGTTTTTCACATTCACTAATACATTTATCTGGTGATGTAAACATTTCATTATTAAACATTTTTATTCCTTCTTATATTAGTTGATTTTGTATTATACAATCAATTACTTCATTTGGTTTTAATTCTTGCTTATATCCACCTAAGTTAAATCCAATATTGCTTTCCACAATTCCAACATAGGATGGTTTACTATGTAGATATATTGCTATAGTTGGAATTTTTAATAAATTAGCCATATGTGTAAAACCCGTATCTACCCCAACAACTAGACTACTTTGTTTAATTAAACCACTTAATTCTGCAAAATTTAATTTGTTAATTACTACAAATTTATCGCTAGTTATATTTTCACTGAGTTTAGTTACAAAATTTAGTTCATCAGAATTACTATGCGTAACAACAATATTTTTATCAGTATTTTCAATAAGCCAATTAATCAAATATACCCAATTATGTAAATTCCACTTTTTGCTTTCTTTTGATGTACCATGCAAGATTAATATATAGTCATTATCAAAATTTAACTTAGGTTTAATTGTATTAATAATAAAACTAAATTCGCTTAAATTATTTTGTAAATTAAATATTTTTGCTATTAATCCCCGTAATCTAATTACAGCGACAGCATTTTGATCAACATAATATTTATAATTATATAAATAACTAGCTAGTTTCTCACGAGCACTTACATAATCAAGACCAAAGACTTTACCATTAAAAAGAATTTTTGCTAAAACTGCTGATTTTATCAAGCCTTGAGTATCAATTATATAATCATATTTTTTATCTATAGTTAATTTTCTAAACTGATTTCTCTTCCATTTTCGTAAAGGAATTGAAATCACATTATTTATCAGAGGTGATAATTTAGCTACTCCTTCAAAATTACTGTCTACTAACCAGTCAATTTCAGAATCTGGTAATATTTTTTTTATATCAGTTAAAACAGTCATAGTATGAAGAATATCTCCAATTGAAGATAACCTAATTATAAGAATTTTTGTAATCATTAAGCCTATTTACTAACAAATAATTGTGGATAGATTAATAAATAACTGTTAATAAAATTATATTATCAACAAAATAAATTAAATTTACTTATTTACTAACAATATAAACATATTAATCAATATTTATACTAACCAAGTTTAATATAAAATAACTATTTGATATTATTATAAAAATATTAATTAATAACATAAATAGTACTCATTAATAACTATAATAATATATATAAGTATTATATTATTAATAATAACTATAATTCAAATAAAATTTAATATATTTAAACCTATTATTAATATAACTTGTTAGTTAATCAAAATTTGTCTGTTAATAAATTAACACTTATTAACATTTAAAATTTAATATCCAATTATATTAACAAAATATGATTAAACTAATATTTAATTATTAACTATTTTTATATAACTTTAATATTCTGTTTTAATTGAATATTATATATATGTTAACAGAAAAATTAGTAATTAATAACTATAATAAAGTATATATATTAAATAAATAATACATAAATGATAAAATTGCGGATTGTTATTAGTGAGGATATATAACATGAGTAAAGAAAATAAGTATACTATAGAAAAAATAACATATTTAAAACAATGGACAGATCATTTATTTAGTTTTAAAATTACAAGAAATGAAGCTTTTAAATTTATTCCAGGTCAATTTGCTAGACTTGGTGTAAAAAAAGAAGATGATAGTATTGTCTGGAGACCTTATTCAATTGTCTCTGCAGATTATGATGAAGAATTAGAGTTCTATTCAATTGTTGTACCTGATGGTGAATTTACACAACGTTTAAAAAACCTTAATTTAAACGATGATATATATATAGATAAAACTAATTATGGATTACTAACTACAGACCGCTTTGAAAATGGTAAAGATTTATGGTTTTTATCAACAGGTACTGGTTTAGCACCTTTTATCTCAATATTGTATGATTTTACAATATGGGAACAATATAATAAAGTTATACTAGTCCATGGTGTACGAACTGCTGAAGAACTAGCATACCAAGATACAATAAATGATTTCTTTACTCATGAATATTATGGTGACTTAGTTAGAGATAAATTAGTATATGTTAAAGTAATGTTACTGGATATAGATTTTACCATAACTAA
>CAZZAV010000037.1:20333-21706 GCA_964652705.1 uncultured Neisseria sp.
CTGTACATAAACATAATCACTACTTGGATTAGGATAAATATTTACCGAAAGTTCTGGTTTCATAATGTCATCTGTGGCTAATCCTGAAGATGTAGCCAACCAAATTACAGAATTAATAAAAAATGGTGATCTTGAGAAATTTGTTAATATTCCAATTACAATTGAAAATAGTAGAATTATGATTTGTGGAAATCCAGAAATGGTAAGTGATACTAGACATATGTTAGCTGAAAAAGGGTTAACTGTTTCTAAACGTGGAAATCCAGGTAATATGGCAGTTGAAAATTATTGGTAAAATAAAATGTTTCATGTGAAACATAATGAATAAGTAGTAGATATAAATGGATGAATATAAGGCTACAATAAATATACTAAATAATGTATATAGTGGTAAAAATTTAAATGAAGAATTATTTGAATATAAAAGTAATGCTAATATAGCAAAAATAAGGTTTTTAGTTTATGGTGTTATTCGTAATTATTTTTTGATTAAATTCTATATAAAAAATATAACAAACTATATATCAAAACAAAATGAAATTTTAGTTCAAATAGGAATATTTGAGCTAAATGAAAGTAATAAACCAGAGTATGCTATAGTAAATAATCTAGTAAGTATTTCAACTATAAATAATAAAAAATTTATAAATTGGGTGTTGCGTGAATATCAAAGAAATTCAGAATTATTAAGAAAATTGGCTGAGAAAGATTATTCTATAAAATATAATATTCCAAATTGGATGATTGATATTTTAAAAAAACAATATAAAAAAGAATATATGAATTTTCTTGAAGGATTTAATTTTCATCCAGCTTTTGGTTTGAGAGTAAATATTAAAAATAAATCATTAGAAGATTATTTATCTATTCTTGATAATAATGATATAAAGTATAAATTAATAAAAAATAAAATTTATTTGAAACAACCACTGAATGTTGAGGATATACCTAATTTTAATATTGGTGATGTTAGTATACAAGATATAGCAGCACAATATTTAGTAGATATATTAAATAGAAATAATGTTATTCCAAAAAAAGTGATTGATGCTTGTGCTGCGCCGGGTGGTAAAACTTGTCAAATATTAGAAAATTATAATTGTGACATAATTGCTTTAGATATTAGTAATACTAGATTAGAAAAAGTAAATCAAAATTTAAAGCGTTTAAATTTAAAAGCTGAGGTATTAGTTGGTAATGCAGCAAACAAAGATTGGTGGAATACAAAGAAAGTTGATTTAATTGTTGCTGACGTACCATGTTCAGCAAGTGGAACAATAAAAAGAAATCCAGATATAAAAATAAATCGGAATTATAATGATGTTTTAAAATTTGTAGAAACTCAGCGTAGAATAATAATAAATATGTGGGAT
>CAZZAV010000038.1:0-21162 GCA_964652705.1 uncultured Neisseria sp.
TTAAGCTTAGCTATTGCTAAGGCTATACAAGGTTTATTTTTGCGTTAACTATAGTTAACTTAATTTGAAATGAGCCATATTTATTTCATATCATATTGAACTGCAGTCATATAAAAGTTATTTTATGTGTCATTTGGTGACAGGTTAACTATATTTGTTGGTTAGTTGTTTTGACAGCATAGAAAAGTTTAGTGAACAATCTTTAGGTAGTTACAAAGAGATAGTTTTAGTTAGGCTTTATTTCAAATGCACGAAAAATTAAAGTTGGTCTTGTGCAGTTAATTATTAGCTGCTTCTCTTTGGCCTGATTTAATGTGCCGTTGTTTAGATAGTCTAATTTGAGCTCAACTAACGGCCATTTTAATTCTTGACAGCTAATATAGTTATTTTGAGCATCCTCTAAACTAAAAAATGAGATTTGTTGTCCAATAATACTTGATAAATGGTGTGTACCTTCATGGCACACTTGGAAAATACCATGATCGCTAAGCATATAAATGTGTGGAAATTGCTGAGCATATTGCATCAATAAAGCTATATTAGCTAATGCATGATCCTCGCGTAAACCTGAGGCTGCAAAAATAATGACTTGCTGTTCAGCATTAAAAGTTTTTTGAATAAAATTAATCGCTTTACTTAAGTCGTTATTATTTTGATCTAAGATTTGGATGTAAGGGTTTCTGACAAATTTACCTATCTGATTTAATGAACTAGAGTCTCCATCACCAATTACATAATCGGCAATAATATTATTAGCAATTAAATTATTTATTGCACCATCACACGCAATGATTTTATCCGAATTATGTAAGTATTCCACGATTGTGCAGTGTTTGGGAAATTCTCCATTTGCAACTACCGCAATTTGGGATTTTTGTACAGGAAGTAGATATTCTAATAATTCTTTATTCATTATTTATCTTTGTTAAGTCCCAGCGTGGGCGCACACTGAAGCTATAGTTTAATTTTTTATTGGATAAACGATATGCTCCAGCTAAGGCAATCATTGCACCATTATCGGTACATAATGCTAATGGTGGGTAGAAGACTTTAAAGCCATGTTTAATTGCTAATTTATCGAGCTTTTGACGTAAAGTTAAATTAGCACTGACGCCGCCTGACACTACCAAGGATTTGATTTTAGTTTGCTTTAGTGCTGCGAGAGATTTTTTAATTAGGACGTCAGTAATGGATTCTTCAATTGATTTAGCTATATCAGCAAGAACTTGACCTTCGATTTTAATATTCTGCTGTTCAAGTTTACTAATTAAAGTTAATACCGCCGTTTTAAGTCCTGAGAAACTCATGGCTAAATCACCGCTATGGAGCATTGGGCGTGGTAATGGGTAACTTTCTTGACCATTTACGGCTAATTCTGCGATAAACTTACCACCAGGGTAAGGTAACCCCAACATCTTGGCAGTTTTATCAAAAGCTTCGCCTGCAGCATCATCGAGAGTGTCGCCAAGTAATTCATAATTACCAATTTCGTGTACTGCGATTAATTGACTATGCCCACCTGAAGCTAGAAGCGCTACAAAAGGAGCTTGAGGTTTATTTTCGGCTAAAAGTGGTGACAATAAATGTCCTTCAAGATGATGTACAGGAATTACTGGTAAATTATTGGCAAAACCTATGGCATTTGCAACGCTTGCACCAACTAGTAGTGCACCATTTAAACCAGGACCTTCGGTGTAAGCAATGGCATCAATATCTTTTAGTGAGCATTTGGCTTTATTTAAACATTGATCAATTAAAGGAATAATTTTACGTAGATGATCACGTGAAGCAAGCTCTGGTACTACGCCACCATATTGACGATGGAGCTCAATTTGTGAGTAAAGTGTATCTGCCAATAATCCAAGATCGCTATCATAAATAGCAATTCCAGTTTCGTCACAAGAGCTTTCAATTCCTAAAATACGTGTCATCAAGTATCCTTTTTAAAACTTAGGGATTTTACCATAGTTAAGCCGCTCGGAATCTTACAAATAGCTGGTAGATATTGCGTATTTATGCTAAAATTTGCCCTCAAACACACACATTTTTAATTAGGATAGTCTCGATAATGGAATTAGCAAATTCGTATACACCCAGTGAAATTGAAAATAAATGGTATCCAATTTGGGAGCAAAATGGTTATTTTAAACCAAGTATGGACAAAACTGCACCAAGTTACTGCATTCAATTACCACCACCAAATGTAACTGGAACCTTGCATATGGGACACGCTTTCCAACAAACGATTATGGATGCATTGATTCGTTATCATCGGATGAAAGGTTATAATACTTTATGGCAGCCAGGTACAGATCATGCTGGGATTGCGACGCAAATTGTCGTTGAGCGTCAATTAGAAGCTAAAGGTATTTCACGTCATGATTTAGGGCGT
Organism: uncultured Neisseria sp.; assembly: GCA_964652705.1. Lineage (GTDB taxonomy): Bacteria > Pseudomonadota > Gammaproteobacteria > Burkholderiales > UBA11063 > Aquella. The sequence continues at coordinate 2,393 of CAZZAV010000038.1, forward strand.
GAAGAGTTTATTAAGAAAATATGGGAATGGAAAGAGTATTCAGGTAATACAATCACTAGCCAAATGCGTCGTTTGGGCGCATCTTGTGATTGGTCACGTGAACGTTTTACGATGGATGAAGGTTTATCTAAAGCTGTGAATGAAGTTTTTGTGAGCTTATTTGAAAAAGGTTATATTTATCGCGGTAAACGTTTGGTAAATTGGGATATTAATTTGCAAACCGCAGTCTCAGATTTGGAAGTTATTTCTGAAGAAGAAAATGGCAAAATGTGGCATATTCGCTATATGGTTAAAGACAGCGATGAATCAATTGTGATCGCAACGACACGCCCAGAAACAATGCTGGGTGATGTGGCAGTAGCAATTAATCCAGATGATGAACGTTATCAACATTTATTAGGCAAGAGTTTGATATTACCTTTGGTCGGTCGTGAAATTCCTGTTGTTGCCGATGATTATGTTGATGCTGCGTTCGGTACTGGCTGTGTGAAAATTACACCTGCTCATGATTTTAATGATTATGACTTGGGCAAACGCCATAATCTTGAGATGATTAATATTATGACTCTTGAAGGTAATATTAATGAAAATTCACCGGCAAAATATCAGGGCATGGAGCGCTTTGCGGCACGTCGTGCTATTGTTGCTGATTTAGAAGAGCAAGGTTTTTTAGTTGAAGTAAAGCCACACAAATTAATGGTACCTCGTGGTGATCGTACTGGCGTGGTAATTGAGCCATTATTAACTGATCAGTGGTTTATGGATATGGATAAATTCGCTGCGCGTGGTTTAGAATTAGTCGAAAGTGGCAAAATAAATTTTGTACCAGAAAATTGGAAAAAGACTTATGATCAATGGTTAGAAAAGATCCAAGATTGGTGTATTTCTCGCCAGTTGTGGTGGGGACACCGCATTCCAGCGTATTTTGATGATGCAGGTAAAATTTATGTGGCAAGGAGCCGTAGCGAAGCTGAAGCGCAAGCTGGACATAGCAATTTGCAGCAAGATAATGATGTTTTGGATACTTGGTTTAGTTCTGGATTATGGGCGTTTTCGACCTTAGGTTGGCCTGAACAAACTGATGAGTTAAAAATGTTTTTGCCATCAAATGTTTTGGTCACTGGATTTGACATTATTTTCTTCTGGGTGGCACGAATGATTATGCTGACTGAAGAATTTACTGGTGAAGTTCCATTTAAAGATATTTATATTAATGGCTTAATCATGGATGCACATGGCGAAAAAATGTCCAAATCTAAGGGTAATGTAATTGATCCCCTGGATATTATTAATGGGATTTCACTCGATGATTTAGTTGCTAAACGTAGCAGCAATTTAATGAATCCAAAGCAAGCTGAAGCAATTGCAAAACAAACCCGTAAAGATTATCCAGATGGATTCTTGGCTTTTGGCGCTGATGCTTTACGTTTCTCATTGGCTTCTGCGGCGACGCAAGCACGTTATATTAATTTTGATTTAAAACGGATTGAAGGTAATCGTAATTTTTGTAATAAAATTTTCAATGCGAGTAAATTTGTATTAATGAATTTAACTACACACAATGATTTATTTGGTACTTCAAAGCCAGTTGATAGATCGGTGGTTGATAATTGGATTTTGCTAGAATTATCACAATTAATTACTGCGGTTGATGAGGCTTTTAAAACCTATCGCTTTGATTTGGCTACACAGCAGATTTATGAGTTTATTTGGAATCAATTCTGTGATTGGTATTTAGAATTAGCTAAAGTTAATTTGCAATCTGCTGAGCGCGCAGTTCGTGCCGCAACGATTGATACGTTGATGACAGTTTGGGAGGCAGTAATTCGAATTGCACATCCTTTTATGCCGTTTTTAACTGAAGAAGTATGGCAAGTTTTAGCGCCATTAATTTCTAAACAAGATACAGCTTCAATTATGTTGGCTAAATTTCCTCAAGTTGAAGATTATTTTGCTGTAAATCAAGCTGCTGATTTACAAAAAACAGTTGACGAAAATATTGATTTCTTGAAAGAGATTATTGTTGAAATACGTAATTTACGCGCTGAAATGAATGTAAAGCCAAGTGAAAATGTACCTTTGTTTGTTAAGCTACATGATGATTTAAATTCTGTTAGACATGTGAGAATCAATCAATTTACAGCTTATATTCAAGCGATGGCAAAAGTTTCTGAAATTAGTTTTGTTAATTCATTTGATGGATTAGATTTTCCAATTAAATCAATTCCGCATGTGGAATTAATGCTTAAAGTGGAAATTGACGTTGCTGTGGAAAAAGTTCGCTTGAATAAAGAAATTGAAAAACACACTAAAGAAGTTGATAAGTTGCGTTTAAAATTGGATAATCCAAAGTATGTTGAGCGTGCTCCAGCTAATTTAGTTGAGTTAGATACTGCGCGAGTGAATGAATTAAATACTTTAGTAATACAGTTGCAGATTCAGTTGGCAAAGTTGATGTAATATTGCGTGGTTAGTAATTATAAAATAAAACTTAAACTACCCAAATTATTTGGGTAGTTTTTATATTTTAAATATATGAATAATCTCTATATAAATACTTAAAATTTAGTGATGTTTTTATTCTTGATTGCGTATTTTAATAAAATTGGCACCAAAATTGTGATTATAACTAATGCTACGATTACTGCAGAAAGTATATCATTCGATAAAATACCTAATTGTTGACCTGTAATTGCAAAAATTAAACCAGCCTCGCCGATCGGTGTCATACCTAAACCAATAACTAATATATTCAGATTCTTGGAGTTGGATAATCCGCCAATAATTCTACCGAGTAAGCTGACAACAATAAGAAGGATGGCAAGACTTAAGATTTTTATATTAAGTAAATCTGGTAGATTTAAAATTAAACCAATATAGGTAAAGAAAATTGGAACAAAGATATTTGATAATGGTTTAACCAATTCATCTAGAGATTTAAGTTGATAAGTATTTACAGTCTTAATAATTTGCAGTCGTGCATTTTCATCATTTGTATGTTGAGCAATTTGTTTAAAGTCACGTAAAAATTTAGCTTGAGAGAAGTTTTGAAAATCTTGTGGTTTAATAATAATTCCAGCAATAAACGCTCCAATAACAGGGGCTAACCCTAATTGACTTGCAAGCCAAGTATAAAAAGTGCAAATCATAAATAGTATGCCAATTTTCATACTAATTCCTGAGTGAATTTTAATAGAAAGCTTGGTGATTAGTGGTGTAATTCGTGACCCAATACCAATTGAGATTAAGAAAAATAGTGCAGTTTTAACACTGGAAATTACTAATTCATGCACGCTAAAAATTCCTGTTACCATTAATCCAGAAAGAACAGCAAAGCATAAAATGCTAATTACTTCATCAATTAGCGATGCACTAAGCACTGTTTTTACCTCAATACTATCCAGAACTTTAAGTTCTTTAAAGACTTTTCCTGAAATTCCAGTTGCGGTAGCTGCACAAATTAATCCGATTAAAATATATGAGCTATTCCCAGAATTAGGGTACAAGTATTGACTTACTAGGTAACCTCCAGCAAAAGTTAAAATTGTGCCGTAAAGTGCAATTTTAGTTCCAGTGCCTAATTTACTGGTAATATCTTCAAGCTGGGTTTCTAGACCAATTTCAAACATTAGAATCATTGCACCAATTTGTGCCAGAAATTGAATGATTTCATTATGTTCCATGCCAGTAAAAGTGGAAATTCCAACATAGTGTAAATTACCTAAAATGATCCCTGCAAATATTTCCGATGTAACCAATGGTAAACCAATTTTTTTGACAATTGCTAGACTGCGAGACATAAAAATAGATAAAGCTAACCATAAATAGATGGCTGGAGTGAAATCTGGTATTTCATTTTTACCTAATGCATATCCATAACCGATTAAAGAGAATCCAATTAAAATTATCCAGCAGCTTTTACTTAACATCTTATTTATCCATTAACTGTTGATGCAGCTCATAAAGAATATCTAGAGCTTGTTTGGCATTAAGCTGATTTGGATCCAGACTTTTTAGTTGAGATAAAACCATTTCATCGTTGGGATTAATTGGCGTTATTTCTTCTGATTCTTCGAGAATGTCCAGAGTGAATAAATCTGGCTTAGGCTGTTGATTATTATTATCTTCTAAATGAGTCAAGTATTTCTTGGCTATATTTAATACTGATTTAGGAACTCCTGCTAATGCAGCAACTTGGATTCCATAGCTTTTGGCAGCAGCGCCATCTTCAACATGGTGCATAAAGATAATTTGATCTTTATGTTCAACTGCGCTTAAATGGACATTACTAACTTGTGCATAATTAGTTGCCAAATTGGTTAATTCAAAATAATGTGTGGCAAATAAAGTATAGGCACCGCTTTTGTCAATTAAATATCTGGCAATAGCATAAGCAAGGGCTAAGCCATCAAAAGTTGAAGTACCGCGCCCGACTTCATCAATAATAATAAGTGAATTTGCAGTGGCATTATTTAAGATATTAGCGCTTTCTGACATTTCGATCATAAATGTAGATTTACCGGCTGCTAGATCATCGGATGCTCCAATTCGCGTAAAAATTCGGTCAATATCACATATTGTTGCAGATTTAGCTGGTACAAATGATCCACAATAAGCTAGCAGTACAATGATAGCATTTTGTCGCATATAGGTTGATTTACCACCCATATTGGGACCAGTAATTAATAAAAAATTTTGGTTGACATTTAAGTCTAAGTTATTGGCGATAAATTGATCTATTTGCTGTTCAACTACAGGATGGCGTCCATGTTCAATAGCAAGTTGCCGCGTTGTATTTAGAGTTGGGCGACAGTAATTATTTTCTAAAGCAATTTTGGCGAAGGTAGATAATACATCTAATTCAGCAATTGCACAAGCAACGTTTTGTAGTTGTGGTAAAAATCCAGCCAAATAATCCAACAACTCTTCGTAAAGTTTTTTTTCTAACGCCAGAGCTTTATCTTGTGCAGATAAAACCTCATTTTCAAAAGCTTTTAGTTCTGGTGTGGTAAAACGTTCCGCATTTTTAAGAGTTTGAGTACGGCGATATTCCAATGGTGTTTTATCTAAGTTAAGTCGTGAAATTTCGATAAAATAGCCATGCACTCGATTATATTCAATTTTTAGAGTTGGAATACCACTTCGTTCGCGCTCTTTGGCCTCCAGCTCTAAAATAAATTGACTACCATTAGTTTGAATATTACGCAAGTAATCTAGTTCTTGATTGTAATTAGAGTTAATTACACCACCTTCACGTAAAAGTAGGCTTGGTTCTATTTTGATAGCTTGTTGTAATTTATGTGCAACTTCACCAGTAATAGTAGTTAAATTTTGATTTATTGCTGAAATTAGTTGAATGTTGGTATCTTCTCTTAGAAAATCTAATTCAGGAATAATCAATAAACTGTTACGCAACCCAGCTAAGTCACGTGGACGTGCCGAACGTAGGGCAATACGTGAGCTAATTCGCTCAATGTCACCAATTTGGCGTAATATATTTCCAATTGTGATATAGTTTTTTTGTAAGCATTCTATGGCATCATAGCGTTGTTCGAGGGAGTGTTGTTGGCGTAATGGATTATTTAGCCAATGATCAAGCAATCGACTACCCATTGGATTGGAACACTTATCAAAAACAGAAAGTAATGTTGGTGAGTTTTCACCACGCATGGTTAAACTAATTTCTAAATTACGTCGTGAAATAGCATCAAGAATCAAGTTATTAGATTGATTATCTAAAATTAAATTATTAATGTGAGGAAGGTGGTTATTTTGAGTTTGTTTAGTATAATCAAGTAACACTCCTGCGCTTGAAACCGCTAATTTATGTGCTGTAACACCAAATCCATCGAGATCTTGTACTCCAAAATGTTCGCATAATTTGCGTTGACTAAGGTCATATTCGAAATGCCAATCTGGTATTGTTTTGTAAGCTAGGTTTGGTCGTTCAAGTTTAAGCTTATCAACTAAATTAACTGGTGCGATAATTTCTGCAGGACGTAGTCGTTCAATTTGATTAATTAAATCATCACTAGCAACTTCATTAATGCGGAAAATACCAGCACTAAGTGAAATATAAGCTATACCAACACGTTGCTTGATTTGTAGTAATGACATGATTAAATTATTTTGTTTTTCATCAAGCAAACTGTCATCAGTGAGCGTACCTGGTGTAATAATGCGGCTAACTTTGCGCTCGACAGGACCTTTACCAGTTACTTCGCCAACTTGTTCCACGATAGCAACGGAACGTCCTTGCTTTACCAATTTAGTTAAATATTGTTCTGCAGCATGGTAAGGAACTCCAGCCATTTTAATGGGATTACCTGCTGAACTACCTCTTTGAGTTAATGTAATTCCAAGTAATCGTGCACCAAGTTCAGCGTCTTCAAAGAACATTTCATAAAAATCACCCATCCGATAAAATAAAAGCATATCAGGGTATTCTGCTTTAATGCGCAAATATTGTTGCATCATTGGTGTATGCGAGTTTAAGTCCTGATTGGCTTTAATTTCGGCTGGATTAGTCATTGAATATGCTCCGTGCTATGCTTCAGATTAAGATGTAAATTATAAAAAGGTGTAGCAATATTTTTACTACACCTTAAAAAATTAAGTCACTTTAATTTTAATTTAATTAATGATTTTGAATGATTTTCAGAATTGGACTGATTAATTTAGGATTAGCTGCAATAATATTGCCGCTTTCTAGCATATTTTGTCCACCATCAAAATCGCAAATAAGACCTCCAGCTTCTTTAACCATTAGATATCCAGCGGCAATATCCCACGGTTTAAGATTAAACTCCCAGAATCCATCAACCATTCCAGCTGCAACGTAAGCGAGATCTAAAGCAGCTGAACCAGCCCGACGTTGACCTGCAGTTGACTCTAACATTTCGCGGAAAATTTTCATATAGCGGTCTAATAAGCTCATATCGTAAGTCGGGAAACCAGTTGCCAGTAAACTATCTGCCAAATTAGACATCCGTGAAACGCGAATACGCGAACCGTTTAATTGTGCACCTTTGCCAATTTCTGCTGTAAAAATATCATTACGATTTGGATCGTAAATTGCACCATGAGTAATTTTATCTTCATGTTTAACTGCAATTGAGATGCAGTATTGTGGATGTCCATGGATAAAATTGGTCGTGCCATCAATTGGGTCAATGATCCAAGTTGTATCAGAGTTATTATTAATGCTGCCTTCTTCTTCGCTCATAATGTTATGATTTGGAAAGGCTTTTAAAATAGTTTGAATAATTGCTTGCTCAGCTTTTTTATCAACTTCAGTAACGAAGTCGTTGTGTCCTTTACGGTCAATTTTAATCCGCTCTAGATTGCGGCTATCTTGTTGAATTATGCTTCCAGCGTTATAGGTGGCTTGCACGGCAATGTTTAATATCGCTGACATGGTTTATCCTCATTAAATATGCGTATTTAGGCGTTATTATACCTGAGTTAGGTGTTAATTTTGTGCCTTAATTCGGAGTTAGCGATCTTGCTCACCGTTTTGTATTTAATTGCTTTTTGAATAAGATCGGATTTGTTGATAAATTAATCTATTTTGTTTTACTTTGTGGTAGTTTGTTAGATTTTCTTTAAGCCAGAATATGTTGATGAACTTATTGTTTGAGTGAGTGATATAATCTTTGAGAGTAAATTATTGAACAGTATTTCTTGTAAATATAATTAAATTAATTTAAAAGTTTAGTTATAAGTGATAAGCTTGTATTAAACTTATGTTTTAAACATGAGGAGTTATGCTATGAGTAGATGGATTGAAAATCTTGAGTTAAAGGGGCAGTATGTTGCGTTAGTACCTTCGACCTTTGCTAATGCAGTAGATTTAACTGAGGCAGTTAAAGATGGTGAGCTTTGGAAGTTGTGGTATACAAGTGTTCCATCTCCTGATAACATGGTCTTAGAAATTAAGCGACGAATTAAATTATATGAGGATGGATTAATGCATCCATTTACTATAATAGATAAAAGCTTAGATACCAATAATAAGCCTGTTGGTATGACAACTTATTGTAATTTAGATCAAGAAAGTCGTCGACTTGAAATTGGGTATACGTGGTACCGCAAGAGCTGCCAGAAAACAATTTTAAATACAGAAGTTAAGTATTTACTATTAAGACATGCTTTTGAAGTATTGGGGTGCATTAAAGTTGAATTTAGAACCAATTCATTTAATTTTGAGAGCCGGCGTGCAATAGAACGCTTGGGAGCTAAATTAGATGGCATTTTACGTAACCATAGAATCTTAGAAAATGGTGTGATTTGTGATGGATATGTATATAGTATTTTAAATTCAGAATGGCCAGCTGTTAAAATACATCTTGAACACAAATTAAACAGTTACGAAGAACAAAGTTAGGTGACATTATTTTATTGGTTATGACTAGTTTATAAATATTTTTGTTTTATGTAAGATAGGTGAGTTATTGTCTGGTTATCTTGATGCTGCTATTTATGTGATTTTGTCGTCACTGGCATTTGTTTTTCTTGATCATTTAATGGTTGCATTAAACCCACTGATTGCATTGCTTGCTATGAGTAGTATAGCTTTATTGTTCTTTAATTTATTGAGCATAAATAAGATCATTAGTACATATAGAGCATGTTGGCAGCATAAAGCATTATATTTTTGGATGAGCGTTGGTCTCGCTGTGGATTGGATTTGTATGGTTTATGCTAGTCATAAGTCAGATCCATTTGTTGCAATGGCCGCGCTTTTTGTTAGTTTGGCATTAATTGGTTTTTTACGTTTAAGTTGGGCTGATAGAAGTATCAATAAGCTAATTAGTGGTATATTACTTGGACTTAGTTTAGTCTTGTTGTGGTTTTTTTATAAAGTCCCAACTAATCATTTCGTAACGCTAGGAGTTTTATTGGGAGCAATGGCTGGATGTGCATTTTATATTTATATCGCAAATTCAGCTAAATTAGCACAATTAGGTAGTTTAAATTCGTTACAAATTTTATCTACGCGCTTTTGGTTATTATGGATTGGTGCATTTATATTCGTACCAAAAGCTGACCTATGGGTAAATATTTATCAAAATTTACAGATGCTAATTCCGATTAGCTTTGCTTCTTTAATTATTCCAATTTATTTTAATCAGCGCGCAATTCAAAAGCTTGGTGCAAATTTAACTGCAGTTTTTATTGCATCGGTCCCGCCCGTGACGTTTGTGTTTTATGTAATTTATACTCATGAGTTTCATTGCTTAAATGCATTGGTTTGTGTGATCATTACTTTAGCATTAGTGTTGCCAGTGATTTATAAATCCAAAAATATTTAATCGGTTCTGATCACTTATTGGCTCAGAATCATATTATCGTATTGTTGCTCATAAAATAATTTATTGAGTATTTTAGATGTAGTATTTTTAGATAAAAATCTATTAGTCTGTTTTGAATATTTTGTGTTGCACAGCAATATTTATTATAAGCTTAAGGTCAGTAAAACATCGTATAATCTTACTCGTAAAAAATAATGCGATGTTGACTGCATTCTATGTGAAATATTTTTGGCTATATCAGTTGCAACATTATGTTTTAGTTTAATTAATTGTATGTATTCCAATTTGTCATAGGAACTATTTATGTATTATTTTTCATATTCGGCAAATATTAGTGTTGCTTGGTTTCAAACGAGAGTAGAGAGTGCTGAACCATTAGATATTTATGAGCTTCATGGTTACTGTTTGAAATTTAATAAAATAGGTAACGATGATTCGAGTAAAGCTAATGCCGTGTATACAGGAAATCCAGATGATAGTATTTGGGGCGTTGTTTATGAAGTTGCTGAAGAAGATTTACATAAATTGGAACAAAGCTATTATAATAGTACCACACAAGGTTATGTTCGTAAAGATATTATGGTAGAAGTTGAGTACGAGCCTTGTGCCGCCTTAATGTATGTTGCGCAGGATGACTTTATTGATAATAATCTTAAACCATATAGCTGGTATGTTTTTCATTTGTTACATGGAGCAATGTCAGCGGGTTTTCCAATGGAATATGTTGGTATGTTACAAAATGTTGACGCTATTATTGATACCAATATTCAGCGTGCTTGTAATGAAAATGAGGTTTACGCTTAGATATGATTAGATTTAATTCAAATTTTGCAGGGCAGACCAATTCAGATGATGATGTTATTTCTGTTAGTCAGCTTAATAAGATGGCAAAGTCCGCACTGGAAAATAATTTACCTATTATGTGGATTAAAGGTGAGATTTCTGGATTAAAGTCTTATGCACACTTATATTTTGATTTAAAAGATGAAGGTGCTAAGATTTCCTGTGTGATGTTTGCTAAATTGGCTGCTATGTTAGATTTTACCTTGGAAAATGGTACACAAGTAGAGATACGTGGGCGAGTGACGATTTATCCACAAAATGGTAGTTATCAAATTAATGTAGAGCGTGTACGTAAGGTTGGCTTGGGTGAATTATGGGAGGCGTATAACCGTCTGATTGTTAAATTACGCGATGAAGGGTTATTTGAAGCTAAATATAAAAAATTAATTCCTGTTTTTCCGCGTTCTATTGGTGTTATTACATCTAAAGAAGGCTCGGTAATTCGTGATGTAGTAACTACTTTAAAGCGAAGAATGCCAAATATTCCTCTGGTGATTTACCACAGTGCGGTGCAGGGAAGTGATGCTACTATGCAATTGGCACGTGCAATTCGCACTGCTAATCAACGCCATGAGGTAGATGTGCTGATTGTTTGTCGTGGTGGTGGTAGTATGGAAGACTTATGGTGCTTTAATGAAGAAGCTGTTGCCCGTGAAGTTTTTAAGAGTCAAATTCCCTTAATTAGTGCGGTTGGACATGAAACTGATACGACTATTATTGATTTTGTTTCAGATCTACGAGCTCCAACTCCAACTGCTGCAGCTGAATTAGTTGCGAAAAGTCGTAATGAATGGTTGGAGTTAGTGAATCGCCTTGAATTTAACTTGGTAAATAAATTTAACAATGTATTAAATAATAAACAACAGCAACTTGATTTAGCATACGCGAATCTCAAAGCTTTAAACCCATCAAGTCAATTGGTTAATCAACGTCAAAAAGTTGTTCAGTTACAACATCAGTTAAAGCATGTAATTACCGTAAGGTTAGCTAAATTAGCTTGGCAAATAGACTTATATCAAAGCAAATTGCAACATCTAAAAATTGATGTACGACCGGTCAAAAATCGCGTAGAGCAATTACAATTGCGATTGCAGCGCGCGATATATAATCATAAACTACGGCAGCAATCACGGCTTGACGGTTGTTTGCAAGCGCTTACTTTGCTTGATCCGCATCATGTTTTGAAACGTGGTTATGCGATTTTACAGGATTCACAAGGTAAAGTTATTCAAAGTGTCAAACAGACTAAGCATCATGCACGCGTTAATATTAGCTTGGCTGATGGAAAAGTTAGTGCAATTATTGATAAACATAGCGCTCCAGAGCAGGCTGAGTTGATTTAGTTGTGTTTTTTAAATTTATAATAGTTGATTAGATAAATGTAATAATTAATTTTAATACCTCTGATAAAATGGTAAGGAGTTTTCTTTATGAAGTTGTACTTTTCTCCTGGTGCATGTAGTTATGCCGTACACATTGTATTAGAGGAAATAAATGCTAGGTTTGAACTTGTGTATATTGGTAAAAAAACAAATATAGCTACTTTAGAGCGATTTTCTTCAATTAGCCCGTTAAAATCCGTTCCAACTTTAGAATTAGATGACGGAATTATTTTGACACAAAGCATATCCATATTAGAATTTCTTGCTGATATGAATCCTGAGTATAACCTTTTGGCACCAATTGGTAGTTTTGACAGGACGAAGATTATTACGTGGTTGTCACTTATCGCAACAGATATTCATAAATCATTTAGTCCATTGTTTTTATTAAATAATATTACTCATGATAAGACTGCACAAGATGAAATATTTAGGTGGAATGAATCAAACATTAAAAGATATTTTGGCCTTATTAATAATCATTTAAATGGTAAATGCTACTTGGAGTGTGATAGATTTACTATAGCAGATGCATATTTATTTGTTGTCTTTCAGTGGGCTAAATATAACCATATTGAAACGGATATGTTTATATTTTTAGAAAAATATATCAATAGTCTTGCCATGAGAAAATCAATACAACGAGCAATGAAAACTGAGGCAAATTATTTTTAGAGATTTAATTTGCTTATTTTACATGTGATATTTTTTGTTTTTGAGGAGTTATAAGTTATTCACAAAATATGTCATTTGCATAAATACCTGATTATATTTTAATTAATTGTTTTATCCACGTTTGCTGGGTATAATTTTATTATCTACTTGTGGGGAAATTGTGGATAATTTAGGTTGTTATACCTATTTTAGGTTATTATAAATTTAGACACAAACTTTCGTAATTATTTAGTGTTAATTATTAATACTTTGAAATACATTAATAAATTATGGTTGTACACAATTAGTTTGGATAGTTATGTAGAGTAGATGTGGATAACATGTGATTTGTTTATTCATTTTTGATTATTAATTGCCAAATTAAATTGAATTAAAAAGTAGTTTTATTTATCTGCTTTATTTCTGAATTTTAATGTAATGGTAAAAAATTATAATCCCACAGCTTGTAGACTTGTTGCTGTGGGTTATTTGTTTAATGCCAAATTTCAACATTGTATTGCGTATTTATATTTATCGCCTGTAAAAAATTTGGTTCATGGCTAATGATTAGAATTGCTCCTGGATAATTTTTTAGTATTTGAACTAAATGCTCACGTGTTGCTAGATCGATGTTATTTGTGATTTCATCCAGAATTAAAAGTTTTGGTTGTTGAAGTGCAATTGCAGCCAAGCTGAGGCGAGCTTTTTCGCCACCAGAAAGGTGCTCAATTAATTTATTAACTTCATGATTTTTACGAAATAAAAATTGATTTAGAAAATTGCGTAATTCATGGTAGTTAAAATTTTCATTGAGAGTTGCTATATATTCAATTACTGTTTTTTCAATTGGTAGATTTGCATAATGTTGATCCAAGTATGCAATTTGTCTCCGTGGCAACAGCAGCCATTCTCCATTGCGAGTAACTTGAGAGTCTTGTAAAATTGCATTAATTAAAGTTGATTTGCCACTTCCATTGGCGCCAGTCAGTGCTATTTTACTTGTACCCGTGAGATTAAAATTAATTTGTGATAATATATTTTGCTTCTTATTATAACCACAACTCCCTTGGTTAATTGTAATAATTGAGTTTGAGGATAAATTGGCTGTGAAATTAAAGTTATAGTTTATTTCTTCTGGTTGCCACAGTTCGTTTAATCTTGATTTAATCACATTTCTATTTTCAGCTAAGGTTGCAGATTTTTTATTGGCCGTTGTATTGCCACGCCGTACTTTTGTGGCTGAACTAACAGTTGGCCATTTATGTTGTAAAATGTTTTTTTCTCCTTGTGTACGACTAGTTTTGGCACGTTGTTGTTCTTGCATTAAAGCTTGATGTTGCTGTTTTTGCGCCTGCTTAAGTCCTGCTATATTTGTAAGTAACGCATTTTGTAATTGATTTAATTGTGCACGGTAAGTATTGTATTTGCCATGGAAAATGCTAATTTTGCCATCGTGAATATGCCATATAGTATCGATGCAGGTATCCAATATTTCAGTGTCATGCGTTGCAATAATTTGTGTTGCTGGGTGATTTCTTAGTTGTCTCAATAAAGATTTACGATTATTAGCGTCTAAATGATTGGTTGGCTCATCTAATAAAAGTAAATTTGGATAGCGTCCCAATATTTTAGAAAAGGCCTTATTGAAGCGTTGTCCACCGCTAAGTTCCGTAAATTCTTCAATTATTTGTGGAATATACCCGCAAATAATCGTCTCATCAGCTTGTATTTCTGGTTGCGAATTATTTGGTAAACTTGCCAAAAGGCGCAATAAGCTCGATTTACCTGAACCATTATTGCCAATAAGAGCAATTTTCTCACCGCTGTTAATAGTATAGGTAAAATTACTAAAACAGTTTTGTTGTTTGAAGCTTAAATTTAGCTCAGAGATATGGATTGGATTATGCATAGATATATACTTTCTTCCAAGATATTGATTTTATTCATAAGTAAATAAAAACTTACCTATAATCAAGGTGGTTTCATTTTTGCTTGATTATACTTAACAAAATATTAGCTAGAATAATTTATTAATTTTGCGTATATAGTTATATTATTAATATAATGGTATTTACTTTATTTAACTGTATATAGATATATGACAAATAAGAATAGAGTAACCACAATTATTAATCAGCTAAATATAATCCGAGCTATGATATAAAATCAAAAGAGATTAAAATTTTATGAAAATAGTGAAATGTGATTAAATAATCACTTAGATAGAATGGAGAGCGGTGAGTTTCAACGGAGCACCTGAGAAAAAATATTGAATAGGTAGCGATTCTAACAAATTAAATTTGTGAATGTCAAGAATTAATTTTCTTGGACGTCCCAGAAAATAATATCTGCGCCAAGATAATCACGAGCAAAGTTGGTAAATTCAGTGTGAGTAAATTTTTGGTGTGTTTGTGGATTAATGTAAGTATAATCAGGTGCTTGAACTGCCATTGTAACTAATTCTAATTGTTGTTTGTTTTTAGCAAAATATTGATAAGAATTCTCCATATGTGATTTTTTGTAGGGAATTACATCAGGTCCACCAAGACCAATATTATATTGTTTGGCCAGGTTAAACATTCTGTTCATGTAGTTATGATCATTATTCCATTCACATGGAAAGAAATTTATGTATTGAACTACATTGCTTTGTTTAAATGCTCTACGGGTTGCAAGAATATTATTTACTTCAGCGTCAAAATATTTATCGCAGCTAAAATTACTTGTATTTGATTTATCTTCAATATCAATCGCAGTTTCAGGGAGATTTATTCCATAAATTTTACCGTCAAACCGTGTGGCGAGTTCTTGAATTAATTTTTGATAGCGAGCTTGAACTGCTGAATTCCACTGCATAGCTACCCAACCAGACACCAATGGCTTATTCATTCCAGGAACATCCAATTGTGGTGCAATACCACCTTGATAAACTGCTTCAGTTTGTAAATAGAGCGGTATGTTTTTAGCTTGTGGTGTGAAAAATCTATCCTGAATTTGGATGAAAAGTTTTTTATGTTGTGAATTCAGGTAATTTAAATTACTTTTAATCATACTAAAGTCATAATGGTCTTTGCTTGGTTCAAGCATTTTCCAGCTATATACAATTTGAACACCATCAATATTTTTAGCTTTGATCTTGGTTTCGTAATGCTGTAAATTATTTGAATTGCCACCAATAAAAAGAAAGTTTTGTAAAGTTTTATCGGCGTTGACAATTTGTATTAGTATACTTAAACTAAGTAGTAATTTATATTTCATACGATGATGTGGTTGTACAAATTTGAGGTAATGATTATAGCGCCCCTTGCTCTAATTCTTTAAGGTAAATAAAATTTGGCGCTTTTACACCAGCTTGTTCTCTGATTTTTACTAATTCTGGAGACTCAAAAAATTGGCGGGCGGCAGACAATGATGACCATCGAGAGAAATGAACTATATTATTGGCATCGTTATCATAACGTAGTAATTGATAGCTAATTTCTCCAGCTACACGGCGAATTTCTGCCGCTTGATCAAAAACCTCTTTCCATGCTGAGTAGGATTTAACTTCGTGAATAATCAAAACATAGGACATAGTTTATTCTTTCTATTATTTAAAAATAAATCTTAATTATAAGAGAGTATTTGAGTAATTTTCCGCGTTGAGATAGCTAAAATTTGAGGGAACATAATTTTATCTTCCACCAGACACGTCAATAAAAGTTCCAGTTGAGTATGATGAGTCTTTTGAAATTAACCAGTAGATTGCTGCTGCTACATCGTCAACTGTGCCATAGCGTTGTAATGGAATCATAGTTTTTAAGCGGTGAATTCGATTGGCCTCACCACCATCAGCATGCATCTCGGTATCAATTACACCTGGTCGCACGGCATTTACTCGAATGCCTTGTTTTGCAACCTCTTGTGCCAAACCAATCGTGAAGCTGTCAATTGCGCCTTTGGATGCAGCATAATCAACATATTCATGTGCAGAACCAAGCACCGCAGCTCGTGATGACAAATTAACAATACTACCACCTTTACCAGCATATTGATGAGCCATACGTTTAACAGCTTCGCGACAACATAGGATTGTGCCGGTCACATTTGTTTTTAAAATATTATTAATTCGCTCTGCTGTTAGGTTCTCAATTGAAGATTGTGTAAATAAAATTCCTGCATTATTAACTAGTGCAGTAAGTTTACCGAGTTGATTATCAACTTGCCCGAACATTCTCATAACTTGTGTTTCGTCTGAAATATCTGCCTGAATAGCAATGGCATGCCCGCCAGAATGCTTGATTGAATTGACAACCTCAATTGCTGCAGCTTGATTTTTATTGTAATTAACACAAATTTGATAACCATGTTTTGCCAGTAGTAGAGCTGTTGCACGGCCAATTCCACGACTTGCTCCAGTTACGATTGCGATTAAAGTGGCATTAGTCAAAATAACTTACCTTTGCAAAATTAGATGCAACGTAATTATAGCAATTATGAATTATTGTTTATGAACTGTTTTGTCTCTTTTATGATTCTATAACTATGCTATTTTTAGCATAAATTTAGTTTAATGATGGTGCTGTGTTAAAATAACTCCTTGTTTTTCTCCATAGAAATTAGCTATAGCATCACATGTCACAATTAAATACTCCACTCAAAGTTCTCAATCAAATTTATGGTTATTCGTGCTTTCAAGGTCAGCAAGAAGCAATTATTAACCATGTTTTGGCTGGTGGTAGCGGTTTGGTATTATTACCAACAGGTGGTGGCAAGTCATTATGTTATCAAATTCCTGCTTTATTATTGGATGGAGTCGCGATAATAGTCTCGCCATTGATTGCTTTAATGCAGGATCAAGTTGCAAGTTTAACTGAGCTTGGGGTTGCCGCGGTCTATTTATCATCAGCGTGTGATTTTAGCGAAAATCAAGTTTCAATTCAAAAGATTCGTAATGGAATGGTTAAATTAGTTTACGTAACACCAGAAAAATTGGTTAGTGAATGGTTTGTAAATTTCTTAAGTCGAATTAAAATTAGTTTATTTGCTATTGATGAGGCACATTGTGTTTCACATTGGGGACATGATTTTCGTCCTGAATATCGTCGTTTAGAAGTTTTGGGCAAGTTTTTTCCAAAAGTACCACGTTTGGCATTGACAGCAACTGCTGATTACTATACTAAGACTGATATTTTGCATTATTTACGGTTGAAAGACACAGCAATTTTTAGTTCCTCTTTTAATCGAGTAAATTTGTATTATGCGGCGTTAGAAAAAAATAATGGCAAAAAGCAGTTAACTGATTTCATTCAACAACATAAAAATGATGCTGGAATCATTTATTGTAATTCACGTAAAAAAGTTGATGAAGTTACCGAGTTTTTAAATGGTCAGGGGATTTTAGCAACGAATTATCATGCCGGTTTGGAAAATCATATTCGAAGTGAACATCAGACGCAATTTTTGCAAAGTTCTTCGATGCTGATGGTCGCAACAGTGGCTTTTGGTTTAGGCATTGATAAACCTGATGTGCGCTATGTTTATCATTTTGATATGCCTCGTTCAATTGATCATTTTTATCAAGAGTCTGGTCGAGCAGGTCGTGATGGAATGGCCGCAAATAGCGTGGTTAATTATGGCTTTAAAGAGATCTTTGAATTGTCGCAAATGATTTTAGCTAGCGAAGTTGAGGATCTTAAAAAACGCTATGAATTAGATAAGCTTAAAAAAATGATAGCCTATTGTGATAGCATAACTTGTCGCCGTCAAACTTTGTTAACGGCATTAAATGAAGAGTCTGATAGTTGTGGGCATTGTGATATTTGTTTAAGTAAGAATAATTTAGTTGATAGCTCAGTTTTGGCTCAGAAAATTTTATCGGCAATTTATCGCATGCAACAAAAATTTGCTATTGGGCAAGTTATTGACGTTTTGCGTGGTAAAGCAACCACACCAGTTCAGGTATGGGAGCAGCATAAATTATCAACTTTTGGCATTGCTAGCGAACATAGTGAGAAAGAATTACGGCGTTCGATACGTCAACTCTATAGCCAAAATTTATTAGATATTGATTTTATGACTGGTGCGCTTAAGCTTAACCAAAATTCATTGGGCGTCATGCGTGGAATTCAACCTGTTTGGCTCAAGAAAAATCCGCAAAAAATTGTTGAATCAATTCAGTTAAATCAATGGCTTAAAACTGAGCAAGAAGAGCGTATTTACCATAATTTATTGAATTGGCGACATACTATGGCAATTCGACATAAAGTTTCGCATCATGCAATTTTATCTGACCGTAGCTTACGTGAGATTGTTAGCTTAAAGCCAACTGATACTTTGGATTTGCAAAGTATTTATGGTATTGGGAATGTCAAATTGGAGCGCTTTGGTCAAGATTTATTAAATTTAATCATACCTGCATAGAAAATATAAGTAATTATAATTTTATTTTTAGTAAATTAGCTTATTCTAAGGTCTAATTTATGTTTAGTGATTCATGATTTATTTTAATACAATTCTGATATTATTAAAGAAATCAGGCCTCTATAATGGTAGGCAAAATTAGTACCAAAAAGTAGTTGAATCTTAGATATAATTC
>CAZZAV010000039.1:0-20941 GCA_964652705.1 uncultured Neisseria sp.
GATATTGTAAATCTCTCTACTTATCAATAGCACTTTTTTTAGGGGGTATTACCATAACTTTCTCATTATTACGATATTTTTATTATTTCTTACTATATAAAATCCCAATAGCTTGACTCATAAATAGAACTATTTCTTGCTCATAACCATGGATTAACCCATCTGGTATATCTCCAGACTTCATTAATTCCCACATCTTTTGACCAATTGCAGGATTATTGGCATATTGATCACCAGCAGAATCCATCCAACGTTGCGCTAACTTCTGAACTGCTACAGCAGCAGGGTCTTCTTGCATTAAAGCTTTAGCTTCCGCAAACAGCTTAATCCATAAATCATCTCTACCTACTTTTGGTTGTTGAATATTCATTTCAGCAAAGAAATTTACTTCCGTCTCAGAAAAATTACGTGCCACCCACTCTCTAACCATATCATCATTTGTCATTTTGAATACCTCTAACATTCCAGCAATTAATTGCCACTCAACTTCATTATTTTTAGAATACAAATTTATACTTTGTTGAATCAAGTTTAAGCTTTGATTTAACTTTGTAATATTATCCTGAATTACTTTGGCTTGTAAATTCAAAGAATCAAGCCAATTTAGCTGGTTACTTAAAAGTATCGTTTTAATTTGTTTTAAATTAAAACCAATATATTTTAGAACACTAATCTTCTGAATAATTTGTAAATCTTCCTTGGAGTAAAAACGATAACCAGCATCACTTTTATGATGAGGATTTAGAATATCCTCCTCATCATAATACTGTAAAGCACGAATAGTGACGCCAGTTAATTTACTAAACTCTTTTATAGTCCAATATTTAGCCATTTCTTCCTCCTGACAATAATGTAAATTATCACGCAAGGTTAGAGTCAAGAACATAAATGATAAATAATTTATTCATAATAAAATCAACAATATATAACAATTACTTAGCAAATATATTATTTAATAAATTATAATAAATCGCTTCTAAATTGGTAATATCTGACAATGTTGTTGTTTCATTAATCTGGTGAATACTATCATTGCACACACCAAATTCAATTAACTCATCACTCACCGCAATCAAAAAACGCCCATCAGAAGTTCCACCATCGGTCTTTAATTCTGAAGTAACTCCACAAGTATTCTTAATTGCAGCACTACATGATGCAACTAATTTACCTACCTGAGTCATAAATGGCCGTGCTGAATGATTCCATGACAAACTATAATCTAAACTATATTTCTGTAAAACAGCATCAACCTTTAATTGTAAGCTCTCGGCACTATGTTCAGTATTGTACCGAAAGTTAAAATTAGTTTTTAATTGTCCAGGGATTACATTAGTAACACCTAATCCAGAATTTAAATTGGCGAACTGTAAACTAGTTGCTGGAAAGTATTGATTTCCATTGTCCCAAACAATTGTGCTGAGCTCAGCCAGAGCTGGCGCAAAACTATGGATTGGGTTTAAACATAAGTCTGGATATGCAATATGGCCTTGCTTACCGTGAATAACCAGCTCCCCAGTTAAAGAACCACGACGTCCAACCTTAACCGTATCACCCAATTGACTAACACACGATGGCTCACCAACCAAGCAATAATTTAAGCGCAAATTATTTTGCTGTAAATATTCCACCATTAACGGCGTACCATCAACAGCACTACCTTCTTCATCAGAAGTAATTAATAACTTAATTTGATAATTTGCCGAATCATTCTCAGCTACAAAATTAGCTAGTGCCCCCATGAATGCAGCAATTGAACCTTTCATATCAGCAACGCCACGTCCAATTAATTTATCGCCAACTTGATGTAATGTAAATGGATCTTGATTAACCCACTGTGTAATATCCCCAGTTGGTACAACATCAACATGCCCTGCAAATGCAAAAATTTCACTACCTGTTCCAATACTCGCAATTAAATTAGAAGTTTGATTACGATCTACGTAAATGCAGCTTCCACCTAAATCTTCAACAAATTTAGCGATATATTCCAGACTACCAGCACTTAACGGCGTAATTGATTTAAATGCGACTAATTCAGCCAACATATCAATTAATTCAATCTTTTTAATCATCTTCAACAGCCCTTCTATTTAAGAAATTTAACCAGATTTTAACACAATCTAAGAATACTGCCACAGAACCCATTTAAACCTAAATTAAAACTTGCGCATGAGAATCACTCTCACTTATAATAACCCCTGTATACAATAACGTTATTTAATAAAGCGATCAAATTCATGCCACAAAATTTAGTTCCACTTGCCAAGATTAATAAAGGACAACGCTGCATTGTGCGTAAAATTGATGAAAGTCTTCTGCCGCATAATGTAGAGTTGGAATCAGGTGAATTGGAACGACGTATACTTGAAATTGGAATTATTGAAGGTGTTGAATTAACAGTATTACACTTTGGATTAATTAATCGTGATCCAATTGCCGTGCAACTCGGCTTTAATGGAACAACAATTGCTATCCGCCGTAACGAATCAGCAATAATATTAGTTGAAGCAATTAATCAGGACTAATTATGCACCAGGAAAAACATCTTAAAAATAATAACTTACATCACCAAGAACAAAAAATACAAGCTGGACATATCTCTCACTCACAAGAATTGCGTGTTGCATTAGTCGGTAAACCAAATTGCGGTAAAACTGTATTATTTAATGCTCTAACTGGTAGTCGGCAAAAAGTAGCTAATTACTCTGGCGTTACGGTAGAAAAAAAACATGGTTACTTTAGCACACCACAAAACACGATGATTACACTGGTAGATTTACCTGGTACTTATAGCCTGCGCTCACGTAGCCCAGATGAAAAAGTTACCCGTGACGTTGTTTTAAATCAATTTAATCAAGAAGATTCAATTGACGTTATTTTAGCAGTTGTTGATGCAACTAACCTTGGTGGCTGCTTACGTTTAATTTTGGAATTAAAACGAACTGGAATTCCACTAGTTGTCGCACTAAACATGAGTGATTTAGCCAGATTACGCGGTTTTGAATACGATCTCAAAAAATTATCCACGATGCTTGATTGTCCAATTATTGAAACCGCAGCTACTCAAAAGCAAGGCGTTTACGAACTTGCTGCTGAGTTAGATAAATATAAACAACTTGGTGGCAAAAATATTAATCAATGGCAAGAACCGACTCGTGAGATGGTACGCGACTATCATAAGAGAGTGCATGAAATTATTCAAGCAACAGAAACTCGCCGTGGATTACCATCGCTATGGTCTAATAAAATTGATAAATTATTACTTCATCCTGTAATTGGTCTAGTAATTTTATTAACCATATTATTTACCATGTTTCAAGCGGTATTTAGTTGGGCAACAATTCCACAAAGCTGGATGCAGGAAATTTTTGATAATGCTCAAGATTATGTCGCGGCAATTAATCCGCATAGCTTCGTAATTAGCTTAATTGCCAATGGTGTAATTGCTGGGGTTGGCGCAATTTTGGTATTCTTGCCTCAGATTTTAACTATATCATTATTCATTATTTTACTTGAAGATACTGGCTATATGGCACGTGCAGCTTTCCTAATGGATAAATTAATGGGCGGAGTTGGCTTACACGGGCGGGCATTTATTCCATTGCTTTCAAGCTTCGCATGTGCAATTCCTGGAATTATGGCAACTCGGACCATTGAAAATCGTAAAGATCGTCTAGTCACAATTCTGATTGCCCCACTAATGACCTGTTCGGCACGCTTGCCAGTCTATACGCTATTAATCGGAGCTTTCATTCCCGTTAAAACCGTATGGGGGTTTGCTAATTTGCAAGGTTTAGTGATGTTTGCACTTTTTGCAGCTGGAATTTTCTCTGGCCTAATTATGGCGTTCATTTTTAAATTCTTCTTTTTCCGTGGCGATCGCCAACCATTAATCCTGGAATTACCAAGCTACAAAACTCCAAATTTATACAATGTGTTAATGGAATTAGTTAAACCAGCTAAAGCATTTATTAAACGTGCAGGTACAATTATCTTGTCAGTAATGATTATTATTTGGTTTTTATCTTCATTTCCTGGTGCGCCAGCTGGAGCTACTGACCCAGCAATTAATTATAGTATTGCTGGAATTGTTGGGAAATTTTTACAACCGTTATTTGCGCCAATTGGTTTTGATTGGCAAATCGTTGTTGCCCTCATTCCTGGGATGGCAGCTCGTGAAGTTGCGGTCTCAGTTTTGGCAACCATTTTTGCACTAAGTGGAAATGATGATAGTGTCAGACAAAGTTTAGCAACTCTGTTACAGCACCAATGGAGTATTGCAACTGCATTATCTTTAATTAGTTGGTATGTTTTTGCACCTCAATGTATTTCAACGCTGGCAGTAGCTAAACGTGAAACTAATACTTGGCGCTGGCCAGTAATTATGTTTATTTATCAACTTCTCTTAGCTTATATTGTGTCATATGCAGTGTACCATATAACGCTAAGCTTTATTTAATGGAGATATGTCATGGAACATTATTTAGATAGCCTAATAATGCTAATTATTCTTATTGGTGCTGGATTTTATTTATACAAGACTTTTAAAAAATCTGGTTCAGGTTGTGGAAATGGGTGCTCTGGATGTGACACAGCATGTAAAAGTACAGCACGCCAATTCAAGGCTAAAACTATTCCAATTAAAAAAATAGCATAATTAGCCTATCATCCTTGAGCAAAATACTGGCGAAACAAAAGTTTATTTCAAGCCAAATCTCTTGTTTAACTTGAGGTTACCATAGATATCTATAGTATAATATGCGACTAACAATCACAATATAACTCAAAAGGTCAGCTCTAGAGACTATGCAACAACAACTCATTAAACTCAAACCACTTATTTCGCTATTAATCACAACAATTTTACTTTTTGTAATCACAGTTATAATTGGTCGCGTACTGATTCCATTTATTAGCGCATTAATTTTGGCTTACGTACTTAACCCAATGGTAGATAAACTCCAAAATAAATACAAAATTAATCGCAAAATAACAGCTTTAGTATTTTCATTATTAATCCTATTTATTTTTATTGCAATTCCTGTTTATTTAGTGCCGGTATTAATTGGACAATTTAAAGCAGTTTTGGATAAAATCCCACAGATAATTACCCTACTAAATCATAGTATACTAAGTAAATTTAATCTTCAGCTCGGTACTCACTTACAATTAGACTTAAACAGCTTAAAGCAGGTTGCAATTGCCAATCAAGCCAAAATAAATAGCCTAGATTTAGTACAAAAGGTTGCACAAAATGGTGTAATTCTAATCGAGGTAATCGTCTATTTAGTATTAATTCCATTTGCATTATTTTACTCAATCATTGGTTGGCATAGTATCCTTAAATTTTTTGATGAAATGATTCCACGTTCATTTACACACCCTATGCATATGCTAGTCAAAGATATTGATACAATGCTCTCATCATATCTACGTGGGCAATTATCTGTAATGTTTGTAATGGCTTGCTATTATTCAATTGCCCTAACCATAGTCGGGCTACCCTCAGGTACTGCAATTGGCATTATTACGGGATTACTGGTTTTCATTCCATACCTAGGTGTATTATCTGGCTTAACTTTTGCCATGACAATCGGGTTAGCACAATTTACTGGTTCTGCTAACTTACTTGCAATCTTCGCAGCTTTTGCAGTTGGTCATGTTCTAGAAGGCGCACTTGTAACACCATTTCTGGTTGGTGGAAGAATTGGATTAAACCCAATTATGATTATTTTAGCATTAATGGTATTTGGTAAAGTATTTGGTTTGGTTGGTGTATTACTCGCGTTACCACTATCAACCATTGCAGTAGTATTACTACGCCATGCCAAGAAATATTACAAAAGTACTCATTACTACAGAGACTAATTATGATCCAACAACAGCTACTTGATTTATTTAATCGTGAATATGAGTTTAATGCATTTATTGCAACTGGTAATGAAATTGGCGTTTCTAACATTCAAAGTTTTTCCAGTCAATTTACACATCTTTATGGCGAACATTTAACTGGTAAAACACATTTGTTAAAAGCATGGGTCAACTTAGCCAATCATAAATACCATAATGCGCGATACCTAGATGCAATTCAACTACTAATTGGCGATTTGCGTGGCGTAGATTTAGACTTATTTCGCTTTATAGCAATTGATAATATTGATTTACTTTCAGATGAACTGCAAATTGAATTATTTGATGTTTTTAACCACATCAAACTTCAAGGACGTAACAATTATTTATTAACTAGCTCAAATGTCAATTTAAATCATTCAAGCACGATTCGTATTGATCTCAAAACACGAATTCACTCAGGCATGGTTTTTGCACTCAAGAGTTTAAATGAGGATGAGTTATTTCATGCATTAACTATTTATACCAATCGAGAAGGAATTAAAATTGGCGAGACTGAGATTAAATATATTCTCACTCACTACACTAGAAATTTGGGTAAATTAATTGAATTTATTAATCAGGTTAGTAAAACTGCAACCATGCAAAAAAAAGCTATTACGATTCCCTTAATCAAACACAGCGAAATATAATAATTCCAAAATAAAGATGGCTGCTTTAGAAGCAGCCAATTTTGCAATTAATTAGTTAATCTATCTACTCAAATAAAAATAAATTAGTCGTTCAGTGCTTCGCCAGCATCTTCGATTTTTGTTACCGTTGCTAAAATTTTATTTTTACGTTGTTGTTCATCACGTAAATCTAGTGAAATAACCTTAGATTTTTCTTCTGGAGTTGCTAAATAATTAGATTTTTGTCCATGATTTAAAGTTGAAGTTGTTTGCATAATAAGTCCTTTCAGTTTCAAAATAAAGAAAACTATTAGAGCCAACACATTAACTAATCTTGCAAAGGTGGTTACTATATCATGAATAATTTAATTATGCAAGATTACTAAGATTAAGAACTAATAAAAATAAAAATTTGATTACTAACAAGTGCTTAACCAACAAAAGCACACATATTAATTAATATAAAAAAATCACTTCTTAATTAATTATGTTAGCACCAATAAACATTGTCTAATTGACAATTCAGATTGAATGTCAAGAATAGAAATGTATTTAAATGAATAAAGATAAAAAATGAAACTTCAACAACTTATTGAAAAGCACTGGTATCAGAAGTCTGATCCAATTTTGACTATAATACTTATGCCCTTTAGCCTAATTTACGAATTAATTGTAACAATACGTCGAATTTTATTTAAACTAAAACTAAAACCTAGCCATAAATTGGCAGTTCCAGTTGTGATTATTGGTAATATTAGCGTTGGAGGCGCAGGAAAAACCCCGTTAACCAAGTATTTAGCACATTCTTTAAGCCAACAAGGAATCAAAGTAGGTATAATTTTACGTGGTTATAAAAGCACTACGACTAATGCAACCATTGTTTCAGCACAAGATGATAGCTTAAGTGTTGGCGATGAAGCATTAATTTATGCCAAATCTGGATATAGGGTTGCAATCGGTAGCAAACGTGTTGCAGCGGGAAAACTGCTCTTACAACAATTTCCCGATACACAATTAATTTTAGCTGATGATGGCATGCAGCATTATTACTTAGCTCGTGACTTGGAAATTTGCGTAGTTGATAGTAGCAGAATGTTTGGTAACCAACAAATGCTACCGCTAGGACCATTACGTGAAGGATTAAACCGTCTTAACACAGTAGATGCAATTATTATCAATGAAAACTACAACGCTGCACAATTAAACAAAATTCTTTTACCATATCAAAAGCCAATTTACTATCAGAAATTGGAATTTGTGCATTTCTTCAATCCAGTTACCCAAGTTACTTTAAGCGTAACTGAGATGGCACAACAAAATATTCTAGTTCTAGCTGCGATTGGTAATCCGGGACGTTTTTTTAATTATTTGGAAAAACTAGGCTTAAAAATCAATAAATGGCAAGCTTTTCCTGATCATTACCATTATCAAGCTACAGATATTGACTCAAAATATGCGATAATAACGACTGAAAAAGATTATACTAAATTAGCTAAGTTCCAGGCTAATAACATTTGGATTACTGTAGTTAATGCCAAACTAAATAACGAAGAATTAATTGAACGCATCAAGGGCTTAATAAAATAGAGGATATAAATCGTGGATGTAAAATTATTAGAGATCTTAGTTTGTCCAGAATGTAAAGCAAAATTAGATTATATTAAATCAGCTCAAGAGTTAATCTGTAATAAATGTAAATTAGCTTATCCAATTGATGATGGAATTCCAGTAATGTTAATTGATCAAGCTAGAAAGTTTGAGAATGAATAATTTTACGGTAGTTATTCCTGCTCGAATGAGTTCGACGCGCCTACCACGTAAAATGCTAATGGACGTAGTTGGTTTACCCTTAATCGTGCGCGTAGCACAACAAGCTCTAAAAAGCCAAGCCAAACGTGTTGTAGTTGCAACTGACCATCAAGAAATTTATGAAATCTGTAAACAACATGCTCTTGATGTGGTAATGACTAACATTGAGCATCAATCAGGTACGGATAGAATTGCAGAAGTAGTGCAGCTACTAAAATTGGCTGATGATGAGATTATTATAAATGTTCAAGGTGATGAACCACTAATTGATCCAGAATTAATCAATCATCTGGCACAGTTCATTGCTGACAAGAAAACTTCAATTGCAACAATTGCTCACCCAATTCATAGCTCAGACGAAATTTTTAACCCTAATGTGGTAAAAACAGTGCTCAACAAAGATAATTTAGCGCTATACTTCTCGCGGGCACCAATTCCTTATTATCGTGACGGTTATAATAATGCTAAAGATTTTGAAGCTCCAAAGCAACTTAATGTATTGCGCCATATCGGTATTTATGCTTATCAAGTTGCATTTTTAAATATTTATCAACAACTACCATGTTGCCCTTTAGAACAAGTTGAGGCTCTAGAGCAGCTTCGAGCACTATACTACGGATACCCAATTGCCGTCTTTATAACTAATCACGCGCCAGCTGCTGGAGTTGATACCTTGAATGATTTAATTAGAGTTCGCCAGATTATTCTTGCTGAAGAAAAATAAATTGACCACGACTACCATGAGCTCACTTTATTATATTGCTCTAATCCCTGACCAAAAATTAAGCAATCTTTGCTTAAAATATAAACTCATAGCTAAAGAAATGTTTCAAACCAAGGCTACTTTACGCTCAATAGCACATATTACATTAATACCACCATTTAAAGCAAACAATGTGACTATTGAAAAAATAAAACACAAGGTAACTAAGGTTGCCCAGCTATCTAAAGAATTAAATCTCACGCTAACTGGCTGGGGTCACTTTAAGCAACGCACGATATATTTAGGCTGTAAACCACAGCCAGAGCTTAGCCAACTTTATGACGAATTTAACTACCAAGTTAATGATTTAATTCAGCTACGCCAAGAATCACAATTTATACCCCATATTAGTATAATTAACCGTGATTTAATTAAAGAACAATTCACAGTTGCATGGAACTATTTTCAAACACAAAATTATCCAAATCAAACTAAATGCTCGCAACTAGCTATGTTTAAATACTCTACAGAAAATTGGCAAATTAATCAATTATTCAACCTAATTTCGCAGGTAGATTCACATGTTTAAAAAAATACTACTCTTAATTAGCTTAAGCATCATACTTGTAACCAATTATGCAGATAACAACAAAAGTGATCTAATGCCAGAAGAATGCGTCAATAACCCGCAAAATTCCAAACTATATCAGGCATTACTTTGGTATCGGAACTCTGCTGAAATGAAGGCCTTATATCGTCAAATTTTTAGTAATGCTGAGGATATTATTAGTGATAATATTAATAATGATCGACTCATGCCCAATAAATGGGGTGTAGCGCTTGCTCTAGACGGAACAATTCTAGATAATTCGGGATATACTTTACAAAAATTAAATACTTGTAACCCAGAGAGCATTGAAACACGCTCACAATATGAAATTAACCATATTTTACCAGCAACTCCAGGGGCTGCTGAGCTTACTTGTGGCATTCAAGAAATTGGTGGGAAAGTGTTTATTATTAGCAACCGTGATGGTGGTGGCGAAAGTGGTATTAATATCATGGCAGCAACTATCCAAAATTTAAATCAAAACGATATTTGCTATGATAGTGTCATTTTTGCCAATGGTATTGGAGATAGCAATAAAAACCCACGTTTCAATGCAATTACCAGCGGTGATTATGAAAATATAATTACGAGTAAGCAGCAACGCGCAACTCCATTAATCGCATATTTTGGAAGTAATATTCAAGATTTTCCAAATTTAAAACAAAACCTATTATCCAATAGCGATGGCAATGGTGAGGCATTCGATAGCTTCGGTGAAGAATACTTTATGCTACCAAACCCAGTCGGTGGTAGTTGGCAAGATAATCAACTTCAATAGATTAAATATGAAGAAGAATACACCACAAAAACAAGTACCAAATAAAAAACTTAAGCCTAAAAAGATGCTTAAGTATTTAGCTGGCGGTATTGGCATCGTTACAATTAGTGGCATAGTTAGTGTTGGCTACCTATTTCTTAACTTGGATCACTATCAGAATAAAATAAATCATCTAATTTTGATAAAAACTGGCTATCAAATAAACTATACACACCTCAATACAGGCTTTGACGGAATAGAACCAAATATAAAAATTAGTAATCTCAGCCTAAGTAACCCTAAAACTCAACAAACTTTCTTTAAAATAAAACAAATTAACTTAACTCTGTCCTATAGTAGTCTAATTTATTTACAGCCTATTTTTAGTGATATTGGACTCTATGGAAGTACACTTGATTTAGAATATGATCAACATGATAATCTAAGATTAAATAATGAAATCATAACTAATTTATCAACACCAACCAGAAATACATTTGATTGGGAACAACTTTTCTTACAACAAAAAAATGTTTCCATCGCGAATATTAATTTAAGTCTATTAGATAGCAAACATAAAATTCGCCCAATGATTATTGATAAATTATACTTTCATGCCCAAAATATAGGTGCGAATCAACATAATTTAACTCTGAATGTTAAATTTCCCAATAGCCATTTAGAAGCAAAACTGAACTTTGATGGTTCAAGATTAAGCCAAATCGGCGGCTGGGATAATGGTATTTTACGTATTAACTCAGTTGGAACAAAAGGATACCTACTTAATTTAAATGCTAAAGTTGATGATGGAGAACTGAAGTCAATTGAAACTACGCTAGATAGCAATCAACAACAAGTTAACTCATATACCAAGCAAATTGCTGATATTAGTGATTTTAAAGGTTATTTGAGTATTAAGCAAATTACGCCACAAGGTTACATAATTAGCGCACCTGATTTAGTAATCAAAACTCGTTATGGATACTTATTTGATCATGCTTCAATTAATGGTGGTTTTACCCTTGGCAAAGGTGGCTATCTAAATCTTAAACGTTTAAAACTCGCAGGTGTAAATAATTTATTAAAAATTAGTGACATTAATGATAAGCTTACCTTAAGTGGTACAATCGACGCAGTAAACCTAGCATGGAAAGGCAAAATTCTTAAACCATATGATTTTAATTTGACCACCAGCTTTTCTGATCTAGCGGTTAGTTCAGCAGAATCATCAATACCTAGTTTTAATAATTTAAATGGTGTAATCAATGCACGTGAATCATCAGGAGAAATTAAGTTAACGATGAATAATGGGATGCTGAATTATCCTAAATTTCTATATCAGCCATATAAAATCCAACATTTTAATAGCGCATTAAATTGGAACGTTGAGTCCAAGAATAAAGTAACCTTAACTTGGCAACAAACTGACCTACAAATGCTAGAAGCAAGCCTAAGCAGCTTCGGCAGTTATCGACAAGCTGAAAGTCATTTAAATGCAACAATTGGCATCCACAATATAAAATTAAATCAAGTTTACAAGATTTTACCAACTACGGTTAGCAAGGCTACAATTAAAGATTTACAACAAAACCTTGTATCGGGTAGCTTAAATAAGACGGTTATTAAAATAGATGGTAATCCAAGTAATTTTCCGTTCAAACACGAAAGTGGTAGCTTTACACTTAATGGCGACATAAACAATACCAATTATAATTTTATACCTAAATGGACAGGGGTCACCAATCTAAATGGCAAACTCAGTGCGAAAAATCAAATATTAAATTTTAAAGTACTCTCAGCTAATCTAGACCATCTACAGCTTCAGGGAACGAATTTGAGTGTTAATGATATTAGTCAGAATCATATGACCATGACTGGAGAAGTTCACATTAATGGGTCGCATGAGGATTATTTAGACTATGCTCGTAAATCACCATACCAAACTCAAATTGAAGCACTAGAAAATCAACTGACAGAAATAAATGGCTTCGCAAAAACCAATATCAAAGTTAGTGTACCTCTTAGCACACCTAACCGCATAAAAATGAACGGATCATATACAATTGAAAGCAGTTCAGTTGGTTTAAAACATCCAGAAACCAAGATTTCGTCAATCTACGGTAAATTAAATTTCTCACAAAACGGTTTAGAAAAAAGCACAATTAATGCAGAAATGCTTAATTCACCACTAGAGCTAAATATAATTAACCGCAATGAGCTAAGCATAAGTTCAACTAACCTAGACTACGAATCAATAGCGACATTATTAAAGCCGCAACTAACTCAAATTATTCATGGCAATGCTCCAACTAATATTACGTACAATTTAGCCACTCAGCAATTACAATTCCATAGCAATTTAGTTGGTGTACAAATAAGTGCACCAGAGCCATTGGCCAAGACAGAATCAAGTACGAGTAATCTCGATATTGGCGCGAATCTAGTCATTAATAATCGCCAACTACAAATAAACTATGCGCAACAACTAGCGGCTTATGCAAACCTTGATGACCATTTCAATTTAACCAAGCTTTACCTTGGAGTTGGTAAAAACAATCTATCACCTCAAGCAACTTCCTTAGAAAGCGCACCAATCAATATCAATGTATTTTTGGAACAAACTTTGGTTAACGAATGGGCAAACTTCTTCAAAAAACTAAGGACGCCAGAATCTAAAGAAAATGAAAGTCAAGAACTATTATCCGAACAAGATTTAAACCCAACTGAATTTCAGATGGAGTCTAAAGAGACTGAATCTCACCCAGAATACACTCCAGTTATTGAACATAGTCTCTGGCCAATTAACATGAATTTGAAAACTAATGCATTTTGGCTAAGTAATTACAACATGGTTGGTGGTAAAATTAATTTACATATCGACCCAGAGTCAATTAACGCACAGATATCAACACCAGACTTTGAAGGTAAAGCTGAGTACCTAATAGCCGACAATAAACTGAATCTTGATTTACAACGCGTAATTTTCTCCAGCAAAAACTTTTATATCAAAGCAGAAAGTGTACCAGAATCGTTACCACAGTATAGTGAATCACAAATTCTTGGTGCTTTAAATTTAGTAAGTAGTGAATCTAATCCGCTAAATGAATCTAATTTAAATACATACCCAATCCTAGCTGGAATTGATAAAATTTTACGTGCACCAGATCCGGTGGTCAAAGACGATGAAGATAATGAAGAATTTTTACCAAATTTAGATGAGTCAGATATAGAATCACTACCTGTACAAAATGAACCTAAAGAAATCCTAAATTTACCAACAACCAAAATTAAGATTCATAATTTATATCTCGAAGACTATTATTGGGGTAGCCTAAGTGGTAATATTTATCAACAAGATGATTCTTTATATTTAGAAAATTTTGTAATTCGTAACCAAGCTCTATTAACTAATTTCAACTTAACTAATCATTGCATGTCATGTTCGCCTAAAGATGGTGGCTATGTTGCACTTAATTTGCATTCAGACATTCATAATTTTGGTAACTTGGTCATTAAATTAAACCAGGGTGATATGTTTAGCAACGGTAACGGAACTATGGATATGAGTGCGGAATGGCCTGGTGGCTTGGCAGACTTTCAGCGGGACAAAGTCAATGCACGAATTAATTTAAATATCAATGACGGAACTTTGGTCCATGTTAATCCTGGACTATTTGGTGCTCTAATGGGAGTAATCAACTTCAGTGCCTTGAATATTAGCAATATCAATCACTTTAGTCTAAACTCATTCTTTGGTAAAAGTTTGGCCTATAAAAACCTAAATGCCAATGTTCATATGGAACACGATATAGTTGAAATTCAAAATTTGGATCTTCTAGGTGATGTAGCAAAAATTAACTCATTTGGAAATTATTATCCTGAAAGCAATACGGTGGATACCTACGTGACAGTTGAACCACGTATTGGTGGTACCGTTGCTACAACAGCAGGAATTGTTACACTAAATCCAATTATTGGGATTTTTGTTTATCTTGGCGAAAAACTAATCGGTGATCCAATTAATAAGGCATTGGCAATTAGCTATCATGTCGAGGGTCCAATAGAAAATCCAACCATGACACAAACCAAGATTAGCAATCAGCTAATGCAAAATTTTAAATCAAGCTTGGATTTTCTACAACCTGAAAATAAATAAAACTATTTTTTACGCCTTAACAATAAAATCAAAGCAAATAGATTACTTAATAACAACGCAGCTAATAAAACATCATATAAGCTAAATTCAATTACCATATTTTGATAATTCAAGGCAGTATCACCACCAATAACAAAATGAAAAATTAGACTAAAAACAGTACTCAAAACAAAGAAAATAAATAATTTAGGCATTATGTTTCTCCCCTTTTGACTCATAACTAGCTAATTTATCATCAAGCTTATATCCAGCCTTAATAATACCAAACTTATGTAAAGCGGCACTAATTGCAATTTTGATTGCAGCATTTTTTAGTGTACTAAAATCAGGCAAAAAAATCACTTTAAAAATTAAAAATGCAACAATTGCTAGTCCCCAGTTAAAACTGTAAGCAATTGATGCATAGTAATATAAAGAACTGCCGGTTAAATCAACATATAACCACGAAGCACAAACAAATGCAAAATAAGCCACCACTAAATAAATCAAATCACCAATCGCACGACTATAAACCTTATATAAATCATATAAATAAAGTCCAATATACAACCATTTAATCCGTTTAGGAGTAACGAAACGCTCATAAAGTCCACGACTATATTTACGATCAAATAAATCATGTTTGATAATGTACTTAACTAAACGTAAAATTTTAGCAAAAATACTATCACGCATGAATTTATCACGCCTAGAAATAGTAAGCACTGTCGTAATATATTTAGCACTTGGTAACAGCATTATAAACCATGCTAACAACGCAAATAACCATGTCAAATTAATCACATGCATTAGATGATCATAATAAATTGGTCGAGTATGCGTCGCTAATGCTAAATGTTCTACCGCTAATGCAACCATACTTAAACGAAAAACCGTCGATGCAAACCAACGGAAACGGTTCGAAATATTGGCCAAATATAGCCACAACAAATATATCATCAAAACTCCACAATTAAACAATAATAAAAGGAGCTTAGAAAAGCTCCTTACATAGTAATTTTAATTGATAACTTAGATAATCCAAATAATCAATAAAACCGCTACGACTAAAACACCAAATTTCCAATTAGGCACGCGTTGACCTTCTTTAGCTTCACGAGTGAAGAAACCTTTGATTTTACCACAGCATTTTTTCTTAGCTGGAGTGAATTCAGGAGTTTCTGTAGTCTCTGGTTGCATATTTAAATCGCTCATGGTAACATCCTTAAAAAATTAAACAATAAGAATCATTAAGACTAAACCCAGTAAATACCATATCCAATTGGCACTAAATTTAGTAATTTTTGACTGTGAACTGTGCAAATTGTGCATTAGCCATTTTATTAACTCACTCATAATCGTACTTTCACAGATTATCTATTATATGGGTAATTATAACATATTTTCAAGTACTTCTGCACAAATGCAGCCAAAATACTTTAAAAATACAATATAACTTTGAATCATGAATAATTTTTAGATGACATAATTAAACACCATTGCTTAATTAGCAAGTAAACGTATTTAATTTTCCAATTGCAATTTGTAACTATAAATTTGAAAAGACTTATGATGGAACAAAAGTTGTTTCGTAGAAATCTATTTATATAATAGTTTATATGTAGCCTGATAAATTTTATCTAATGGTGTATAAGCCCAATCAGGTGCAGACTACATATAAACTACTAATCATAAATTAGCGTAAACTTCCGTGAATGAAATGCTTCAATCTTTGGCAAATTCAATTAAATAGGTCCATATTTTCACATAAAATCAACACATTTATTTATCCATATATGCATAACATATATCCATATATGATAAAGATAAAACATACTCAAAAATTAAAATGCGTTGGCGATATTTATACAAATACAATATAGCTTAAGGCTATCATATACATAAAAACAATTAATCACAACCGCAAAAATTTAATTGTATAATACGTTACTTAGATAAAATAATTTAAAGGAATAAACCATGTTACTTAGCACCATCACACCATTTATACCAGCTAGCGTACTTTATTTAAAAATTAGCTTGCTAAATCGTGGCAATAAAGTATGCGACCTAAAAGATAGCAACTTTTGCCTTATTACAAAAAAATAATTTGTACACGAAGCCATAATTACTAGAATTAGTCAACGTGAAAAAACCGTTACAGTTAATACTAAATTATAATCACAATACAACAAAAAACTGGCTATTTAAATCCAAACTGCAGCTGCTCACTCATGACAACACTCTCACTATTTAGATTGTTCGTGCCAATAGGTCTTTCTATCGCAACAATATCATTTTCAGCGCCAATCTCTGCAACAGTTTGCGGAATTAGATCAAAAACAAATTCTAACGGATATTGTGCATACATGTAACCTTTTTGCCGACGTGTATTTTCATAATTAAACATCATATCTCGAGCATCTTTTTCACACTCAAAAACTTCTAACTTACTACCATGGCTACGATTATTCAGGCTACCATAAAGCGATCTAAGCAACCAATTATTCAACATATCCTGCTCTAAAACCAGCATAAAATAACGCTTATTAGCTAAATGCTCCATATAAATCATTAAATAATTTCAACTTTTTAAAAAATTAAAGAATGTCTAACCATAGAATAACAGATAGTGCACTACCTAATTAGCACATCTTTTTTATAAATTATACGGGCTTGAATCAATGCTTTTACTTGTGGCAAATCCAAATTAGTTACGGCAAAAACTAATGAATCACGCACTCTACCACTATATGTAATAGCGTGCTGACGCAGCGTCCCTTCATGCACAAAGCCTAATTTTAACATCGCAACCTTAGATTTTTCATTGAGTGCATCAGTTTTCCATTGCAAACGATTAAAGCCAAACTCTTCAATCAAACATTCAATTAACAATAACTTAATCAGCGCATTATAATGCGTACCTTGATAGCTACGTGCTAGCCAGCTTGAACCTAACTCAGTTCTTTTATGTCGCAAACTAATTTCATATAACGAACTCGTGCCAATAATCTGATTAGTTTTATTATCAATAATTACCAACATAATTAAGCTATTCTTGGCAAACTCAGCCATTTTCTCAGCAACAAACTCTTGGCAGCTTTGGTAGTCAGTAAAAAACCAGGTGAAAAAATCTCGTTCAAAAATAGCGTCTAAGCCATCAAAATCCGTTTCTTGATAACGGCGAATCGTTACTTCAGGATGATTTATCTCAAGATTAGCCAAATCAGTAAACTTAAACATTAATCCTCTCCAGATTACGTAAAATTATTTTCAAGGTCAAATAACCAACCAAGGAAGAAAAAGTATACATTAAAACAATTGCACTTGCCGCACCAACAATTGAATATTTTTTAACTAATAAATAAGTCACACCAATATTAACCAATAAAATGATAAACGTTAAATAAAAACTCAATTTAGCTTTGCCAAGAGCGGCAATAATATTACCATTTACAGTACGAAAAGTTGCAATGATCCAATAGCCAAAACTAATAATTTGAAATGGTAATATACTTTCTGCATAACTTGCACCAAAGATTAGCATAATTAATGGCTTAGCCAACAAAATTAAAATCAAGCTCACAGACGCGCTGAACAAAAACATCCGCTTAGCAACAAATCTAGCCAGTTCACGAACTTTTTGTGAATCGTGAGCATTTTTAGCAAATTCTGGATAATAGTAATTCACGGCAATATTAGGAATAAAGTTAATCGCAAATGGAATAATTGTTGCTACCCGATAAGTTGCCAATAACTGTGGATCTTTCACAATATAACTAATTATAATTGTATCAAGAACAAATAATAACCCAGAGAAAGCATTAGCTAAAGTGGTAAAAAATGAATAACTGACAAATTGACGAACATTAATTGATGGTTGTAACTCAAATTTAAATTTAAACACATTAGGGAGATTAAATTTCCATGCTGAAACCACAAACATTAAAACATAACCAACGTAAGTAAAATATACTAATCCATAAAGTTGAAAACAAGCAATACCAATTACATTTGCAGCCAGTAGCACACAGTTATTAACAATTAAAAATTTAGCCTGAAGTTTGTTTTGTTGAGTTGCACGCAGATAAGCCTGAAAAATATCAATATACAAACGCCCAACAGGAAATAATGCCATTGCCAGCAAAATTGGACGTGCACGAGGCATCGGTAACGAAATAAATAAAGCATAGGCAATAATCAAAGCACTAATTAGTAGGTTAAATCCAACACCGCTTTTAAACGCAAAGCTTAAATATCCGAGACGCTCTTGTTCAGATTTAGCTCGACTCACATACTGCAAAACACCAGAGGCAGCACCAAAACCATTTACCAATAGAAATAACGAAATTATTCCAAAAGCAAATGTGTACAGACCAAACTCAGTTTTGCCAAGCAACCGAACAAAGATTACCGAACCACTAAAAGCAATCAAATACGAAAATAGGTTAGCAAATAAGACTAAAGCAAAATCGCCGCGCAGCTTTGCAATTAACCTAGTAAACATTTAGTATAACTCAATAAATTTACGTAAATTAATTGCAAAGCTGGCTTTATCCAAAATCATTTGATAATTAAATGTTGCTAATTTTTGATATTCGGCAAAATTTTGTGCACGAGTTATTGCTGCCAAAAGTTGTAATTCAAGTTGCCCCACCTCAGGAGTAATAAAACCATTCACCTGATCCAAAACCCACTCCAAATTGGCGGGTAAGTTAGACAAAACTGGAATACAACCATACGCTAAAGCTTCAAGTAAACTTGAAGAAGTGCCATCACTTTCTGGTACTGAAACAAAGATACTAGCTTGCTGATAAAGTTTAACTAATTCCGTATAATCTAACATTCCAGTAAAAACAACTTGCGAAGTTACATCCAGTTCTTGTACTAATTGTTGTAAATTAATTGATTCTTCACCGCTACCTGCAATTAGTAAACGATATTCTACAGCAATTAAATCATGTTTAATTAAAACTGCAAAAGCTTGGATAATTTTATCAATTCGATACAAACCTTTATGCAAACGATTGGATAAAATTATTTGCTGTTTACTAGCTAGAATTGGCACTGGAGGAACATTTTGTATCCCGAAATTAATTGTATGAATTGGACGGCTAACTTTACCAAGTAACTCTGCGATAGTAGCTGACATAAAAAGTGAATCCGAGGTAACTATATCCGCATTACGTAAATTATACTCAACCATTCTGCGCATAAGCTTACTTTGCCTAGGTAAAACTAAAACATCAGATCCCCACGCCGTCAAAATCACTTTCGGACGCTGTGCCAGTTTGGCAATTGCCCGCAAAGTATGCCAAGCATAGCTATTAGCCTGATGAATATGCACAACGTCAGGAAGAATTTTCTTTAAATAAGTACGAATTTGTTTAACCGCTTTAAGATTGCGGAGAGAAAAACTGACTTTTAAAATATCCAAATTAGCAAATTCAACAATCTTTTGATTACTAATTAAACAGACTTCGAACTCACCTGTCGCAACTATACCAGCAATATAGCGCTGGCAATGAATCGAGTTTGAACCAACAATAACAATTTTTTTCATCAATCTTTGGCCCATTCATCATAATAATTTTGTAATTCTGGATAACGTGATAACTGCTTTTTATCCATATCACGAGTATCACCAACTTGCTGTGCTGGATTACCAGCCAAAATAGCAAAATCAGGAAATTCGCCCTTAACTAAACTGTACGCGGAGACAATTGAACCTTTACCAATTGAAGTTCCTGGCATAATTACACTGTGTGGTCCAACAAAGCTAAATTTACCAATTTTGATACCACCACGAATGTAACCTTTGTGTTGACCATTATGCTCAATAAAATGTGATCCATAAAGGCGAATAGCTATATGTGATGAATGACTCGCTATCAAAACATAAGCACCGATTTGGCATCCTTCCTCAATCTGAATGCCATTGCTACACTCCAAAATTGAATGGTGCCAAATAAACACATTATTTGCTACATCTAAATTTTGTGGATAGATCACATCAACGGTATTACTCATGCGTGTTAACGGCAAATACACGCCATCATGGCGTGTATATCCGAGTATCATGCGTGGATGCGCAATATATTTATTCAGCTTATTGCAAATTTTCCAAAATATATTTTTAATCTTAAATACCCTATTATTAATTTAATTTGAGATAGCATTTATTATCAGCCAGTATTTTACCGTAATACTTTAGTTCACAAAATAAATTAACTAATATCAGACTCAAATTTAAGTTCTTAAGCTTTAATAAATAAACTAAAAAATGAAATAACTTTTTTAGCATTATATTACTAGTGCCGTCTTATCTATGTTTATATATAAAACAATGGGGCTAGACAATCAAAGCGGATTATTTCTAACCAATTTTAGTATTGTAGCATAG
>CAZZAV010000040.1:0-20450 GCA_964652705.1 uncultured Neisseria sp.
CCTATTTTTAATACAATAATATATTGATATAAAATTATATTTATGCTATTTAATATGTAATTTGTCTTAGTATTAACTATAGCATCAAGATCAACTGACGTTAGAAAATGAAAAAGGTCGCACAAGTGCGACCCCCATTGAGAGACAATGTAAACCTAGAATGTATGTGAAAAACCAACCGCTGTAGTTGATGCATTAATATTAATTGAACCGCCAGCCGCATTCATGCTATCACCAGTTGTTAGACCAGGATTATTACCCTTAACCATGCTCTGTTGAGTTTGACCCCACCATTGTTGACCCCAACTCACAAACGCAATCGTCCGTGGTGTAATATTCCAATCCAGCTCGGCAACCACTTGTTGATAACCAGTACCACCAACTTGATTGTTCCCTGCGATTAAATCAAAATAAGAACCACCATTCATCATATTGGAACCGTAAGTATAACCAATTTTTGGTGTCCAATTGTTCACGTGCCAACCGAATGAAGCACCCAATTCAGCAGTACCTAAATTAGCGGTATTTAACGATGACCAGCCATTAGCTGTTGAACCAATATACGCAGAATTTACGTTATTAAGCGCGGTATTTTGAATCCATAAATTGGCCATATTACCATTTCCTGGCTGCGATTGATAACCGTAACCTTGAGCAATCTGTGCACCAACACCGACAAACCAACTATCTGGATTATTATAGTTCAACTCTAAACGAGTCGAATAAGCGTTAATTCCTTGCACTTGGCACTGAGCTGGGTTACCACTTGGACAAGCAGCAGTTCCACTTGGACCATATCCAGATGAACTACCACCATTTTGGATAGTTTGGTAGACACCAGTATTCATTTCTAACTGGGTATTGAATGTTGCTGAGAAATTACCTGGCGTGTAGTATAGTCCCAACCCATAAATTGGTGAATTATTATAACCATTTTCATCACTAGCACCCATAATACCATTACCGTTAGCACCACCAGTATCATAATTACCATCTTGATTCATACTCACATAAGCTGATGCAGCAAAATTACCCCAACTTGGAGAATCATAACGTAGCATTTGTGGCAAAACTGACAAGAAACGGTCATATGTTCCCATCACATTGGCATTCGCGCCATTAAAAATATCCACCGCACCAGTGTTTGTACGATAAGTATTTGATAAATTACCCAAACGCACACGACCCCACGCACCTTGTAAACCAATATAACTATCCGAAGAAGCTAACACATTTGAACCAGTTGTAGGCACTGCAGAACCAGGCGTTGAACCAGGATGTGCAGGCGTCCAATTACTCGCAGTATTATTCTGATACGCTTCACCTGAAGTAATATTCAGAAATTGCTCTACCTGCCAAATAACCGCGGTTTGACCATAAACCTGATCAGTTCCACGAATACCAAAATATGAACCATAATCTTGAACTGAAGTCGTTCCAGGCTCCACCTGATTACTACTTGGAAATTGATCCGTTTCAAGTGCCGCTGAAATACGACCATATAACGTTACATCTGCAAAAGCTGAAACACTTAAAGTACCCAATACTACGGCTAAAATCTTTTTCATTTGAAGAAAACCCCTTAAATAGAACTGTCAAACGCATCCAGCGCACTTATTTATTTAAAATATATAACCTAAAAATCTTTCTGGGGAGTATAATTCTACACTCCTTGTTATCTCACCCGTTACTTTAACATAACTATTTGTGTTAACAACCCCGACCAAGCATAAACACCACCATTTAGTGCATTTTTCTTACTTTAACACTATATTTATGTAGCTTTTTTGCAAATTTATTACGCATTCTATGATACTCTATCAACCAAATTTAATCTCAAAGTAAAATCCTTTAACAAAACCATATTACAGCTTTATTTCAACCCGATTAAACGATCAATAATGCTATAATAACGTCTATTTTATCTATACATAACTACTCAATACTCTATTGCAACGAGGTTTTTCCTGATGTCTGACAAAATAATTGTATTTGAACAAGCTAGTAAAATTTATCCTGGCAATATTGCAGCTATAAATAATTTAAGCTTTGATATAGAAAAAGGTGAATTGGTGTTTTTAGCTGGTCACTCTGGTGCAGGTAAATCAACAATCTTAAAACTAATCGCTGGAATTGAAATTGCAAGTAGTGGGAATGTTATTATTGCTGGCACCAGCCTTGCCAAGCAAAGCCAAAACTATCGAACGTTTATCCGCCAACATATTGGTTTTGTCTTCCAAGATCATAAAATTTTATTTGATCGGGATGTCTACGCTAACGTACGACTACCACTGGAAATAGCAGGCAAACACAGTCAGACCGAAATTAATAATCGCGTATTAAACGCTCTAGAGAGCGTTGGGTTAGAACATAAATTTCGCGCTCGCCCAGAACAATTATCTGGGGGTGAGCAACAGCGTTTATGTATCGCTCGTGCCATCGTCCACCAACCTAAAATTCTTCTGGCCGACGAACCAACCGCCAATTTAGATCGCGCGAATGCTCTAAAAATTCTTGAGCTTTTCAAAAAATTTCATCGTGCTGGTGTAACAATTGTAATTTCCGCACATGATGAATCTATTTTAAGCGATTACGGTAAACGTATTCTACACTTAAGTCATGGAACATTTAGAGGCTAGCATGAATAAACTTACTCAACACCTTCGCAGCTTTCAACAAGCTTGGCTAACTATGCTAAAGCATCCAGTTGAGCATCTTATTAATATTTTAGTCTTAGCATTAATTATCACAATCTGTGCCGCAGGACTATCACTTAACAATAGCTTAAATATTTGGCAACAGCAAAATATTGCTTATCCACAACTCACGCTTTATCTAGATAGCAATGCCAATCAAGCCGATGTAGAAAATATTGAACGCAGCCTAAATCAACAAAGTAAAAATATCATTCGAGATTATAAATTCATTGGAAAGCAACAAGCTCTTGATGAATTACAACAAGATAAACAAATGAAATCAATTGCATCTGACGTAATTGAATCAGCCAACAACCCGCTGCCTGATGTCTTGATAATAAATACATTAACCGCAGAAAGTAATGTGCTAAATCGTTTAAACATCCAGTTAAATCAATTACCAATGGTAGATAGTGTCCAAATGGATTTGCGCTATGCCAATAAGATTCAAGATTTATTGGGTTTTGCCCGCGAAATCAGTTCTGCAGCACAAATTTTATTTATATTAGTGCTAAGTTTAGTTATTTACAATATGGTGCGACTACAAATGATGCTCAAGAGCGATGCAATTAAAGTTTCACGCTTAATCGGAGCTAGTGATGGTTACATTATGCGTCCACTCTGTCATTATGCAGTCTGGCAAGTAACTTTGGCAACTGGTTTATCAACACTTGGTATGCACGCCATAACATATAATTTAAACCTTCTGTTTGCCAATTTTAGCCATCTATTCGGTAAATCCTTTACTTTTGCAACCTTACCATTAGCTCAATTTGCCATGATGTGGTTAGTTCTAGTGGTATTTACTATCTTTACTGTCTTCCTAGCAGTACGCTGGGTATTTAGAAATACTTATAGCCAATGATAAATAATCTTACAACCATGCGCTTGAGTGATTTTGACTATCATTTACCAACAGAACTAATTGCCAGCCAGCCACTGGTAAAACGTGATGATAGTCGCTTATTAGTGTTAGCTAATCCGCTACAAGATCGCCAATTTAAAGATATTCTAGACCATCTTAACTCGGGTGATTTATTAGTCTTAAATAATACTCGAGTGGTTAAAGCACGCTTATTTGGTCAGAAGGTAACTGGTGGTAAGGTTGAAGTTATGCTTGAGCGCGTAATTAATAACCAAGAAATCATCGCCCATGTTGGTACCAGTAAAGCGATCAAAATTGGCATGCAAATTCAATTACCTGGTGATCTCAGCATGGAAGTAATTGAACGCATGGATAATATCTTCCGTTTACGGATTCTACAAGAAGTTGATATTTACGCTTATCTAGAAAAATATGGTAACTTACCATTACCACCTTACATGCAACGCCAAGCTGGATTAGCTGATGAAACACGCTATCAAACGGTATTTGCCGCTCA
Source organism: uncultured Neisseria sp. (assembly GCA_964652705.1). Taxonomy (GTDB): domain Bacteria; phylum Pseudomonadota; class Gammaproteobacteria; order Burkholderiales; family UBA11063; genus Aquella. The sequence continues at coordinate 4,079 of CAZZAV010000040.1, forward strand.
TAACGGTTCAGTTGCAGCTCCAACCGCAGGTTTACATTTCACGCCTGAACTGCTTGAACAAATTCAAGCCAAAGGTATAAAAATTGCTTATGTCACTCTCCACGTTGGTTCAGGTACTTTCAAACCAGTTAGCGTGGAAAATATTGCCGAACATAAAATGCACAGTGAGATTTTCGAAATCAATGACACCACCGTTGAATTAATTAAACAAACCAAGCAAACTGGTGGCAAAATTATTGCAGTTGGCACAACTAGCTTACGTACACTAGAGTCTGTAGCCAAACGTGGTTTACACTCGCAATGCGGTGAAACCGATATTTTTATTACCCCCGGCTTTAAATTTGAGTTGGTGGATAAATTAATTACTAATTTCCACTTACCAAAATCAACTTTATTAATGCTCGTCTCAGCATTTAGTGGCAAAGCTCAAATTGACCAAGCTTACCAACATGCAATTCAAAATAACTATCGTTTCTTTAGCTATGGCGATGCCATGCTATTAACGCGTCAGGATTAATCATGGAACAAAATAATAAAACTCATTTTGGATTTAAAGACGTTGCCGAAGAAAAAAAAGCCGATTTAGTTGCGGAAGTATTTCATTCGGTAGCAAGCAATTACGATATTATGAATGACGTTATGTCACTTGGTATGCACCGCTTATGGAAAAAATTTACCTTTTTTACCGCTGAATTAAAAGCTGGACATAAAGTACTCGATATTGCGGGCGGTACTGGTGACATGAGTAAAGGCTTTAAGAAAATCGTTGGTGAAACTGGTGAAGTTTGGCATACTGACATTAACTCTTCGATGCTAAAAGTTGGCCGTGATCGCTTACTAAACGAGGGAATTATAACTCCACAATGTCTTTGTGATGCCGAAAAACTTCCATTTCCCGACAATTATTTCAACGCAGTGTGTGTTTCATTTGGCTTACGTAATATGACTCACAAAGACATTGCTCTCAGCGAGATGCAACGAGTGCTCAAACCAGGTGGTGTGCTAATGGTATTGGAATTTTCCAAAGTCTATAAACCACTGGCTAAATTTTATGATCTCTACTCATTTAAATTTTTACCAATGATGGGCAAATTAATTGCTAAAGATGCCGATAGCTATCAATATTTAGCCGAATCAATTCGGATGCATCCTGATCAAGAAACTTTACAACAAATGATGTATGATGCAGGTTTTGCTAAGGTTAAATATCATAATTTAACGCTTGGGATTACTGCACTCCATAAAGGATATAAAGCTTAATGTTTAATGCTCTGGCAATTAAAGCGCTTAATTTACTACTCAAAGCTAATCCACATACTTGTGCGCAACTTCAAAAATTGGCTACTAAAATAGTTGAATTAAAATTACCATTGCTAACGCTAAATTTCATCATTGCTCCAGATGGAATGCTTGAAACAGAAGATTCCGCACCAGATTGCTCGATTACAATTCCTTTAGCAAGTGCTGGCCATTTAATTCATCAAGACCAACTACAAACCTTTAAAACTTTACAAATAACTGGTGATAAAAACCTCGCAACAAATTTACTAACTAGTTTAGCAACTTTAGATGCTAGCAAAACCCTCTATTTATATGACTCAACAATTTTAGGGATCTTTGCGGTTAAATTAGAACAATTAATAAAAAACATTATAGAATATGCTAAATTAGTCAGCCGTAATGCTGGACTTTCTGGCAGCCAGTATATACAATATGAAATTGATTTAATTAGCGATAAATATGCTCTCGAACAATTCTACAGCGATGTTGATAATTTGAAAGAACGCTGCGATTTACTCGGTAAACGCGTAGAAAGACTAACTCAATAATTATGCGAATTCTCCGGCTTTTAAAAATAATTCTCACCTTTAAACGTTATGGTCTGTTCCAAGTTTTAAGCATCAGCCAAAAAACTAGCAACTTAGCACGGTTACTCGAGTTTATGCTGTGGTTTATTCCACAAAAACACGCTGATAAATCTTTAGCGTGGCGCATCAAATTAGCTTTTGAATATCTAGGTCCAGTATTTGTCAAATTTGGACAATTACTCTCGACTCGCCCAGATTTAATTCCAACAGCATACCTCAGTGAACTTGCCAAATTACAAAATCAGGTAAAACCATTTAACTCAGCGCAATCACGGCAAATTGTCGCGGATGCACTTGGTAAACCTTTGGAACAAATTTTTAGTGAATTCAGTGATGATCCAATTGCATCAGCATCAATTGCTCAAGTTCATCGCGCACGCCTAATAGAGAATGGTCAAGAAGTTGCCGTAAAAGTTTTACGTCCTAAGATTGCCAAAGTCATTGACAAAGACGTTAAATTACTTAAAACGGTTGCATGGCTGGTTGAGAAATTATTTAGCGATGGCAGACGCTTACGCCCACAAGAGATTGTCAATGAATTTGAAACCACCATCCATGAAGAATTAGACTTTCTACAAGAAGCTGGCAATAGCACTGAGTTAAGCCGACTACATAAAAATGACAAACGTATAATTATCCCCGAAATTTACTTTGATTACTCGAGTAAAGATGTTATCGTTATGGAGTGGATGCACGGTACACCAATTTCAGATCTTAAGGCACTCAAAGCTAAAAACATCGACTTGGTACGTTTATCGCATTATGGTGTGGAAATTTTTTATACCCAAGTATTTCACTATGGATTTTTCCATGCTGATATGCACCCTGGTAATATTCTATGCTCTGATGATGGACGTTTTGTTGCCTTGGATTTTGGTATTGTCGGCTGTCTTTCAGATGAAGATAAGCGCTATTTAGCTATCAATATCTTAGCTTTCTTCAATCGTGACTATAAAAAAGTTGCAATCACTCATATTGAATCTGGCTGGGCACCAAAAGATACACCTGTCGAACAATTTGAAAATGCGATTCGCTCGGTCTGTGAACCAATTTTCAACAAGCCATTAGCTCAAATTTCATTCGCACAAGTTTTAATTAAATTATTCCAAGTATCACGCCGCTTTGGAATTATCGTTCAGCCACAATTAATTTTATTGCAAAAGACAATTGTCAACGTTGAAGGATTAGGCCGCATTCTTAATCCAGAATTAGATCTATGGAAAACCGCTAAACCAATTTTAAACCAATGGTTACGCGAGCAAATGGGTGTTAAAGGTTTTATACGCAATCTCAAAGAAGAACTTCCATATTGGTCATATTTAATGCCAACTCTCCCGCGCAATTTTGCGACTACGTTAACCAAGTTACAAGACAGCAATAACCTGACTGAAAACTATACCCAATTAGCCAAAGACTATCGCCGCATGAATTATATTTTAATGCTAATTGTCATTGTGCTAATTATTGTTCTGGCGGTAAAACTATAATGAATTATGCCTTAATTCTGGATAATAACCAGTACCAATTTGCCAAATTAATTGCTAGTGAAAAAAAACACAGCGTTATTCAACTTTTAGAACAAACCACAGATAAGAAAATTAAAAATGATAATTTGATACTTAGTTTCACTCAAGATCCAAAAGTAATCGTTCCTGCAATTCAACAACAGCGCGCTGAAATTGAATTAGAATTTCTTTGGGAATTATCTGAAGAAAATTCACACTGGACTTGGGATGCGTTAAGTAATTTATACTTTGGTAATACTGAATTAGTGCAAAAATTGGCTCTATTTCTAGCCGTTAATGAACCAGCAATTTACTTTAGTTACCTTGGTGAGCATAACTTCAAGCGTTGTGGCAATGAAGAAATTGCTATGCGTAAATTACAAATTCAGCGTCAACAGGAATATCAAGCCAAATTTGATGCGCTGTATGAGCAACTGTATAATTTACAACAACCTGATTGGAAAATTGATCCATTAAATCTAATTAACAAGCCTGATAAAAATTCATTAGAATATAAAGTTGTCAGCAAAGTTACTAAAGATTTAAAACTAACTTTATTAGAATTATTATTTAAACTTGGTTATATTAATTCGATTGAAGAATTACTCGTGACAAGTTTCTATAAACAATATTTCCCAAATGGCACGGAACTACCAGCTCTAGAAATTAATGATCATTCTAATGACATTCCGCTGAATAAAGACCTTAAAGTATTTTCAATTGATGATGCACTAACGACCGAGATTGATGATGCTTTTTCTTTACAAACCACCGCAACAGGTTGGATTATTGGTGTACACATTTCCGCACCATCATTGAATAAAGAATTATTGACGATTGCTAGCGAACGTTTATCCACTGTTTATTATCCAGGGCATAAAATCACCATGCTGCCTGAAAATGTAATTGCCCATTATAGCCTTGATCAAGGTAAGCAATTACCAGTCGTAAGTATTTACTTTACTGTTGATAATGAGTTAAATATTATACATACCGAATCAAAATTAGAACAAGTTATTATCAGTGATAATTTACGCACCGAAAATTTAGAACAATTCTTTAATGTTGAAAATATGGCTCATGATCATGGTTATCCATATGAAGCAGAATTAAAATTACTGCATAAAATGGCTTTAAAACTTGAAGAAAACCGTGGTAAAGCTAGTGTTAATCAACTTTCGGTAGATTATAATTTTTCATTCGGTGAAGATGGTAAAGTGATTATTAAACCACGCCTACGTGGTAACCCAATTGATAAATTGGTGAGCGAACTAATGATTCATGCCAACGGCAGTTGGGGACGCATGTTAACTAATTCATTTGTACCTGCTATCTATCGAGTAAAACAACCGATGCAGCCGGTGACAATGACTTTAACCCCGAATTCACATACTGGACTGAATGTGGATTATTATACTTGGGCTACATCACCATTACGCCGTGCAGTCGATTTAGTTAATCAAGCACAGATTATCAGCCTAATTACTAAGCAAAAGCCTTTAACTTCGACTGATTTTGCCGTTGCCAATGTTGTTGAAAACTTTGATGACACTTATGGCGCATATTTGAAATTCCAAGATAGTATTGAACGTTATTGGTCATTACGTTATTTGGAACAAGAAAATATTCATCAAATTAAAGCCACCTTTACTTATCGTAATAATGTTCAACTTGATGGTGTTCCAATTACATTAGACGTGAGCACGCAAACCAAAGCGCAACCACAAGGTAGTGAAATTATACTGAGCATTGATAATATCAATTTTCTCAATCAAACTTTTGAATTTAAGATTATCACCTAAACCTAATTAAATAAAAAAGAATGAGCTAGATTCAATATTTTTTAATTGTCTAGCTCTTTAATTAATAATCGCAAATAATTGATATTGGTGCACTTAATTCTTGAGTGAATCCATAAACCTTTTTATTATAATACCAAGCCTTTTTATACCTTCTTCAATTTTATCTTCTGACATATTTGAATAATTCAATCGCAAATAATTTTTATGTCCACCATTTGGGAAAAATGGCGCACCTGGAACAAAAGCAACCTTTTCTTTCAATGCCACAACTAATAATTCAGCAGCATTAATCTTCTCTGGCAACTCAACCCATGTAAATAATCCACCATCTGGGTAAGTAAATGTCACTTCAGAAGGAAAATATTTAATCATTGCATTAATCATATAATCTCGACGATTTTTATAAACTGATATAATTCGATTTACATGATCATCTAAATTATACTTTTGCATGAATGTACCAACTTCTCTTTGCGTTAAGCTGTTACACTGTAAATCTGATACCTGTTTAAGCATAATATACTTATTGATAAGTTCCTTATTCGCACAGACCCATCCGATACGCAACCCAGGACATAAGATCTTAGAAAAAGTTCCTAAGAATATTACCCAACCATTTTTGTCAAAACTTTTAAGCGATGCGTTACGCTTACCATTAAAAGCTATATCTCCATATGGATTATCTTCAATAATTGGGATTTTATATTGTGATGCAATTTCAACTATTTTTTTGCGCCGCTCCAGCGACATCGTGATACCTGTTGGATTTTGGAAGTCTGGAATTGTATAAATAAATTTAGGAGGTGATGGAGCTGTTTGTATTGCTTGCTCTAATAGCTCAGGAATCATTCCATCTTTATCTATGGATACTGTAATATATCTAGCATTGTACGTGTTAAATACATTAATAGCACCTAAATAACTAGGATCTTCACAAATAATGTAATCATTATCATTCAAGAATAATCTTGCACTGAAGTCTATTCCTTGCTGAGAACCCGCGGTTATTAAAATTTCATCACGGTTAGTCATGACCCCAGCAGATACCATACGATTACTAGCAATCATGTCACGAAGTATCCCATAACCCTCTGTTGTGCTATATTGTAGTGCGGCATGACCATCTTTTTGAAGAACTTCTTGATTTACAGCAGACATTTCTTGAATAGGAAAAAGCTCTGGTGCAGGTAATCCTCCAGCAAATGAAATTACATCAGGTAGCTCAGTTATTTTTAATAACTCCCGAACTTCCGAAGATTTTAACGTTTCAACTCTTTTTGCAAATTGATATTGTTCATTTCTCGACATGTTTATTTAACTCCATATTATTCAATAAAAACGGTAATTACTGATAATGCCAACAATGTACCGGTAATATAATTAAAATATTTATATGCTTTTGGATGAGAAAGATACTTTCTAATAAAAACACCTGAGATAAGCCAAAATCCAATACATGGAATTCCAATTATAAAGAAAATAAATGCAATAATCGCAGATTGATAAAACATATTACCATTTTGAAGGGAATATGTTGAAAATACACCTATTGCCATAATCCATGCCTTTGGATTAACCCATTGAAATAACACCGCCTCAAAAAACTTTAATGGTATAGATTTAGTGTCTTTTTCACCAAATCCACCATTTGATTTTATTATTTTATATGAAAGATATAACATATACGATGCACCTATATATTTTAACATAGCATGTAAGACAGGAATAATATCAAAAACTTTACCGAGTCCTAAACCCACTAAAAACACCATAATATTAAACCCCAGGCATATTCCTAAATAATGTGGTAGTGATTTAACAACTCCAAAACGTAATCCAGAAGACATTATCATTATATTATTTGGTCCAGGCGTTATACTGGTTGTGAAGCAAAATAGCATTAATGGAAGTAATACATTTATACTCATGCAGCCCTACCACTTTCTATTTTATGGTGTATCTGACGTCGAATTAAATCAAAATGTTGATTTGAATAATAGCCTAACAAGTTGTCAGTTTCTAAATGATGTGCAATGAATTCTAATAGTTTCTGTTTTATAACATTATCAGGTAGATGATTAATGCTATACTCAAAGTTATGTATTGTATTTTGAATATCTTCTAATGCAAAAATAATATTGTTGCTAACACATATTTTCTTGTTATCATTAATAAATACTCCACCATTTTTTAGCAGCATATTTAAACCTAAAAAACTACCAATTGCGTCATAAGAAGATGTTAACTGTCCATTTATGTTATACTTTATACCATCAACACCATATCTTAGTATACGTTCAGCAAGTATAAACTCAAAAATATAATTAGCTTTTTCACCAAATAAATGCTTATTCTTAATACAAGAAAGCATTCCCCCAACATCAACCCTCAACTCCTCAAGACCAGCAATATACTTATTGGATTTAACAGTTAAATATTGGGGAATTCTTAATCCACCAGTTTTTTGATGGTGATGTTCATGAAACCATACCCAAAAAACCACCGCTTCTTCAATAAGTTTATCATTTAAATTTCTAATTAAAGTAAAAGAACTATCATCAACGCAATGCTTAATTATGTTTTGCGTAACGTTTACATGACGTTGTGCAAATTTATTAACAAAATAAAATATTTTCTCTCCTGGCTCTTGAGATCCATCAATATGTCCTTCTGGAAACATAGCAACGGTATCGATTGGGATCATTCCGTCTGAACACAACTCTATAATAACAGGCATAACATTTGTAGAAAAAGCTTCCAAATTAGTATCTATTACTGGAAGCCTAAACTTAAATCCCTCAAAAATCATTTCTGGATAATATGGTGCACGAAATAATGACACAATAAAATTAGCATCATTGCTATTTATGTAACTTTTAGTATTTATAAGTTGAATTTCAGAAGTCTTCACCGACTTTAAATCACACAGTAAACTTTTTGTGCAAATTTTTTCTTTTAAAAATTGTGTATCCTCAACTCTGCTTATTAAATTTTCAATATTATGTAGGAAGTCTTTTGGATTTAATTTACTTCTGATGACATTAATTTCTTCTATTATTTTTACATATTTACTACTCAGACAATCTCCAAAGTAAGATTTTAAAACTAAATTAACAATATTGTACCATTTATCATCGGCATCTGTTGGTTTATTTGGGTAAAAATACAACACATTGGAACATTTTGCAAATCTAGAGCACAAAACATTCTAAGATTATTATTAAATCATTCAAGTATACTAAAAAGGAAGTGATTATTAGCCACAGTATTCTTGTATTCTATGCTGACTAATTGATAGTAATGCACTTAATTCTTTATTATAAAAGTCAAAATGTTTATTTCATAATGTATTAAGGCTTATTCTATTTAATATACTTTAATTATCTAACTAAAAAGGAATTGATATAAATCAATTCCTTTTTTATTTTTTGCAACCAATCAATTAAGATGCAGCTTGACAGCTCGCTAAAATCAACTTGCCTTTTTTCTCTTGACACATAACTTTTTTACCCGAGTTATCATCTAAAAATCCAGCTTTACCTTTACCAAATTTGAAACCTTTACAAATACCAGTTAATGTATCGGTATTTGCGCCATCTTTTAAAGTTGTTTCACCACATTTAATTTTAGTATTATCAAACGCAGGCGATGTTGCTTGCGTCGCTGTTTGTGAAGCAGCAACAGGTGCAGCAAAAGCTAATGAAATACTGGTAGATGCAATCAAAGCCAAAAGTATTTTCTTCATATATTCTTCTTTCCAAATATAAAACTCAAAAGTCTAATTATTGATTAAATAATCTCACGTAAAATAAGCTTCCACACAATTCCTGCTGGCATAAATACAATTTCAATTAGCAGAATAGTTTATAGAGTTAATTTAACACTACTTATTGTAGTGTAATTAACACTATTTGTCAATTAATTTTAATTGAATCAACGAAGTAAATCTTAATTTAAATTATTAATTGAACAGTTTACTTGGATTAACTGGTTTACCCAAATGGCGTAATTCAAAATATACTCCATCCATCGGTTGGTTACTTGCGGTACCACTAGTTGCAATTTGCTGACCAGCAGATACCGAACTACCTTTTGCTACTTTAGATAATACTCCACTATATACCGAAGTATAATTATCGCCATTATCAACCACAATGATCTGACCAAATCCAGGTAAGCTACCACTAAATAATACCGTACCTCGCGACACAGAATATACTGGGGTATTGTCTGCTGGACTAACTAAAACCCCATTATTGCGTACACTATCGCGCATTTGACCAAACCCGACAGTTATATTTCCAGCAACTGGTTTGGATAACTTCCGCGACATAAATGGCGAATTATCTTCAATACTATTATCAGATTTCCCAAGAGCGACTCCTGAACCTTTAGAATTATCTGATTGAGCTTTTGTTGAAGAAGCACTCTGCTCTTCTATTGTGACGGGTTTATCTGCCTCAAGCGGAGTAACATTGGTATCAGCATTATTGCTCATATCAGTTGTTTTCGCAACAATTGTTGCTGGCTGATTCTTCTTGGCAACAGCTATTGCCTGTGCTTGCTGCTTTTGCAAGGCCAGAGCTTTTACCGCAGCTTTATCTGCAGCCTTTTTAGCGGCTAACTGGCGCGCCTTTTGCTGCTTCTCAGCTAATGCCAATTGCTGCAATAATTTATTTAACTCAACCTGACGTTGTTTCAAATTAGATAATTGGGCTTTCTCACGCGCAATTTGCTCTTTAACCACAGCAGATTGTTGAGTAGTTTGATCTTTTACTGCCAGTAAATCTTCATGTTGCTTAGTTGTATTACCTAATTTAGCATTTAATCGCTCAACTTCGATTTGCAATTTACTATTTAACGCCTGAAGTTGAGTTAATTTCTTAGATAACTCATTATACTTATTTTGCTCAACCTGAAGAATTGCTACCAAATAAGTTTTCTTACGCTCAGCATCTATCCCATCATTACCAGCCAATACTGACTGTTGATCTTGCTCGATTTCTTTTAACTGCTGATAAATTTTCGTCATTGAATTTGCAACCTGAGCTTTAGCTTGCTCAGTAGCAGCAGCCATCTGCGGAATTGTAACTTTCAATTGTTCTAACTGCTGTAAACTAGCAGCACGTTGCTGAGTAAGTTGCTTCAGTAGCGACTGAGTCTTCGTTATTGCACCTTGCGAATTTTTAAGCGCAGCATCTATTTTTTGCTTTTGCAACTGTTTAGAATTTAAGTCTTGATTAATTTGCTTAATTTGTGAATTTAAATCGCTTAAATTACTATTAATCGAACCTGACTCAACAGCCATCACTGAGTTTGTTAGACCAACCCCAGCTAATAATAAAATCAATATTATTTTCTTCATTGGTTACCTATTGAAATTCAATTAAAGATCGACCAGTCATTTCAACAGGCTGAGCAACACCCATCATTTTTAATAGAGTTGGAGCAACATCTTCCAATGCACCACCCTCACGAACAGTTGCTTTACGGCCAATATAAATGCACGGAACTAAATTCGTAGTATGTTGCGTATGTGGCTGCTGACTATCATAATCAAACATCTGCTCACAATTACCATGATCAGCTACAATTAACACCTCACCGCCAGCAGCAAGCATTGCTTCGACTACCTGTCCAACATATAAATCCAGAGCTTCAACCGCTTTCACACTAGCGGCATAATTACCAGTATGCCCAACCATATCACCGTTAGCAAAATTACTAATAATCAAATCATATTCTGCACTTTTAATCGCGTTTACTAATTCATTGGCAACTTCGGGTAAACTCATCTCAGGTTTTAAATCATAAGTCGCAACTTCTTTGGGTGAATTAACTAAAATTCGTGTTTCGTTTGCAAACGGTTGCTGCTCACCACCATTAAAAAAATATGTAACGTGAGGATATTTTTCAGTTTCAGCAATACGCAATTGTTTCAAACCTAATTGACTCACATACTCACCCAACGTATTAACTATTTTAACTGGTGGATATGCGATCACTGACTCTAATTTATCGTTATAACGTGTCATACTTACGAAACTTGCTAATTGCAAATCTTTACGCACAAATCCTGCAAAATCTTTCCCAATAAAGACTTCGCTTAACTGCACAGCACGATCAGAGCGATAATTGGCAAAAATAACACTATCACCAGAATTCATTCCACTATACGCATTAAATACAGCGGGTTTTACAAACTCATCATTAATACCCTCAGCATAAGCACCATCAACAGCAGCACAAGGATTAACAAAATTACTCGCGCCATTTGCATTAACTAACGCTTGATAAGCCAACTCAACCCGATCCCAGCGTTTATCACGATCCATAGCATAATAACGCCCAGCCACAGTAGCAACTTTAGCTTTTGGATTAGCTGCCAAGACTTCTTCTAATTGTAAAATAAATTGTACTGCACTACGCGGTGGTGTATCACGCCCATCCAAAAATACATGCACCCAAATTCGCTCAATATTTACATTAGCACTGGCTAATTTAATCAATTCATAAATATGATTCTGATGTGAATGCACACCACCATCAGATAAAAGCCCCAAAATATGCACAGTCTTCGTAGTCGTAGCAGCAAAAGCAGACAAAAAAGCTGGGTTAGTACTAAATTCGCCCGTTTCAATTGCATAATCAATTTTCGTAATATCTTGCCGCACAATACGTCCTGCCCCAAGATTTAAATGACCAACTTCGGAATTACCAAATTGACCTTGAGGCAAGCCAACATACTGCTCGGAGGCATTAATTTTGCTAAAAGCATAATTTTGCATGTATTTGGTAAGATTAGGCTTTGCGGCACCAGCCACCGCATTAAAATCATCATCACTGCGTATGCCAAATCCATCCAAGATTAAAAGTAAAGCTTTTTGCATAAGTTATTCTCAATCAAAAATTATATTAATTACTTTGAGCTTGTTAGCTCGGTTATTTTTTGTTACAATACAGGGTAAATTTTATTTCTATACTTAATTTAGTCAAGTATATATTTTAATATAAACATGAGGTATCCATGCAATTAGATTATGCCAAAGCACAACAGCTTATTGAAAATTCAACCGTTCTCTTTAGTCAAGAGCAACTCTCTGTCGCACTTGATAAAATGGCAGCTGAAATTGATGCTGAAATTGGCGAAGAAATTCCGGTTTTTTTAACCGTCATGAATGGTGGCATGATTTTTGCTTCAGAGTTAACCAAACGCCTAAAAAAACCAATTACTATGGATTACATTCATGCTTCACGCTATGGTGATGCACATTATGGTTCTAGTCATATCACATGGTTTCGCCAACCTAAAGAATCATTAGTTAACGGTAAAATAGTTTATATTCTGGATGATATTCTTGACGAAGGTCACACCATTGCAGAGATCAAACGTTTCTTAATGAATGCTGGAGCTAAAGATTGTAAAGTTGCAGTTATGGTCAATAAAGAAATTGGTAAAGATAAACCAATTTATGCTGATCATGTTGGCGTAAATGCACCCAACCACTTTTTATTTGGGTTTGGTATGGATATCTTTGATATTAATCGTAATTTACAAGAAATTTATATATATAACAATAATTAATTACAGGTATCTATAGACTATGTCATTTATCGCTATACTTTTAACTATTTTCCTCGAGCAAAGAAAATTATTGAGCGGAATTAGGCGTGGGTTTAATAATAAAATTGAACAATATGCCAATTTGTTTGTCAATCGTGACTTTCAAACGGTTCGTGAAATTCGCCTACATTTTATTTTTGCTCTGATTCCATTTTTACTCGTTACAATGATCCTGCTAATTCTACCAATGAGTAGTCATCACATAACTTACTTTATAATTAACTGTGCATTATTTATTTTATGTGTAGATATCTTAGGTTGGAAAGAAGAAGCAAAAAAAGCCAATCGCGCTAGTGACTTTCAACAATTTGTCCAAACATTTGCTACAAAATTTTTTGCAACTACATTCTGGTTTATGGTTTTACCATCGGTATTAGGCGCAATTTGTTACTTAGTTCTAAATGCAATGGCAACTAAATTACGTACACGTGGCGAAGAATCTGTCGTATATAGTGTAGTCGTAGATAAAATGCTTTTTTGGATCAATTTGGTGCCATATTCAGTGCTGATTTTATTTATTGCTGCAGCTGGTGATTTTGAAGAAGTAATGCGCTATGCCCTAGAGCAACGTGGCAAAGTAAAATTGAGCTTTTTCTATCTAGAAAATACTCTCAATGAAATAGCTTTTGTCGCAATCGGTAAAGATAAGTTTACAAAACAACATAACGTTGAAGATGATGGAATTGAAGATATACGTAGTACACACAATCTATTTAATCCAAAAGTTGTTGACTATGTTGTAGCATTGCTTTATCGTAGCGGCTTATTTTTTATCGCATTTGTATCAATTATATCAATAATTAACTTATTTTAATACGCATGAGAACGTTAGTTTTTGCGATAGCTTTACTAGGCTTTATCAGCAAATTATTTGCCGATGATATATACATTTATACAGATAAAAATGGTAATTCAGTTTATACCAATAAGCCAGTTAAAAATGCACAAAAAGTAAAGCTACCGCCAATTTCAGTATACTCATCGCCAATGACCAAAAATGATTATGCAGCAACTAGTTATACACAGCCTAGTCGCACTAAAACCACCAAGATTTATACCAAAACTACCGTACCAGCTTACGGTAATGAAATAGGACGCCAGCAAATTTTAGCTGAAGAATTAAGCCGCGAAAAACAGGCATTAAGCGATTCTCAGCAAGCACTAGCAACAGCTAAACAAACTAAGTTAGCTAGTGAAATAAATCAACCTGTACAATATCAAGCACGAATTCAATCGTTGCAAGATGCAGTTACTGAACACCAAAAGAATATTTCTACCTTAAGTGCACAACTTGGGGTTAATAATTAATTAGGACTATTTATGAAAAGACATTTCCTCGAATTTGAAAAACCAATTGCAGAATTGACCAATAAAATTGATGAATTACGCCAAATGCAAGATGAATCAGCAGTCAATATCTCTTCAGAAATTGAATTGTTGCAAAACAAGGTTGAAGAATTAACTAAAGATATCTATAGCAAACTCGGCGCATGGGAAATTTCACAAGTTGCACGCCATCCACAGCGTCCACGGACATTAGATTATATTAATAATATTTTCACCGAATTCACAGAATTACATGGCGATCGCCACTTTGCAGATGACAAATCAATTATTGCAGGAATGGGCAAGCTTGGTGGGCAATCAGTAATGATTATTGGACACCAAAAAGGTCGTGATACCAAAGAAAATTTAGAACGTAATTTTGGGATGCCACGTCCCGAAGGATATCGTAAAGCACTCCGTTTAATGCATTTAGCCAATAAATTTAAACTACCAATTATTACTTTCATTGATACTCCTGGAGCTTATCCTGGAATTGGTGCCGAAGAACGTGGTCAATCTGAAGCAATTGGGCGTAATTTATATGAAATGGCTGGACTTGAAGTACCAATTATCTGTACCGTAATTGGTGAAGGTGGTTCAGGTGGGGCATTAGCAATTGCCGTTGGCGATCAAGTTAACATGCTTGAGTATTCAGTATACTCGGTTATTTCTCCTGAAGGCTGTGCTTCTATCTTGTGGAAAGATGCTACCAAAGCTAATCAAGCAGCAGAAATATTAGGAATTACCGCTAAACGCCTAAAATCCCTAGCTTTAATTGATGCTGTTATCAGCGAACCACTTGGTGGCGCACATGCCAACCATAGCGAAATGATGACACGAATGAAACATAACCTAAGTACAAGTTTGAAACAACTTCAAGAACTAGATATGGAAAACCTGATTAATCGTCGCTTTGAACGCATTATGGATTATGGTACATTTAAAATTGAATGTGAATAACTCAACGCTAAATGCAGAAAATCTACTAACGCAGTGGCCGTCAAACCTTGACGGTCATTTACATTACTGCATTGGTTTAAGTGGTGGAATTGACTCTGTAGTCTTACTACATATCTTTAAACAATTAAGTTTAATTAAGCCCTTGCAATTATCGGCAATTCACGTTAATCATGGCCTATCAAACAATGCACTATTTTGGCAGAATTTCTGCACTAAACTATGTCAAGACTGGCAAATTCCGCTAGCTATTGCTCCTGTAAATGTTAGCAAAATTGGCGGTGAAGGCCTTGAAAACAGCGCACGTAAATTACGCTATGCAGAATATGCTAAAACTAAGGCAGATGTTATAATTTTGGCGCATCACTACGATGATCAAATCGAGACCATGTTAAGTCAAATCATGCGTGGCAGTGACTTACATAATGTTGCCGCAATGCACTTAATGAACAAACGCCACGAACAAATCTTTTGGCGTCCACTTTTAGATTACCGTAAAACTCAACTCCAAGAATATGCACTAAAATATCAGCTAGAAAACATTAATGATGAAAGCAATCAAGATAATCAATATTTGCGTAACTTCCTGCGCAATAAAATAATTCCTGAATTAATTGATTATGACTCACAAATTATCACTAAATTAAACCAAAGCCTATTGCGCATTCAAGACTCAGTCACCCTTAGTGACGACTTAGCACAAATTGACCTCAATCAATGCCTCAGTGAAGATAAATTAAGTATTCTACGCCAAAAATTTTGCCAACTAAGTATCCTCCGTCAATGTAACTTAATTAGCTGGTATATTACTCAACAGCACCTTATACTACCTAGTCACAAAAAACTACTTGAATTTACTCGTCAAGTTAATACTGCACGACCAGACCGTCATCCAGCACTAAAAATTAACACACAATACAAATTAATTTGTAACTCACAATTAATCAAAATTTGCCAAATTTAAAGCTTACAATTAGGAAATAATAAATCCTGAGCTCATTAAACACAAATAAGCGAATTAACATCACACATCTGGCTTATGTAATGGTCTAATATTTCTGTAGACTATTAAAGCCATTTTATTGTGTAATGATCTAATAAAATTGTAGAGATATATAGCCGTTACAGGTTAATATAACTAACAAATTTAATTGTACATAATAGATGAGAAAGACAAAACAAACATTCACAACATTACAGAAACTTGAATATGCAAAGTTAATGATAAATAGCGTTTACAGTAATAAAGAGGTAATGGAATTATCTGGAGCATGTTCATCCGCAGTAATG
>CAZZAV010000041.1:0-20351 GCA_964652705.1 uncultured Neisseria sp.
TCAAAAAATATTCAGCTAACTAATCAGCGATCTCTGATTATTAGGATAATTGCAAGCACACCGGATCAATTAACCGCGAATGAGATTTTAATCTACTTACAAAAAGTAAACCCAAAAGCAAATCGCATGACGATTCATCGGGCTCTTGAGTTTCTTACAGATGCTGGCTTAATACATAAAATAGCATTCAATCATACCTACAAATTGTGCGCTCATCTCTACTGCAAACATGATCATCACTGTCAGATTTTAATCTGTCAAAAATGTGGCAATCAAACAGAGATACATAATCCACAGATAACGGGTGCTTTACTAGAAATAAGTAAAACACATAACTTTAAACTTGCCAATCCAGTAGAAATAACTGGTTCATGCGCAAAATGTCAAACAGAGGAAATTTTATGATAACCGTTAATACAAAATTTGATGCTGGAAGTATCATCACTTATGATGTAAGCAACCCACAAAATCTACGCTTTGGAATCCGCAATGATACCAACTCACAATTTGCACAATGGTTTTATTTTCAACTAAATGGTGTGAAACATCAAGAATTAAAACTTTATTTAGATAATTTAGGTACAACAGCTTATCCAGATGGCTGGATTGATTATAATGTGTGCGCAAGCTATGATAATGTCAATTGGTTTCGCATCGATAGCTCATTTACAGATAATACCTTAAGTTGGACGCTTACTCCAGAAGCAAATTCAATTTATTTTGCTTATTTTGAGCCATATCCATACCAGCGTCATCAAGAATTAATTGCGTTAGCGAATTCAGCTGAAAACACGCATCACCAAGTTATTGGACAAACTCGTGAAGGACGTAACCTTGATTTAATTATAATTGGCGATCAAAATGCCCAACATAAAATTTGGATTACCGCCCGCCAGCATCCTGGTGAGACAATGGCTGAATGGTTTATGGAAGGTTTAATTCATCGCTTAATTGATACTCAAGACTCAATCAGTAATAGCTTATTACAAGATTACGCTTTTTATTTAGTGCCAAACATGAATCCAGATGGTGCAATTCATGGTAATTTACGCACCAATAGCAGCGGAACCAATTTAAACCGTGAATGGCTAACACCAAGCATTGAGAACTCTCCTGAAGTTTATTATGTGCGAGAAAAAATGCTTGCTCTTGGTGTTGAAATGTTTTTTGATATTCATGGTGACGAAGCCTTACCTTATGTTTTCACCTCTGGCTGTGCAGATAATAAAAGCTTTAGCTCAAAACAAGAACAACTGGAAACTAAATTTGAACAACTTTTCCAATTAATTAATCCCGACTACCAAACTGTACATGGTTATCCTAAAAACCACTTTTCATTAGAGAGTGCAACTGTTGCGACCAAATGGGTCGGTAATCAATTTGACTGTCTAGCTTTTACCCTTGAAATGCCATTCAAGGATAACGCCAATTTACCTGATTTAAATACAGGTTGGAATGGGTATCGTTCTTATTTACTTGGACAAAGCATGTTAACTGCCATTTATGCTCTAAATGCTAACTAATATCAATCAACAATAGCAATTAAAAAATCTGGATATGCCATCCAGATTTTTATTTTACAGAGTACTAATATTAGAGGTAATTAATCTAAGACTAAAATACCTGAATACCAGCAATAACCGCATACAATAGCTAAAATAACAATTGTTGCGCAAAGTAAAACCTCAAATTTATTCTCAAACATTTTACGATTATCTTCTTTTCTTGCTTTATAAAATAGGACAATTCCAAGTAAATACATAAGCGTAGAAATTGCAAGATATTTTAGTCCGCCAGCGTAAATCATCCATACAGCATAAGTAACAGACAAAGATCCTTTAATTAACTCGTACGCATAAATTTTCTTATCCGTAATAATTAATTTCAATGCAAACATTGCTGCTAATAAATATGGAACTAAAACAAGACTAGTCGCAATCATAATCATATTTAAATAAACTGCTTGACTAAAATAAGCACAGACCATCATAATCTGTAATGTAAAACCAGCCATCAATGCTGCATTTACAGGTACCCCACGGGTATTAACCTTAGTCAAAAATTTAGGCATAGTTCTATCTGAAGCAGACAAAAACAAAATATTAGTTGCTAACATATTCCAAGCCAATAAAGCACCAACAACACAAATTAGCACAGCAAAACGGATAATATTGGCACTAATGGGACCAATTACTGTTGCCATAACCCCAGCCGTAGAAGGAGTTGATAAAGCTTGAACCGAAGCAGTTGGCATAATACCAAATGGCAAAACAGACAAAAGAGTATCAATCACCAAAACTACAATCACTGCCAACATCGTTGCTCGCCCAACATCTTTCATTGATTTAGCGTAAATTGCATAAATACAAGCGGCTTCAATCCCAAGGAAATCCCAAACCGTAACTAGCATAGTGGCTTTAATCTGTTCAAACATACTTCCCAAATGCAAATCATGAGTTGCCATATTTTTGGCAAATATTTCAGTCTTAAACCCATAGATAAAAACTAAAATCAAAGCAGCTAAAGCCATTAATTTTACACTTGTGATCATAATGTTAACAATCGATGCCTCTTTAACACCTCGAACAATTAATGCCATTACAATCCAAATTAGTAATGACTCACATAAAAAAGATGGAAAAGTTGCACCAGCTGTTGGCCCATGACCAAAAATCGGGAAAAAATTTCCTAAAGTAGCAAAAATATAAATTAAATAGCTAGCATTTCCTAACAGAGCGTTTAGGTAGTAACCCCATGCAGAGGTAAAACCAACATAATCACCAAAACCAAATTTGGCATAACCATAAATACCACTTTTAATATCTGGACGTTTATTACTAATATAAACAAATGACCAAGCTAACGCAATCATTCCTGCTGCAACAATAAACCAATGCAGCACAACAGCAACCGCGCCTGAGCGATTAGCAATATTTTGCGGAATATCAAATACTCCACTGCCCATCATTGATCCAAAGGTTAGAGAGAATAAAGCAAAAAACGTTAAATCCTTAACGTTTATTCCTGATCCAGGTGTTTTTGCAGCCATAACTTTTTCCTTAAAAGCCTAAATATCTTATTTTAAACCAGTTACCACACAAACTAAAAATAAATAGCGAGATAACAACTTCCCCCAATCGGTTTTAACCGCCCCTAGCAATTATACATTGATTTTTATTTAACCTTGAAGACAATTCAACAAAAAACATGACATAATTTGTACAACATAAATACAAGCAAAGAAATAACAAAATATATAGAATCAATTCATCATGTTACATAATAAAAAAAATGAAACACAATAATCCTCAAGCGATATTTTATGCAACATTTTTAGGCAAAATGATACACTTAAATCAAAAATAGTGTCAATAATAAAATTGACACTATTTTTAAGACTTAATAGCTTTATGTACAATACAATTAATACATACCACCCATGTCACCCATACCACCCGCAGGAGTAACAGGAAGATCTTCTTTTGGTAAATCGGCGATCATGCAATCGGTAGTCAAAATCAAACCAGCAACTGATGCAGCGTGCTGTAAAGCCGCGCGAGTTACTTTAGCTGGATCTAATACACCCATTTCAATCATATTGCCAAATTCACCATTACCAGCATTGTAACCAAAAGCATCTTTACCTTCTAATACTTTATTAATTACTACTGATGGCTCTTCGCCACAATTCGCCACGATTTGACGCAACGGTGCTTCGATAGCTTTAAGTACAATTTTAATACCAGCATCTTGATCTGCATTAACACCAGCCAAATCTTGAATCACACTGCGCGCACGAAGTAAAGCAACGCCACCACCAGCAACAACACCCTCTTCAACTGCGGCACGAGTTGCATGTAATGCATCTTCAACACGAGCTTTCTTTTCTTTCATTTCAACTTCAGTAGCTGCACCAACTTTAATTACTGCAACACCACCAGCTAATTTAGCTACACGTTCTTGTAATTTTTCTTTATCATAATCAGATGTAGAATCAGCAACTTGTTTACGAATTTGTTCAACACGTGACTGGATGATGCTTTCATCGCCAGCACCGTCAATAATCGTAGTATTTTCTTTACCAATTTCAACTCGTTTAGCTTGCCCCAATTGTTCTAATTCAGCTTTTTCTAAATTGAGACCAACTTCTTCTGCAATAACTGTACCACCAGTCAAAATTGCAATATCTTCCAACATAGCTTTACGACGATCGCCAAAACCAGGAGCTTTAACAGCAACCACTTTCAAAATACCACGCATATTATTTACGACTAATGTAGCTAGGGCTTCACCTTCAACATCTTCAGCAATAATTAATAATGGACGACCAGCTTTAGCAACTTGCTCTAATACCGGTAATAAATCACGAATGTTTGAAATTTTTTTGTCGACCAATAAAATAAAGGGGCTTTCTAATACGGCCATTTGTTTATCTGCATTATTAATGAAATATGGTGATAAATAACCACGGTCAAATTGCATACCTTCAACGATATCTAATTCATTGCTTAAACCGCTAGCATCTTCAACAGTAATAACGCCCTCTTTACCAACGCGTTCCATTGCTTCAGCAATAATTTCACCAATTTCAGTATCTGAATTAGCAGAAATAGAACCAACTTGAGCAATTTCTTTAGTAGTTGTACATGGTTTAGCGATATGTTTTAATTCAGCAACCAATCTTTCAACCGTTTTATCAATTCCGCGTTTCAAATCCATAGGATTCATTCCAGCAGCAACATATTTCATACCTTCGCGTACAATCGCTTGTGCAAGCACCGTTGCTGTAGTCGTCCCATCACCAGCAACATCAGCTGTTTTAGAGGCAACTTCTTTAACCATTTGCGCACCCATGTTTTCGAATTTATCTTTTAATTCGATTTCTTTAGCAACTGTCACACCATCTTTAGTAACTAACGGCGCACCATATGAACGATCTAAAACTACGTTACGGCCTTTAGGACCTAAAGTTACTTTTACCGCATCGGCAAGAACATTTATTCCACGCACCATTTTTTCACGAGCATCAATTCCAAACTTTACTTCTTTTGCTGACATACTTGACAATCCTTTAAATAAATTAATATAATTTGATTAAATATAAAATGTTTATTATGCTACGATTGCTAAAATATCATCTTCACGCATAACTAACAAATCTTTACCGTTTAATTTTACGACTTGCCCTGAATATTTACCAAATAAAACTTTATCACCAACTTTAACACATAAAGGATGACGAACTCCGCTATCCAACAACTTACCATCACCAACCGATACGACTACTCCCATATCAGGTTTCTCAGCCGCAGCTCCTGGCAGTACAATTCCTGATGCAGTTTTTTCTTCTGCTTCAACGCGTTCAACAACTACACGATCATGTAAAGGCTTAAGTGTTGCCATAAAATTAACTCCTAAAAATTGATTATTAAAAATTAGTTTAACAATTAGCATATAGTCGTTAATTCAACTATTTCAAGAGTTACTTTATAAAACAAATTAAATTTCTTTAATTAAAATTAACACTACTAGCTCTCAGTGTGGGCATTGCCTTGAATTTTCCAGTTATATAACACAGTCAAGCCAAGGCAAATACCTACCATAAAAATAGCCAAAGGAACAGTTGTATATGCCGAAAAAGAACTGATTGCAGCAGTAATAATTGCTGCAAATAAAATCTGAATTGTATTAAATAGCGCAGATGAAACACCAATATTTTTCTTAATAACACTAAATGCAATTGAGCTATTATTCGCAAATAATGCCGAACAACCTAACCATAGCAAAGCAATAAACACAATTAATCCCCAATAGCTAATTGGACACACAATTGTGAATATAATTAAAAAGATCACACTTAACCACATCATGACAATACCATTACGGACTAATTTATTCATTACAAAATAACGTAACAATTTACCATTTAAAAAAGCACCAGACATATAGACAAAAGATAATCCCAGCATAGTTGAACCAAACTCAGCTGGTGATAACTTCAAAACATGCTCAAATAAAAAACTTGCAACAGTCAATAATGACATAACGGCGGCATAGCAAAAAGCCGCCATCAGATTATACTTTAAAAAAACTGGTTCACCTAAGCTACTCAAAGCAATTTTAAAAATTCGCGTTAAGTGCAGATTATCATTCAACTGCTCCATGCTTTCCTTAAAATTATAACTAAGATAAATTGCCAGCAAATTATAAATAAATAATAGACCAAAAATTGGTCGCCAACCAAAATACTCTTGCAGAAACCCGCCAATAAATGGAGAAATATCAATCGCCAACACCGTAATCATCGCCAAGTATGAAACATAACGAGCTAATTCAACCCCAGTCATACGATCACGTAGAATTGCCCGACTCAAGCTACCAACACCGCTAAATCCCAAACCTTGGATAAAGCGTCCGATAATTAATATATAAATATTCGGTGCAATTAAACATAATAGCGTTCCGCATCCACTTATAGTAGTTGCAACCAACAAAATTTTGCGACGACCAAAAAAATCCGAAATATACCCAAATAAAATTCCTGGTAATGACATACCAAGTAAAAATACCGCAATTGATAACTGAACTAGTGAGCTACTAACTTGAAAATTATGACTAATATAAGGTAGTGATGGGATATAAAGTTCAGCTGCAATTTGACCAATTGAACTAGTAACAACAATAAAAAATATAAACTTAAAGCGACTTTGTTCTGACAAGATAAAGGCCTTTTTTAATTAATAATCATGGAAATACATCACAATAAACTGCTAATTCTGAACTAAATTTAGTACGCTGTAGTATGTCAATTAATTTCTCTAAATAATATTTATCGATTTCATCAAAAGCATTATACTCACTACTATCAATATCTAAAACCCCAACTACTTTTCGTGCTGGATTATGAATTGGCACGACAATTTCCGATTTTGCCAATGAACTACATGCAATATGTCCCGCAAACTCTTCAACATTTGGTACAACTTGAGTTAACTCAGTTTGCCATGCTGCACCACAGACACCCTTACCATATTGAATTCTACTGCACGCTAACGGTCCTTGAAATGGCCCCAAAACTAATTGTTCATCACGAACAATATAAAATCCAATCCATAACCAATTAAACGTCATATTTAATGCGGCACAAACATTCGCCAAATTAGCTATCCAATTACTTTCATGAGAAATTAGTGCTTCAATTTGAGGAAGCAATATTTGATATTTTTCAGCTTTGTCGCTATTTGAAATAATTAATTCTTCTGCCATAATCATGCCTTCATAAAATTAAAATTTATTATATTATAATTATTAGTCTAATTTACTTTGTATGCAATATCTTTTGCGCACTAGCAAAATCACCAGATAGTAATTCATTACTCACACTTAAAACTCTATCAATATTACGTTCAATTTCAATTAAGTCATCTTGTGATGGCTTACTTAAAACATAACCCGCAACCTTACTTGCATCACCAGGATGCCCGATTCCAATTCGAATACGCCAGTAATTTTTGCCAATTACGCGATCAATATCCTTCAGTCCATTATGTCCACCATGACCACCACCATGTTTAATTTTGGTGATACCAGGCATAAAATCCAATTCATCATGAATAACCAAAATTTCTTCGGGTTGAATTTTATAAAAATTTGCTAAAACCTGTACTGATTTTCCTGATAAATTCATATAAGTTTGTGGCTTAAGGAACCACACATCAATGCCAGCAAACTTTGCCTTAGCACATTCTGCAAAATACTTCCCTTCAAGACTAAAGCTAGCTCCTAATTTGCGGGCCAATTCATCAACTAACCAAAATCCAGCATTATGACGCGTCGCTTCATACTCTCGCCCAGGATTACCCAATCCTACAACCAATTTTATCATAATAATACCTATAAAAAAACCTAGGTTTATCAACCTAGGTTTTTAAAAACATGCCTACTTATTCAGCTGCAGCACCTTTTTCTGATGGTACATCAGAAGGAGCCACAAATTCAGCATCTGCAACTTCAGCAATACCACCAGCAATTACTAACACTGCATCTTCACCACGTAATAATTTTGCTGAGCGAACACCAGCTGGCAAAACTAAATCTGATAAATGCAATGATTGACCAGCTTGGAATTTAGCTAAATCAATTTCAATAAATTGCGGTAAATTACTTGCCAAAGCACGAACTTCAACCTCAGTTGCAACGTGTGTAATATGAGCACCTTGAACTTTAATTGCAACAGAAGTTTCTTCATTGATGAAATGCAATGGGATACTCATGTGAATTTCTTCAGTAGCAGATACACGTTGTAAGTCTAAATGCAAAACTTCTGGGCGAAATGCATGAAAATGAAAATCACGTACAACAACTTGTTCTAACTTACCATTAATTTCTAAATCAAGAACTGATGTATGAAAAGCTTCTTTTTTTAATGCATGAAAAACTGTGTTATGATCCAAAGTAACGGCAACAGCATCAGCTTGTGCACCATAAACAATTGCTGGAACTTTACCATCACGACGTAGGCGGCGGCTCGCTCCTCGACCTTGCTCGTGTTCGTTACGAATTTCAGCGATTAATTTTGCAAATGACATAATATATTCCTTTTATTTCTATTAAAGTCTGCTAAGTCGCGACCAACTTAAGCATGAGGGGTGAATTTTAGCATTTAAATCAATTACCCGACAAACTAAATTCAAGTTAATTTGCCAAACACCTCAATAAATGAGGTATAATCAAATTATGTTTAATAACAGCTAGAATAAATCATCAAAAAATGGAAATTAAAAACTATATTACAGTTGCTGGTTATACGGTACTACGTGAAGAATTACATAATTTAGTAACCAAGGAACGCCCGCATTACGTTCACTTAGTAAACTGGGCCGCTAGTAATGGCGATCGTTCGGAAAATGCCGATTATCAATACGGAAAAAAAAGACTCCGTGAAATTGATTATAGGATTCATCAACTAACCAAAAAAATAGAACATGCCGAAGTCGTGGATCCCAAAACACATCAAGGTAGTGACAAAATTTTTTTTGGTGCAACCGTTTGCCTAATCCGTAATCAGGAACAAGAGCAAACTATTACAATAGTTGGACAAGATGAAATAGACCCTAAAAGCAATAAAATCAGCTGGACATCTCCGCTTGCGAAATATTTACTCCGCAAAAATTTAGGAGATAACTTTACTTTTACATCTCCACAAGGGCTGGAAGAAATTGAAATTATAGAGATTAGCTATGACTACTAAAGTAATTTCCATTATTGGTGGATTTGGTCAAATGGGTACGCTCTTTAGTCGACTTTGGCAAGAACAAGATTACACAGTTTACTCCATTGGTCGTAAAAACTGGGAAGACTGCGATGCAGAACTTCTACAAAGTGATGCTGTAATTGTCTGTGTACCAATTAAAGATACTATTGATACTATCACTAAGTTATCACCCAGATTAAATAAAAAAACTATTTTGGCAGATTTCACCAGCCTAAAAACCGAACCATTGATGGCAATGCTTGCTGAATATACAGGCCCAGTAATTGGACTTCACCCAATGTTTGGTCCAACAATAAATACACCACAAAACCAAATTATTGCTCATTGTCAAGGACGAAATCCAGAAGCCTGTCAATGGCTAGTTGATTCACTGACCAAGATCGGTTTTACATTAAAATCAATGACTGCTGCCAAACATGATCAGGCAATGAATTTTATTCAAGGTATTGAACATTTTCTGACTTTTAGCTTGGGCACATTTCTCTATCAAAAACAAGAACATCCACAAGATCTCCTTGAAATAGCTAGCCCAATTTACATGGCCAAGCTACTTCTCATGGGGCGTATTTTTGATCAAGATCCATCGCTATATGCTGACATAATTATGGCGGATAAAAAGCGCATCGAACTTATTAAAGAATTTAGCCTATGGCTTAGCCAATGGGTAACTCAATTAGAGAAATATAATAAGGAAGAATTCATTTACGAATTTAAACAAGCTAGTACATGGATGGGTGAATTTACTACATACGCACAACGAATTAGTGATGATTTCTTAACTATTAGCTTATAAACTAAGTTAAAAACCTACCTCAAAAAATGATTATGTGTATAAAGCCTTACGAGTGTACATATAAAAATTGTACAATATAATTGCACTAAATTTCCAAGTTAACTAATTAACTAATTAAAATAAACAATCTAATCGTCCCAGAAACAGGTATTTCATGAAAATAAATCGCTCTATCATCGGCATAATCATTGCCATTGCATCGCTCGCATCAATTGGAATATTCATTCACAAGAGTGAAGTTGGTCCAATTATAACTGGCTTTTATCGTTGCTTATTTGCAATCCCGCTGCTCTTAATCGTCGAGCAATTTTCTAAAAATAAATCTGTGCAGAATCCAATTACAACCAGCAAAAAAAATCTCATTGTGCTAAACGCAATTGCAGGAATTACCCTGGCAATGGATATTTGTATATGGAATTTATCATTCAAATATACTACCATGGCAGAGGCAAACTTAATTGTTAATCTTACACCGTTTTTAATTCTACCAATAACGATTTTTTATTTTAAAGAGGCTGTTAATAAATTAATTATTTATCCATTAATTACAGCTGCAATCGGTTTATTTCTACTTGTTTTTGCAGGTAAGTCCGATGCGAACATTCACGTTTTAGGTGATTTAATGGCACTGATTGCAGCTATTTTTTATGCAATCTTTGTAATAGTTACTAAGATATCTGCCGATAAAGGTGCAAATATGACACGTTACATGACAATAGTAAGTGTCTACTGTGCTGGAGTTTTACTAATTTCAGGAATAATTTCTCAAGAAAAAATCATTCCAAATAATTTAAATGGCTGGCTAATTCTCTTTGGATTAGCGTTTATTTCACAAATCATGGGTCAATTAATGCTTGCGCGCTCAATCAAAGAAGTAAAACTACAAATATCATCAGTTTTACTTTTAATGCAACCTATCTTTGCGGCAATCTATGGATTCTTTTTCTTCGATGAAGAATTAGCCTCATTACAAATAATTGGTGCACTAATTATTTTACTTTCAGTTTATGTTTTCAAACGAATTGAATCAATTAATAAATAAACTACATAAAATAGCATATTTAACCAATCTAACCATAGCATATGTGCTAAAATGTTCAAGAATATATATTTTAAAAGGTAAAACAACATATGAAAAAAACACTTCTGGTTGGAACTTTAGCGCTTGGACTTTTAGCTGCTTGCGCAAGTAAAACTGTGCCAACTTCACAACAATCTGGTTTCTTATCTGATTACAGCCAATTAAAACTGGTACCAAATGATGAAGACAATGGCATTAAAGTATACCGTTATGTTAATCCAAATTTTAAACGTAGTGACTACAGTGCGATGATACTTGATCCGGTAACAATCTACCAAAAACCAGGCGAAAGTATTACACAAGAAAATATTGATCAAGTTCGCCATGCATTAAGCGATTCATTAAGAGAAGCTGCTGTTAAACAATTTAATGTTGTGAATCAGGCATCCAAGGGAACAGCACGAGTAAGTGTCGCGATAACTGGAGCTGAAGTTGATGGCGATGGATTTAAAGTAACCAACTTAATTCCAGTGTCTGCAGTACTAACCCTGGGTGCAATGGCAACTGGTTTAGATAATAAACATGCGGTATTATTGGTTGAGGCAAAACTTACTGATAGCGTAAGTGGTGTACTTCTGGGACAATCAGTAACAGAATTAAGTAGTGAAAAATTCCGCAGTGAGGTTAAAACTAAAGCTCAATTCCAAACCTTGGCTGATAATTGGGTAAAATTTACAGTTAAATCTGCAGCTGGATACAAACAACAAGAATCTCAAAACTAAAATTAAATGCAGCCTAGCCACCTAATCATAAGCTGGGCTGTATAACCAATTATTAGACAAGGAGCACAAAATGATCAAATCATTTATTGCCATAAGCTTAACCTTTTGCACCATTACTGCTAACGCAACTAATAACACAGCTATCAATCCACTATCACCAGCAAACAACTTAGGAAAGAATGCCCCGACCACAAATGTATATTACGGAGCAGATGGAAAATACGCTGGTACAACGCAAAGTGTAAATGGTGGCACAAGTTACTATAAAAATGGTCAATATCAAGGACAGGCTCCAACAAGCAGCCAAATTTACTATAATAAGCAAAATAACCCACAAATCATTAACTCACCACAAAATTAATTACATCCCCACAATTACTTCTTAGTTTGTTGATCTAAATCACGTAAATAATTTAAGCGTTCACGAATTCGTTGCTCAAACCCTTGATCACTTGGTTGATAAAATTTCTGCTCCGCAATTTCATCTGGAAAATATTGCTCATTCGGCACATAATGTTGAGGATAATCATGCGCATATTTGTATTCACGACCATAACCAAGCTCAGCCATAAGTTTAGTTGGTGCATTCCGTAAATGAACAGGAACAGTGGCAGAACTCGCATTTTGCATATATTCACGTAATTGATTGTACGCCAATTCTATGCTATTACTTTTATTCGTCACTGCCAGATAAATTACCGCACCTGCTAAAGCTAGCTCACCCTCTGGAGAACCAAGACGCTCATAAGTTTGTAACGCCGTATTCACCACAACCGCAGCATTCGTGTCTGCAAAACCAATATCTTCCCATGCCATACGCAATAATCTGCGTCCAATATATAAAGGCTCAGCACCGCTAGTTAGCATTCGCCCAAACCAATATAACGCAGCATCCGGATTTGAGCCACGTACTGATTTATGCAATGCCGAGATTTGATTATAAAACTCCTCGCCACCTTTATCAAAACGCTGCAAATTTTTAGGAATAATTTGCTTAATTAAATCACTATTGATCATCGTTTGCGTACTCGAATTGCTCAGTAACTCAAGCAAATTCAATAACCGTCTAGCATCACCATCACTCAGATCAATCAATAATTCACGTGCATCATTGGTTAACTCAAGTGGTTGCAAATTATTCAGCGCTTTATTTAGTAATATTTGCAAATCATCAGCAGTTAAACTCTCTAGGACATAAACTTGCATTCGCGACAATAAAGCATTGTTAATCTCAAAAGATGGATTTTCAGTTGTCGCACCAATTAAAATTATGGTACCTTCCTCTAGATGATGCAAAAAAGCATCTTGCTGAGCTTTATTAAAACGATGAATTTCATCAACAAACAAAACAGTTGGTTTGTCAAATAAGCTCCGTGCATTTTGCTCTGCTTGCTCAAGAGCATCTTTAATATCTTTAACACCGCTAAATACTGCAGATAACTTAATTGCATGACAATCAAGTGTATTTATTAAAACATTCGCTAGACTAGTCTTCCCAACTCCTGGTGGACCCCATAAAATCATTGATTGTAATTTGCCAGCGGCAAGTAAATTAGCTAGTGGTGCATTCTTAGCAACCAGATGGCTTTGCCCAATTACATCTCCCAAAACCTTTGGCCTTAATAATTCTGCAAGAGGTTGCATTTATAACTCCTATTATTCAATCACATGATTATACTAAAGCTTTGCTATAATACTCCCCTATAATACAAAGTGGAATTAAATTCATCATGGGTAAAATTCATATTACAGTTGCAGCTATTATTGAACATAATCAGAAATTTATTCTTGTAACCGATAAAACTGCGGAAGGCTTGAAATTAAATCAACCTGCTGGTCATGTTGAAGCAAATGAATCAATTCTTGAAGCAACTATTCGTGAAGTTAAAGAAGAAACTTCGCTAGATTTTACTCCTGAACATTTAATTGGAGTATATTATTTTCAAGCTAATCCTGAAAATACGTATGTCCGTTTTTGTTTTAGTGGCAGCATTAGCGATTACACACAAATCCCGCAGCCATCAGTTGGAGACGAAGATGTTGTAGCCGTAAACTGGTATATCGCATCCGAAATTAAAGCAAGAATTAATGAACACCGTAGTCCAATTGTTCTCCGATGCTTAAATGATTATTTAGCAGGAAAGAAATTTCCACTCGAAGCAATTAATTATATTGAACCACAGATTTAACTCAACAATTTTTATTGAACACAAATGACAAAAGTAGTAATTGGAATGTCAGGCGGAGTTGATTCTTCCGTTGCAGCATATTTATTAAAACAACAAGGTTACGAAGTAATCGGAATCTTCATGCAAAATTGGGAAGATGACGACAATGATGATTACTGCACAATCAAACAAGATAGTATGGATGCAATTGCTGTTGCCGATGTACTTGGTATTGATATTGAAATTGTCAATTTTGCTAAAGAATATAAAGATCGTGTTTTTAGTTACTTCCTGAGCGAATATCAAGCTGGGCGTACACCAAATCCAGATATTTTGTGTAATTCTGAAATTAAATTTAAAGCTTTTCTTGAACATGCCATGAATTTAGGTGCTGAATTTATTGCAACAGGACATTATGTTGATAAATTTACCACTGAAACCGGTGAAGTCTTAATGCGTGCTCTGGACAATAATAAAGATCAAAGTTATTTCCTCTATCGCTTAAATCAACATCAAATATCTCACTCGCTTTTTCCACTGGGTGGAATAATTAAACCAGAAGTACGCCAAATTGCATCTAAACTTAATTTACCAAATGCGGAGAAAAAAGATAGCACTGGCATTTGCTTCATCGGTGAGCGCCCATTTCGCGAGTTTTTACAGAAGTATATGCCAACTAAGACTGGAAAAATGGTCACACCTAATGGTAAAATACTTGGCGAACATCAAGGCTTAATGTTTTACACAATAGGCCAACGCAAAGGACTTGGAATTGGTGGTGATGGTGAACCATGGTTTGTAGCTGGCAAAAATTTGCCAACAAACGAACTAATTGTGGTTCAAGGACATCAACACCCATTACTTTTGAAACGTAATTTACAAGCTAAACAGCTAAGCTTTGGGCAAAACATTCTTCCTCCAGAAGGAATTTACACTGCAAAGACTCGCTATCGCATGCAAGATGCAAGCTGTAAACTGATTTATGTTAACGAAGATACAATCGAATTAACTTTCAACGAAGCACAATGGGCAATTACCCCAGGACAATCAGTCGTAATTTATCAAGATCAACACTGCCTTGGCGGTGGAATTATAATTTAATTCAAAAAACAGGAAGAAAATATGCAGCAATTACCACAAGTTGATTATTTATCCACAAATGCAAGCAAAGAATTCACCAACTCACTTCGTGAAACTGGATTTGCTGTTTTAAAAAATCACCCAATTGATATTAAATTAATTCAAACAGTTTTCAATGAGTGGACTGGCTTTTTTGCGAATCCAAATAAAGAAAATTATCTATACGATAACCAAACTCAAGATGGGTTCTTTCCAATGCGCGTTTCAGAAACTGCAGTTGGCTACTCAATAAAAGATATTAAAGAATTCTATCATTATTATGCATGGGGAAAATGCCCAGAAGAATTACGTGCTAATAGTCAAAAACTATTCGATCAAATGAACCAGTTAGCACAACAGCTTTTGGTTTGGGTTGAAGAAAATTTGCCTGCTGAAATTCAACAAAAATTATTTGAACCATTGCCATCAATGATTAATAATTCACAATCAACCTTAATGCGAGTTTTACACTATCCTCCATTAACTGGCAATGAAACTGAAGGCGCTGTTCGCGCTGGTGCGCATGGTGATATCAATTTGTTAACGGTACTGGTAGCTGCATCACAATCTGGACTACAACTAAAAGATGCTAATGGTAGTTGGGTTGATGTGCCATTAGACCCAGGTATGCTTGCAATTAATATTGGTGACATGCTTGAATTAGCAACGGACGGATATTATAAATCAACAATACATCAGGTTATTAATCCTAGTGATGATAGCAGACATAATTCACGTTACTCAATTCCATTGTTCCTACACCCTCGCGACGATGTAAGGCTTAGCAGTCAAAAAACTGCAGGCGAGTTTCTGGATGAACGTCTACGCGATCTAGGCATCAAAAAATAATATCAGATACAATAAGGAAAATTTAAATGGCAAATAAGTCTTACACCTCAGATTCTATGAATTTTATCAACACACTATTAAACCAACCAGGTAACCATGAACAACAAATGAAACTTCGTAGCACATGGTGGGATAAAGATTTTATAGATCAAAATGAACAGCAATCCTACGAAGAATCAAAGCTTAAATCACAGGCATATGTTTATTTTTCGTACCCAACCCATAAATAAATGGTAAAAAGTCAATTAACCGACGAGTTATATCAGTACTGCCTAAAATATGGCGTTCGCGAGCACCAGACTCTATATCGCTTACGTGAAGAATCAGAAAAATTTAGCAATCGACAGATGTTAATCACTCCTGATCAAGGCGCAATGATGTCAATGCTCGCACGGCTAATGAATGCGCAAAGCTATCTAGAAATTGGAACCTTTACTGGTTATAGTACATTATGGATGGCATTGGCTATGCCTGAAAATGCTCAAATTATGACCATTGACATCAGCGCTAGACACTTAGAATTAGCCAAAAAATATTGGGATGAAGCTAACGTTGCAAATAAAATCACAACTTTGATTGCGCCAGCTGAACAAAGCTTACAGCAACTATGTAGTGAAAAAAGTGATTTTTTTGACATTGTATTAATTGATGCAAATAAATCACAATATATTGAATATTATGAATTATGTTTAAAATTAATACGCCCAGGCGGTTTAATTATAATTGACAATGTCCTCATGTATGCACAAGTGCTTGAAGAAAACCCACGTAAAAATTATGTAAAAATTTTACAAACCCTTAATCAAATGCTCAAAGATGATCATAGAATTGATTTATGCCTACTCCCAATTGGAGATGGAATTACTTTAGCGCGCAAAAGGACAATAAATGAAACGCAGAGTTAGAAGCGACAAACTCCACAATCAGATGAATGTAGTACCTTATATCGACGTAATGTTAGTACTTTTAGTAATTTTCATGGTAACGGCCCCAATGTTTACTCCAGGTGTAATTAACTTACCCAGTGTTGGCAAATCAGCTCAAGTTACAAAACAACCACTAGAAATTAATATTGACGCTAATGGTAATTACTCGTTAACTCAAAACAATAAGACAACATCCATTCCAACTTTGGATGAATTAGCTAGTCAAGCTGCACAATTATCTACTGAGGATACACCTGTAGTAATTTCAGCCGACAAAGAGGTTCAATACGACAAAGTAATCAACGTTGTTGATAAATTATATAGTTCTGGCATTAAAAAAGTTGCTTTGGTTGTAAAACAAAAAAATGGCTAAACCACAAATAAATAAAAGCACATTAATATCTTTAATGCTACACCTCTTCATTGGGATAGCATTATTAATATTTAGCAATACAACTAATGTGCTGGTACCATCACGCTCAGATGGTGTTGAAGTAAGCTTGGTTTCTATGCCAAACCAAACAGTTGAACCTTATACTCCACCAATTAAGGCGCAGTCCGCGCAAATTAAAACTTTGGATGCGCCAGCAGATATTAACGTTAAACAAAACAACAAACCAGTTCCAGCGCCAAGGCCAAAAGTTGAAACGCCTAAACCAATTGTAAAGCCAATTCCTACAATGACTCCAGCACCAGTTCAGGCAACACCGCAACCAACTAAGGTACAAACCAAAGTAAAACCAATCAATAAAAAAGCTCAAATTAATGATCTCTTAGGTGATTCAATTAGTACCAATAGTGCATCCATCAGAAAAGGTAAAGCTTTGGGAGGAAATCCAAATGGCACCAGCGATAGCAATAATTTAATTGGTAATTATGCAGACCAAGTAATTAATGCAGTTCGACCTTTTGTACAAGTACCAGACGACATTGACTCAAAAGCATCTGCAATAGTTCGAGTAGAACTATACCCAAATATGAATGTAAAATCAGCTAAATTAATTAAATCTAGCGGTAATGCAATGTATGATCAAAATGTACAAAGCGCAGTTATTCGCCTAAAAGTTTTCCCAGCATTACCAGATGGGGCAAATTTTGTTGATTATCGTATTCTAAAACTAACTTTCAAACCATAATAAACAAGGAGTTTTCCAAAAATGAATAAACTAAATTTTGCATATAGCAAAAAATTAATGATTTTACTTAGTATTAGCATGGGTATTGCATACGCGGACCAAGATATAGTTATTACAGGCGGTAACAGTGCTGGTAATCCAAAGCTAGCCATCGTAAATTTTACTGGTGAAGATGGCAGCATTAGTAATGAAATCACTAATGACTTTAAAATCACTGGTGAGTTTAACGTTAGTAATTATGTTAACAGCGATGCAGTTGATAGCGCAGCACAATACACAATTAGTGGTACGGTAACTACTGATCCTGCAACCGGTCAAATGCAAGTTCAATACCAACTAATCAATAATACAACTAAAGAAGTTTTATTAAGTCAAACGGCAGGATTCAGTCAAGCCTCTCAACGAAAAGCAATTCATACAATCGATAATAACATTTATCAAAAATTAACAACGACTCCAGGAATTTTCACCTCAAAAATTGCTCTAGCAACCCAGCAAGGCAATAAATATTCAATTATAATTGCCGACTATGATGGTTACAATCAAAAAACGCTTATTTCTACACCACATCCAATTTCATCTCTAGCTTGGGACAAAACTGGTAAGTATATTAGCTATGTTACCTATGAAATAGGTAAACCTGTGGTTTATGTACAGAACATTGCACTTGGTTCACGCTATGTTGTGGCGAATTTTAATGGTTCAAATTCTTCACCAAATTTTGTACCTAACTCACAAAAGTTAAGCGTAACCCTCAGTAAAGACTATGGATCTCACATCTACCTAATTAATAATAAACCATATTCTTCATCTAGCTCAGCAATTCCCTTGATTAACTTTGGAACAATTGACACTGAAGCCGATGTCGGTGGCACAGGAAAAGTAATCTTCACCTCTGATCACGATGGTGGACCACAAATTTTCATGTCTGATCTAAATGGATCAACACCAACCCGAGTGACAAAAAATCTTGGCAATTATAATACTACCGCGCGTTTTTCAAATGATGCAAGTAAAATTACCTTCATAAATCGCAACAGCGGAGTTCTCCAAGCATATGTGTTGGATTTAGTCACACAATCTGCATATCCAATTAATAGAAATGCGACTCATGATATTGCGCCAAGTTTTTCACCAAATGATAAGTTAGTTTTATTTTCAAGTGATGACACTGTATATATTAGCAATGTAACTGGTACAACCCAGACTCAATTAAATAACTTAAATTTCTCAAAAGTTATTGATCAACGCTGGGCACGCAATAACTAAACTTGAGAAATAAATCAATAATTTATAGTATAATAAGCAACTACAATTTAAATATGGAGTAATCTAATGTTCAAAAAAACCATTTTTGCAGTTCTAATTGGTATAAGTTTAGCATCTTTTGCAGATACCAATTCCTCAGCACCTATAACACAGCAAGCAGAAACAAACACCGGTGACAATCAAAAAAATACGATGACACCAGATAAAACAGCAGATTCAAGATATGCCAACAGTCCAACTGTAAGTTCACGTGCTGCAAGTAATCAATTATTTCCTCAACAAGATACAATTACAGGCACTAAAGGTACTAAATACAATACAAAACCTCATAAGAAAAAAAATACTAGCCAAGGCAAGTCATTTGATACGAATAAAACAGATAATTCAAATCACGACAATAGTCCAAATGTAAGTTCTTTAGCATATAGCGGGTCTCAATTCCCACAACAAAATAAAGTAACTGGAACAAAAGGTACTAAATATAATACAAGTGCTGCAAAAAAACAACCAAGTACTTATGAGAGAAATAATCCAACAGTAAGTTCTCTTGCCTATAGTGGAGCTCAGTTCCCACAGCAAAACCAACCTGTTGGGACTAAACACGTGAACGCTAGCGCAGCACAGTAAGCTAACTTATTTTACAAAATAAGTTTTATGGTGTATAATTACGGGTAAGTGGTTTTAATAACTATTTAAATTTTAACCTAGAAAGGGATTTATATATGAAAAAAATATTAGCTTTAGTTGTTGCTGGTACAGCATTGGTAGCATGTTCTTCTAACAAAGCTCCAGTTGAAGCTCCTGTAGCTTCTGCTCCAGTTGTTGCATCTGCACCAGTTGCTGCACCTGTTGCAAGCAATCACAATAGCGTGTACTTTGCATTCAACAAATATGATATCCAAGATCAATACGCTGGTGTTGTTAAAGCTAACGGTGCTTACTTAGCTGCTAATGCACAAGCTAAAGTACAAGTACAAGGTAACACTGATGATATCGGTTCTGTTGAGTACAATT
>CAZZAV010000042.1:0-19792 GCA_964652705.1 uncultured Neisseria sp.
ATGTTATCAAATTGTCTAATTATGAGTGGTTCTATTATACGGGGCTAGGACAGTAATAACTTAAATTTAAGTTTGTCATGAAATTTCCAAATTCTTTAAATTAATTGGTTACTTTATAATTGTAAATTGAAATGATTAAATTTACTTGTTCTTTCAATTTTACGAACAGGTCATTTATAAAATTCTCCATTTTATGGTAATCTGGATGATCTTGATTTTTGTTTATAATTCGTACAATTTCTGCCTCATGATTACCTGTTTCATGGCTACCGTATTCTTGGTAAATATGATCCCTAAATTTTTCTTTACTATTATCATCACATGGGATATTAATTAATATTAGTAGAAATGTTTCTATATCTTTATAGGGTATATATAATACACGTTTTTTAAATATGTTTATGTGGTTTCTATAAGAGGTAATTATTTCTGAATGTGTTTTATTTTGTTTATGTACTTTATATGTGCTTTCACTTAATCTTTTTAACTCTTCTTCCAGGCTTTTTATATCATCTTTATAAGCTAAGCCATAATCCTTATATTTATCACCATCGCCAACACACAAAAACTTAAACTTATTACCTGATTCCAAAACTTTCTCACAAAAAGCAGAGAATCCATTTAAGTATATTACGTCATAATTATTTATTAAGCCCATGTTTCTTAAAATAGTTTTGAATACTATTTGCGTATCTTTATCTTCAACATAAATTACACCATTAAATCTCGTTATACCAACTTCTTGAAATGCTTGTTCTTTATTGTCAATATTTTGAATGTTAATTTTATTTTGGTTTTCTTCATCAGGAGTGCATTTAAAAATTGCTTCTACGTTAATGTCCACATTTTCAACAATAAAAGGAGAGTGAGTTGATATAAAAACTTGATGTTTTTCCTTTTTTGAAAATTTAATAAGAAAGTCAACTAATCTTTTTTGTGCCTCAACGTGTAGACTTGATTCTGGTTCATCTAGAATTATAATTGTAGGTTCATTTAGTTCCATTATTTGATAGACTAGCTGTATGATTGCAGATTCTCCGCTACCAGCATATGCATCAGAATAATTTTTTGTATTGTCATTAATCAAAATGGTAACTTTATAGACATCTTTTTCGTATTGCACGTCATAGAAGTTATGATAAATAATTTGGATAGATGTATAATTTTTGCCAAGGATCTTTGTAATTTCTTTGATTTGTTCTTGGTTTAAATTAATTTTGTGGAGATTCTTTCTGGAGTTTCTATATGGCTTTCCTTCTGATATATATTTGGAGTATTTCGCAATTCTTATTTTTGCTTCATCGTTATCTCGATGGTGACCAAGTGTTGATCTCCCATAAATTGCAGAGTCAAACGCAGTTAAATTATGTCTAAAATCAATATATTTAGCCTTCATTTCAAATTTTGGCCATCTTTCGGCTTTTTTTTGTCCGATCTTAAATTTGTGAGTTGCTTCTAAACATTCACTTGTTGACCAGGACATGCCTATTTGTGGTGTGGGGCGGGAACTTTCCCAATAATCTGGTGATTTTGTCTCTCTATATATGCGTCGCATTCTAACTTGTGGATTCTTATTGTATCCACTATAAACATTCGAATGCTCGTATTCATACCAATATTGAGGTTTATCATTTTTATTGCTTTGATCTATTGCTGAATCAAACCAAAAATCACTAACAACGGCTCCATTGGTACAACCATAAATTGCATGTAATATGGAAGATTTACCTACACCATTTTTGCCAATGAAAATATTTATGTCAGCAAAATCTTTATTTCTTGGAAATTCCACTGTTGAAGTTGGGACAATGTTTTTATATTCAACGAAACAAATTTTTTCAATTCTAGACATAAATGGAAGCCTTTTCATATTAGTTAATAATTTCTAATTTATACCATGAGAAATAAGGTGGTCTTTAATATTTTGTGATTGGTAAAAACTAAACTTAGGAGGAAGCGCATTACCAATCATGAGTGCTAGCTCTGTTTTTGTAATATCGCTAGGAAAAATATAATTTGATGGAAATGATTGGAGTATTGCTGCTTCCCTGGCTGAAATACATCTATCCTGCTCAGGATGTAAAAAACGTCCTTTTGAAGGATTTAAACATCCTCCTGTTATGGTTGTGGAATGCCAATCCCATTTTAACCGGCCATAGATATCATTGAATCCAACTTTATCCTTCTTATGACACTCTAATTGGTATTCTTCAGGCAAATCTTTTCTACTACCCCCATTTTTTGGTGTAAGACGAATTCTCTCCTGGATATGTGGCGTATGCTTTGGGAAAATCTTATGTAGTGGGTCGGTTGACTCGCTTGGATGAGGTAATAGTCCAATCGCTTCCCTTACAGTTACTTTTTCGTTATTTGGTTTCGGGATTTTTATTTCGCCAAGTTTAGAACCTATCATGACTAATCTTTTTCTGCTTTGTGGAACACCATAATCTTTAACATTAACTATGTCGTAATCAATGAAGTAATGTAATTCATCTCGTAGTATACGTACAGCATCTTGAAATAAGTCATATTCAATTAATGCAGGAACATTTTCCAACATAATGGTGTATGGATTTAACTCTTTAACAAACTTAATATATTCTAGAATTAAAGAATTACGTTGGTCAGATACTGGTTCTTTTCTATTCAACCTTCTTAGAGATGAAAACCCTTGGCATGGTGGACATCCTGCCAGTAAATGGATCACTGTATTAGATAATTCTTTTTTTATGCTTTCAATATTTACTGAGCGGATGTCTTGTTTAATTATTTTTGTAGTTGGGTGATTAGCTTCATAAGCAAGTGACGCAGTATTATTAATTTCAAATGCTAATTTAGTCTGAAATCCAGCTTGATGCATTCCTTCTGTAAGCCCACCACATCCACTGAACAGGTCTATAGATACTAACTTCATTATATTTGCTTCTTTAAAAATGTGACTTTAGTTATTAAATCGTATTAATATATCTAACACCACAATATTTGACGTATTTTATCATATTGTTTTAATTATTAGCAACGGTTTTTATTTTTCCAGGCTATAATTGCTTGCACTAGTTGAATTTCATATTCCCCAAAATCTTTAGATTCTACATTGTAGGCTATACCGTTACGATATATTTGTTGACCGATTACCAAACCATGTTTAGCAATAGGATGATTGTGTGATATTTTCATAATAATACTCCAATAAAAAAGCACCCGATTTGGGTGCTTTGGTGTAAATATTATTAATAATTAACTATAATATAAATAGCTAATAATTAATGATACTTAATTGATTTGTGTTTAAATTTTGGGCTAAATTTGGGTCATTTTAATACTATACAACCACGATATAACCACATATTTGAAAGAAATTAATTTCTTTGCAAGCTATCTAAAAGTACTGATTCTATTAGTGTTTTAGGTGGTTTTTTGCTTGAGTATTCTGGTGGAGATGGGGGGAATTGAACCCAAAAATATAAAATCCCCATAAATAACTAACTGACTGTATTATAAGTGATTATTTTCTTATAAAATCGTATTTTCTATTGATTACCAGCTATAAATGCGTATTTTTATATGATAAAACTACACTCAAATTACACTGAAAAATAATTATGTTAATAAATCCAGATTTATTACTTTAAATTTTATAAAAGTAATATATTATACACATGATGTTATTATTACTAATTAATTACAAAGATATTATTGTTATGATAAAATATTGCTATAACATATACATCATTTCAATACAAATATAAAGATGTATTATGTTTAAGAAATAAAAAAATATTAATAGGGTGCTTAAAATGGCTACATCATCTTTTAACAAAGAATTTACTTTGGATACTAAGCAAGCAGTAAATTCATTTGTGAAAATAATTTCTACTCCCACATCATCAGTAAAAATAGATAGAACATTAACGTCAGATGAAAACATTAAAAAAGGTGTAGAAAAATTACGT
Organism: uncultured Neisseria sp.; assembly: GCA_964652705.1. Classification (GTDB taxonomy): domain Bacteria; phylum Pseudomonadota; class Gammaproteobacteria; order Burkholderiales; family UBA11063; genus Aquella. The sequence continues at coordinate 3,954 of CAZZAV010000042.1, forward strand.
TCTCTATCGCTTCGCTAAAAGATTTTATCATTCAATATGAAGAGCAAGAATTAGAAAATTTTCTTGCTCTTTTTGAATGCGAACAAGATACTGACATTGCCGAGTTTCTAAAAACAAAAGCAATAAAATATGAAAAAACTGGAAAAAGTAGAACATTCTTAATTTATGACGAATTAGATGGCAAAATTCAAATAGTTTCATATTTTACATTAGCAATCCAAGTTTTAAATATTCCAGAAAGTTTTAGCGGAAGACAAATAAAAAATTTAGATGGTTTTGGATCAAAAATTAATGGTGAATTAATAACCGAAATACCAGCTATACTAATTGGTCAAATTGGTAAAAATGACTTACATAAACATCGCATTTCTGGAAATATATTAATGCAGTATTGCATGAGTACGGTTTTAGATGGACAAGCTCGTTTAGGCGGAAGAGTTATATTATTAGAATGTAAAAACATTGATTATTTAGTTAAAATATTTTACCCTGCTTATGGGTTTAAAAAAATAGAAAAAGAATATGGTGTTAATGAACTAATTCAATTTATTAAAGTATTAAGTGAAAATGAACTTATACAATAATACTAAAAGTGCTATTTAAGAGAGTTTTTAGTATTATTTAAAATTTATTTTAACTTTTTTTGATATTTATTTGACAAATAAAACTACTTGTTATAAACTCTAATTATCGATGACGGTGGGAACTGAAATTCGAAAGCGTTATACAGGTAAGTAAAAATATTTTTAAATTTGGGTATTTCAATTATTTATACAAAAATAAGTTGGTGCTCAGATTTAAAAAGTTAAAATAGTAGTATTACCCATGCTATGCATGGCTTATAAATTCCAGCTCAAATTTTCGTGTCATATTCGCAGATTACCCATGCTATGCATGGCTTATAAAAGCAAATTTATATTTATTAATTTAAATTAAAAATTACCCATGATATGCAATGCTTATATTAGTATTGCATATAAAATGGCTTATAATTTCTCTGTAATTTTTTTACAAAATTAAAAAAAAAAGAAATAGTTTTTACTATTTCTTTTTCTCGTTCATTTATTTATTTTACTATTTTACAACTTTAACTTTCGGAACAGTTGATATTTTAAATTCAACTTCAACAACTTTCTTTCCTGATTTGATTTCTGAAAGTTCAACATTAATATCAGAGCCGTTATTTATTTTATCAACGAGAGGTTGCAATACTTTTTGTTTTAACTGTCCATAAGTTCTGTGAGTATCCAAAATACCTAACAATTTTTTAAGTTCTTCTAATTCAAATTTTCGTGTTTTATCAGCAGTATTTTCGTATTGCTTCAATAGCATATACATTCTTAATGAATAAACACTATCTAAATTTACCATATATTTGTAATTAAAATTTGTGTATTCTTTTTTAATATCGACAAAATACGGCAGAATTAAGTGATTAATTTCGAATGTAAATACCCCATCCCTATATTTAACTGTTTCAATAAAATGTTTTAAATCGTAATATGTTTTACCTTTTTCATCTTTATATTTAAATTCAGCAAACTTAACAAATAAATTTTTAACAATGTGATCGGTTTGTTTATACATATAGTCAGTGTCAAAGTTTAACAACTTGGCTAAATCAATTAGTTTTACGCTCACAACTTTATTTTGCTTATTTTTAATGTATTCTATATCTGTTCGTTTAGTTTGAGATGCTAAAAACTCGAAAGTTTTTAATTCAAGTAATGTAAAATCAGAAAATCTACTTTCAGTAAAATTATTAGCTTGTCTAAAATTTGTATCGGCTTTGGGGTTTGTAATTAATGTTTCCATATTTTTATCCTTTTTTAATGTTTTAATTTAATAATATTAATTAAAACATTATTAAAAATATTTGTCAAATTATTTAATCAAAAAGTAAAAATTATTTTTATAAATGTAAAATTTAGTTGTGTATTAATTAAATTTTAACTTTAAAATGACTGTGATTTGGCTATATTTGACCTAGGTTTTGGTACATTTAGAATGATTTACAACTATCTTCCTCTGGAAGTGTCTAGTTTTCGTCTGGGTGATTTACGTAAAGTATTGTTCTAAATTTTCGTGGTTATCTTTTTCTGTTAAATTTTAACTGAAAACTGACTAAGATTTTGGTATAGTTGTGTGATTTAAAACTGTCTAGTTTTCGTCTGGATGGCTCACATAAGATATTGATGCGTATTATAAATTTGTAATTTTTTTAGGGTAAAGTGTCTAGTTTTCCTCTGGATGGGTTAATATTAGTTAATAAACGTATTGATAATCAGCAAATTAACATATTAATATAAACTAATTTATAAAAGTAGTTTTTTAACATTTTTTATTATAACATACTGTTCTGAATTTTTGCATTTATCCTTTTCTGTTAAATTTTAACTTTAAAATGACCGTGATTTTGGTATAGTTGACCGTGATTTTGGTATAGTTGGACTTCCAGAAAATTAAAAAAGTGTTGATAATCAAGGAATTGACAAATTGCTAAAATAACTTAAATAAAGCTCTTTGACTGTGATTTTGCTATATTTGGGCAATCATTTTGTAATTAGAACAATATGTTATGATGGTCTAAAATACTTTAATTAGTTTCTTTTTGATTAACTATTTTTAAAAATGAGCGGGGAGCGAAGTTTTAAACTGCGGAGCGAATGAACGGAGTGAAATAGCGACCTCGATTATTATGGAGAAATAATTGAGGACAGCAAATTTGATTTAATCCAATGTTAATTCTAATTTGCGACTTTCAAGTCTCCGACTTGCAGATATTCCCCCCAACCCCCCGAGGGGAGTGGATTGTTTTGGCGAAACCAGGTGTATCTTAGGGATAGCTCGCTAAAATAATTCACTATTTATTTAGCGCAGCGACAATAAATTTGGCATGGAATATCATAAAACCGTAAATGTGAGGAACGAATATTTACATTTCATAAATTTAATTATGCTGACGCATCCGTAAATGATTATGGAAAATACATTAGCAGGATGAAACAGGAAGCACAATTATATTTATTATCTTAAACATGAAATGATAATTAAAGAGGTGTCAACCGATTTAATATCATTGCGCTAGGTTTTTCTCATCAGTTTTTGCCCCAAAAAGTGATTGGCAGGGGATTGTTAAGGGGCAGACACCTGCGCCCTTGACACCTAAGAGGAAAAAAGAAATAATATCTGAAAGATCATTTTAATAAAGCACGAACACGCTAGTGAGTGATGCAATTAAAATTTTAATATTGAAAATAATTTAAAGGAATGATCATAGAGATTATTTAATCTATTATTATTGAGAAATTAATGCAATTTATTAAGTAAATTATTTCATCTTGATATTTTATATTGTTTATTCGCTTTGCTCATGGAAAATTAATTAAAAACAACGTTAACGTTTGCGTCCGCAACGTGTTGTTTTTCGCAAACTGGAATTATTCTAGGAAATTCAACAGGTTTGCTAACAATTGAAAAAATTTATTATTGAAAATAATTAAATTGAGAAAATAACAAGAAAAATACCCCTCAATTAATTTTAATGACAAATTATATAGAAAAAATTATCTTGATACATTTTTAGGGGTATTTTGATGGAAATAATTAGAAATATTATAGAGATTAATTCTCTTATTATATTTCTGATCATTAAAACCCATGTAAGTGGGTTTTGCAAATTTATTAATTAATGAAATTGATTAATTTGGAATTTGCTTAACAATTGAAAAAATTTAACTTTTACAAAAACGGAGTGAGTAAAACAAAGTTAAATTTGAAACTACTATTAAAAAAACACGATGAAATTTTTATGAAATAATAATTTGTGTTTTTTTCGTAAATTTAAACTCCATCGAGGAGTTTTAATTTACTAGCAAAAATGGAGTTTTTGCTGACTTATCGAGCGAAGCGAAAAGCCCCTGCTAGGCGAAATAAACAACAGGGAAAAAGGTCGCAGACCTCCCGTCGTTGTTGTATTGAGAGACATTAAATTTTCAATTTAAGGCGAATTAGTTTTGGCAAAGAGAGATTTTTATACTAAAAACCTCGCCAAAATTTACTTTAACTAAAAAGGTTAAAGTGGTTAATTTGATTTTTAACTAAAAATGATAAATAGTGTGGAGTAAAATTAGGTGAAAATTCATGAAAAAATGAGGTAAAAAATGAGGTAAAAAATGAGGTAAAAAATGAGGTGTTTTTTAAAGATCGGTTTTCTGTGAAAGCCGATTTTTTGTTATTTTTTCAAAAGTTCGAATGGTTCACATTTCAAAATTACTGCTAAATTTTCTAACATATCTGCACTAACCCATCTCTTGCCTGTTTCAATTAGTGATATTGTATTTTTATGAATATCCAGAATTTCACATAATTGTTCTTGCGTTATATTTAACGCTAATCTTTTCGATTTTATATTGTTAGCCAATATATTAACTAATTTTTCTTTTTGTTTCATTTTTGAATTTTATATTATTGTATTTCGTTATTCCACCCACTAATAGTGTTATAACACCAATAGTGTGGTATAATTGATTATAAAATTTATCTTTTCAATTATTTTTTATCTTTTTATGATAAAAATTTGACAAATATTTTAAAGTGAAATAAGATTAATATTATAAAAAATAATTAATTTTAGATGCTTTTAGCAACACTTTAAATTGAATTAAATCAGATATTTATCAATCAAATATTAGTATTTAGATAACATCTAAAAACTTTTAGATAAAGCTTAACAAATAGTTGCATTTAAAGCATAGGTCCGATAAAATATAAATTACAAAAACAAATAATAAAAAGGAAAAACATGAAACAAAACAACAACATTAAACCACTTTTAATCGCTTTGTCAACATTAGCACTAGCAGCATGTAATGGAGGCGGTGGTGGCGGAAGTTCTGGCGGAGATACTCCAAGTCCTACACCAACACCTACACCAGTCGCAGTTCAACCATTAACGCTTACTCAAAAAATATTAAAAGATGGAGTTATTCAAGATGGAATTCCAAGTTTAAATAAAATTGGTAGTCATCAAGTATGGTACATGGTAGTTAATAATCCAAATGCTTTTACAGTAAATTATAGTGGAGATATGCCAACTTATAATTTTCAATACGATAAAGCAAATAACACACCATTAGACCCTACGAAATACGCAATGGCGTATGATGGTGCTATTAGCGGAATTACCACTGATTGTTTAACTGATGATGGAACACTATCAGCTGGTAAATCGTGTGTTTATAAATTTGAAGCTCAATGGGCTGGAAACACAACAGGAAAAACAAATTTTAATTTTAATATGTCGTATTTAATTAGAGTGAATGGCGACCAAACATATTATTTTGAAAGTATTGGTTGTGTTAATAATAGTTATACTAAATGTTTATCAAATAATCAGAATTTACAATTTAATGTAATTAATTTATCGCAAAAAGCTAATGATTTGACTGGTTATACCGCAATGAATAATAACTTAGGCGGAAATATTATTAGCATGGACGGATCTACATATTGGAGTATTCCTCGTGATAGTGCAAGTGTATATTCAATTAACTATAATGCATCAACAAACACTTATAATAAAGTTTTGACGAATACATATACTGGAACGCAATTTGGCGGTGGCTTTGCTTCTTTAAATACTAATGGAAGTGATTATTATTATGGTTATTCTGATAAAAATGGAGCAATGCCAAGTATTCAAAATTTAACTCCTCAAAGTTATAGCCTAGCTTATACATATGGTTTAAATGGTGATGTTTATGCAGATAGTCCTTCTCAACTTCAAAACTTATATTTATTAAATCAAAATGGCACTAATTCAACATTATCATTATTAACAAATCCAATCCCAGAAGCGGTTTACGGTGTTAATACGAATGGTAATGTCTGGACTTTTAATAATTATAATATGTATTGCTACAATGCAACTAATAGTTATGCTAAAACAACTATGAATGTAAACGGTTTAACATACGACCCGATGATGTTTAGAAGCATCACACCAAATGCTTACTATTTAACAATGAAGAACACAACAGATTATTTTGACTTAATGCGTAATCAATTAACTGTAAGTGCAAATTATATGATTGATTTTAATAACTGCCAAGTAAGCAAAACAGATTATTTAACAGGTGTTATTAGTAGCATAAATCAACAATTTGGAATTGCTATCAGTAGTGATTTAAATCTTTACATCGAAAGTGTAAATCAATTTAGCAATGGATTGAACGGCGGAAATTAACCAATACCATTCATAAATAATAAATAGAGACTTTAATAGTCTCTTTATTTTTTTAAAAAATCAGCAGTTTATACTAAAAATAGGTATGTTTAATGTACCTATGATGTACCTATTTTATTACAAAAATGTGAAATAATTAAAGAGTTGATATAAAAACCAACTCTTTTCTTTTATTGTCCGACCAAATACGAACTATTAAATACATTTATTGTTTTGGGATTAGCGCAAAGATTTGCTGCCTGACAAGTTCCAGCCGTGTGATATACTGAATAAGTTCCAGCGTATGAGCCAAATGGAATTCTCGCATGATCTGCTAATGTAGTATCACTTACCGTAATTGGACCATGATTTTGTTCATTCGTCCACATTCCAGCTTGCCACCAAATAGTGCTAGTGTAGGTTGATCCGCTTGGTAAGTTATGATATGCAACAGTTTGATTTATTCGATTATATGTGCTACCCCATTTTACACCATAGCCACCAGCCATTTGATATTCTAAGCTAAATTTACAACCAATTTCTCCGTCGCTAGGGCAATAATTAGCAGTGGCTTTAACCTCGCAAGTTGATGTAGATGGTATTCTTGTAGATGTTATATTAAAGCCGTCGTTTGGACTTGCTAACACTACTTCCTTACCAGTTGTATCATCATATTTCCATTTATTCGCTGACACTCTTGCGTTTTGTTGAATGTCTAACGGTACATTTGAAGCAGAGCAAGTGCCATCTGGAATAGGAATAGGTGGCTCAGGAGGTGGGTTATTATTATCTAATGTTTGTGTTGATAAATCATTACTTACTACTAACTCAGTTATATAGTAAGGAAATGACGTTATTTTTCCGCCATGCCAAGCGGCACAACCATCACCAGCATCACCACTTGACGCATCGTAAACTTCTTGCCTAAAATCCCATTTTGAATTTGCTACGTACGGATATGTACTGCCAAAACGATATTGGAAAGAATAACTTGTTTTTGACCAATTATTTCTTTGGTAATCATTATCAGGATATGCTTCACTTGTATTATTAGAAACATTTTTTATTGTAAATAATTTACCGCTACCATCACCTTTATATTTACCACCCACGTTAAAGCTCGGTACTCCAAAATCTCGTCTGGTATTCCACCCATTTAAAGGTGATATTGTTGAGTTCTCTAATAACTCAGGTGCTACAAATTTATTATCAGAATTCTGGTTCATAATATTTCTAAAATTACCGTGAGCATCAGAGCAAACAAGTCCGCCCCAACCGCATTTTTCTGTATCACAATTCGAAACTTTTCCAATATTAATATTGCCGCCTTTACTACCGCCTTGCCAGTTCCCAAACCATTTACCACCATTATTTAGATTATTAATGCTTTTGTCTGGATTTTCTGTATAAACAACGGAATCTGGTCTTATATAAAATCCAGCTGGTGCTTCGAAAGATAAAATCTTGTCAGAAGTGCTAAATGTTAATTTTGCTGAGATTGGTTTTAATGGTAGCCAACAAGTTTTAATCTGTGCAGTATCTGAAAATCCTGTATTTTGAGGACATAATAAATTCTTCTGACATACCATTAAATTCTGATTTAAAGAATATAGTTTTGAAACTGCATCAGTGTTTTGTGAATAATCTTTTTGTTTTGCCATTGATCCGACTTCACTTTTAGAGCAAGAATCACCATAACCTACTATTGCGGTTGCTTGTATTGTTGAAGCACTTAATGAACCTAAAAATGTTTCTTTTTGTTTATTTTGATAACTGGTATCAACCTGGTTAAATCCATTAATTACAACTGCATTAATTTGTCTTTTAATTTCTGTTTTTTGGTCATCACAATTACCACCACTACAAATTGTTGCATTCTCCATACCCAGAGTTAATTGTTTATTTCTACATCCAAAAACATTAGCTTGATTTAATCCAGAACATCCAGCTTGACTTAATGAAGTGCATGCAAGTTTTCCACCATTATAATTAGGGTCATAATCTTGCATAGTAGATAAAATACTCGGATTCATAACGCAATCTGGATTTGATTGAAATATTAACTTATTCTTAGCAATAGCATTATACGGAGTATAAACACTATTTGTTGCATCCATATTTAAAGTATCTATTTTGTTTTCTTGTCCTGCCGTTGCTATTTCGTTCATATTTTGTTTAATGACTTGTGAATCATTTAATGGAGCTGTTAAATTACTCAACGTATTTGATGTATAAATAGTGTAAGTTTGACTGGCTAAATATGCACCTTTACACTTGGCTGGATTATTATCAAATAAAAAATCTGTTTCAGGATTGCTAAAATACTTATTAATTGCGGTATTATCCAATTTCCAAGTAGCATCACCACCTTTAACTATATAACCATTATTATCTTTTAATAATACTCCTGCTGTTCCGCCAAGATTTTTTAAACCTTTCATTAATTGAGATTGTTCTTTACTATCTGGTTGTTTTGAACTATCAGTTCTAAAATATACAAAACTTTGTAATTGATTATTTTCGTAAAAAACAGTAGCACATGGATATAGTTCTTTATTATCTTTATCATATACTTTATTTTTTCTTAAATATCCATACGCTTGTAGTTTTTCTGGTGAAATAGTTAATATTGCACCGTTTGCGGTATATTTAATCGCCGCTGATTGATATGTTGCTAAAAAGTTTCCTACCGATTTATTAAAATCATTTAATTCAACACCTTCTTTAATTCTTTTTTGATCGTTTATTGTCCTTGCATAGTAATTATATGCAAGCGTAGATAAAGTTCCGACAATAGCTAATGTTAAAGCCATTTCCGTTAAACTAAATCCTTGTTGTTTCTTCAATTTCTTCATTCATAACTCCTAAAAATATATATTTCTATACTAATTTAATTATTACAAATCTTAAAAAAATTGTCAAAAAAACGACTAAAAAAGAATATTTTTAACTTTTTTGTTTAAAAATTTGATTATTAAATTACTTCGGGTTAAGATGAATTAAATAGTAAAAATTTAAAAACAATTAAAAAGGATAAACAAAATGACAGAAACATCAAATTTCCACAAACGAGCAGTAAGTTTAATTAAAAATTACATCGCTGCGAATAAAGATACGTTAATTCTTAAACAATATAAAGAGATTGCAGCCGAATTACATATTAATAAAGTTACGCTCAGAACATATTTAAAGTGCTATGCACTTGAACTTGAAAGAAAGAAACCAAAACATGAAGATTAAAAAAATAAGACAACCACCTAAATTAAGTAAAGGGTTTAGTTTAGTTGAGCTTACATTTTCATTAGTTATTTTTGGTGCAATAGTATTAATAACAACTAAGATTATTGAAGAAGTTAATACTAAGAAAACTGTTTACGCTCAAAAAGAGCACATCACAGCTTATGAAAATATCGTAATTAAAAAAATAAGTGCAAACTATGACAGTCTTTATAAACAAGCGGACAGTTCACCAAATAAACAATTAGTTTTAGATTATAACTATTTTAGTGATTATGCAAAATCTGGTTCAAAAGATATAGCATCAAATAATTACTTTTTTAATCCATGCGTATTAATAAAAGCTGATACGTCAAGAAATACTTTAAGTGCTACATTAATTTACCCTGTAAATAAAAATCTTATTAAAAATTCTTTAATATTAAGTAATGAGTTAGGCAATGCTTCTTGGAAAAAAGATAGTGAATTAATAGGTAAGATTACAACTAATTACTTTGTAAATGAAAATATTGGATCAATAGCAAGTGCTTGTGGAAGTAGTAGTTTTAAAGATGGTAGTATATTTATCGATCTAAACAATAATAATAGCTTAACTTCCAAAAAAAGTAATATTACAGATAACTCGACAAATAACGGAACTAATGAAACATTAAAAAATAACTCAGATAGTAATTCTTCAAATAAATCAATAGGAACTAATTTATATATGGATGCCATTGTTAAAGAAAGCACGCCATATAGCACTAATTATTGTGATGGTTCAAAGGCAGAAACTCAATACTCTGCAAAGGTTCATGATACATGTGTATCATATGCTACTAAAAACAATACTTATTTAGATGGTGTAGAAAAGATAACAAACGGCTCATTAGTTAATGATAAGTGTGAATATACTGCAACTGCAAATTTTTCTGGTTATTTCAGTAGTACATGGGTTGGAGGCAATACCATCCCAGAATTAGTTGCGAGTGGACAACCTTATATTAATGCTGGATGTAAATATGGTTCAACACAAGGATCAACACCAAGCCCAACTCAAATATGTGTTATCCCTTTTGCTGGGGCTGAAATATTATACCCAAATAGAGCTTGTAGATATGGCAATACATACTCTTGCCAAACAGGAGGAACACAGAAAGACTTTACTATTTGCGCAGAAGATCCAAACAATCAAAAATATATCAATGAGGGATGTGTTAAAACTGCTGGTCCATGGGAAAATTCAACAAATCATACAGGGGCTTGCACAGCACAAGAAATAGCATATTCAGCGTATTATGTTTATTCTGACTCTGTTTTATGTAAAGTTGGTGGTTCTACATCAACTCCAACACAATGTGGAAAATTCACAGTAGAACCATACATTAATTCTGGCATAACCCCACCACAACATAAATATAAATCCTTGTCATTTGGTGATAAAGGAAGAGGTAATATTTTAGTTAAATCTGGTACTGCTGATGGAACAACAAGCGAAAGTGATGTTTTTTTAAATGTTGCTAATGCTGGTGTTAAATCAGGATTTGTAATTATCAAATCTAAATATACTCAACCAGATATGCAATGTAAACCAAAAGAAATTGGTAAAATTTTACAGCAATATGATGAAACTGGTAATTACACAACTTCACAATTAATATGTTCGTACGATACTGATTTTTGTGGTGGCACTGGATACTGTTATGCACCTTTAATCTCACAAACTCAATTTGTTATAAATGGCAGTTCAGCAAATCCAACACCAATCAACTTATTAACTTGTCCAGCAGGTTTAAGGGCTGATACTTCTTGGATTCCATCAATTGCAAATGGTGGAATGATTAATCCTGGTAGTTGTAATGGAACAATTACAGCAAGCCAAATCAATGATGCATCAAAAGTAATTGGTTATAAAAGCGTATGTAAAAAATCAGGCAATGTAGAGGAAAACATCAATGCACTAACTAAAATTAAATGCACAAGTGCATCAACATTAAAAACAACCACTTGTGAAAGGGATGAAAATGATCAATTACAATGTAAATAATATACCAAAAAAATTAAAAGGATTTGGATTATTAGATAGTTTAGTTGCACTTGCTATATTCGGCACGGTACTAACGCTATATGTGAGAGAAACACAAGATATTAACGAGATTAAATTAGCAAAAAATTATGCAACAAATAGTATTACTGATGCAAAAGAGTTTGCTAAACAATTACAAACATTTGATGTTGTGTATAGTCTAGATCATTACGGAGATAGTAATAAGCATACTTATAAAAATGTTAGTTATTACGAAGAATACAAAGGAACGTTAAGAACATCGCCAAATAGCGTTATTACTATTGCACCAAATGGCTGGGATAGTAAATATCAATTAACTAATATATTTGGTGAAAAACCTTGTTTATCATTGGCTTACAATGCGTCAACTGATACGATGTATGGCATTATGTTTTATGTTGCTGATAAAGAAACAACCCATAAAAATAAAGCTAAATTAGTTCAAAGGTCGCTGTTGTCGTTAAAAGGCACTGGCATTGCATACGTTGATAATAAGACAGCACAATCATTTAATCAAAATAGGTACAATAATAATACGATTAGTTTAACTTCTTGGAGTCCGAATAATTTAGATAAATTAGTTTCTGGGTCTTCAATCTGTGGTGGAAAAATTGCAACTAACTCAATCATTATTAACATGGATATGTTGCCAGAATTTAATCAGCGTTTAATTGCTGTTAATGGTTTAGTAAAAAGCACATCACAAAATAATACAAATCAAAGTTATTTACCAGACCATTTATTTAATGCTAATACTTTAAAGAGTAATTTATCCGTTGATAATGTTGTTTTAAGTAATGGTGTAAATGCAAGTGAGAGTGTTGTTATGAATGTAGTTGGTGCAAATAACAAGACATTAAATATAGGTAATAATCAAACTGATGATAATAATACAGCATTTTTAGTTAGTAGTATTCAACCTAATACCAGTGTTGTATCTGGTACAAGTTGTGGTTCAGAAGAAGTTGGAAAAGTTGCAATTGCTGGGTCAGAAGATGCTAGTTTATTAAGTAAAGGATTATTAAGTTGTTCAAGAAATACAGCACTTTGTCCAACAGGATATTGTTATTTACCATCCAAAGATAATTTAGTGTCATTTTACGCAAAAGATAACGGAAAACTTGAAGATAAAACTGGAACTTTTACTTGTCCAAGTTATGCACCATTTTATAAAAGTTCAATTTTGAATGGTAGTAATGTAAATAATGCAAGTGTTCAAGTGTTAATTAATTCAGGTGGTGCAACAACAGGCGCAACTATGAATATAATGGCATTTGATGGTAGCCAGATGAAATATTTTATGGTCGGAAATAACAACAATTTTACTATGAGTAATAAATATGGCTCTTGGAGTTCAGTATCACAATTTGAACTTAATACTACGGCTGGTGGAGCACCAAAAAATGTTTTATTAACAAGTAAAACACTTATTACAAAAGACTTTAACGGGTATTCAGAAAATGTTGGTGTATCAGTTGGAAATAGCACAAATCAATGCAGTGTTGCTTGTTCTGCTTTAAATAATGATTTTGGTAATCAGTGGCTTGATCTAACATTAATTACTTCAAAATATTCAGTTAGTCCATACAATTTTGGAAATATTACTGGCTTACAAAGCAATCAATGCGCTTGTGGTAGATTGAATGGCGATTATTTTTACGGAATAGCATTAATGAGTAATGTTAATTCAGTTAGTTCTTTGCAGTCAGTTGTTTGTTCTAACTCACCAGATTATATACTTAAATAAGGAGACACTATGCAAGCATTTATTATTATGGCTTTGGGTGTAATGTTAGCAACGTTTGGAGCACAAGAATATAAAAATCATTCTATGACTACCACGCAATATACATTGCTAATCACATCACAAAGTTTAGCATCTAATTTTTATACTTATAATGATTTAGCAGTTAATTACATAATTGCTAATTATACTACTTTCTATAATGCTAATCCGCCAAGTTCAATTTTTTACAATCAAAACTATGGCTTTGATTATACAAAAATCGAACCCATGAAATACTACACTTATACACCAAATTTTGATTTTAGAAGTGCGCCAATTGAATTAACTTTTAGCTCACCCAACGACAATGAAAGTAGTAATTTAATTCCAGTTATGTATTTATTAACTACTTTTGATAAAACTATAAATAATTCGAGAGCTAGTCAATTAAAAGATGATGAGTTAATCGCTAATGTTTTTGGTAGTTTTAATTCAATACTTACGGATAAAAATTATAAGGGAGATAGTACTTATTGGACTAACTCAATATACGGAAGCATTGAAAATTGTAATGTTAAGTTTTTATTATCAAAAACGACTAATGCAGTTGAAGAGCAAAATATAACATTACAAGTTAAAAATATTTGTAATCAATTGCAAACTCAGCAATTTGCAATGGGTAAATTCTTTTTCTTAACACCAGTTTATCCAAATAATTAGGAAAGGAGATTATAAAATGATAGGAATGAGACACGAAAAAAAAGATGATCTAAGTTTTCAAAATGAACACGATGGAAGCGTAGCGCACAAAACTAAAAATAAAGTTCCATTTGACAGCACCAAAGTAAATGTAATGTATACCTATGATAAAGAAGGCAACGAAAAACGCACGGAATATTATAGGATGAAGTTTAAGCAAGACTGGGACTATGCCGAAAAGTATTTACAAACTGGTAAATTAGAGCTTGAAGATATGAAGTTTGCTAAAAACACACCAGAACAGGACAAAATCAGAAGATACGAATATTTAAAAGATTTATTTAATAAATTAGACAAGGATAAATTGCAGAATGGCTTAGATAACTTTAAAAATGCTCCTGAATTATCTAAATGGTATAAACAACAAGAAAAAAACAAAAGACAGTCAGCTAAAAAAACACATGGCAAAGCTGAACATAAAAGTTTACAACCATTCATGACAAATGTAATATTTTTTGGCAAAGAAGATCTTGAACTCGGCAATAAAATGGATAAAGATGAGTTGGACAGAAGAGTTAAATCATTTATTGGCAAATTTCAAGAAAAATACAGCATACCAAAAGAAAGTATAAGAATATCAAGGCACGAGGACGAGACCAGCACACATTTTCACTATACTTTTTTAAACTGGAATGAAAAAACTAAGCACTTTAATAATAAAGAAATGAGTAAACCTCATATTATTCAAGAGCATTTAGATATGTTAGAAGATGAATTTAAGGATGTGTTAGTTAAAACCAGAACTAAATACACCGAAAGCAAAAAAGAAAGACATAAAACATTAGTTGAATATAATGCGGAATTAGTTAGTGAAAGTAAGCAAGTTTCAGCCGAATTAAATCAAGTTAGTAAGGATGTTGTAAAAGTAAAAGATGAATTAGTTAAAGTTAATAATGACATTGTAAATAATATTGAAGTATATAAAAATCAAGAGAAAAAGTTGATTGAAGTTAATAAAAAACTTAATGACGATAATCATAACCAAACAATTGAATTAGTTCATAATATGACTAATAATAAGCAAGTACAAATAGAATTAGAAGCTAAGAAAAAGAAAGAAAAAGAATTAGAAGAGAAAATTTTATTAAATAAACAATTACTTGAAGAGAAAAAACAATCTTCACTTAGTAGCCTTAATGAATATAATAAACAAATTGAGCGTCAGAAAAATAAGCTACTTGATGAAGCAAAACTTGATTTAGAAAATCAGAAAAATGTAGCATTAGAAACAGCAAAGGCTGAACTTAACGAGGAATATGGCGAAATTAAAAATTCACATATTCAAGAAGTTAATAAATTAAAATCTGAAAACAAAAAATTAGAAAGTTCAATTGAAATAAATAAAGCCAAACTTGAAGAGTTAGAAAATAATATAGATACTATTGCAGAAATAAAAGACAGTAAAGTATCAGTAAATACTGCAACTATGAACAATGTAGCAAAGTATATAAACGGTGAAAGTGAAGCTAAAATTATTTTAATGTTAAATAAGATTGAAAAAGATCATAACATAAAAATTGATTATGATAAGCGTGATGAGTACCGCAAAGAAGCACAAATTAGTAAAGATGAGGTTTTAGGTTCTTTTGAAAAATATGTAGTTGGATTTAAAGAAACATTAGGAAAATTATCAGCAATTGCTAAAAAAGTATTAACGTTTGGTTTTGGCGGAAAAGGAATTGATGACATTAAATTATAATAAATAAAATTACTCATCAAATCAAATTTACTCACTAAATATAGTGAGTTTTTACTTGTCTTTTTAAAATAGCAAGGATTTTATAAAAACGTAAAGATTTTTAATAATACATAAGCATTTATAAAATGTCATAGCTTTGATAAAA
>CAZZAV010000043.1:0-19777 GCA_964652705.1 uncultured Neisseria sp.
ATTCATAAGGATGTATATTAACATAAGTTGAAGTTTATTTTTGCGCTAACTATAAATAGTGCATATCCTAATTTATATCAATTTAATCAAGCTTTGGCTCAACAAACGCTCACCGTTAATGCGCCTGGGATCGTTGCTGCCAATTTGTCAAGTGTGAATTTTAATGATAGTTTAAATAACATACCAGTTGGATCATCTGGTCTAAAAGCTTTTTCGATTGTAAATTATTCATCTTTAACAATTAATAATTTATCCTTTCCAGTGAATATGCCGACAGATTTAAGTTATGACCTAAGCCGAACTACTTGTCTTTTGAATGGCAAACAAAACTTACCAGCTTTAGGTAGTTGCACGGTAGTTTTTAAATATACGCCAAAAAATCAAGGTGTGAGTTCTTCGTATTCAGCTCGGATAATGGGGTTAGATGCAAAAGGAACTAGCATTTTAGACTTGGCAATTAATTTACCATTTACTTCGAGAATTACTACTGCTATTGCGAATGGAGTTGTGATTAATTCAAATGCACCAATGACTCAGGATATTAGTTTTACAACACCAAGTTCATCGATAGTTACATTTAGAAATTTATTACTAAATATACCAGTTGGTTCCTTTGGATTGTATGCTTATATGGTGGCAAATATCACTGCATCTAATCTTAATTCTTTAACTTTAATTGGTGCCTTGCCAGCTGGAGTTACTAATGACACAACTCGTACGACGTGTAATTTGGACAATAAGCACGGTTTGAGTGCTGGACAAAGTTGTTTGCTGGTATTTAAATATTCACCAACGATTGCGAATAGTAATTCACAATTTACAATTCGACTGGCCGCGTACGATGATTATTATCGCATCATTGGTAGTTTACCGATTTCATGTGCTTATTCTTCGCGTTAAAGATCGACTTTTAGGAGTTTTTATTTGGCAAGTAAACTAACCACGATTATTATGTATCATGCAAAAAGCCGCTATTTTAGAGAGCGGCTTTTTGCATTTAAATAAGTTGGTTTTTTAAATTATGGACATACACGAGTTGAACTACTTGGATTAAAGACAACCCATGGTGTCCACGAAGAAGATCCCGGTTGTTGAGAAGCTGATGCAGAACTACATGCTACATAAGTAACTCCATTATATTGAACTTCAGGATAAACTGTTGATGGATACCAAACTACATCATAGCTTTTTGCAGTCCAGTTGCCATAATTAGCTACTTTCATTCCACTTGGTGTGTCAATTGGTGTCGGTGTAGGAGTTGGAGTAATTGGTGCATAGCCACCTGTTAAATTAATTGATACAGTGCTGTTAGCAATCGAACCATTTACGCCAGTTAATTGACAGAATACACCGATTGAGCCAGAATCTTGAGCACAGCTTGGTGTGAAGGTTGGTGCGCTAGCTCCATCACCCAAGACAGTTTGGTATGAACCAGAAGTTCCGTTGGCACTTGAGTTATACGATACATTAAGATTTTCCCAAACTGCTGCATAAGTTTGTGGCGATGCCTGTAGGTTATAGTAGTAGCTACTTTGTTGTAAAGATCCCAGAACTTGTGCTGGATTAACAGTTTGTAAATTATACACGGTGTCACTATATAGTGTAATACTTTGGCTGCTACCAGCGGCAACTGAAGCATTCACACTACCTGCTGCGACTACATTTACACCAACTAAGCTATTGTTATTCAATTTTAATGTGAATGATGCTGCACCATTACCATCTACATTCACCCCCAATGACGCTTTAGCCGCATCATTATTAGCTGTGGTAGGAGACACGGCAGTTACAGAGAGTGGAATTGTATAGTTACCTGGTGCAGACCCTGTTGCGTCTACTTTAACCTGAATATTTTGAGTTTTACCGCTAGTCACACCATTTTGAACGAAACTAACCACAGGTCCACTTGTATTTGTAGCTACAAAATCAAGCAATGTATCTGGTGCACCACCACTTGCACTAATTGTTGTTGATGCTATATTTCCATGTTGTACTGCTACTGTGCTAGCTGGCATCGTTAGTGCTGTACCATCGCTAAGTTGTACGGTATTTGGTTGGGCTGTTGTTGGCGTACTACCACCACCATTACAAGCAGTGATTAGAACGGCACTAGATAGTGTAATTAGCAGAGTTTTTAATTTAGTGTTCATGTTTTTTCCTTAAGAGAGTAATTAAATAGCTTACGGACAGATTTTATTCCATCTATTTTAATTGTGTGATCAGCATTTTTGCCAGTATTGTTATAATTTTTGAGACATAAATTGTTATTTATTGAAGCATACTGCAGACGTTTATTTGAATAATATGGTTTAATTTGTGTGAGTTTCAAATAATAATTGTTGAGTTTATAATGTTTGACTTTATGAGGAAGCATCAGGATTTTGGTCTGCAAAAGGTTTTGTATTGAATCATAGGAAGTAAGTTTGATTAAATAAATTAGTTGCATAAATAAGCAGTTTTATGGCACACTCTGTTTAAATTAGGCGTACTATTATCTTTTATAAGAACGAGTATTTGATGAATAAATTTCTTGATGATGTTGTTATACCTTACTTTAATGGTTTTAAATCTAGTGAAGATATTGATATTTGCTTATTTTCTGCAGATAATATTTTGTTAGAGACCTCTCAGGTTATGCCAAGGAAATTTCAATTTGATTTTCGAGATTTGATTGGTAAATCGTTAAAATCTTTAGATTCAGAAATAATCAAAAAAATTTGCAATGTGGATGACGATAATTTAGAAGATGTTTTAAATGAGTTGGAAAAGGTTGCACTTTTAAATGATATTGTGGTTAAAGATAAAATTACGCTTAAGTATATTGATTTGTTGCCGTATAAAAATTATTTTGATGCTATGTTGGTAATTCACATCCCAATTTTTGATCCAAGTGGTGAAGTAGTGGCAATTCAAATTCTTTCTACAACGTATTATTTATTTGGTTTAAGCGATTATTTGCAAACTAACGCACAGTTTTTTAAAAGCAGTAGTGCTTTATTAAAGCCAATCAAAATTCAAAAAACTCAAACCACTTTAAGCATTCGGCAACATGAAGTTTTATTTCTTTTATTGTCTGGAATGACACAGACTGATATTGCCACTTTTCTAGAATTAAAGCGTGGAACGATTTCTACGGTTGTGCATAATTTATGTAATAAATTCAATATTGAGGGTGCTAACACGCAATTACTTTTAAAAGCGGCACGTAAGCAGAATCTTCATCATCATATTCCAGATAGTTTAAGGAAACCACGTTTTATTATTCTGGATACTGAAGTGCGGGCTAAGTATTTACAATTGGGTAAATTATCATTGACTAACCTGTGAAATATGTTAGTAAAATCAATTAGTTTGATACTACATTAAATTACTGAGTTCTAACATAATCTTATCAGCATTATCAACACGAATAAATCCACTTCTTGGTAGTTCCATGTCAATTATCATAGTTATAATAATTGAAATTGTTAGTGCATAAATTAACATATACAGTAAATTACGTTTTTTGGATACTGGTAACGTATAGCCGACTAATAATGCGCCGCAAAGACTAATAATTACGAGCAATATATACACTTCAGTCGGTGGGTGGTTCAAGAGTGCAGCTTGACGTAAGGTTGCTACACTAAATACATCGCTTAGTGCAGGTAGTAATAACATATCACAAGTACGTGTTTCTGACTTTCGACAATCTGTCACACCAAGCTGCCAAATTTGTTTTTGGAGGCGATCGCTATCATCCATTAGAGAATTTCTGCTGGAAAGATTTTCTTGTCCTTGGTAGACATTTGCGCGAATTATTGTATACTCCTTTAGTAAATTTCGCATTTTAGGTTGCGCATCACTGCTGAGTAAATCGCTTCTAGTGTATGCTGTACTGATTGAGTTTGCCGCATTAATGATTAGTTGGCGTCGATATTCTAAGCGTGACTCTGCACCACTAAAAGTAAAAGCAATTAGCAGTCCCAAAAGTCCAAAAACAATGGTTTCAACTGAACCAGCCCCAGAAGTTTGCGTTTTTAACCCATTTTTAATTGCGTGAACACTAATTAACCTACCAATTTCAAGAAATCCAAGTGTTAAAACAATTAACCCAGTAAAGGAAACTAATTCTATTCGTATCATAATTGTATTTTTCTTTAAATTAATAGGTATTGGAGTAAGAATTTATGATTGATTATATCTGATTATGTCGGTATTTGGTAAGAAAATTATTGGTTTTGTAGGTTTTTTATTCTCAATTATGCAAATGAAGTGATTTTTGAGCATTGCTCAATTATGATCATGATTATCTTCTAATTTAGTCAATTTAAAAATTAAATCAAGACTAAATCCACGACTTAACATGAAGCGAATCTGTTTGGCTCGATCTTTAGGCGTTGTCGCAATTTCATTGTTAAATTTACGTTCCCAAATTTGACGTGCAACAGCAAATTCATCAATTTCAGCTTCTTGATATAGTTCATTGATTAAATCCTGATTACTAACCTTGCTTTGTAAGAGCTGTTTGATTTTTACACTGCCATATTTTTTACTTTTGCTATAGATGAAATTTTCCACAAAGCGCTCTTCATTGAGGTATTTATGATTAGCCATTTCATCCACCACAGATTTTATAGCATCTAAATCAGTACTATATTTCTTTAGTTTATTATATAATTCACTATAAGAATAATCGCGTCGCGAGAGGAAGTCAATTGCTTTTGCTTTAAGATTAATTGGTTTATCTGCCATGAGTGCTTATATAAAATGAAGATAGCGTAACCGATAGGTCACGCTACTTAGTTAATTACTGTGTTGTTTATAGTTCTTCAGCATCGGTGCTTGCATCTATTTCGCGTTCTTCGAGTGGTACCTCATGAACTACTGGAGAATTTAGGCCACGAATTTTAGCTTCAATCTCGTCAGCAATAGCTGGGTTTTCCTTTAAGAATATTCGCACATTCTCTTTACCTTGACCAATTTTTTGCCCATTGTAACTGTACCATGCACCAGATTTTTCAATAATGTCATTTGCCACACCAAAATCAATGATTTCACCAGTATGTGAAATTCCTTCACCGTACATAATCTCAAATTCTGCTTGTCTAAATGGTGGTGCAACTTTATTTTTGACTACTTTTACCCGAGTTTCGCTACCGATCATATCATCACCTTTTTTGATATTGCCAGTTTTACGAATATCGATACGTACCGAGGCATAGAATTTTAATGCATTACCACCAGTCGTAGTTTCTGGAGATCCAAACATTACACCAATTTTCATTCGAATCTGGTTAATGAAAATTACTAAGGTATTGGTACGTTTAATATTTCCAGTTAATTTGCGTAGTGCTTGTGACATTAGACGTGCTTGTAATCCCATGTGGCTATCGCCCATATCACCTTCCAACTCTGCTTTAGGAACTAGAGCCGCAACAGAGTCGACAACAATTAGATCAACTCCGCCGCTGCGCACCAACATATCAGCAATTTCTAGTGCTTGTTCGCCAGTATCTGGTTGAGAAATTAGCATGTCATCAACTTTAACCCCAAGTTTACGTGCATAAATTGGGTCTAATGCATTTTCTGCATCAATGTAAGCACAAGTTCCACCTTGTTTTTGCATTTCTGCTACTACATGTAAACATAAGGTAGTTTTACCTGAAGATTCTGGTCCAAAGATTTCAACCACACGTCCACGTGGTAAACCGCCAATTCCAAGTGCCAGATCAATTCCAAGTGAACCAGTTGATACTACTTGAATGTCATTCGCGACATTTTTTTCATCCATTCGCATGATCGAGCCTTTACCAAATTGTTTTTCAATTTGTGCGAGGGCAATCTGGAGGGCTTTTGCTTTATCGTTATTTTCAGCCATGCTAAATATTCTTTCTATAAATTAAAATACAAAATTGGTGTGTGCTGCACTCACCAATGGATCAACACTGGTTTCAAATAGAGTACTTTGTTTAAATTCATTATCTGCTAATTTTTCAATTAATATTGCATGCATAATTGGTGCTGTTCCAGTAATTGCAACTAAGCGGCCACCAATTTTTAATTGGCCTTTTAATCTCTCGCTGATTGTTGCAACACTGCCACCAACAAAAATCTTATCAAATGGAGCTTTGGTTTCATAACCATTTAATCCATCTGCTTCGATTAAGCTAATATTTTTAATTCCTGTTTTAATTAGGTTGTCTAAAGCAAATTGTTTATTATGTGCGTTTATTTCTAGACTGTAGACGAAATCAGACATCTTAGCCAATAGTGCTGTCACATAACCACTTCCAGTACCAATTTCAAGAACCTTATCTTTTTTACGTAATTTTAGCTCTTGTAATAGTCTGGCTTCAATTCTAGGAAAGAGCATTTTTTGCCCACCAGGAAGTGGAACTTCCACATCAGAAAGAGCTAGATTACGGTGTTCTGGTTGAACAAAATCTTCGCGTTTAATTGTACCAAGTAATTCTAAGACACGTTCATCAAACATATTCCATGGGCGAATTTGTTGCTCTACCATGTTAAAGCGTGCTGTTGTAAAATCCATGATTTGTTCCTTACTTAATTTTTTGTTCAGTTTTAACTTTATCAACTAAAGCTTGAATAACTTGAATTAATTGTGCGGGTTGTGCCGGAGTAGTTACGTATTTGTTTCCTACGATGAAAGTTGGGGTTCCAGTAACATTATAAGCCTGAGTGTATTGTGCATATTCTTGTGGCTTGGTGCTAATGGTAAATGAATTGTAAGTCGCCATAAATTTTTTCGGGTCAACAATGGTCTTATTGGCATTAAGGAAACTTTGTAATTGAGTTGGGTCTTCTAGGTTTTTGCGCTCAGTCATTGTCGCATTAAAGACTTGTTGATTAAATTTAGTACCAAGGTTTAATGCTTGAGCTGTAGCATTAATTTTGGCATAACCCTTGAAGTTATTTTCCCAAACTACTTGAATGCGGTTTAATTGAACATTTTTAGTTCCAGCATACCACTGATCTAGTGTTGGCTCTAAAATTGAACAATGAATACATGCATAAGAATAAAATTCGGTAACATTAACTTTACCCGGAGTTGCCGGTAGAGGTTTTGTCACGCCTGAAACCAAATTATAATCCGTACCTTGCTTAATTTGGATGTCTTTGGCAAAAGCACTAGTAACAACTATGCTACTAAGTAATGTAAATGCTAATTTTTTCATGTTTAATCCTTAATGTAAAGTAATAATGGTTGCGCTAATATCTTGATCTTTAAGTTGGGTTAGTGTATCTTGGGCTTTGTCATTATCATTGAATGGACCAATTAATACACGATTAATTATTTGTTGATTATTTTGCTGCGATTTAATTTTGGAGTTAAAACCAAGTAACGCCAAGCGCGCTTTCATGTCATTAGCCTGATCTGGATCATTAAATGCACCTACTTGTATTATATAACGTTCTTGAGTTACCGCTGATGCAACTTCTTTAGTGCTCAAGTCTTTTTTGCCTTGTAGTACATCATAGAAATCATAGACGGGGGTTGATGCGGCTGGCTTAGTATTTGCAACTGGTGCAGAGCTTGCTTGCTGCATTTTGGTGCCTGGTGCCAAAGTTATAGGCTGTAAATTATTTTTAATTTGGGTAATTGGATCTGAAGCATTATGCATACCAAGACCTTTGTCAACAAAAGGGTTTTGTGCTTTGTTGAGGAAAAATGCTACGCCACCAGCAAGCCCGATTCCGATTAATAATCCGATAATAAATTTCACAATGGTTCCAATTAATTTAGAGGTTGCGTTTATATTGGTTAGCTAAACCAATATGAGCAACGGTAATTATTTTGCTTTGTGCTAAATCTGCAATAGTGCGTGCCAATTTTAGTTGTCGATAATAACCACGGGCTGATAAGCCTTGCCTTTGCACAATTTGTTGTAATAACTTATTGGCAGCTTCGTCCAACTTACAATTTTGCTCAACTTCATCATTCGTTAATTCATAATTTAATTTACCCTGGCGGTTTAGTTGCGTTTCACGTGCCAAAATTACTCGTTCACGAATTTGCTTGGAAGATTCACCTGCAGCAAGATCCTGTAACTCATTTGGATTTAGCGTTGGTACTTCGACAACTATATCAATTCTATCTAGCAACGGTCCCGAGATTTTAGCACGATAACGATTTATTTGCTCGATTGAACAACTACAAGTTTTTTGTGGATGACCTAAATGGCCACATGGACATGGATTCATCGCTGCAATTAATTGGAAATCGGCTAAATATTCAACTTTATTTTTGGCTCGGGCAATACTGATTTTTTTTGCCTCTAGAGGCTCACGCATAACTTCAAGGACCTTACGATCAAACTCTGGCAGTTCGTCTAAAAATAATACACCGTTATGTGCTAAGCTAATTTCACCAGGTTTGGGATTTGAGCCGCCACCGACTAATGCTATCGCTGAGGTTGTATGATGTGGAGCACGAAATGGTACTTTACACCAGTTTTCTAGCTTAAAACCTTGAGTGCTTAATGAGTGTAATGATGCACTACTAATTGCCTGTGTGGGTGATAAATTAGGTAAAATTGAGGAGATACGGTTAGCAAGCATCGATTTTCCACATCCTGGATTCCCAATCATTAAAATCGAATGACGTCCAGCTGCAGCAATTTCTAATGCTTTCTTGCTGCTAATTTGTCCTTTGACTTGTTTAAAATCTTGTTCAAATGTAATTTCGTCGAGATTTAATGAATTGGCGCTGGGGTTGCTTCGTGGTAAAGAAATTTTGCCGCTTAGAAATTCAATTACTTGGGTTAAGCTCTGTGCTCCGATGACGTGTAGGTTTTCAATTAAAGAAGCTTCATTTGCATTAGAGATTGGCAAAATGAATTGGCGAGAGCTCCTATCAATGCCGTATGCCATTGCGAGTGCACCTTTAATTGGGCGCAATTCTCCATCTAATGCTAGTTCTCCAGCAAATTCAAAATCATCTAGCTTAAATTGTGGGTTACATAGACCACTGGCTAAAACGATACCAAGCGCGATTGGTAGATCGTAGCGGCTGGAGTCTTTAGGTAAGTCGGCAGGAGCCAAATTAACGGTGATTCTCCGCGCTGGGAAATCAAAACCAGAATTTTGAATTGCTGAACGTATTCGGTCACGACTTTCTTTGATTTCTGTATCTGGTAATCCAACAATTGAAAAGCTAGGCAAGCCACTAGCAACATGCACTTCGACGATAATTTGCGGAGCTTCCATGCCATTTAGTGCACGCGAAAATAATTTAGCGAGACTCATACCGAACTATGATTTGCTTTCAAGGTTTTTTATTATTTGTTCTAGTTCTTCCAACTTAGCACGAGTATTGGCTAAAACCTTTTGTTGAATTTCAAATTCTTCACGAGTGACTAATTCTAGTTTATCTAGACTAGCATGTAGAAGTGATTTAAAGTTGGTTTCAAAGTCGCTTAATGGGTTATTTTTCATTAGGTTATTAATTTGAGCACTAATTTGTTCGATGATTTGCTGCTTAAACATTGTGATTATCCATATATTGAGATATATGGCATAATTTTAATCTATTTTGTGATACTTGAAGTGGTTAATTAATGCTTATCGTTAATAAAAAAGCTACGATTAAATCGTAGCTAAGTGGGGATTAACGTCCGCGTTGTGGTAACATTTGCGATCTGATTTTTTTGTAGTGACGTTTAACTGCGGCAGCCATTTTTCTTTTACGTTCTGTTGTTGGCTTTTCATAGCACTCACGTGAGCGTAACTCAGTTAAAGTACCAGCTTTTTCAACAGCTTTTTTAAAACGACGCAGCGCAACTTCAAAATATTCAGTATCACGAACTTTAATTTCAGGCATTTTTTTTCCTTTAAGGATTTATGTTTTTATTAATTTTAATTATGTATTTTTTAATTGGTTGTAATCTGTTTTTATGGATGAATTCGATTTAATCCGAACTTATCACTGGCAATAAAAAATCACCTCCTCGGTGGTTTATAAAAAAGTTTAAGTCTATGATTTTAGCGTAATTGAATGCCGTTGTCAAGCCTGAAACTAAGATAAGTTAATTTACTTGTGCTGTAGTGCAGCAATTGTTTTTAGATATAGTATAATATGGCTTCGAATTAAATTTAAATTTGTGATTAAGTTTGATTTCTTGTAAGTTAAAACGTAATGGGATCTCTGTAAGGAATTATTTATGCGCTTGTTGCGAGTACTAAAAAACATTCTGATTGGTAAACCGCTTAATGCATCCAGTCCAAAAGTAAAAGAACACATTGCTCTGATCGCGGTGATTGCTTGGATTGGTCTTGGAGCAGATGGTTTATCTTCATCGGCATATGGTCCGGAGGAGGCATATTTAGCCCTTGGTAATCATACGAGTATAGCAATTTATTTAGCTATCGCAACCGCATTTACAGTATTTCTGATTTCCTTTGCGTACAATCAAGTAATTGAGTTATTCCCATCTGGCGGCGGTGGTTATAAAGTTGCAACACACCTGCTTGGCCCTCGTGCTGGAGTGATTTCTGGTTCGGCATTAATTATTGATTATGTCCTAACTATCGCCGTGTCAATTGCGAGTGGTGTTGATGCTGTATTTAGTTTGCTACCAACTTGGTGGTTAAATTATAAAATAGAAGTTGAAATCGCATTTATTGTATTATTAATTATGCTGAATTTACGTGGCATGAAAGAGTCGATTCGAGTATTAATTCCTTTATTTTTAGGGTTTTTAGTTACTCATTTAGCCATTATTGTGGTTGGTATTTTATTTCATGTGAATCATTTAGCAGAAATTATGCCAAATGCGGCCCGTGAATCACATGAAATGTCATCTTCAATTGGCTTAATGGCGACTATTGCGATTTTGTTACGTGCTTATTCACTTGGAGGTGGTACTTATACTGGGCTTGAAGCAGTATCGAATAATGTGAATATGTTGGCTGAACCACGTGTGCGTACTGGTAAGTTTACTATGTTGTATATGGCGTTGTCGTTGTCATTTACTGCGGGTGGAATAATTGTATTATATTTACTTTGGCATGCTGAACCAGTTTTTGGCCAGACTTTAAATGCAGTTGTATTTGATAAGATTCTTGGTGAAGTCGGCTTTAATCATCATTGGTTAGCTGTGATTCTTTTCTTTGAAGCAGCCTTATTATTTGTAGGTGCTAATACTGGATTTTTGGGCTGTCCAGCTGTAATGGCTAATATGGCAGTAGATAAATGGTTACCTCGTCAATTTCGTGAGTTATCTGGGCGTTTAGTAACTCAGAATGGCGTTTTAATTTCTGGAATTGCCGCGATTATTATTTTATTATGGGCACGTGGACGCGTTTCAACGTTAGTTGTACTATATAGTATCAATGTATTTTTGACTTTTTCATTGTCGCTGCTTGGTTTGTGTGTTTATTGGTTACGCGTACGTAAGGAAAAAAATAATAAGCCATGGTTGCGTAAGTTTTTAATTGCACTCGTTGGCTTTGTGGTTTGTGCCTCGATTTTAGTTGTAACTACGGTTGAAAAATTCACTGAGGGTGGTTGGTTAACAGTAGTAATTACTGCGTGTACGATTGGTTTCTGCTTCTTGGTTCGTGAACATTACCGTAAGGTTGGAGTTAAATTAGATGAAGCTGATCAGATGTTTGCTTCGCATTTCAATGATCATGATTTAGAAAATCAGAATTTAATTCCTGTAGCAGATAGTGAATTAAAAACTGCGGTGTTTTTTGTAACTAAGCATTCTGGCGCTGGTTTGCATACTTTGTTATGGGTACAAAGGATGTTTCCTGGTGTATTTAAAAATTTTGTATTTATTACCTCTGGTGAGATTGATTCTGAAGTATTTTCAAACGAAGAAGTCTTTAAGAAGAAATATCGTCAGGATTTGAATCGCATTATTGAAGGGTATCGTTATTTCTGTACGATGCATGATTTACCTTCTGCAGGTTATTTCAGTTATGGTGTGAATGGGGTTGAAGAGTTAATTAAATTGGCGGAACAAATTCAAGTTGATTATTCTGATTGTGTATTCTTTGGAGGTAAATTGGTTTTCGTTGATGAAAGCTGGTGGACAAGAATGTTACATAATAATACAGTAAATATCATGCAGCGTCAATTACATTTGCGTGGTATGCAAATGGTGATTTTGCCGATGAAAATTTAATTTGAGATTATGTTTTGATATGGAGCGTGTTTGAGTGAAGCAAAAAACTTTAAATTCAGTAATGTTAACTTTGCTAGTCTCAGGTACGCTTGTTGCATGTAGTAGTTCTAATTCTGAAGCTGTTAGTTTGTCACAACCAGCATATACGGACGTTTTGTTTATTTGTGGTGGTAATACTGGTCGAAGTCCATCAGCGGAAGCTTTGGCAAATGCAAATGGCATTCGAGCGTTTTCGCGGGCTTCAGGCTTAGATGCTAATGATCCCTTGAACGTGGAAAGTGGCGCATTGAGTGCATTAACTCGACTAGCTGAAAGTCAACATAAAAACTCTGATTTCTATACGCGTTATATTTCGGAACGAAAAGCTCAGCAACTTACTTATGAAGATATATTAAAAAGTTCAGCAATTTATCCGATGACTGAATCTCATTTGTGTCGAGTTGCGTTGATTATTGAGCTAAATGCAGATTCAGAACTTGAAGCTAAGCAAGAATTTGATAAAGTTCATTTATTAAGTAGTTGTGCAACTGGCAAATATACCCCAGTGCCAGATGGTTTTGGCGTTGCGGAGAGCAAAGAGTTTGTGGTGTACAATGAAATTATTCAGCAGTTAAATGGTTATGTTTTAGCAATTAAGCATAATCATAATTCTTGTGTTGCTACAATTGAAAGTTCTCCGCTAAGTTCGTCTTTGGGTGAAGCTGTGGATTCTTGTTGTAGTAAATATAGCTCGGATTTAAATAAGCGTTATAATAATTATTGTATAACTCAGCAGGCTAATTAGTCATTCTAATTCAATTTATTAATTTCTGTTCTATATCAACATTAATTTCTTGAGACTTCGTTGCTAATAATGATTTTTTCAGTTAATATTTTAATAAATAATATTAAATTTTTCATTTTAATATGACCTACAGAGATATAATTTATATTCTTATTATAGAATATAATTTTGATTGTTTATTCTTAAAATAAAAATAGTTTTATCTCTGTTTGTTGCTCTGCTGTTGTAAGTTTGTAACTTTAGTAATCATTTACTCAAGATAAATATTTAGTGGTTTTGGGGTGGTATTTTTGTTTGGAGTATATTTATTAAGAATAATATATTTTATTGTATAAATAAAATTATAGTTGTTCTCAAAAAAGCTACAGTTGTATATGTAATTTAATAAATGACTTATGAATTTGGGATTTAAAAGCTTAATTTGATTAAAAGGTAGATCATTGTTGATCTACCTTTTTCATTTGTTTGGGTAGCTAATTATTTTGTAATGTGTGTTGTGGTTAAGTTTTTATATAGAATATATTTATATATTCCAGTATGATATATGTGTGCATCGAGTTTGTTTCAGACCATGTTTGTTGATGATTTTTGTGATATGTTTCATTGATACGCTTATATTAAAAATTTGCTGTGGGGTTTTTATTATATGTTAGTCAGTATATGCAAGATTTATCAACGGATAACAGTTATACAAAATTGACGGTTTCGTTAGGTGTGATTTGAGTAGTACAATCACTACATAAATGATTAACATTATTAATAAACCTGTAATGAGAAAGGGAATATCATGAATAACAAATTAACCTTAAATATACTTTTGGCTCTAGGGGCGATTGCTCTAACCGCATGTAACGGTGGATCTTCTGCAGATGGTTCAACAGTTGCACAAAATAGAACATTGCAATTATCTGAAAATGGTTTAACTGGATCAACTTGTGATGGAGTTGCTGCTTGGGATGCAACTAAAGCTTATGCAACTGCTGGAACTAAAGTTGTTCGCAATGGTAAAGAGTATTCAAATAATTGGTGGACACAAGGCAATGATCCTGAAACAGATAGCGGTGTTGCTGGTAGTGGCAAACCATGGACTTTAGTTACAAATTGTGGTGTTGCTCCAACGCCTACACCTACTCCTACTGCGACACCTGGTCCAACTCCAACGATTACACCAGTTCCTGCAAGTGGTTTACCAACGCCAATTAAATTTACGCCATTAAGTACCGCAAGTGGTGTAATTAATTACCATTTAAATTTACCGTTTGGTTCTGGTAACGTTGAGAAGCTAACCTTATCTGCTAACTATACTGATTTGATTATTTCGAATTATGTGGCTGGTGCTTTACTTGGGCGTTTAATGCAAGAAAAAGAACCAAACTTAAAATTCAACAAAGATTATATCTATGGAACGGTATTTGGTCAATTATTGCAAGAAAATATTGATACAGCTGGTTATACAAATACTACTGATTGGATTAATGCTGATGCTACACAACGCGCAAGTTTATTAGCATCTGGTCAAGGTGGTCCATACCAAATTAATGATTACTCTAAACGTTTAGAAAATGATACTGGTGTTGGATTAGTGAATTTTGTGGCATTGCAAAAAGGTTTAGGCTATACGGTTGAAAAACAAGATAGTGGTGATCAAACTAAATCAGTAGGTCCAGATTCACTTGATCAAAAATATTTTGGTCCTTTAGCGGCAGCTTATTTCCATTTAAATGATATGAATCGTTTGGCAATGAATAATGCTGAAACTTGGGGTCCACAAGCTCAGTATTATGCTAAATGTATGAGTAATTTGAAATTAGCTAGTTCAGCAACAAATGTAAATAATATTTACGATTTGATTTTGAACGCTGCGTATAACGCGGGAACTTATTCAGCAATCATTAAAGATTATTTCCGCGTATGTGCTGGTATGTATACGACAAATCCAGAAATGACACAGTTGAAATCATTAGGTGATTATACTTTATCTGATTCTGTGTACAAAACAACTATTAATTCTACTGAAGCTATTGGTTCAACATTTATCTTGTATCCACGTCAAATTCGTATTTACTTGGATCAAATGTATAATCAAAAAACCTTTAATTCTGATTCAATTACTGGTACTAATAGTATCAAATTAAGTGTACAAGATATTGAATATGTTTTTGAAAATGCTTTTGGTACTTTGGCTTATGTAAGTAGTGCGAATAAATATGACTATATTGCAACAGCAGATAGCAAAAAAGCATTTACAGCAGCCTTAACCGCTAATGGTTTAAGTTCAACCGTGTTGTTAGATATTTCTACATCAGCTGGTAAAACTAAATTCTTCAAATTATTGGATGATGCAATCGCTAATTTAGCAACGAATTTAAATATTAACTTTGGTACTGTGACGCAAACGACAATTGGTGGTGCTTCGCCAACGCCAAGTCCAACTGCAACTCCAGCAGATAATTGCCCGACAAAGGCGCAAGTTTATCCAGCTGGGCGTGGTAGTTATGTAAGTGGTACGATTGTTAAAGCAAGCGATAATCAGTTCTACAAATGTAATGCTGGTGTTGCGGCTTGGTGTAATAGTACGGCGGCTTGGGCTTATGCTCCAGGAACAGGTACTGCTACAACGTCTGCATGGACATTACAGGCTTGTAAATAATTAAACTTTAATCTATTAAGAGAGTCTCATTTGTAGGCTCTCTTAATATTACTAGATATGATTAAATCGATAAAATAATTATAGAACTAGATATGTCAGTGAATTGATTAGACATATTTAAATTTGGGGGAATTAAATGAAATTTAATCAATTAACTACCGCATTATTAGCGTTAAGTTCAATTGGCTTAAGTGCTTGTAATGGCGGTAGTAGTGCTTCATCGGGTAGCTCAAGTGTGAATACGGTGCAAGTTAATGCGATGGTACCACAATTATTTGCAGCTAGCTCATGTTTAATTGGTAAAGTGAATTTTACTGGAACTGGTTGGTATATTAATGGTAATGTTTCAATTACGAATAATTGTGCGAATGCGGTTGATTTAAAAGGTCAAACGGTTAGTTTTACTGCACAAACTACGGATAATAAAGCAGCTACAATTGGTCATTCATCTGTATATGCCAATAATACTAATTATACGTTAGATTTTGTTAATTCTGGAGCGAACAAGACAGTTGGTACTATTGATGCTGCGGCTTCTTGGGATGGCAAAAATCTTAATGCTAGTATTGCAAAAGGTCAGACGTTGACTTTTAGTGGTGGTGCGAATACTGCCAATGGTGGAACATTTGATGGGACTACAGCAACGAATACTTTTTCAATTAGCGGTGCAACGCCACCTGTTGTTGAAAAAGGTGAATTGAATGTGGTCGTTGATAGTAGCTTGGCTGGTTGTTCTTCTGGCGTTACTTGTAGTGATGTTAAAGTCGCTGTAACTGATGCAAATGGTAATATTGTGCAAAATATTACCATTCCTGCAAATCAGCTTGGTGCAAGTATTACGACCCAAATTAAAGATATTGCGGTGGGTAATTATACTTTATCAGCAAGTAAACTTGGTAGTGACACAATTACTTATACGCCAAATGCTACTCCGAGTGTGTCAGCGAATAAAACAACGATAAGTACAATTAAATATACACAACCTACCCCTGCAGTACAAACTGGGGCTTTAAAATTATCTATTGCGAGCATGGTACCAAATTATACTGCTCCATTGACAGTTAAATTGTTAAATAGCAAAGATGGTAATAAAGTTGTAAATAGCTATTTGATTAAACAAGGTGAAGCAGTTACTACTGAAAATTTACCAATTAGTGATGCAACACATGCTTATGTAGTGAGCGTGGCTGGAATTGCTGATCCTAAATCTGGTTTATATTATGTTGAATCTGGTCTACCAGTAGCTACAATTAAAGCCAATGTTACGACTACTCAAGCGATTCCATTTACCAAAATAGCTGCAGCTAATCTGGTGAATTTGACTTTAAATACAACTGGTTTACAAGCTGGTGATAGTGCAAGCTTGAGTTTTCAAGATGCAACGAGCAAATATAACTATGTTAGCTATGCTGGTCAAACAAATGCGCCTGTAGTTTATAAAGTTGAGAAAAATTTAAATCTTGGGTATGCAATGACTGCAGGTTTGAGTAACTACGAACAAAATCCATTAACTTCAACTGGCGTAATAAGTGCTGCTACTACGCAGAATATTGCATTTGTGGTTGCTACTAAACCTGTAGTTCCACCAGTTGGCTTAAATGATTGGCCAAATTATTTAGCAATGGGAACGATTAGTAATGGTGTACCAACTTCAGAACCAACGGATCAACGAATTGATTCAATCTTTACTTACAATGGTACTGGTGGTGATGGTGATCCAGGTCGAATTGAGTCGCCATATAAAATTTATAATATGATGACTATGGGTAAAGCTATTCGTGACAAAACTGGTTATGCAGTGAACCCATCTTTGGTTGAATACCAATGGCAATTAAGTGGTGGCTGGAATCCTGATGATGTTGAAGATCTTGATCGTTTAACTAAGCATTTCTTCAATTTGATTTTCTTAGCGGATACGTTGCAAACGCAATCTCCTGCATTAACCGGTACACATGGAACAATTTTATTGAGTCCAGATTTACTTGGTTTCATTGGGAATACTAATCGTCAAGCTGATGTTGAAGCTTTGAAAATTAATGTTAATCAAGCGGTTGCGCAAGCATCATGTATTATGACTAAGCAAGTTGACTTTAGTAAAGAGGCTAGTTGTAAATATTCATGGGACAATCAACAGATTACGGTTAATGGTACTGTACGTGATTTAATGCCATGGTTAAAATCTAAGACTGATAATTATACTGCTGGAATGGCTTTTGTTGATTGTGTTGGCGGTGCGGTGGTTGCTAAATGTGCTAACGCGGCAGCTCCAGCTGGAACACCAACATTTAGTAGTAACTTTAATGGTTGGATACAAGCACAGAATTATTTAGCTAAAAAGTATGGACCAAATGTGAATTTAGGTTGGCATGAGAATATTTCCGCTGTACCAGGTGGTGGCTGGTGGGTGCATGGTGGTGCTAGTGCAGTTGCGCCATTTGCAAAAGCAGTATTGGCTGATTTAAAACGCTTTGAAGTTTTTAGTGGTACTTATAAGCCTGACTTTATTTACCTAGATCGTTATGGCTCAGATGATTATGTTGGTCAAATGCCATCATTCCATCAGCAAGTACACAATCAAGCAACATTCTATAATGATCAAGATTGGGCAAATATTGTTGAGCTATCTAAACAATTAAGTGAAGGTTCAGCATCTGGCTATGGTAAAGCTTATGTCCCTGTGATGTTATGGCAAATTCCTGCAGCACATATTCATACGAATACTGAGCAAGTAGTTGCCAATGTTAATGATCAGGAAGAAGGTTCAGCACCAGTGTATTTCTTTGGTGATCCACGTTTGGATAGCACATTAAGTAATATTGCGCCATGGATTAATTTGGGTGTGGGTAATTTAGCTGAAGCAGGCTATGGATTATGTCGGAATAAATCTGCATCACAATGTTTAACTTTGAACAAGTTTAACTGGGGTCATACTGATAATGCACAATTAAAACAAGCTGCTGATGCACATATCTTCTCGATCCTTTGGGGTGCTGGTGGGTTTGCAACTGGTGTATGGCCTGTAGTTGGACAAACTTTCTATGATGGTGGTTGGATGGCAAATACAGTAAATACTTACTATGCTAAGCGTTTACAACCATTGAATTAATTTTCAAATAAATAAATCTGAAACCCCCGTATTTTAAATACTATGGGGTTTTTTATATTTTAACTCGTTTTTTGTTATCTCTTGCAAAGCTTTCTTCCTTAATCCATTCATGTGCATCATTCAGGGAATAAATTTAATTAGCTACATTTATTTGCTGCAAATCTTTCTACTCTTTTAATTTAAAATTATTTACCCTTTTCTCTACTTGCGTTTGTGTCATTATTGCTACACTAAAATTGTTGTGTTTTAAGAGGTTGTTATGAAGCCACTGATCGAATGTGCTGCAATCATTGTCTTTGTGTTATTTATGCACTGCATAGATATGTGTTAACTATGGTTGGATAAATAGCTGCCTAGTTAGTGTGCAAAAATACGTTTTGTCAACAACTAATTATTTTAATTGTGTTGTTGTACTATGATTTTGAGTTATTTGTCTATTTGAATTTAATGTTTTAACAATATTATGGAGATTTATATGAATAAAGTCTTTGGTCTCTCTCTGGCGAGTGCGGTGTTGCTAGCAGGGTGCGGAGGTGGAGCTGGTGGCTCCAGCTCTGGTAGTGGTTCTCCTAGCACGAGTAGTGCTCAAGTGAGCATTGATGCGATGACTTCGGTACCTGTGATAAATGGTTCTGCAACGCAAGGTACGTTGTATGTCCGTAACTATGGCACGAGTACAGCTAATGGTGTGAGCTTTAATTTAGGCTCAGCTACAGTTAAAACTAAGCTCAAGTCAGCATTGGCTAAGATTGGTTTCAACATGGGTGGTTACGAAGATAGCAATGGCTTTATCTTGATCAACCCAGAACGCTGTGCTTCAATTCCAGCTGGTGGTTCTTGTGCGGTGAACTTTAGTACACCAAGCATGACTTTAGGCAATCTCGGTAATTCATTAGTTAGTCTGTCGTATAACTCAGGTAAGGAAACGCAGAGCACGTCACAAGTGGTGAATTATAACTACGTGAGCTTGGCTGCCTTAAGTGGGGTGAACTTTACAGGTAGTTTAAATGTAGCAGGTGCTCAAGGTAGTATTCAACATGTTGTAATGGTCTAATATTTCTGTAGACTATTAAAGCCATTTTATTACCATAATTATACTCAGA
>CAZZAV010000044.1:0-18918 GCA_964652705.1 uncultured Neisseria sp.
CCCCGGACCTGCGGATTATGATTCCGTCGCTCTAACCGACTGAGCTAATTCGCCCCTAACGTTGAGATAGGTATTCTATCTCAAGTGCTAGAGTTATGTCAACATTTTTAACGTATTTTATGCAAATAAACCCAGCAATTATGCACCTATACGAGCTAATACATTGTTTTTACCTAGGATATATATCACTGCATCAAACGAAGGAGTTTGTGTAGTTCCACATAATTTTAAGCGTAGTGGCATTCCAAGTTGTGGCATCTTCACATTCTGCGTCGCACAAAACTCTTTAATTGCCAATTTTATTGCATCCAAACTCCATTCAGATAATGATTCTAAAGAATTTGCAAATTTATTTAAGACTAATTGTGCGTCTTCAGTTAAGTGTTTAGCACTATCTTCTGCCGAAGGTGTACGTGGTTGATAAAAGTAAGCAACTTCAGCAGCAATTGAGTTTAAATTATCACTGCGTGCACGCACCAGATCTAAAATTGCGGTAATATCAAGCTCTGCTAAACGTTCCGCGAAAGAACTCGCAAACGTTAAATCTGGTGTATCCAAATTCCACTTAGCCTCGTTTACTAAAGCTAGAAGTTGCTCATTTGATAAAGTCTTAATATGCTGCGCATTTACCCAAAAGAGTTTTTTCATATCAAAACGAGCTGGCGAGGCTGAAATATTATCCAAATCAAACCACTCAACGAATTGCTCAATGCTAAAAACTTCATCATCACCATGCCCCCAACAGAGACGTGCCAAATAATTCAGCAAAGCTTCTGGTAAAATTCCCATATCGCGATATTGCATCACACTCACAGGATCACGGCGTTTTGACATCTTTTGCCCATCATCACGTAAAATCATCGGTAAATGTGCGTACAGCGGGGGTGTCGCACCCAAAGCACGCAAGATATTAATTTGCCGTGGCGTATTATTAACATGATCATCACCACGTGTAACATGCGTAATTTTCATATCTAAGTCATCAACCACTACACAGAAATTATAGGTTGGTGTGCCATCAGAACGCGCGATGATCAAATCATCTAATTCGCTATTCGCAATTTCAATTCGCCCTTTAACCAAATCATCCCAAGCCACGACCCCATCGATTGGATTTTTAAAGCGCACAACAGGCGTAACGCCAGCTCTAGGTTGAGTCAACTCACGACAACGGCGATCATAGCGTGGTTTATCTCCACGTGCACGCTGCTCTTCACGCATTTCATCGAGTTCTTCACGTGAACAATAACAATAATAAGCGCTACCGTCAACTAACATTTGTTGAATTACTTGCTTATAACGTTCCATCCGTTGCATTTGATAAAATGGGCCTTCAGCATAATCTAGACCTAACCAGTCCATAGCATGCAAAATACTATCCACTGATTCTTGCGTTGAACGCTCAACGTCAGTGTCTTCAACCCGCAAAATAAATGTGCCGTTATTTTTCTTAGCATAAGCCCATGAAAACAGAGCAGTACGAGCCCCACCAATGTGTAAAAAACCAGTTGGACTGGGTGCAAAACGAGTTCTAGTCATTTAA
Source organism: uncultured Neisseria sp. (assembly GCA_964652705.1). GTDB lineage: Bacteria > Pseudomonadota > Gammaproteobacteria > Burkholderiales > UBA11063 > Aquella. The sequence continues at coordinate 1,544 of CAZZAV010000044.1, forward strand.
AATTCTTTCTAACTGATAAATAATAAAACTAAAATTTAATTTTATCTAAATTAAATTCAAAATCTGAATCAATTAAGTATCAATAACTAATCAATCATAAAATTAATCTTCATACTAAATTGATTATCGGCGATACTTGGCTCAAAATAGATAAATTATAGTAAATTTAAGGCATATAACGAAAATTAGCGGGAACTAAATCCCCGCTAATATTAACAATTAAATCTGCTCAACAATTAGTTTTGCACAAATAATGCTACTCCATCTGGAGTTACACTTGAAGGATATTTCGGCTCACCAGTTGCTTGGTCCAAAACTGAAACAGTGCAACCAGCTGGTAATTTATCTTGGATTTTAGAGCTAATGTTATTTGCCAACTCTTGTGACTTACTATCGTGATAATAAATATACACCTTTTGCGCTTTAGTTTGCGCAGCCGTATCCAATACACCTTTTACAGCCGTACGTTTTTCTGACATTGAAGCACTATATTGAATATACGTTGGTGCGCTCAAACCAGCAGCACAAGCTAAATTTAATGATAAAGCGCCAACCGAAATCAAAATTAGTTTTTTTAACATATTAAATTCCTAAAATTATTATTTAAAACAGTTAAATTTTATTAACAACAAGATATTGTAACGTATTTAATCATTTGAGTTAAAAAATTATTCACAAATTCCTTAGCCAATACACTGAAACTATTCTAATTACGCACTATAATCCAAACTTATTTGTTCAACACAAATTTTAGTTTAGCGAACAAACGTAAATGTATCTGGAGTCGCCGCATCCCAAAAACGACGATACTGATCTGGAACAGTTTCGTCGTTGAGCAAACAGTTAGGTTTTACAAAATCATAAATTTCATCAAAATAACGCACTTCATGATCACTAATGCGACGCATTACACTTGAAGGCAGGATATCACTTGGATTATCTAATCCCATTGCTCCAACTAAATCAATAAAATTCTTCACTGTTGCAGAATGATAACGATTAACTCGTTGCGATTTATCTTCAATATCTAACTGCTTAAATAAGCGTGGATTTTGCGTTGCAACCCCAACTGGGCAAGTATTACTACCACATTGTTTAGATTGAATACACCCTAGTGCCAACATCATCGCCCGTGCAGAATTAATCACATCCGCACCTAACGCAATCATCCGTACCATATCAAAGCCTGAACTATTTTTACCACTAGCAATCAAGCGAACATGTTTTCGTAGTCCACAACCAACTAAAGCATTATGCACAAACACCAAAGCTTCTTGAAGAGGCATACCAATAGAATTCACAAACTCTGATGGCGCAGCACCAGTACCACCCTCCATTCCATCAATCGCAATAAAATCTGGATAAATTCCAGTTTTAAGCATCGCTTTACATATCGCAAAAAACTCAGTCTTCTTACCAATACATAATTTAAAACCAACTGGTTTACCATCTGACAACTCACGCAATTGAGCAATAAAATGGCATAACCCCTCTGGAGTCGAGAAAGTCCGATGAGTTGGTGGAGACAAAACATCTTTCCCCATTGGAACGTCACGAATACGGGCAATTTCTGGAGTAATCTTCTCTTTTGGTAACATACCGCCATGTGCAGGTTTTGCACCTTGGGACAATTTAATTTCGATTACTTTGACATTTGGCAATATTGCCTGAGCTCTAAATTTTTCTGGATCAAAATTACCATCTGGTGTTCTAAAACCAAAATAAGCAGTTGCAACCTGTAGCCCAACATCACCACCTTGCAAATGATATTCGGTCAGACCGCCTTCACCGGTATTATGTAGAAAATTACCCTGCTTGGCACCCAAATTCAATGCCATAATCGCATTTTTGGACAACGCACCAAAACTTAATGCCGAAATATTTAGGCGTGATGCCGAATATGGTTGACGGCATTGCTCATTTCCAATAATAATTCGTGGATCAACCTCACTATGATGCTTTGGCGCCAATGAATGTAATGCCCATTCATAGCCAGCTTTCATGATGTCTTTATCGTTTCCAAACGAAATTGTGTCAGAAATACCTTTTGAACGCTCATAAATAACCGTACGCGTTTTACGATCAAATGGACGTTCGCTATCATCACTAGCCACAAAATATTGCTGAATCTCAGGGCGGAAGAACTCCAAAATATAACGCATATGCCCCAAAACAGGAAAATTACGTAATAAAGTATGCTTTGTTTGTAATCGATCATAAACGCCGACAACCGACAACAAGCCAAGTAAACCAAAAATCCAATACCAATTTGCTTGCAAAATTATTAATAATGCCACAATTAGGATCAAGACAATTCCAAACCCAATATACCACTTACGACGCTCAGTAACATGCATAAATTTCTCCATTAATTTAACTATCAATAACCAAGTATTTTAACATTAAAGCATACTTAAATATATTTTGGATTACAACTCCAAATATACCAATTCTATCTTCTGCAAACTGTAATAAATATTCAAGGACAATATTTCATAATTTTATTAATTGGTTCTAATTCAATTTTAAACTTATTTTGATCTAAATTTCATCTTAATCAAGTAAATTTGCTTCAAATATTTATTTAAGTCTAGAATAACAGTTATCCACAAACTGCTATTTTATAATCTTTACCAAATCTGTATAATAGCGCCATAAATTCTGATCTGGAGGTAAATTGACAAATAAAACTACTATGGTTACAGCTAATATTCAATATCCAAAAACATGTGATGGTCATCTGTGAAACCTTACACTTAGATCAGCCAATAAAGTTCTAACGCAACATTGACTATGCAATTTTGCACATGAGCCAGTGCAAATATAGCTATTCACATAAAAATATATTTGTTTTACAATACCGTCCTTCGCTCCATAGCGAACGGTTTAATTTTTAGTATTTTACTTCTATATACGAGTATTTCTGCCAAATTAAATATTTCACAAAAAAACAAACATTAAAATACTCATAGACAAATATTCTACCGTCTCTTAAGATGATAAATAACTCTCGAACAATTTAAACATATTTTATAAAGATCAAAAATGAAACAAATTATATTAACCATTACACTCGGTATACTTATGGCTGGATGTAACCAATCGACAACTCAAACAACAACGAAACCAGCAGTTTGTCCTGCCATCGATAAAAGCACTGAATTAATGAATAAAAAAACTATTCTGGATAGCATTGATGCATATAATGCTGCACTTAAAAATGACAGTACACCAGTTGACATTTGTATCCATGCAGGCAAAGTTAAAGCTGCATATGAACGCGCAAAAGATTATAGCGATGCAGATGTATGGAACAGTATTGAAAAATCTGATTGTAAAAACGCGGGATTATGATATAGCTTGAGTACCGGTGCTAGAGTAGTTAAACTCTCACTCTCACAACTCAAAAATACTTAACAGTTAATCGTAATAAAATCCCACACCAGATTATTTCTTCTTATATTGTAAATAAAATGCTCAAGCAGGATGTTTGAATAAATAATTAAATACCAATTTCTCAAAATTTGCCGACATTTCTTATATTAATAAAGCGTAGAGTTATTCTCTACGCTTTATTAATATTTTATAGCCACAATGCTTAAACTTTATTGACTAATTCGCGTAACTCACGCTTTAAAATTTTCCCTGTTGCATTACGAGGTAATTGCTCCATAAAGATAATTTTACGCGGCTGTTTAAACGGTGCTAAATATGGACGGATGAAATCTTTAATTTCCGCTTCAGTCGCAGTCGTATCTTCTTTAAGTTCAATATACGCAACTGGCGTCTCATTTGCTTCAATATCACGCAATCCGACTACAGCACAAGCATTCACCTTCTCATTCGTATAAATAATTTCTTCAATCTCACGTGGATAGATGTTCATTCCTTTGCTGATAATTAAGTCTTTTTTACGATCAATAATATAAATAAATCCATCACGATCAACTTTACCAATATCTCCAGTCTTAAACCAACCGTCTACAATTGTGTCAGATGTATCAGCTGGGCGATTAAAATATCCCATCATTACACAGTCACCTTTAACACAAATTTCCCCAATCGTATCACGCTCGACTTGATTCATTTCTTCATCAAAACATTCAACTTGATAACTTGGTAATGCACGCCCAACCGAACCAATTTTATTTGCCCACGGTACATTTGTCGATACTACTGGTGAACATTCACTAATTCCATAACCTTGCAATAACTTACCTCGTTTAAAGCTTTCACCAAATTTACGCATTGTTTCTTCAGCCAATGGCGCAGCCCCAGAAATAAAACCTTTAACCGAGTGAAACATGTGAAAATACCACGGCAATTTAGCTCGCGACAAAGCACTATAAACATCAGGAACACCTGCGAAATAAGGCATCCGCTTTAATAAAACTTGCTTCAATAAATTGGCAAAATCACCTTTAGTCGCAATTGAACGGATTACAACGACGCCACTATTTGTAATAATCGGTAAAATAACTGTTACAGTCAAAGTAAACCCATGGAACATCGGCAAATAACACGCCATTTTGATTCCACCATGCTTAACACGTAAATGCTGAATACAAGCTGTGGTATTGGATTGAATATTTTTAAATGACAGCATCGCACCTTTAGGTTTACCAGTTGTACCAGAAGTATAGACAATTAATGCCAACTGCTCAGCATCACAATCCGCATACTTAGCAGTATTTTTAGGATTAGCTAATAACTTAGCATAATCTAAATTATTCGTATTTTCAATTGGTGCACCATCAACCCAAATTATTTTTTCTACATCAGTCTTGATAATTTGTTCACGAGTATCTTTGGCAAATTTAACCGAAGAAAATAAAATTTTAGCTTGTGAATCATTAAGGATATAGGAGATTTCATCTTCTTTAAGGAAATTATTTATCGCAACCAACACCGCACCAAGCTTACTAATGGCAAAAATATTTGCGACAAATTGCCACGAATTAGACATAACCAAAGCTACTTTATCACCAGCTTTAACACCAGCATCAGCCAAGTAGCTCGCGATATTATCTGCATGAGCCAATAATTGCTGATTACTAATTTTCAAATCACCATCATAAATAATTGTTTTATTTAGATTTTGTCGAGCATTATTGACGATAATGCTATAGAAATTGCGATATTGGTAAACTTCTGCCATGCTAAACCTTATTAAGACTAATTTAATTAGAGTAATTCGGGTTGATTATAACCGATTTAAATTCATGTGCACCAAGTTTTATGGATCTACGAACAAATTTGAAAATTCGCATTTAAATAAAAATAAATTATCCTTTGAGATTGCGCATTACATCAGGAATTCTAGAGCTAACCAACTCCAAAATTGCTTCATCACCAGGTTGTTTAGCTTTACATTTTAAAGCAGTTTGATATTGATCAAGCGCACTTTTGTATGACCCCAAAACATAATATTCACTACCCAAACCATAATGATAACGAAGTGGATTATCATAACGATCATCTGCATATAAAATGGCATATTGATCCCATGCATCTGGATCTTTAGGAAAATTTTGTGTAATAATATCTACACGTCCAGCCGCTTTAGCATAATTTTTACTACCCAATAAAAACTCCAATTGTCCCATCCACAAGCTTTTGTGATTTGGGAAATTAACTAACGCTTGATCATAAAGTCGATCAGCAAGTTTAAAATCACGCGTTGCAACCAACTGGCGCGCACGTAAACCAATGATAATAGGATGACCTTGATAATGTGGGTTAGCAATTTTATTAAGTGATTCAATGCTTGAAGGAATACTTTTATTTAAAAAATGCGCTAGCGCTAAACCATATAATTGAGCATCAAGGCTAACATAGCGATGTGATTGAATAGCACTCGTATAAAATTTTAACGCATCACTAGGTGTAATTTGGCGCACCCGACATTTCTCGCGCACTAAAAGAAAATCGACGCTATCCTGACGCATTTTAACAGGCAATTGATTAGCCCGCGCTTCAGCTTCACTTAAACGTTCAACCGTAACTGGATGCGTCTGTAAAAATGCCAGCGCATCATTACTATTAAATTTATACGAATCCTGCATTCGCTGAAAAAACTCTGGCATCGCATGTGCATCAAAGCCAGCTTTATACATTAACTGCTGTCCAACCCGATCCGCCTCACGCTCATAGTCACGCGAAAATGACAGCATATTTTGAATTCCAGCACCCTGTCCACCTTGTGCAGCAACAATTCCCAAACCAGGGTTCACCGCCGCAAGCAATGCACCAGCCAATAACCCAGCCATTCCCATTTGTTGTGCACGATTTTGCACACTAATATTGCGAAAAATATGATGCTGAACAACATGGCCAATTTCATGGGCGACTACCGAAGTAAACTCAGATTCATTTAATGTTGCATAAATTAGACCATTATTGGTGCAAATATAACCACCTGGTAATGCAAATGCATTGATATCTTTATCTTTAATCAAATAAAAGTTAAACTCTTGACCAGCAAGCGGTGAGTAACTGACCAATTCATTACCCAGCTTGTTAATATAATCTAAACTATCATAATCTTCCAGCATGCTGCCTTGTGAATAAATATTCAAAATTACTTGATGACCAAGTTGATCAGCTTCATAAGGTGTTAAATTACTCCTGTCATTATCTCCCAAATCAGGTAAGCCATTAATTCCCTCCGCAAAAACCTTATGCGTACAAGCACTCATCGCCGCCCCATACAGGGTTGCGCTAAGTGCTTGCTTTAAAAAACCACGCCGCGAAACATCAATTACCGCATCACGCTGTTCTTGAGGACTTCGACACTGTGATTGATAAAGCTGCTCTAAACTCTCACGTAGCAACTTCATATTACATCTCATTTACTGAAATTGTGATGCCAAACCATCCAAGTACTTCTTCTGATTAGAAGCAAAATTAGGATCCAGACTTGCGCTATCATAAAGTTTTAAACTAATCACAGTTTGATTGCCTTGCGCAGTTAATTTAGCTGTATAAAGCGCTTTAGGTCCAGTTGCAGAAGTCTCAGATTCATTACCAAACCATTTTGTAATAAAGCCTGGATCTGGATTATCAATTTGCGATTGCAGTGGATAAACATAATATTCACCAGCACTACGATTCTTATCTACCACACCTAAACCCACACGGTCTAAGGCTAGCGCAGTACGCCACCAAACTCGATCAAATTGATCATTAACTACAACCTGATTATTCACAACCGCTGCATTTTTAGCTGGCGCTTGCACCGCAGCAACAGCTTGTTTTACTTGTTCAGCAGGCATACCAGCAAAAGTCATGTACTGAGTTAAGAACTCAAGCTCTAGTTGTGGATTAGATGGTCGTGGAATCCATTTAGTTTGTTGTTGATCTGAAGAGGCCATACTCGAAGTATTCGCAATCCCAGGTGAGTTGCAACCTAAGTACTCTTCATCCATTTGGTAATTACTATCCATCATAATCACATTATTACCATCTTGCCACAAAGTAACTCGATACATATACATTGAATTCAAAGAATACATATTTCCAAGGCCAATCCATGAAAATAATCCACGTAAACTAGCCCCCTGCGGAACAGCTGTATTACGTGATGCCCAATCCGACTGGATCACACCAATCGATTGATTTTGATACTTAACTGTTAAGCCAACTTGTCCGACATAAGCAATTACTAATGGCCAAATAGTATTTACATTTTGACTTTCAATTACTAACCAACGTTGTGAACCACCTGTTGCAATATACATATTTGTAATATTAGAAACTTGATATCCCTGCTGCTGTGCTTTGGGTACCATTTTATAATTAGTTGTCAAATCAGGTGATGTCAAACCTGGAGGTGTTGCCAAATCAACGGTTTGGCGTGGTGCAGATGAAGTAAATACTGCTTGTGAATCAACAGCACTACACGCTGCCAATACAACCATAGATACGGCGCTGATCAAACTATATCGAAGAATATTACGCATACTAATCTTATTCCTATTTAACACTACTAAGTAAATTTTTTAAAGGTTCATGGTATTCAGCACTCAAAACTGTCAAAGGCAAGCGTAACTGTGCAGAATTCATTCGCTGCTCAAAGAATAACCCCCATTTAACTGGGATTGGATTAGCTTCAGCAAACAATAAATCATAAAACCCGATCAATTGATCATTAATAGACCTAGCTTGCTCAACCTGATTGACTAATGCCAAAGAACACATTTGACTAAATAATGCTGGACGAATATTACTCACCACAGAAATCACTCCATTCCCACCAGCAAGCATAAATGCCAAACTACTAGCATCATCACCCGACAATAAGAAGAAATTTTCTGGTTTATGCGCCAACAAGTAAGTACAACGCTTAATGTCACCAGTCGCATCTTTCAAACCGACAATGTTTTTACATTCATGCGCCAAACGCAAGATAGTTTCATCTTGAATATCAGCCACCGTCCGACCTGGTACATTATATAAAATCACTGGAAATTTTGAACACTCTGCAACTGCACTAAAATGTAAAAACAATCCTTCTTGAGTTGGCTTAACATAGTATGGAGTCAAACACATTAGATAATCAATACCTGCAATTTGATTAACTTGCTGAATAAATTCTAAAGTTGAAGCTGTGGCAGCGGTGCCACTACCGACAATAATTTTGACCCGACCAGCATTCGCATTAATCACATGTTTAATCACCGTTATTTTTTCAGCATCACTTAATGCAGCGGATTCTCCAGTTGATCCAACCACGACTAATCCATCCACGCCACTCTTAATTTGCCATTCAACAAATTCACTTAAACGCTCATAATCAACGCTACCATCATCAAACATCGGCGTTACTATCGCCGTAATACAACCTTTTAACATAAGCACCTCTATTTAAAATGTATAATTTGCCTGCTGGTGTTGTAATAAACCACCTAACATAATCTCAATTTTGCTCTTTGCATCGCTACCAACTTTGTCATTACTAAATTGTACGCCAACTCCTGATGGATAGCCAACAGCAGAAGCAGGGCTTAACCAACTAACTTTACCGGTAACGGCAATATTTTCATTCGTTTCTGGCAATGTAATTAGCAAAAAAACTTCATCGCCCAACTCATATTCGCCACTACCACGCACAAAAATCCCACCAAACTTAAATTGTCCAATATAACTTCTTGCTAACTCTAGCTTACTTGGAATAACTAACTTCAGAATATTACTCATTATTATTGATCCTACTATTTACGCAATTTGGAAGAATGAACTTTATTCGTATTTAATGTCATATTTTGAATTGAAATCTTTGGTGCAAATAAATCTCCATTCACCATAATGGGAATTGAAACTGATTTTACATTTTGTGCATTTTTCGGCAAAATGCTACTCACAATCATATTATAATCCAAGCTTGTTTTCGAAAAATCAATTATCCCATCGCCATTAGCCATAATTAATGGAGAATGAAAAGCCAATTTACTGCGCGCAGAAACACCATTGGTGAAATTAAATTTGGCTTTTAAATTAGTAAAATTAGTCATAACCGTATTTTTAGTTTGAAAAACTGCCAAATTCTCTGGACTTAGAAATAAACTAAAATCAATACCACTAAATCCACCATCATCAACGTTCAAATCAATTGAGCCATTTACTTTTTTATGTAAATCCTCATAACTTTGTATACCATTTGCCGTTGTATCAATTTGTAAATCTGCTTTACCACTAATTGCCGTAACATTAAAAATGCTCGCAAATACTTTTTGCAAATTCACATTGCTAATTTTATTTTTGAAACTCATGTTATAAGATTCACCGACCTTATCCAATAACATAGAGCCATTAAAATCACCATCATAAACATTGCCTTGAATTTGGCTTAAATTTAAAACCTGATTTTTTACTGCTAATGTTGCATTCACATTGCTCAAATTAACATGGCTCAAATTTAGTTGCTTAAATTTCAAAGTTGCTACTAAATTAAACCAACTAATCCACTCAAACGGTAACCGACTATCATCCGAATATAACGGCAAAAGATTACCTTGTGCTGAACCCATGAATTTACTAATATCCAAATTATTAACAGCTGCATCCAAAGTAACATTTGGCAGTACAGAACTATAATCATATGCTAAATTTAATTTAATTGGAGATTGATTAATCAAGCCATTTAAATTAAAACTCATCAAATCTTTCGCACCATTCAAACCACAATGACCATTCATAACACCACTAGAAGTCGCAGTTTGCTGCCCTGTGATACGATATTTAAATTCTAACTTACAACTATCCGTCACCACATCCATTGTTGGGTTAAGGTGCACTTGATTTAAATTCAAGCCAACATCCAAACTCCGCTTAGCATTTGTAAACTCATATTTAGTCGCAATTTTATCTGCTGTGAAATTGGCAAAATCTGTCGTATTAATCTTATCTGCATTAACCGTGAAACTTCGAGCACTAGTTGATTCAAAACCATTCAAAGTAGTTGATAGATTATTCATTGTCAAACCATAATTAGATAAGAGCAAAGTGTCAATCGCTAATCCACCTTGATAATCTGGCACATGCACAATTCCACGCGCACTTTCTAACCACAACTCTTGTGTTTTATAAGCATAATGCCCACTTGATTGCAACTCAATACTCGAGCTCTTATTTGACAACGATAACGTTAAATTCTGAATATTTAAATTATCCTCCGAGATTTTAGAAATCTGCCCTTGCATGCTTAATCTGGCCGCATAATTTGACAAATTAAAGCTCAAATTAAATTCAGGTAAAGTTTCTAGATCAACTACTCGCAATCCAGCATCTTTCATTAAGTAACTACCATCACTATTGATAATTGCTAAATTTGAAATTGAAAAAGTAGTTAAATTTTTAAATTCGGAATTATTTATCGTCTTATAATTAAATAAATCATTATAATTACTCTTCGCAACGTTATTTTGATAAAACGTCAATCCATTCAATGCCAACCGTCGTACACGATAATGCCCAACAATTAAATCCAACCAAGACAACTGACAATTAGCTGTATTAACATGCAAAACTTTGTGCTTTTTCTTATCCTCAACTGTTAAGTCAGAAATAAATAAGCTCAAACCATGCCAAGAACGTGGCTCAACATTACCATCAATCACTACCGAATAGTTTTCATTATTAAATTGGCTAATTACCATTTGTTTGACTTGATTAGCATTAAATAAATAATAAAAAAATAGCAACGGTAAACAAACTGTTACAAAGAACACCGTAAAAAATAGCCAACCAATTACTCGCACCATCTGGCGAGGAATTTTGGGCCAAGGTAGGCGTTTAAACATAAAATATCACCTTAACAAATACTTTTGATGGAGATTTTTAACCATAATAGACAAGCTCTCAATATCACCATTATTTTCAATAATGTCATCTGCCAATTCAAGCTGCTGCTTGCGACTAACCTGCTGCTCTAAAATTGCATCAACCTGATTTGGTTGAAGATTACTTCGCTGTGCCAAACGTTGCAATAATAAATCGTAATTACAATCAACAAAAATATTACGTTGAGTTAATTGCAAATATTTTGGGCTACGAAACAATAACGGCACCACAACAATAGCATATGCAGCATTTCCCACTAAGCTTAATTCAATTTGAACCTGCGCAAAAATCAATGGATGCAAAATTTGTTCTAGTCGCTGACGTTTTGTCACATCTGTAAACACTATTTCACGAAGATAGTCTCGGCGTAATTTTCCACGCCCATCCAGAATTTCCATACCAAACTCGGCACATAATGGCATTATTGCCACCCCATTCGGTGTAGTCAATTGATGCGCAATCAAATCTGTATCAATAATTGGAACACCTAACTTGGCAAATAAATTTGCTACCATGGTTTTGCCACTACCAATCAAACCAGTTAGACCAATTACCATCATAATTAACTTACCTCAACTTAATAAATTAAGACAGGAAATAAATCTTTAGCGAATAACAAAGTAATAATTCCTGCCCCACCCAGAAATGGACCAAATGGAATCGGGTTACCACTTGCCAAGCGTCCACTTAAACGCAAGATTAAGGCATAAAGAATCCCTAATAAGGATGAAACCAATAATACGCTAACTAAATTCTGCCAACCTAGCCATGCACCAATAGCTGCCAAAAGCTTGAAATCACCATAACCCATACCTTCACGCTTAGTAATTAATTTAAAAATCCAATACAATGACCATAGCGACAAATAACCAACTACTGCACCAATTACGGCATTAATCAAATTACCACTAAACATACCGTGTAGATTAAACAATAGACCCAGCCAAACCAAAGGCAAAGTAAGCTCATCTGGCAATAAAAAGGTATCTAAATCAATCAGCATCAAGCTCAGCACAACTGTAATAAAACTCACACAGGCCAAAATCATCCATGAATCATTCAGGATATAACCTACCAACGCAAATAACATTCCGCTTAAAAGCTCTACGATAGGATAACGCCAGGAAATTTTAACTTGACATTGACTACATTTACCTGCCAATAACACAAAACCCAACAAAGGAATATTTGACCATGCTGGTACTTTATTTTTACAATTTGGGCAATGCGAACTAGGATAGCTTAAATTAAATTTACTTTGATCTACTTCAAGCTTACATTCATTACCAAGCACCTCAAGACACTGATTCCGCCATTCACGTTGTAAGATTATTGGTAAACGATACACTACCACATTTAAGAAACTGCCGATACATAACCCAACTAACATTAGAGAAATTACACGGAAAATTAGGTTATTTTGAAATAAAAAACTCAAGCTATCAAACATACACTATCCTACAACATCGCCGAGATGGAATAACGGTAAGTAAATCGCAACGATAATTGAACCTAAAACAGAACCCAACACTACGATTGTCGCGGGCTCAATCATAGACAAAATAGCTTCAATAACCATTTCAACTTCTTGATCATAATAATCTGCAATTGATTGCAGAAGAAAATCTAAAGAACCAGCTTCTTCACCAACAGCAACCATCTGCGTCACCATATTAGGAAAGATATTACTGGCTTGCATAGAAACATACAAACTACTTCCACTCTCAACATCTTTTTGAATATTTAAAGTTGCTGCGCCAAATAGATAATTATCCACTAACGTCGCAATTGAACGCAACGCCCCATTCAAAGGAACTCCAGCGGCAAACATCAACGATAACGTACGCGTCCAACGTGAAATTAAAGTTTTTTGGATTAAATCACCAAATAACGGCACACGAAAAATTGCACTATCGATAAAAAATCTAAAGCGAGGCACGACTCGATAAGTATATTTAAATAAATACACCATGCTAACAATTACAGCAATAACCAGCCACCAATAATGCACAATAACATCCGATAATGCAATTACAATAAGCGTTGGAGCTGGTAATTTAGCATTCATACTCTCAAAAATTTTCTGAAACTGTGGTACCACAAATCCCAAAATCACACTTAAGACCAAACAACATACGATCACCACAATAATCGGATAAGACATCGCCGATTTAACTCGACGTTTGATCGCATCAACTTTCTCTTTATATTCTAAATAACGAGTCAAAAGAGTCTCGAGAATACCACCTTGTTCACCAATTGCCAAGAAATTAATAAATAACTGATCAAATACTTTTGGATAACTACCAAATGACTCCGATAAACTCAAGCCATTTTCAATCCCAAATTTTATATCTTCTAAAATCATGACAAATTTACGATTTTCCTGCCCATTAATTACAATGTCAAACGCACGTAAGAGCGGAACTCCAGCCTTAATCACCACCACAAACTGTTTAACAAAAATTGTAATTTCTTTATCTTTTACAGGACGCTTAACTTTCTTTTTATTTTTGGAATCTTTATTTTGATCTTGTACTAAAGTATGAATTTCACGCGAGCGTGCCAAGCTAGTAAACAAACTAACTCGCTTCTCGTGAGTGTTATTAGATTTACTATTTGGTTTACTACGTAATGCACCTAAAATATTACTAAAGCCAGAAAATACTGTTTGTGGCTTAATTGAAAGTGGCGTAATGTCTTTTTTGCGCAACTTTACTCGTGCAATAATTGCTGTTGGTGCTTCTACCGTGCCACTAACCAATGCACCAGATTTATTACGACCTTCATAATGCCAGCTAAGATCTTTCTCATCCTTACCTAATAGTGCCATTTTATTGTTTACTCATTAGTATTTGCCTCAACCTCTGAGATCGAAGTTATTCCCTGACGAACTTTTAAAAGGCCGCTTTGCCGCAAACTCAAAACACCCTCTTTACGAGCTTGGGCTGCTAACTCTAATGAAGTAGCATTCAACAAGATTAACCGTTTTAACTCATCAGAAATTGGCATTACCTCAAACACTCCTAAACGTCCGTTATAGCCAGTGTTATGACAAGTATAACAACCAACAGGCACATAAGGCTGCCAACCACCTTTAAGATCTTCAAAACTAAATCCAGATGCCAATAAAGTTTCTTGATCAAATTTAGCTAGTTTCTTACATTTAGAACACAACTTACGCACTAAACGTTGCGCAATAATTGTCAAAATTGCGTCACCAACATTATAAGTTGGAATTCCCATACTTACTAAGCGGGTTAATGCAGATGGCGCATCATTGGTATGTAATGTTGATAAAACCAAATGCCCAGTTTGAGCGGCCTTAATTGCCATTTCTGCTGTATCACGGTCACGAATCTCACCCACCATGATAATATCAGGATCTTGGCGTAAAAAAGCTCGGAGAGCAACCCCAAAAGTTAAACCGGTTTTTTCATTAATTGAAACCTGATTAATTCCAGATAGTGGTATTTCAATTGGATCTTCTGCCGTAGAGATATTTTTACTCGAATCATTTAATAAGCTCAAACAGGTATACAATGACACTGTCTTACCAGAACCAGTTGGACCAGTTACTAAGGCCATCCCATATGGGCGACTAATTGTATCCATAATTATTTTGCGCTGATCAGGCTCAAAACCTAAAGCTTCGATCCCAACACTCGCTGATTTACGATCTAAAATCCTAAGCACAATTTTTTCACCAAATGCAGTAGGCAAAGTACTCACACGGAAGTCAATAATTTGACTGGCAGATAGTGATAATCTTAAACGACCATCCTGTGGAACTCTACGTTCGGCAATATCCAACTTTGAAACAACTTTAATCCGTGCAGCAACTTTTTCTTTCAAGGCATTAGGCGGTGTTGCAATTTCACTAAGTACACCATCAATACGATAACGAACACGATAAACTTTCTCATAAGGTTCGAAATGAATATCTGAAGCACCAATCTGCACCGCATCATAAATAATTTTATGGACAAATTTCACAATCGGCTGATCATCATCATCCGAATTAACCATATCACTATCACTCGATAAATCAGAAGCAAACTCAACACCTTCAAGCGCATCATCGTCCAAATTAATCGTCTTAAAATAATTGGAACTATTCTGATCCATAACCATTTTTAGCTGAGTTTCATCAACCAGAATCAAATCAACTTGCAAACCAGTTTTAAAGGTAATTGATTCAAATAACTCTTTAGTCGTTGGATCAATAACAGCAAGCTTCAAGCGTTTATCGCGAATACCTAAGAGTAAGATTTTATGTTTAATCAAAAAACTAGTCGGCAAAATATCCTTAGGCATAGAATCAAGGTTATAGGAGCTTATGTCTAAAATTGGAATCCCATAAAACTGAGAAATCAACTTAATAACTTTAGCCGTTGAAATATCTGAGCGAATAGCAGCAATTGTACTGATAACAGAGGTATCGTCACGCAGCATTGCTGCACGAATTAGCTCGACATCTTCAAGCAGCAATGCACCAGTCTGCAATAAAATTGTAAAAATTCCGCTATTAATTGACATTTTTATCCAATTGAACTAACCCTAATAGTATATTAATAACACCTATTTTACCATGCAAACTAGTCTCTTTGCGCGATATCATCGTGCGGGTAGAACACTAATACGTACTCTTTCAGCCCAAAATTTGCCCACCTGTAGCACCTCAAAAGAAATATTTTCATACCTAAAACATACTCCACATGCTGGAATCATACGTAATTGCTTCATAATTAAACCATTTATACTCATTGCATCATAACTAAATGGCAAATCAAGATCATAGGCTTCATTAAACTCACGGACTAAGGTTGCACCATCGACAATAAATGATCCGTTGTCTTCTTTAATCATCAAATAACTTCGATGGGGTGCATCAGTAGTGAAATCACCAAAGACAATTTCAAGCATATCTTCCAAACAAGCTAATCCCAAAATGTCACCATATTCATTCACCACCATAAACAATCGTTCACGCTTAGCTTGTGCCAAACGCAGTTGTTTAATAATCAAAATAAAATCAGGAATAAAAGTTATTTTACGAATTAACAAACTCAGCTCACCTTTTGAATAAGCTTCTCCAGATAGGGTTAAAACATCTTTAACATGTAAATAACCCAGAATATTATCAATTTGCCCTTGATAAACAATTATTCGTGTATGATGTGACTGTTGCAGCTTATCACGTAAATTGCTAATATCATCGTCTAAATCAATTACTTCAACATTACGTAGCGGGATTACAACTTCTTTAACCGTTAACTGTTCCAACTCTAATGAATTTAGCAAAATTGAACGATGACTTTCTAAAAATGGAGAGCGCTTATCGGCAATTAAAGCTTTAAATTCATCCAAAGACGTACCATCAGCATCTCCCACGCCGAGCAACCGTGTAATCATATAAACAATTCTATCTATCAGCCAAATTAAGGGCTTGGACAAAATAAAGACATAATACAATGGAATTGAAATCACTCGTAATACAATTAATGGATTTTTAGATGCAATAATCTTTGGCGTTGCCTCAGAAAAAATAATGATCAACAAAGTAACCAATAACGTTGCTAAAGACAGAATAAATTGGTGACCATCACCAAATAAATGCAATACCAACATAGTTGATAACATCGTTACCATGGCATTAAAAAAACTATTACCAAATAAACTAAAGATCAGAACCGTTTCTAATTGACGCTTAAGGCGCAATGCATAATTAGCCCAGCGATAATCTTCGCTCAAGCTTAATAAGCGATGCTCAGAAATAGCGACGCTTGCCGTTTCCAAAAAAGAAAATAAACTAGCAATTAGCAATAGAAATACTAAACCAATACTACTTAATAAAAGCATACCCACCTAACAATTGAATCAAAACATGAAGTCAGATATTATCATATTCACGTATTGAATCGACTAAACTTAAGAAACCACCAAGATAAATTCTATAATTAACTTTAAGGTTATAAAATATAGTTGACGCAATTTTAAACCGCCTATTTTTAATACAATAATATATTGATATA
>CAZZAV010000045.1:0-18708 GCA_964652705.1 uncultured Neisseria sp.
GAGCACAACCTTGCCAAGGTTGGGGTCGCGAGTTCGAGTCTCGTCTCCCGCTCCACTATGCACAAGTGCGCCCGTATGTGTGGCGGGGTGGCAGAGTGGTTATGCAGCGGCCTGCAAAGCCGTGGACGCCGGTTCGATTCCGACCCCCGCCTCCAAAACACAGATGGTGTCTAACAGTGCCGCGATGGCGAAACAGGTAGACGCAAGGGACTTAAAATCCCTCGGAAAGTGATTTCCGTGCCGGTTCGATTCCGGCTCGCGGCACCATCTAATTCTACCAAATCAATTTTCTCATTTCATAATTGTAAAATTTAAATTTGATCACTAATACAGTGATTACATTTGTTTTATCATACATTTTAAATTCCCTAAGTAATATCTTTTTAATTTATTTCCTATTGAGTAAATTTAATTTGGATAATTTATGTTAAAATTCAGCCTTATTCGCGATTCTGCACCAATTCATCAGCCAAAGCGTAATCAAATTGAGAAATTAATCCGTGCTAGCTTGCAGCAAAAATATGTCAATGTAATGCTTTCTATTTCTATTGTAGATTTAGATAGTTCTCAAGAGCTTAATTTGGAATATCGAGGAATTAATAAACCAACCAATGTGATTTCATTAGAATATCCTGAGGCTCGAGAACAGTTTAACTTTCTG
This sequence comes from uncultured Neisseria sp., assembly GCA_964652705.1. Classification (GTDB taxonomy): domain Bacteria; phylum Pseudomonadota; class Gammaproteobacteria; order Burkholderiales; family UBA11063; genus Aquella. Next base: position 662 of record CAZZAV010000045.1, read on the forward strand.
AGTGGTGAATTAATTCTATGTGATGAAATTATTCAAGCTGAGGCCGCAGACCAAGGTAAATCTACTTTAGAACATTATGCTCATATGATAATTCATGGTATGCTGCATTTACAGGGCTATGATCATCTAATTGATGAGGAAGCAGAAGCTATGGAGTTATTAGAGCGCCAGATCATGCATAACTTAGGTTTTGCAAATCCATATCAGGATAGAAATGAAATTATTTAAAACTAATCTATTACAACAGCTTTTTGCTGGACCAATCTCCACTCGTCGTGAGTTACTTGAAGTTTTACAAACCGCCGCAGAATCTAATGTTTTTGATAAAGATAGCATGCCGTTATTAGAAGCTGCACTGCAGTTTGGTGATATGCGTGCTAAAGATATTTTATTGCCTCGCCATGAAGTTGATGTGATTAGTATCAATAGCCCAATTGAAGAGATTATTAAGTTGATTCTCGAGACAGGACATTCACGTTTTCCAGTAGTTGATGAAAATATTAATGATGTAGTTGGAATTTTCCACAGTAAAGATATTGTGAAATATTTTGCTAACGCGGATGAATTTAATTTACGTGATTTATTGCGTAAACCGATGTTTGCGCCAGATATGAAGCCTTTAGATAGCTTGCTATATGAGATGCGTCTCAAACATATTCACTTAGCAATTATTGTTGATGAATTTACCAATGTGGCAGGAATTGTTACTCTCGAAATGATTATTGAGCAAATTATTGGTGAAATTGACGATGAGCATGATTCAATTGATGGTGAACACGCGATAGTTGAGGTGCAGCCACAGGTTTTTCGTGTTAAAGGCTATTGTGGATTGGAGCAATTTAATAATTTGACTGATTTAAATTGGGATGATGAGAAGGTTGAGAGTGTTGGTGGCTTCATTAGCAAATTTTTGGGGCGCGTTCCTGAACTAGGGGAAGCTTTTCAAATTGATAATCATCAAATTGAAATTACCAGTGCAGATAGTAGAAAAATTAATACGTTAACAATTAGTATCGTGGATGATTATGTTAGCACTTAAAAATAAATTTAATTATTTAGTCTTAATCGTGTTTGGTGCTTTAAGTGTTTTTGCTTATGCTCCATTTAATCGCGGAATTTGTATTATTATTTCAGTCTTGGGGTTATTATGGTGCTTGCAACAGTTATCCGTAAAGCAAAGTATTGTTAGTACGTTATTTTATAGTGTTGGTTTTTTTGGTTCACAAGTGTACTGGGTACTTTACGCATTGCATACAGAAATAGGAATTGATGTTTTTACTTCGGCATTAGGTATGCTAGCATCAGTTTTATATTTATCTTTATATATGTTAGTTTTTGTGTATTTGTTTAAGAAGTTAATTACACCATCAACTGAATTTAATTATTTAATTTTATTTCCGAGTTGTTGGGTGATGGGTGAATGGTTACGAGGATGGTTTATTGCGGGTTTTCCTTGGGGAGATGTTAGCTATACTCAGGTTAATAATTTTCTTTTGCAAGGCTTTTTTCCGTTAATTGGTAGCTATGGCGTGTCATGGTTAAGCTTGAGTATCATTGGTTTTTTATTTTTAGTAATTGTCAATCATAAAATTATGGTGAGCACTAAACCACAAATTACGCGTTTGCAGCGCTTGTCAATAGTTTATTTTGTAGTTTTAGCAATCTGTGGTTATTATTTACACGATAAAGAATACACTCAACCTTATGGTAAATTAACCAAAGTTGCTTTGTTGCAAGGTAATCTAAATGGTGCTGAAAAATGGGAAACCAATAAGTTTCTCGAGCATCTTGATATGTATGCGAGTATGATTAGTCGCAGTAAAGCCGATATCATCTTGTTACCCGAGACAGCGATTCAAACTTTTGCTGAGTATTTACCTGAGCACTATTTGGATGATATTATTAATTTGGCCAAGTTAAATCATGCTGAATTAGTAGTGGGTCTGCCTCGTAAAATTAATGCAGCTGGTGAGTACGTTAATTCTGCAACTGTATTTACTCAAGCTGGGTATCCATATTATGCCAAAGCGCATTTAGTACCATTTGGTGAATATATTCCGTTAAAATGGTTTTGGGGTAAGATTTATTCATTTGCAAATATTCCGATGGTTGGTTTTAGTCCTGGCACTTACGATCAAGCTCCACTTACTTTAGCGAATCAAAAATTAGCTTTTAATATTTGTTATGAAAATGGTTTCGGTAGTGAGTTAATTCATGCTGCAGCACAGTCTACACTAATGGTTAATTTAAGTGATATGGTGTGGTTTGGTGATACGATTGCTGAAGATCAGCATTTGCAAATTTCTCAGGCTCGTGCTTTAGAAAATCAACGGTACTTTATTCAGGACACCAGTACTGGTATGACGGCAATTATTAATGATAAAGGACAAGTAATAGCTAAATTACCAGATTTTGAGAAAAATATCTTGGAGGATTATGTTCAAGGTAGAGTTGGAATCACTCCATATCAAAACTACGGTAATTATCCAGTAATTGTTTTTATTTTAGTTGTTTTACTTAGTGCTTTCATCTATAGAATTCATATACTTCGTCGCGGATAATTTGAGTTTGTGTAATACAAGGATACTTGACTGATAAGCGCAGAGATGATGGCATAATTTTAGTGGTGTAAGTATTTGGCATTTATCATTTGAAGATTTATGTTGCAAATATAGATTTTAGCTTATATTATTTAGTTTGCACAATGGATACTCAGATAGGCTATTAATAACCTAAAGTACGGTTTAAGCCTTTGCAGACATAATTATATTGTTGTTCTGCAATTGATCCACTAGTAACCGTGCTCCATTGTTGGTTGTCGCTAAATGAGTAGTTTTTAAGTAAGTTACCATATGTGTCATAGACGCTGCTTGATGTTATCATAAATTGCTTCTGGCTGCAGTTTAATTGCCACCATGATAGGCTATATTTGTAATTTGGTGTGCCTTGGTAATTATATTTACTTGGTGTTATGACGGTTTTACGATCTTGAAATTTATTAATATCATTTGAATTAGCAATACTGGAATCATTAATTTCCAATGCTAATAAATTATCGCTAGTTGTACCCAAATAACGCCAATTATCTCCGTTACCACCAGGTAGTTTCTTTTGTGGAACTTTTGGCATGCTCGATTTCTTTGTGCTTTGATAATTGCTTTTAGAGGAGCTTCTAGAGCTTCCGCTAGTGTTTCCAGAGCTTGTGGAGCATGCAAGTAAAGATAGTGCGCTAAGACAAGCTATCGTGGTTCTATTTGAGCTAAGTAAGGCTAGCATTGTGGCGAAATACAGTTTATATTATGCATTATGATTCAAAGAAGAGTTATTATTTTAAAAAGGTGTCTATTAAGACACCTTTAGATTTTTTTTAAACCAGTAATGATTTATTTTGCTACCGCATCTTTAAGCTGTTTACCTGGTTTAAATTTAGGGCTTGTTGATGCCGCAATTTGAATTTCTTCACCAGTTGCAGGATTACGACCTGTGCGAGCAGCACGTTCAGCCGTAGTAAAAGATCCAAAGCCTACTAGGGTAACAGTGTCACCATTTTTTAATGCATTAGTAACCGTAGAGACAAAGGCATCAATTACTTCGCCAGCTTTAACTTTAGATATATCCGCACCGCTAGCGATAGCGTCAATCAATTCTGCCTTATTCATAGTCATAGCTCCATAAAAATATTAATATTAGGCTTATACAGACGTAGTTATACCAAAGCTCGGAAATGGGTGTCAAATTCATTTTCGAATAAAAATAATGCATCAGCTTAAGTAATTGAAATGTCTAGATAAAACATTGTTTCAAAATACCACGTTATTGTTGGGTTTTATTCTCATGCACGAATTATTGGTAATTTCCAATGAAATTTTACACTTAACATTCTAAAAATTACCATGAAAATTACAGCAATAAAACCAGCTAATGAGTGTAGCATTATTGCACTTAATAGTACGTATAAAATTGCTCCGCATAGTGATACCGTTATGTATAATTCACTTGAAAACACTAATGGTATACGGTTAGCAATTACATCTGCGATGATTCCACCACCAACGGCAGTCCAAATTCCCATGATTATCGCGATTCCTGCAGGCTGTCCCATGATAAATGATTTTTCAACTCCAGCAATGCAAAATACACCTAGACCGATTGCATCAGTAATCAGTAACATCTGATTTAAACGTCGACTGGTAAAGAGCTTAGGTAAGTAATAAAAAAGCATATAGGTTGAGGCGCCAATGATTAGGCTCAGCCATACATAATAATTATCTTTAATCCAAAATACTGGTGCCTTTAAAATCAAGTCACGAATGGTTCCTCCTGCATTGGAGATGATGAAAGCAAGGAGTAGTGCTCCAGTGATATCCATTTTGGAGTCAATGGCACGTAATGCACCACTAATTGAACAGGCGATGACACCTATGGTCAAGAATACTTCAAGTAGTAAACTTATTTGTTCAATGGTGTGTGGTGAAATATTTGGAGTGATCATAGTTAATCCATATTTTTTAAAATTAAATCTAAATAGTAGTTTTGAATTGCGGTAGCTAATTGCATCGGTTGAGTTTTAAATTTGATAATCAGGTTTTGTAGTGGTGCTGCTTTTAATTGTTGTGCGATGTTTTGTATTTTTCTTAGTTTAGTTAATAAATGGTCTTTTTTGCACGAAGTTAAATAAATTGCATAATTTTCGGCTAATAATTTAAATTGTTCATGATTACGCCAAATATCTAGTTGTTTAAAGAATGCGAGTATACTTTGTGCGTCAAGTGCGTTAGCTTTACACAGTTGTTGAATCAGCTGCGTATGAGATAAGCTTTTGAATAGTTTTTTCTCATGAGTAATTTCTGAAATATTTTTATTCGTTGTGCCGTCATCCAAATACAGCGCAATCAACTGATAACGTTGTAATTGAGTTGTGGTGAGTTTTAATTCTTGACAAAAAGTGGTCATATGATTACTTTTACTTAGACTTAATGCTAATTTAGGAAAGAAAATTTGTAAATTTTGAGTTTGGTGCAGTACTATAAAAAATTGTTCGCTGTAATTGCATTCTAATGTGCGTCCTAGTTCATTTAATACTCGTTCCCGACTTAAGCTAAGCCCGTCGCCATTAAGTGCCATAATTTGCATTAAATCTAGCGTTTCATTTGCAACAGCAAAGTTTAACTTCGCAGCAAAGCGCGCAACACGTAATATGCGTAATGGATCTTCACCAAATGCTGATGAAACATGACGTAATAATCTATTTTGTAGATCGGAGTATCCATTGTATGGATCGATTAAGTTGCCATTTTTGTCTTCAGCAATTGCATTAATGGTTAGGTCACGGCGAAGCAGATCTTGTTCTAGGCTTACGCTAGGAGAAGTATTGACCTTAAATCCAGTATGTCCAGTACCATATTTAGACTCAGTGCGTGCAAGCGCATATTCTTCGCCAGTTTGTGGGTGAAGAAATACTGGGAAGAATTTACCAACTTGGCGATAACCAAACTCTAACATTTCTTTGGGGCTACTACCAACTACAACATAGTCGCAATCATTCGGAGTTATGCCCAGTAATTTATCGCGGACATAGCCACCCACACGATATATTTGCATTGCTAATTTAGTGTACTACTAGAACCAGTTGCATCTCCACTGGTATTATCATCATCTACGATAAAAGTCTGGGTTTTATTATTAATTTTATTCAGGTAGGTCAACATATTAACTTGCGATTTGTTTAGTAGGTTATCATAGACTAATTTATTAGTTGTGACTTTTTGTACATAGTCACGAGTAATTTTAAATGGAATTAGTTCAATTTGAATACGATTATCCATGTTTTGAAATGATTGTTGCCAACGATGAGCGCGACCAGGGCCTGCATTGTAACCAGCGCTAGCATAGATAATATTATTACCAAATTTGCTCATTAAGTGTGATAAGTACCAAGAGCCAAATTGAATATTACAGTCATAGTTTTTGTAGCAATTACTTGAGCCAACTTTTTTGGCAATATATGCAGCTGTAGATGGCATAATTTGCATTAAACCAACGCCACCATCAAATGCCAGTGCATTCGGATTAAAGCGGCTTTCTTGACGTGTAATTGCCATTGGGTATGTCATATCAATACCCATTTGCTGTGCATAGCGCTTATATTGAGAGCTAAATAAAATTGGAAAGCTGAGACTGGCATCTGAAATATCTAATTTATTTGCGGCATAAATTCCCATCTCATTCCAACCTAGATTAAAAGCATTTCGACTAATTGTTGCAATATCCTTGTCATTGGATTTACTGATAATGTAGTAAAGATTTTGTGTTGCAAGACGTACTAAGGTAGTGTTATTTAATTGTTTACCATTTTTGTACCAATCAAAGCTCATTTGAGCATCATCGGAATATTCCATATCCTTAATTGAGCCTTGTGGTGCACTAAAGTTTGGGTTTAACGGTGCGTTGAGTTCAGCTTGCGCGAGTAATGAATAGTAACTATAATCACCTGGAATTTTCTGTAAAGTTGCTTGCGCGGTAGTTTTTTGTCCAAGTTTACCAGCTGCATAAGCTTTCCAATATAACCATGAATTTTTATTTTGAAGTTTAAGTGGCATGTTGTTAATTGTAGTTAGAACATTGTTCCAATCATTGGTTGCCAAATAAGTTCTGACACGCCATTCGTTTTCTTCATCTGAGAGGTATTGTGAATTACCTTGCTTAATTGCTTTAACTGCAAGATCAAACATTTGATGACTGGCCAAATCTGCGGCTACCAAATTATATAAATATTGCTTCGTCATGCTGTTTACATTAGCATTATTTAATTCAGCGTAAGCTTGATCAGGGTATTTAGCACTTAAATTTTCAATTCGGTAGACAATTTGATACACATTGGATAAATTATTTGCTGAAGTGTTGGAAGATAAGTCTACTGAGTTAATTTTAAATACACCAGTTAGTTGATTGAATTGTGTGATCTGATTGTTGGTAATTAGACTGTATAAAAACGGAGTTTGGCTGGCTTTATCCAAGCTGCCATCGTTTAACTTTGTTGCAATTAGTGAAATACACCATAGCGGTAATTTGTTAGCGATGAGGTAGTTAAAATCACTTTTTGTCGCTAAGTTATTACCAAGTGCAAAGTTAGCCACGTCGTAACCACAAGTTTCATTGTTTGAAGCTTGTTCAGGTGAAAGCTTTGCATAAACCTTGCTATATGCATCCCAATTTTGGTTGTCAAAATAAAAGCTGAGTAATTGATGGATTAAGTCATTTCTCAGGTATCCATCTGAATTATTTTTAATGAAATTTAGGCTAGGTTCTGGATTGTTTTTAGCCAAATTAGCATTAGCATTAAGATAATTGGCTAGTTTATCATTTGGATTGATGGCTAGTTTTGCAAGCTCAGTTAAATTACGTTGATTGTACGCTTGAATATTATTTGCAATGGATGTTGTGCTGCTGTTAGATGCCTGGGATGTGTTTACGTAAAATGCTGCGATACCTAAAATTAGGATTTTTTTCATATTGACCTTTGGAATGATAGATTTTAATTTACTGGCATAAATTATACCTTATTTTGAATTATATTTTTTCCAAAAATAAGTTGCGGTTAGGTGTGCATAAAAAATCTGCTATAATGAGGACTTTATTTTGTCTAAATTTTGAGGTTATAAGTATGGCGTTTAAAGATGTGAATCTTTCTGAATGGGCGTTAAAGAATCAACCATTGGTTAAGTATTTCCTAGTCTTGTTGTTTATTGCAGGCCTATATAGCTATACACACTTGAATCAGCGCGAAGATCCAGATTTTACAATTAAATCAATGATTGTAACTGTCCAGTGGCCTGGTGCCACCGAGCAGCAAATGGAGGATCAAGTTGTTGACAAAATAGAAAAGAAATTACTTGAATTACCTACTTTAGATTATACTTCATCGCAAATTAAGCCAGGTTCGGCGATTATTACCATTAATCTTGGTGATACCGTACGTGGGCAAGATGTAAGCGATTCGTGGTATCAGGTTCGTAAGAAAATTGGTGACATTAAATCTACCTTACCACCAGGTGTTGTGGGACCTTATTATAATGATGAATTTGGTGACACTTACAGCAATATCTATGCCTTTGAAGCTAGCGGTTATAACTATGAAGACTTACGTCGTATAGTTGAAGATGTTAAACGTGAAACATTATCTGTTGATGGTGTTAATAAAGTTGACATCATGGGTAATCAAAATGAGCAAATCACCGTGAATTTATCAAGTAGTAAGCTATCTGCGCTTGGGGTTAGCCTACAGCAAGTTTTAACTGCTATGCAATCACAGAATGCAGTTAGTTCAGCTGGTAGCTTTAATACTTCTGGTGATGATATTCCTGTGCGTGTTACGGGTAATTTTGAAAATGTGGAGCAAGTACGTAGTTTACCAATTGCGGTGAATGGCAAAATTTTTCGCCTAGGAGATGTTTCTTATATCAAACGTGAATTTGTTGATCCACCGACAACCAAAATTCATTTCGATGGCAAACCAGTAATTTTACTTGGGATAGTCCTAAATAAGAAAGCTGACGTTATTGCAACTGGTAAATTAATTGAAGCTCGCTTTGATGAAGTAAAGAAAAAACTTCCGGTCGGAATTACTGAGTCGATTGTTTCAAATCAACCAGAAGTGGTAAAAGAGTCGGTACATGAGTTTGTAACAGGTCTAGTTGAAGCGGTTATCATTGTTTTGGTTGTTAGTTTTGTTAGTTTAGGCTTTAGAACTGGAGTAATTGTCGCAATATCTATTCCGTTAGTGTTATCTGTGACGTTTTTGATCATGATGATGATGGGAATTAATCTTGAGCGAATTTCACTTGGTGCATTGATTATTGCTCTTGGATTACTTGTCGATGATGCAATTATCGCTGTAGAAATGATGGTACAAAAGCTTGAAGAGGGAATGAGTAAATTTGAAGCGGCTACTTTTGCGTATACTTCAACCGCTTTTCCTATGCTCTCAGGTACATTGATTACCGTTGCTGGATTTTTACCCGTTGGTATGAATAATTCAACCACAGGTGAGTACGTATATTCACTTTTTGCAGTGGTTGGAATTTCATTAGTTGTTTCATGGTTCGTAGCCGTAATTTTTACTCCATTTTTGGGTTATCATCTTTTGCCAATCGAGAAATATCAAAAAATGGCGGCAGAACATGCTGGACATAATATTTTTGATAAACCATTTTACCATAAGCTGAAAAATTTCCTTGGTAAGGTGATTTTGTATAAGCGTACAGTTGTTTTGGGAACAGTCGGAGTTTTTGTCTTATCACTGGTTTTATTTAGACTATTTGTTGCGCAACAGTTTTTCCCATCTTCAGATCGCCCGGAGTTAATGGTTGATATGTGGTTACCGCAGGCAGCATCAATTTATAATACCGATGCTCAAGCAAGTAGTTTTGAGAAATTAGCTTTAAAAGAAAGTGGCGTTGCATCTGTTACTACGTTTATTGGTGTTGGTGCGCCACGGTTTATTCTGACTTTAGATGCACAGCAGCAAAATGTAAATTTTGCCCAATTACTGGTACGAACTAAAAGCTTTAAGGATCGTGAGCGAGTTTTAGTTAACTTGAAACAAATTTTGGCAACGCAGTATCCAGATGTAAGGGCACGGGTTACGCGTCTTGAGCTTGGTCCTCCTGTTGGTTATCCGGTGCAGTTTAGAGTTTCGGGAACAGATACTAAGCAAATTATGGCCATTGCCGATCAGGTTGAAAGCGTGATGCGTGCTAATCCATACACAATGAATGTAAATTATGATTGGGGTGAAGATCTCAAAGTAATGCGGGTAGTTGTAAATCAAAGTAAAGCTCAGGAAATTGGTTTGTCCTCAAGTGATTTGCAAGATCAGTTAAATATGATGTTATCAGGTTCAACTATGACTTACTATTTGGATCGCGATGAAACGATTCCTGTAGTTGCAGAGTTGGATAAAGCTGAGCGAACACAAGTAAATAATTTGAGTAATCTGATGATTCAATCGGCAAAAGGTGATTTTGTGCCAGTTGGACAAATTGCTAAAGTCGAATTTGCTCCTGAAGCAAGTTTGAAGTATCGTCGTAGCCGTGTGCCAACAATTACGATCCGTGCAGATTTAGTTGATGGTGTGCAAGGTAATGATGTAAGTATGCAAATCTATTCGAAGTTAAAAGCGTTAGAAAAAACATTACCACTGGGTTATCATATTACGATTGGTGGTAGTATTGAATCGTCGAAAAAAGCTCAAGATGCAATTAATTCGGTTTATCCAATTATGCTTATTGTTGTTGTAACTTTGTTAATGTTACAATTAAACAGCTTTAAACGTTCAATTTTAGTTGTGGCTACTGCACCGCTAGGTATGATTGGAGTTACATTATCGTTAATTCTATTGAACGCTCCGTTTGGTTTTGTCGCCTTACTTGGTGTGATTGCGTTGCTTGGCATTATTATGCGTAATTCGGTAATTTTGATTGATCAAATTGAAGGCGATATTAAAGGTGGTGAAAGCCCATTTGAAGCGGTGCAAATGTCAGTTTTGCGGCGTTTTAGGCCAATTATGTTAACTGCTGCAGCTGCTATTTTGGCGATGATACCATTAATTAGTAGTGCCTTTTGGGGACCGATGGCAGTTGCAATGATGGGTGGTTTATTTATAGCAACTATTTTAACCTTGGTCTTTTTACCAGCTTTATATGCTTGGGTTTTCAAAGTTCAAGCTGATACTTTGGAGATTAAATAATGAAAAAGATACTTATGATTTTTGCTGGAATTGCAGGTGTTACACAAGGTGCATTGGCTTTTGATTTAGCTGCTGCGTATCAGCAGGCACTAGTTTATAATGCGGATTATTTAAAGCAAATTGCGAGTACTGATTCAACACAAGAGCAGAAAAACATTGCTCGAGCACAATTATTGCCGCAAATTAATGCGACAGGTAGTATTTCTGAGAATTATTTTAATGGTTCTGGGATTGCAGCTTATTATCATCAACCAGTATATGGTTTGACGTTACAGCAAACAATTTTTGATTGGAGTAAATTCTCCACATATAGTAAAGGCAAATATGCTGGTGAGGTTGGTGCATTACAATTAGTGAATGCCAAACAGCAATTGATGGTAACTGTGTCTCAAGCGTATTTTGATGTTTTATTTGCACAGGATACTTTGGTATCAATTCAGAAAACTAAAGATGCATTAGAAAAACAAATGAATCAAGCAAAGAAATCGTTTGAGGTTGGCACAGTTACAATTGCTGATGTGAATGATGCTCAAGCTGGGTTTGATTCATCTTCAGCGCAAGAAATTCAGGCGACGAATGATTTAATTTACAAGAAAAATATCTTTCAAAACTTAACTGGTTTAGACCCAAATCAAATTCAACCAATTAATGATAACATTCAATTAGATTTACCAGTACCGCAAAATGTTAAAGCATGGGCAAAGCAGGCTGAGTCAAGTAATTTAAATATTCAAATAGCCGGTAAACAATTATCAATGGCGGATCAGGATGTTGCAATTGCTATTTCAGGGCATTTACCAACGGTGAATTTAGTCGGCTCATATACTTATACCGATACTGCTGGAATTGATGGTGTTAGCGGTCCTGAGTCACAAATTAATAGCACTTCTAATATTGCTGGTACACCAATTTCGAGTTATTCAGTTGGTTCTTTGGGTGTACAAGCTAATTTGCCAATTTATTCTGGTGGTGGTGTGAATGCGCAAGTGCGTCAAGCAAGAGCTAATTATCAAGCCTCACAACAGCAATTAGTTAGTGTCGAACGTACTACGGATCAAAATGTACAAAATACATACTGGCAAGTACAAAATGGAGTAAGTATTGTTAAAGCCCAGCAAGCTGCTTTAAAATCGGCAAAATCTAAATTAGATTCGGATAAATTGGGTTATCAAGTTGGAGTGCGTAATAGTGTGGATTTAGTGAATTCACAAAAAAATTACTATCAAACCTTTACGACCTACCAACAAAGTCGTTATCAATATTTGTTAGCGCGAGTACAACTACGTTATTTAAGTGGTAGTGTTGATGATAAATTTGTCCGTGAGATCAACGCTAATATTAAACCTACTCAACCGTAAGAAATTTTATGTTACAACCTATCGTATTTGGTTTGAATTATCAAACTGCTAATTTTGAATTACGTAATCGTTTGGCTTTTGCTAATGAAGAGATACCTGGAGTTTTAAAACGCTTAGTTAATTCAGGTGTTGTTAAAGAAGTAATCTTATTGTCGACGTGTAATCGCACGGAATTATTTTTTCTGGCAAAAGACGTTGATTTTGTTATTAATTCTTTGTGTGATATGCGAAGTATTTGTCCTAATTCAATTCGTAAGCATAGCTATGTTCATCAAGGTGAGGGGTGTGCCCACCACTTATTTCGAGTGATTTCTGGTTTAGAATCAATGGTGCTTGGCGAAACCGAAATTGTCGCACAGATCAAGCAAGCAATGGAGTTTTCACGGCAAAATAACACACTCGGCAGTAATTTATCTGGTTTATTTCAAATGGCACTCGCGGTAGAAAAAGATGTGCGTAATCATAGCGCAATTAATAATGTCGCAATTTCCATGGGGCACGCTGTAGTTAACTGTGTGGAAAAATATTTGCCATCCTTGCCAAATCGAAAGGTTTTATTTGTTGGTGCTGGTCAAATGATGCAGCAAATTGCACCCCATTTTAATTACCTCGATCTAGATACAAAAATGTTGGTTAATCGCACTGTTGTTAAAGCACAGCCTCTAGCAACAAAAATTGGTGCTGAGTTGGAGTCATTGAGTAATTTGGCTGCGGTTATTAACGATTATGCGACTGTGGTAGTGTGTTGCGCTAGCAATGTTCCATTAATTGATGCGTTGATGTTAAAACAAAATATAGAACAGCAAGTAAGCAAATTAATTATTGATTTATCAATGCCATTAGTTATTAGCAAAGGTCTGCAGAAGCATGCAAATTTTACCTTGTTGACAGTTGATGATATTGCTAAATTAGTTGATGTTGGATTGGAAAAGCGTAAGTTGGCTGCAGTTGAAGCCGAAGGTATTATTGCTGGTAAATTGGCTGATTATCATATGTGGCTACGCAAACGCGGACTTGCACCATTAATTAAAAAACTTCTTGATCAAAGTGAGCAAATTCGTCAGGAAAGCTTGTTGTTGGCGGAGAAGCAATTGCTAAATGGAGTTGATGCACCTGAGGTTTTAAAACAACTCTCAGTACAGCTTGTGAATCGTTTGTTACATAATCCATTAGTAAATATTACGGCAGCTGATGGCAGGCTGCAAGATGATATGTTGGAATTGGTAGCGAATTTATATAGTTTAGAAATATAGGGATTTTATGAAACAAAGTGTTATTGATAAGTTAACTACCTTAGTTAGTCGTCAAAAAGAGTTATCGGATTTATTATCGCATCCAGATGCAACTAATGATATGACTGAGTTCACGCGTTTAAATAAAGAATATTCTGAGTTAACACCTGTGGTTGAGGCTTTTCAGCAATTTACGTCATCTTGCGATGATGTTAAAACGGCTGAAGAATTGCTTTCAGATCCAGATATGAAAGAATTTGCTCAGGTTGAATTAGCTAGTGCTAAAGCTAAAATTGAAGAATTAGAGCTGGAATTACAAAAATTATTGTTACCTAAAGATGATAACGATGATAAAAGTATTTATTTGGAAATTCGCGCTGGAACTGGCGGTGATGAATCTGCGCTGTTTTCTGGTGATTTATTCCGCATGTATTCACGTTATGCAGAACGAATGGGCTGGCAAGTTGAAGTAGTTTCAGAAACTGGCTCTGATATGGGGGGCTATAAAGAAATTATTGCACGAATTATTGGAGCAGGAGTTTATTCCCGCTTGAAGTTTGAATCTGGCGCGCATCGCGTGCAACGTGTGCCAACTACTGAGTCACAAGGGCGTGTACATACTTCAGCTTGTACGGTGGCAATTATGCCTGAAGCAGATGAAGTTGCCGAAGTCGCAATTAATCCTGCTGATTTGCGAATTGATACTTACCGTGCATCAGGTGCTGGTGGGCAACACGTTAATAAAACTGACTCAGCGATTCGCGTTACGCATCTTCCTACTGGAATTGTGGTTGAATGCCAAGACGATAGGTCACAACATAAAAATAAAGCTCGGGCTTTATCTTTATTAGCAACGCGGATTAAGGATGCACAATTACGTGAACAACAAGCCAAAGAAGCTGCCCAGCGCAAAAGCTTAGTGGGTTCTGGAGATCGTTCAGAACGAATTCGCACTTATAATTTCCCTCAAGGACGTATGACAGACCATCGAGTAAATTTAACCTTATATAAATTAGATTATATTATGGATGGTGATTTAGATGAAATGTGTGATACCTTAATTTCTGAGCACCAAGCTGAATTATTGGCTAGTATGGGTGATCGTTAAAATGAATCACGGTCGACAGATTGTAGCTTACTTTGATTTTGATGGAACTATCTCAACTAAAGATACGCTAGTGCCATTTTTAATTTTTGTGGTAGGTAAATTAAGATTTGTTTTAGCATTACCCAAACTGATTCTAATTGTTTTACGTTATTGGCTACGCATAATTAACAATGAAATGGCTAAGCAAGAAACGCTAACAATTCTGTTGAAAGGTTATTCCGAACGTCAGATTGAGTATAAAGCTAAGCAATTTGCTTTGACCAAGTTGAATAAATACATTAATCCAGTTGCATACGCTAAGATAGAGTGGCATCGTGAGCACGGGCATTCTTTATTCTTAGTTAGTGCGAATCTTGGGGTTTATCTGCGTTATTGGGCAAAACTGCATAAATTAGATCAGGTTATTGCCACTGAAATAGAGCTTGATGCTCAGAAATGTTTAACTGGACGCTTATTAACACATAATTGTTATGGTCCATATAAGGTTGAACGAATTCAAGATTTTCTGACTAAGAGTAAAACTAAATTTACCTATGCTTATGCTTATGGCAATTCAGCTGGTGATTATGAAATGTTAGAATATTCTGATGAGCCATATTATGTTGCTGGTGATATGATTGAGCCATGGAGCGGTCGTAATGGTTAAGTTAGATGAGTTAGAGTTGTTGCGTGATGGTGTTGTTAAACTTGATGTCGAGTGTAGTGAATTACAGCTTGAGAAACTGTTAAATTATAAAGAACTATTGGTTAAATGGAATAAAGTTTATAGTTTAACTGCAATTACTAAGTCACGAGAAATAATCATCCAGCATTTGCTTGATGGCCTGAGTGTTGTAAATAATTTTCCTCTGCATGGTGCGATTTTGGATGTTGGTAGTGGTATGGGTGTGCCAGGGGTTATTTTGGCAATTATGCGTCCTGGGCAAAATGTGGTAGTTATTGATAGCAATACCAAGAAGTGTGCTTTTCTCTTGCAAGCCAAAATTGAACTACAATTGGTTAATTTAACTGTAATCAGCAAACGAGTTGAGGATTATAAGCCTGAGCATAAATTTCAAGTAATTACTTCACGTGCATTTGCAGATTTAACGCTTTTTGTACAACTTACCAAGCATTTATTGGCAGATAATGGGTTTTATTTAGCAATGAAGGGTGAGCAAGGTGTTTTGGAGTTGGTCAAGTTAAATAATTGGCTTGGGCAAGTAATTGAATTAAGCGTGCCAAATTTGGTTGCGCAACGTTTTTTAATCAAGATGGTGCGTAAATGAAAAATATAATTGTAATTGTAAATCAAAAAGGTGGCGTAGGCAAAACTACGACGGTGCTAAATTTGGCAGCTGCACTAGTGCAACAAAACCGTAAAAAGGTATTGGTGGTTGATGTTGATCCACAGGGAAATGCAACTACGGGTGCTGGTATTGAGAAAAATGGTTTGAAGTATTCAGTGTATGATGTGCTAATTAATAATTTAGCCGTACGAGATGCTGTGGTGAAATCACCAACTGGTAAATTTGATATTTTGCCATCCAATCGCAATTTATCTGGTGCTGAAATAGAGTTAGTAGATGCCAAAAAACGTGAATTTAAGTTGAAAAAAGCTCTACTTGAAGTTAGTGATAGTTATGATGTAATTTTAATTGATTGTCCGCCTTCATTGAGTCTATTGACGTTGAATGCATTAAGTGCGGCGAATTATATTTTAGTTCCAATTCAATGTGAATATTACGCACTTGAAGGTTTGACGGATTTGTTGAACACTGTGCGTTTAATGCAGTCTAAATTAAACCCAGAACTTGAATTTTTGGGCATTTTACGTACGATGTATGATAAACGGAATAATTTGGCTATGCAAGTTTCAGCACAGCTGGTTGATCATTTTAATGAGCAAGTATTTTATGCCTCAATTCCACGTGCGGTTCGTTTAGCTGAAGCGCCGAGTCATGGTTCAACTGCTGTTGCAATTGATCCTGAATCAGCTGGAGCGCAGGCATATTTACGATTAGCTCGAGAATTGTTAAAGCGACTAAAAGAAATTGAATAATTTATCAAGAAATTAATAATTAAGTTTTAGAATGGTGGGTATTGTTAATGACAAAGTTAAAGGGTTTGGGTAAAGGACTTGATGCGCTATTATCTGCGTCAAACGTTAATTTTGCGACGAAAGAAATTGCAACCGCTACTGATGAGAAAACACCAGAGTCAAATCAGCTGCATCAATTATCGATTAGTCGAATTCAAGCTGGAAAGTACCAACCAAGAAGAGTTTTTGCTGAAGCAGAGCTGGAAGAGTTAGCTAATTCAATTCGTCAGAATGGCGTAATTCAACCGGTTGTGGTGCGTGCAATTAGTAAAGAACGTTATGAATTAATTGCTGGTGAGCGTCGTTGGAGAGCTAGCCAATTAGCTGGCTTGCAGCAAATTCCAGCGGTAATTCGTGAATTTACCGATCAAGAAGCATTAGCTGTTTCGTTGATTGAAAATATTCAACGTCAAGATTTAAATATTGTTGAGGAAGCCGAGGGTTACCGTCGTCTAATTGACGAATTTGGTTTGACTCATGAAGCTTTGGCGCAAGTAACTGGTAAATCACGTAGCAATGTTAGTAATACCTTACGCTTATTAAACTTATGCTGCGAAGTTTTAGACATGTTGTTGGATCGTAAGTTAGATATGGGGCATGCGCGAGCATTATTGCCTTTAGCTGAAGAGAAACAGTTAGTTTTAGCAGAAGAAATTATTCTTAAAAAACTAACTACTGCTGAAGTTGAAAATCGAGTGGCGCGAATTTTGCACATACAAAAATATGGTGACGAAGTTCCCCTAAAAAAAATGCGTAAAGATCCTGATGTAGCGCAACTAGAAGAAACTTTAGCTGATAAGCTTGGCATGATGGTTGGCATTAAGCATAATCGTGCAGGTGGCCATGGTAAAATTACGGTGAGTTATAGCTCATTGGATGAGTTGGATGGATTTCTGGAGCGATTTAATTAGGCTTTAAATTTTATTTATCTTGGTGAGGTGTTTTAATGATTCAGCAACCAAAAGCAATTATTTTTGATATTGGTAATGATTTTGAGTAAACATAAGCTTAAAGCTAATGAATGTATTTTTTTAGATGATAGTGCAGCAAATATTGCTACCGCTAATGATATGGGATTTGCGACGATTAAGGTTATTAATTTCCAACAGGCTATTGATGATTTAAATGAGCTACTTGGGATTGAGGCCTAATATAGTGGTAGACTTTGTCAATACCAATATTCTTCAAATCTAAGATATAAAACCACTAACTTTGGTTAAGTTATTTGATTAATTATAACATCATCAGACTTTTATTCCCTGAATAGATGTTATTTGGTACATCATAATTTAATGATTGATGTTTTCTCCTGAAGTTGTAAAACTCCATGTATTCTGCTATCGCATCTTTAGCGTCTTGCACAGAATTTAGCTCAACAAGATAGATCTTTTCTTGTTTAAGTGAGAGCCAGAAACGCTCAATGAACACATTATCCAAAGCTCTACCACGTCCATCCATACTTATGCTTAATATGGATATTCGGTATAAATCTCGTCAACTTTATTCAGGATTAACTGCTCAT
>CAZZAV010000046.1:0-16627 GCA_964652705.1 uncultured Neisseria sp.
GAATTATATCTAAGATTCAACTACTTTTTGGTACTAATTTTGCCTACCATTATATGCTGAACAATTACATTATGTTGAAACAACTGTATTTGCGTGGCAAATGATAGGAACTGGCTTAGATGATCAAACTGAAAATGAATTATGTAGTTCTGGGGAGTATTAAAACTAAACTACAGTTAATTGTAGCATAATAACACATCTATATTTACTTATGTTTATAAGCTATTTATATGATTTTGGGTAAAATTATAGCTTTTATATAAAGGAAATCTTATTTTATCAGTTACAATCGTTCTATTCTTTGAGAAAGAAATGTCATGAAGAAACCTACTCTAGTAACTATTTGTATTCTTGTTGTAATTGGTGCCGCCTGTTTCTCTAATTCTAAGCTTAAAAACGTGGTGTTTGGCACTAATAACGCTGTAAGTTCGAATAATGTATATTCCCCGAAAAGTATAGATTTAAGCAAAATTAATTGGTTACAACGTTATCCACAATTAAAGAATATTCCAGCCAATAGCCAAACCGCAATGATAGATAAATTGCGTACTTCAGAGTCAATTTCTGCTTTGATTGGTCCAATTGATAATCCATATGGAGTACGTAATGATATCTTGGATGCAATTCTTACGATTGTACCTAAAGATAACCCGCAGATGTTGCAAGCAGCAATTAAATCTGAGTATTATTATAATTTAGCATATTTTTCTGGATCTAAAGAATCTAGGACTAAGTTTATAAGGATGGCAGGGCTTGCCCAGCACTGTATGTCTATATTGGATAATTCCTCTGATTTAAAATACTATAATAAGACAGAGCAAGAGGTGGTAAGACTATCCAGAAACAATGAGCAGCGTATAGATTATACAAATGAAGTAGATAGTAGTACATTTGGATGGCAAACATTAGGCACAAATTTAGATGATCAAACTGAAAATGAATTATGTAAATCTGGGGAGTATTAAAATGAGAAATTTTCAATTAAATAAATATTTAGTATTTCTTGTTATCTTTGTGTTAATGAAGTATAGTTATGCTGCACCAAATAACTTACCTACAATGTATGCCTTTCACATAAATGGAATAAATACTGTTCCTAGAGAAGCTCGTGTGAATTTAGATAACTTAGAAAAATCTAGTCAAATGACCTCAACTGGTAAGTATTTAAAATGGAACGTAGTTTATAACCCAACTGCGGATGAAAAAACTACCTCCAGTACAATAAAAGCAGGCATTAATTTATTAGATAATATTATTGATGTCGGCCTACAAAAGAATAATGAATTCAGTTTAAAAAATATGACTAAGGAGAAGTATGTTAATGCTTATATTCTTGCAAATAATGTGAATGGTAATATGGACAAGGTTGATTATAAGCAATTACAAGCACAATTGATGCCCCATTACCGAGAGTTAATTAAAAAATATGGTGGTGATAACACTGACGCAGTTATAAATGAGTTTCATAAAAAGGTACCACCACAATTTTCAGGTGTGGTGCAGCTATTAGATGACGGTATAGATAGCGGTCAATATGATTATAGCCATACACCGAGTTCCGTGTTATTAATTCCACATAGTCAAGGAAATCTTTATGCCAATTCTTTATATAAATATCTGACTGATACGGAAAATTTTAACCCAAAACATATTGCAATATTTAGTATTGCATCACCAGCAGGAAGTAATTTTGGTGATTGGCCTGTAAGCGATAATTATCAAAATTCATCATTTAAAAATGGAATGAATGAATTGATGATAAGTAGTTCAATATCACGAGAGCAAACGTCATATGTTACAAGTTGTAGTGATATAGTTATTAACTCGTTGAGGAGCGTTGATCCAAGTAATCAACTGGCACCTAGAGTTCTTAATTATCTGTGGCCAAATAGTGTTTTTGAGCAACCTGGTATTTTGAGCTGTAATCTGGATTCAGATGTTAGTACAGATGATATTCTTCACCATAACCTTGTTCAATATTATCTAACAATTCCAGAGTTTAAAACACAAATTGTAACTATGATAAACTATTTTGCACATCAATTACATTATTTTGAATTTAAAGATTTGGCTGAGAATATGACGCCTAATAATCCTAAATTTGGAATTTATTCACAGTCATTATCTATGGTAATTGGTGTTCGTCATTCATTATCTCAGCAGCTTGTTGATGAACGCGGTCGTAAGATATGGAGTAGTGATGTTAAAAATAATAGATTACTTACTTTACAAACGCCTGTTTTAGATAGTTATGTTGAAAATAATCCTGACCGTAACATATATGGTAATTGGTCAAAAGAATTTGGGTTTTATCTAACACATTATGCAGGTGTGTTAAGTAGTAACTTTTCTAATCAAGGTTATGACCCAAATGCATTATATTATATTGTAGAAGATAAATATAATATAACAGATAATTTTTATCCATTTTTAATTTATCCGTTGCGTTATGTAGAGGCACCAGGTGGATATTATGATGGAGGTCTTTGTGATATTTATTATGGTCGTATGCCAGATGCTGATTTTATTAATGATTATGATGGCATATATAAGTTTTTATATAATTCTCGTAGTAATCTTGAAACTTTATTTAATTGTGTAAATTCACTCGAAGAGTTACGATTTAAGCAAAATTATTTTGTTAATGGTAAATTTCAGCGTCTGGCAGGGTTATAATCAACATAAATGATCAATTTTAATGAAACCAGCTTAGAGCAATAATATAAGCTGATTTAATGTATCTATCTGTTGTCATAGGTTATCCATGAAATTGCATAGTCTGAAATTGCAAAATTAGTAATTCTCTAGACGATTGGTGGTAAAATCGCATGATTGAAATAATATCTATACAGAATTATAGGGTGTGACGATGAAGAAAATTATTGGCGCGTTAGCGTTAGCAACTGGTTTATTTGCCTGTGCAAGTAACTCAGTCAAATATAATCAAAGCCAATTTCGTAGTGAAAATTATCAGCGTGAAATGACTAATTCTATTGAATACGCAGATAGCTTTGTTGATTTTGATCAGCGTCATATACCACAAGCTAGTTTGGATGCAACCGATTTTGCAGTATTATTAAGTGCCGATGTTTCATATAATCAAAATGCTTATGCCCAAGCAGCAGGCAAGTATTATTATTTAGCAAATAAATATCATGATCCACGTTTAATTTATAAAGCGATTGTTTGCTTTGAACATAGCAGTGTAACTGCAGGCGATTATGCTAAATTGAATTCTTTGATAGCACAATTACTTATAGCCGCACCTGATTCAAACACCGCTCATTTATTTGGGATTAGTGTTGAATTGGATAAAAATGATTTGGTTGCTGCCAAAGCAGATCTTAATGCCGTTATTCAAGCTGATCCAGCTCAAGTACGTTCGGTTTTACTTTTTTTAAGTACGATAGTTAGCTCCCATCTTACTCGTGAAACTCCAGCTAGTTTTGAACCATTTGCTGCGTATGTTGCCAAAAAATATTCAGGTTATCCTGAGGCGCAATTATTTGCAAGTGTGATTTATAGTATTACGGGTAATCAAGAGGGCTTATTTAGTAATTTGGACATAATTAGCTCGAATTATCCAAATTGGGAAATTCCTGTTTATTGGTCAGCTAGTATTCTTGCGAAAAAAAATAATTTAAGCTTATTGACTGCCATGACAAATCATGAAATGCAAAAAACGACCAAGCCAAGTAGCACATTGCAGAATTTATATATTTCTAATTTAATACAAAATAATGAATTTTCTGTAGCTAATCAATATATTGAATCATCTCTAGGCTCGACACCTACAGATGGCAATATGTTAATTAACAATGCAATTGTCCAGTATAAATTGGGACATAATTCTCAGGCCGCTAATGCATTATTGCAGGCAGAACCTCAAGGTGTAAATTTAGATGGGACAGTTTATTTGTCGTTGGCAACCTTATATGATTTAAATGGTCAAGCTGAGAGCGCATTGGAATATTATAAAAAAGCTGGAAGCATGAATCCAATTTTGGCTAGTGCGACTAACCTAGGTATTTTACGGAACTATTTTGATTTAAATAAAATTCAGGCAGCAAATGATTACATTGATAATATGGCGAAGGTTTCGCAATTAACACCTCGTGAAACAAGTTTGCTGAAGCTATCTTTATACAGTGAAATGGAACGTAATGATTTGGCGTATCAATTAGTTGCAGAGAAAATTCATCTTTACCCTAATGATAAAGCGTTTCTTTATTTTTATGCTTCTTTATCTGGCATGACCGGTAGAACCTCGCAAGCAATTCAAGCTTATAAAAAATATATTAAAATTAACCCAAGTGATTCGGCTGGTTATAATGATTTGGGATTTACCTTAGCCGATAAAACTTCGCAGTATGCATTGGCATACAAATATGCGCAAAAAGCTTATTCAATTTCGCCGAATGATTTTGCGGTTTTAGATACTTTGGGTTGGGTGAACTTCAAATTAAAGAAATATTCTGAAGCTGAAAGTTATATTTATGCCGCATATAGACAAACTCAAGATTCTGATACTGCTATGCATTTGAAACAAGTCTATTTAGCTCAGGGCAAGATTGAGCAGGCAAATAAAGTTATCTTAATTTCACCCAAATTACAGCAAATGCAATTCGAACAAACTTTGGCAGATCAAGCAATGTTAATTTTGATGTATTATCAATTTGGATTGGATCTGGCGCAATGAGAAATTTCTCTTGGATGCTTCTGTTGGCGTGTTTAAGCCTAAGTGGTTGTGCTAGCTGGTATGATGCTCAAGTTGATAAACCAGCCGAATATCATCAGCCATTGCAGATTGATGAAGATTATGATATTAGTGGACGTTTTTCGATTGTAACCCCGCAAAAAGATTATTATGGTAATTTTAATTGGCAACGTGAATCTGGTGAAGATGAATTAGCATTTATGTCTCCGCTTGGCAATACGGTTGCACGAATTGTAGTTGAAAGTGGAGTTGCAACTCTAACTACAGGTGGAGAAAGTTATTCTGGGCATAATTTGGATCAAATGATGCAGGAGCAGCTAGGATTTAGTTTACCAATTAATTATTTACATTATTGGTTGCAGGGGATTCCTTTACCACAATATCCAGTACAAAATTGCCTTAATTCTGGTTTTAGTCAACTTAACTGGAAAGTTGAATACCTAAGTTGGCAAGATACGAATCATCCACAGATTGTTCAGGTAAGTAATACTAATTTACGAATTAAATTAATCATTATGTGGCCAGAATCAGAGTCTTCATTATAAAGTAAATTTTAGAAAAAGTAAAAGTAAATGAATTTTAAACAAATTGATTTTGATCGGGAACTGATTGAGCGTTGTCAAACTAATGCTCCACGCTATACATCTTATCCAACTGCGGATCGCTTTAGTCTTGAATTTGGAATTTCCGAGCAATTAAACCAAATTCGTCAAGTTTTTACGCCAGAATTTAATCAGCCTGTTTCATTGTATATTCATATTCCATTTTGTAATACATTGTGTCTGTACTGTGGGTGTAATAAAATTATTACCAATAATCGTGGCAAAATTACCGAATATTTGGTTTATTTAGCTAAGGAATTTGCTTTATATCAGCAATTAATTGGTAAAAAATTACCTGTAGTACAGTTGCATTTTGGTGGTGGCTCGCCATCATGGTTGTCAATTGCTGAAGTTAATCAGGTTATGAATTTAGTCCGTGAGTATTTTATTCTAGATAATGCAGAAGAAATTGCGATGGAATTGGACCCGCGCCACGTCACTAATGAATTTATGGTGGCACTCCGTAATGAAGGTTTCAATCGGGTGTCATTGGGTGTGCAGGATTTTGATCCAGCAGTGCAAAAGGCGGTGAATCGAATTCAGCCATTAGCTGATACTCAGCGGGTTTTAGATCAAGCTGCCAAATTAGGTTTTAAGTCAACAAGCATCGATTTGATTTATGGCTTGCCGTTACAGACTCTGGATAGCTATCGTCATACCATGGATATTGTGATTAATCAATTGAAGCCAGCTCGAATTGCGCTATTTAATTATGCACATTTGCCAAGTGTTTTTATGCCACAAACTAGAATTAATGAAGCAGATTTGCCAAGTGCCGATGAAAAATTAAATATTTTGCAAATGTGTGTTGAGCGTTTGGCTGAGGCTGGATATGTTTTAATTGGCATGGATCATTTTGCGCGTCCAGATGATGAATTGGCATTGGCATTAAATGATAATACTTTACAGCGTAACTTTCAGGGTTATTCAACTTTTGCCGATACTAATATGTTGGCATTTGGCGTTTCTTCGATTGGCTTTATTGGGAATAGCTATTATCAAAGTGCCAAAGATTTAGATAGTTATTATAATTTCTTGAATGCTGATCAATTGCCAATTTTACGGGGTTTGTTATTAACTCCAGATGATGTATTACGTCGTGAAATAATTCAGCAGATTATGTGCCAATTTGAATTAAATTATGCCGCTGTGGCTGAGAAATACCAACTTGATTTTGCTAGTTATTTTGCAGCAGAATTAGCCGAATTACCAGATTTAGCACAACTTGGCTTGATTAGTATAAATGAATATGGTTTTCAGGTTAGTAATAAAGGACGTTTTTTGATTCGAAACGTAGCTAAAGTTTTTGATAAATATTTACGCGCAAATCAAGATATAAAACGCTACTCTAAGGTTATTTAATAAATCATGACAAGTAAATTTCAATCGCTATATTCACAATTACGAGAAGCAATTCAGGCTGGTCTATATCCAGTTGGCAGCAAGCTTCCTTCAGAAAATGAGTTTTGTACTCAATTTGACGTAAGTCGTGGAACATTACGTAAAGCTTTGGAGTTGTTAGCTGAAGATGGTCTAATTCATAGTTTGCATGGTAAGGGAGTGTATGTACTGGATCCTAAGCAAATTGATTTTTCTTTGAGTAGTTTAGTTAGTTTTGCTGAAGCGTCACAGCTTAATCAGCTTAATTTTGTAACCGAGGTCAACCTGTTTGAAACCATTAAAGCTGATGTGGAGATTGTAAAATTGAGCGGATTTCAAGCTGCTCAATCTTTATATCAGATCCAGCGTACACGTAAACTGGATTTGGAACGAATTATTTTGGATCTAAATTATTTTAGCTCTGATTTAATTCCTCGTTTAACTCATGAAATTGTTGCTGATTCAATTTATAAGTATATTGAAAATACCTTGAATTTAAAAATTGGCTTTGCTAGGCGAACTATTCAGGTTGAAGCGGTTAATGAATTAGATCGGCAATTTCTTGATTTACATGATTTTAATCTGGTTGTAGTTGTACGTAATTGGGTACATTTGCAAGATGGGCAATTATTTGAATATACTGAATCACGTCATCGCCCAGATCGTTTTGTCTTTACTGAGTTTGTGCGTCGGCGTTAGATAAATGGAGTCTTAGTAAAAATGTTGAACCAGGATGTCATCAAGAATGCTTTAATTTTATGGGAATATCATTATCGGGTTGACCCGTTGTATCTTCCTAGTGATGTGGAGCGGGTAATTTTAGGCTTAGGGAGCTACGATTTAGCAGTGGCGGAACATTGTGCCGATTTGTATTTACAAGGTTATGCTTCTAAAATTATTTTTAGCGGTAAAGATGGTAATTGGACTACTGGTCGGTGGCAAAAAACTGAAGCGGAAATCTTTTGTGATCGCGCCTTAGTAAAATTAGTTCCAAACCGTGATATTTTATTGGAAAAATGTGCAACCAATTTAGGTGAAAATATTTTATATTCACGTGTCATGATTGAGAAATTATTACCTAAAGTGAGTGAAGTTATTGTGGTAACCAAGCCAAATACCACGCGGCGAGCTTATGCAACATTTATGGCAAATTGGTCTGAAATGCCAGTTAGTCTTTCTGCTCCAAAGCGTAAATTGACAGATGTCGTTGAGGGTTATTCGCTAGAAAATCTTGTTCATGAATTAGTTGGCGATGTGCAAAGAATTATTAATTATCCAGCAAAAGGTTTTCAAATCGCACAAGACATTCCTAATGCAGTCATGCAAGCTTTTGAATACCTGTACCAGCTTGGCTATCGTCAGCATTGTCAATAGTCTATCTCTACTTTAGATTAGCCATCTTTAAAAGACATCCATTGATTCCTATCTTTATTCTCAAATTAATTAAATCCTTAATCTGTGTATTTTTAAAACATTGGTAACTGTGATATTAGTCTATAGCATAGTATCTTGATTTTGTTTAATCATCGGGATTGTTTCTGTCGTTGTGGATTAGTTTTATTTTAAAATCAGAGAGTGAATCAGAATTTTAGCTGATATTGTGCAACTTGTTTAGACAAGTGTTGACTCTGATATGATTATAAGTTATAATTCAGTTCTAATAGACATTATTATTAATTTATTTAGGGAAACAGATTATGACCATCGATCAAGGAGTACAAGAAGAGCTGATTCAGCAAATTATTGCTGGGGTTGGTGGTAAGAAGAATATTAAATTGGTTACGCATTGTGTAACGCGCTTACGCTTTATTCTTCATGACGAATCATTAGTTAGTAAATCTTTAATTGAGAGCTTGGACCTAGTCAAAGGTACTTTTTTAATCAACGGGCAATTTCAAATTATTATAGGCCAAGGTAAGGTCGATAGTATTCATGATGCGCTTATTGCGTATAGTGGTTTGAGTCAAAGTAGTGGCACTGATGTTGCTACAGCGGCAGAGCAACAGATGAACTTAATTCAGCGTATGGTTAAGCTATTGGCGGATATTTTTATTCCATTATTGCCAGCAATTGTGACTGCTGGTTTGTTGATGGGGTTAAATAATTTATTGACAGAAAAAATCTTTGCTAACCATCAGTCTTTAGTTGATATGTTTCCGCAGTTTGCCGCGATTGCCAGTATTATTCAATTAATTGCTAGTACAGCATTCGTGTTTCTACCTGGTTTGGTTGGATGGTCAGCAGTAAAAAGATTTGGTGGTAATCCATTATTAGGAATTGTGCTGGGATTAATGCTAATTCATCCAGATTTACTTAATGCTTGGGGCTATGCTGCAGCTAAATTAAAAGGTGATATTCCAGCTTGGCATCTATTTGGTCTAACAATTGAAAAAGTTGGTTACCAGGGGCAGGTTTTGCCAGTGTTAGTTGCTGCGTACGTTATGGTTAAAATCGAGTCATGGCTAAATAAATGTATTCCAGATGCATTTAAACTGCTTATTGTTGCACCAGTTACGTTGTTAGTTACTGGTTTTCTAGCCTTTATTGTCATTGGACCAATAACTTTTGCATTGGCAAATGGTTTAACTTTTGGTTTAGTTTTTATTTTTACTAAATTTGCTTTGGTTGGTGGTTTAGTGTTTGGGGCATTGTATGCACCAATTGTGATTACAGGAATGCATCAATCATTTTTGGCAATTGATTTTCAATTAATTGCGAGTACTGGCGGTGCTTTAATTTGGCCGATGGTTGCGTTATCTAACATCGCGCAGGGTTCTGCAACCTTAGCCATGATGGTAATTGCACCAGATGAAAAGATTAAAGGTTTAGCTTTAACGTCGGCAATTTCAGCTTATTTGGGAATTACTGAACCTGCGATGTTTGGAGTTAATTTACGCTTTAAAGTACCTTTCTTTTGCGCTATTGTTGGTGCTGCGCTTGGTTCAGCTTTAATTGCCGTAAATCATGTCACGGCATCTGCAATTGGCGTTGGTGGATTGCCAGCATTTTTGACAATTTTTCCAAAATATTGGTTAGTGTATTTTATGGCAATGGCAATTGTAGTTGTTATTCCATTTTTATTAACCTTGATTTTTGCTAAAAAAATTAAATGGACCGGAAACTAAGATGATGCAAGAATGGTGGAGACAAGCTGTAGTTTATCAAATTTATCCCAAAAGCTTTATGGATAGCGATGGTGATGGTTATGGTGATATTAATGGAATCATTAGTAAGTTGGATTATTTGTCAAATTTAGGTGTTGATGTATTATGGTTAACACCGATTTATCCATCACCAGAAAAAGATAATGGTTATGATATTAGTGATTATTATGGCATTAATCCACGTTATGGAACTCTCGCACAATTTGAAGAGCTTTTATTGCAAGTTCATCGGCGTGGAATGAAATTAATCATGGATATTGTGGTGAATCATACTTCTACCGAACACGAATGGTTTAAAAAAGCAATGAGTGGTATTGATAGTCCGTATTATGACTTTTATATTTGGCGTGAGCCTAATGGTGAAAATCCACCGAATAATTGGCTTTCTAAATTTGGTGGGTCGGCATGGGAGTTTTGTCCATCTGTTGGCAAATACTATCTGCACTTATTTGATGTTAGTCAGGCGGATTTAAATTGGGAAAATTTGGCTGTACGTACAGAAATTTATGCCATGATGCGCTATTGGTTAGCGATGGGTGTTGATGGTTTTCGTTTGGATGTGATTAATTTAATTTCTAAACAGCAAGATTTTCTCGATGATAGTTTGTTAAATGCCACTGCTGATGGACGTAAATTTTATACTGATGGTCCGCGCATTCATGAATATTTGCAGGAAATGAATCGAGAAGTATTTAGCTTGCGAGATGGTTTGCTAACCGTTGGTGAAATGTCATCTACTACTTTGGCAAATTGTATACTTTACACAAACCCAATGCGTAAAGAATTGGACATGGTTTTTAATTTTCATCATTTAAAAGTTGATTATATGAATGGAAATAAATGGAGTTTAAGCAAATTTGATTTTATTCAGTTAAAGCAATTATTTAATACTTGGCAATCAGGTATGCAAGCAGGTGGTGGTTGGAATGCTTTATTTTGGTCAAATCATGATCAGCCGCGTGCGTTATCACGTTTTGGTGATCCAGTTAATTATCCATATGAGTCTGCAAGCATGTTAGCAACTGCAATTCAATTAATGCAAGGTACGCCATATATTTATCAGGGTGAAGAAATTGGTATGATTAATCCAGAGTTTACACGTTTAGAACAATATCGCGATGTAGAGTCAATTAATGCCGCTAAAACTTTGCTTGAGCAAGATTTTACTGATGATGAAATTATTGCAATTTTACAGGCTAAATCACGTGATAATGCGCGTACACCAATGCAATGGAGTGATGCTCCACAATCTGGTTTTACGACTGGTCTTCCATGGATTGAACTAGCTGCAAATTATTTGGATTTAAACGCAGCACAAGCTATAAGTGATCCTAATTCGATTTATTACTATTATCGTAAGTTAAATCAATTAAGAAAATCATATCCAGTAATAATTAATGGTGAATACAAAATGTATTTGCCTGATGATCAGCAATTATATGTTTACACGCGCAGTTTGTCTGATGAAACAATTTTAGTGATAAATAATTTTTATCCGAATACTTATGAGTTTATTGCACCAGTAGAATTACAAAAATATGAGTTCTATGAATGTCTGATGAATAATTATTTACAACTACCAAGAGATTGGCGGAGATTTATTATGCAACCATATCAGTCTGTTGTGCTACATTTAAAAGTTGTATTATAGAAAATCATGGTTTTAAATCTGAAGCTAGGTTGATTAAGCATACTTATTTATTCAATTGCATTGTATAATAATTACCGATAATTTAAGTTAAATTTATTTTATGCTGCTATAGCATATTTTAAAGATAGATTTTAGTTAAATTATACATAAAATAGCTCAAGAGATGTTAATAACATCCAACTTTTGTAAGGGTTTATCGGAATGAAGATTTTAGTCATTGGCGGCACTGGTACGGTTGGTAGCGCCATTGTTAAAGAGTTATCTGTGCGGCATGATGTGGTGGTTGCTGGTTTAACTAGTGGCGATATTCAGGTTGATATTACGGATATGGATTCAATTAAAGCCATGTATCAGCAAACTGATAATCTAGATAGTATAGTTATTGCTTCTGGAAGTGTACATTTTGGTGCTTTAACTGAAATGAGTGCAGAATTGTACCAAAAGGGGTTACAAAGTAAATTAATGGGGCAGGTAAATGTGGTGTTAGAAGGTATTAAGCATCTAAATGACCGTGGTTCTTTTACTTTAACGAGTGGGATTTTAAACCGTGAACCAATTAACTTAGGTAGTAGTGCCGCGATGGTTAATGGTGCACTTGATGGGTTCGTTAAACATGCTGCAATTGAATTACCACGTGGCTTACGTATTAATATTGTTAGTCCAACTGTGATTACAGAAGCGTTAGCTGGATATGCACCTTTTTTTAGAGGGTTCAAATCTGTATCGGCCGCGGATGCTGCACTTGCATATAGTAAAAGTGTAGAAGGTCTGCATACTGGTCAAGTTTATATTGTTTAATTATTTAGAAAATATTAGAAATGAAATTTAAAAACTTATGCTTGTTAACTGCATTGGGCGCGACACTTTTAACCGCTTGTAATGGTGGTGCATCATCATCACCTGCATTAGTTCCTGACTCAACACCTACGCCAGATCCAACGCCTACACCAACTTTTTGTGAATTAAATGTAGCCAATTTCTCAGCGGTTTCCAATTTAAGCCTTGGAACGTATCCGTTTGATTATACTTGGGGTCCGGCTTTGGCGGTGTTGCCATTCCCTAGTGACTTAAGTTCATGCCAGAGCAGCGCAACATGGAATCAAGCTCGAATATTAAGTGCTGCAGCATATTGGATAGGTCAAAAGGTAAATTATTGTCATCACCATGTGCCAACTTGGTATCCAGAATACATGTTAGATGGAACAACACCAAATCCATATGCTAAAGCAGCTTTTGAATCATGCAGTAGTAGCAATGATATAATGCCTCCGATACCAGCTGAAAGTGCAATTCGCTGGAATTATTCTGGTGTCGGGACTGAAACAGCCGCCTTATGGAGAAATAATAATACTTCTAGTTTATATCAAACAGGAAATTATGGCTATGGTTTAGATTGTAGTGATTATACGAAATTAGTTTATTCATATGCGGAATCAATTATTTTTAACAGCCAAATTAACACACAGGCAGGTCAAACAACAGCTAATCCTAATCAAACTACTTTAGCACCAAATATGCCAGGGTTTATCGATGGTCCTACTCTTAGTTCAAATGGAAAAGCAGGAGCATTGGTGTGTGCTGACGGAACAACAGCACCATTAACTGGTGCTACGAATACTAGTTGTAATGCACATGGTGGTTATATTTCAGTATTTGAAAGCAATGGAACTTATAATGCCAATGGTGTTACCGATGCAATGTTAAATAATCTACAAGCTGGAGATTTATTGTATATAGCTGGTTCTGCATATGATTCTGCAACACCGTCGGCAATTAATCCCAATGTGACGCATGTAGTTATGTGGACAGGTCAAAAAATCGGTAGTAGCTCACTTGTAGCTGAGAGTCAGATTGCACCAGAAACAGACATTGATAGCTGGGGTTATCATCATGGTGAATGTAATAGCGGTTGGTGGACAGCAGCAAATAATATTGGTAATTGGATTATTACAGATAGCCATTATCAAGGTCCGGATTATCGCGCATTTACTTCTTGTTTCTATCGTAATCAGGTTTGGGGTGTGCGACGTGTATTAGGTGTCACAAACTAAGTATCGTATCAATACAAATGGCTGGTTTTTTAATCAGCCATTTTTTGGAGTTTAAAATTATGCAATTAAATATTTTAGGTGAGCCACTTGAGGCATGTTGTTTTGAACCATTGACGGGTTGGATGCGTGATGGTTTTTGTGGTACATATGAAGGTGATGTTGGAATGCATCATGTCTGTATTAAAGTCGATGATGAGTTCTTACATTATAGTAAATCACAAGGTAATGATTTAACGACAGCTACTGAATACTTTCCTGGTTTAAAGGCTGGGGATAAATGGTGTTTATGTACCTTGCGTTGGTTGCAAGCATTTAATGCTGATATGGCTCCCAAAATTTATTTAAAGTCAACCAGTATTGATGTACTCCATCATATTCCACTGGTTATTTTGCAGCAGATGGCTTGCGATGTTTAATCTCAATCCGCGTTTCGCAGAATTAGGCTGGGAATTTTCCAGCCAAGTTAAACCAACGCCATTAACTCAGGCACCTAAATTAGTGCATCTAAATTCAGAGTTATTGGCCGCAATTGGTTTGAATGCTCTTTCAGAACAGGAGTTGTGTGATTTATTGAGCGCACGTTCTTCAGTTATGGACTATCCAGCTTTGGCTGCAGTTTATATGGGGCACCAATTTGGTCATGCTGTTCCGCGTCTAGGTGATGGTCGGGCCTTGTTGATTGCAGAGCATGAATTTGCGGGGAGAACTTGGGAGTTACAATTAAAAGGTGCTGGTAAAACACCATATTCACGAGGTGGTGATGGACGTGCCGTATTACGTTCTACGATACGTGAGTATTTAGCTTCGCATGCTTTGGATAAGTTGGGCGTGCCAACGACTCAAGCTTTGGCAATGTTGTCTTCTCAGGATGAGGTTTATCGTGAGAAAGTTGAGTCTGCTGCGGTGGTTTTACGTGTTGCGCCGAGCTTTTTACGTTTTGGTAATTTTGAATATTTTGCGAAACAGAAGAAACCTACTGAGCTTGAAAAATTAGTTCGTTTTGTATGTTGTAATTATTTTACAGAAATTGATCTCTCAAGTAATAATTATGTTTTGTACTTTTTGGAGCGTGTCATTCAATTAACTGCTGAAATGGTTGCGTATTGGCAGAGCATTGGATTTGTTCATGGAGTAATGAATACAGACAATATGTCTATTTTGGGATTAACTTTGGATTACGGTCCGTACGCTTTTATGGATCGTTATAATCCACAGCAAATCTTCAATCATTCAGATAGTGAAGGGCGTTATACTTATGTCAATCAGCCAAATATTGCATGGTGGAATTTATATCGCTTGGCAGAAGCTTTAGTTGTGTTGCACCCTAATGCTGATGAACTTGAGCAAATTTTAGCTAAATATGCTGAGTATTATAATCAGAAGTATGTGCAGTTGATGGGTGCTAAACTTGGTTTGGAAGAGTTTGCGATCGATGACTTACCGTTCTTGGATGAGTTATTGCAAATTATGCAAGCTGAGAAAATAGATTGGACCTACTTTTGGCGCAAATTAAGTTATGGTGCAAGTGGGCGTAGTCAGTTAAGTTTGGATTATCCTAGTTTACAGCTCGAGAATTGGTTTAATAAACTTGATGCATTTTACCAAGGTGATACAGTAAGTGAACAGCAACGGCAAAAGCAAATGCTGGCGATTAATCCTGCAATTGCCCTTCGTAGTCATTTAGTGCAATATGCGATTGATCGCGCCGAGTATGGTAATTATAGCGAAATTGAACGCCTGTTTAAAGCATTAAGTCACCCGTTTGACGAGTTAGCGGAATTTAGTACTTATTATCATATTGCGCCAGATTGGTCTGAGTATATTGTGCTGAGTTGTTCGTCTTAGAGTTTTTAATTAATGCATATGGAATTAATTCAGTAAAATTAGATCAAGATAAGAGCTATTTAATTATATTGTCATGTAATTAATGTGAATTATCAAAATAAAAAATAACAAAAGGAGTTTATTATGTTTAAATCGGCTAGTCTTACTGATTTACAAAAAGCAGTCATTCTTAATCAAGCTACAGAAGCACCTTTTAGTGGCGAATATGATAAAACAGAGATTGAAGGTACTTATTTGTGCCGTAATTGTGGGGTAGCCTTATTTCGTGCCAGTAATAAATTTCAATCTTCGTGTGGCTGGCCAAGCTTTGATGCGGAAATATCTCATGCAGTTAAACAGATTCCAGATAAAGATGGTCGCCGTACTGAAATTGTTTGCAGTAATTGCCTAGGGCACCTTGGTCACGTTTTTCACGGTGAACAATTTACATCATTAAACACACGTCATTGTGTTAACGCCGCGTCACTTGATTTTGTTAGAGATACACAGGTGCTTGAAACCGAAGAAATTATTTTGGCTGCAGGTTGTTTTTGGGGTGTTGAATATTACTTGCAAAAATTAGATGGCGTTTTACTGACGCAAGTTGGCTATTGTGGTGGTGAGTTAAAAAATCCCACATACAAACAGGTGTGCAGTAAACTAACTGGGCATTTGGAAGTTGTGCGAGTAATTTTTGATCGTAATAAGTTAGACCTAGAAGCGGTTCTAAAACGATTTTTTGAAATTCATGATCCAGAGCAAACTGATGGACAGGGTCCTGATCTTGGTAGTCAGTATTTAAGTGGTATCTTTTATTACAATGAAGAGCAGAAGAAAGTTGCGGAATATGTAATAGAGTTATTGCTTACTAAAGGTTATAAAGTTGCGACCCAAGTATTACCAATGAAAACTTTTTGGATTGCTGAAGAGTATCACCGTGATTATTACAATAATCAAGGAACTTTGCCGTATTGTCACGGTTATACTCCTAGATTTTAAGTTTTTTGTAGGATTTGCGATTAATTAGAGCTAATGTTTTATTTAAATATCAGCATATTTAGAATAAATCTCATAATTTAATAAAATATTTTTATTAAATTAAATGCTGTGTATCCACTTGATATAATCATAAAATTATGTATAATTTATTAGCTGTCCTTAAGTTGATTTATTAAAAATTAGTAATAAAGATTTGACGTGTTGTAGTTGTTGTGGCATAATAACGTTCTGCCGCAAAA
>CAZZAV010000047.1:0-16617 GCA_964652705.1 uncultured Neisseria sp.
TGTACCTTTGAACATTAAATAGCATATTATTAGTAAAGCATATAATTCAATATTTTACATTAGTAAATTTTTCAATTATGTCCACTAATAGGACAATTGAGGCTTTGTCAAAGTTTATCCTAGTTCAACAAAATGGTAAAAATAACAACTGACGTAAATTAAGTTTAGTTCTAATTTTTATATTGACTATTATCACTATATATGGCAATTATTTAAATTAAATTAAATAATTTAATGCATTGTTGGTCATTTTATTTCATGTGAAATTATATCGCAGTATAAAATTTGGATGTAATTATGTTTATAAAGCATGGATTACATTTTTAATCTAGGCCGGTAATTAAAATACTCTTATACCATGTGCTGCATCATTGAAATATAGCAAATACAGTGTATTGTAGATATCTGTTATGATATAATTAAAGGTTGAAGATTCATTTTATGGACTTTAATTGTAGTATTTAAGCACTAGTAAAGGGAAATTATGGAAGCTCAAGGGCTATCTAAATGGTTTTATTTGGGCATTATTGCGGTAGTAATTGGCTCAGTTATGATTTGGCGTGCACGTGGTAATAATAAAAGTAAGGCTATGGAGAATGGCTACTTGTTATTGATTCTTGGTTGCGTAGGTGTTGTATCAGAGTTTACTGACTTTGCAACTGTACTATTAGTATTTATAGTAATTAGTGGTGTTATTTTATTAATTGACAAATTAGTTTGGAGTAAACACCGTACCAAGGATCAACTTAAGCCGCATTATGTACATTATTCGCGAGAGTTTTTTCCTGTGGTGTTAGCTGTCTGGGTATTGCGTTCGTTTCTATTTGAGGCTTATCAGATTCCAAGTAGCTCTATGCGCCCTGATTTGACGGTTGGTGATTTTATTCTGGTGAGTAAATATGACTACGGGATTCGTATGCCATTAACGAATAAAGTTATTATTCCAGTGCATCAAGTTCAGCGTGGTGATATCGTTGTTTTTGAAGATCAAACTAAGCCGAATCGAGATTTAATTAAACGGGTAGTTGGTGTACCTGGTGATACGGTTAGTTATATTGATAAGCGTCTACGGATTAATGGTAAAACTTTAACCTATACAAGTGATGGATCTTATGATTATTCTGAGGCTGGTCCAAATGGTGATGTTTTAATTCATAATCAGCGCTGGTTAGAAAATTTGACTGGAGTTGTGCATCCGATTATTACTTATGATCAACTGCCACCGGTCATTAGTGAAATGGTACAAAATTTTCCAGGTAAAGAAAATTGCCAATATAATGACGAAGGATTTACTTGTCATGTTCCTGCAGGGAAATATTTTATGATGGGTGATAATCGCGATAATAGCTTAGACAGTCGTTATTGGGGTTTTGCACCAGAGCAGGCAATATTGGGTAAAGCCATTTATGTATGGATGAATTTCCGTGATTTATCACGTATTGGAACAAAGATTGAATAATGGCTAATTACTTAGATTTACAAGAAGTATTGGGTTATGAATTTCATGATCCAAGTCTATTACGGCAAGCCTTAACTCATCGTAGTTATGGGCGACCGAATAATGAACGCTTAGAATTTCTTGGCGATGGGATTTTGGATTATGTAATTGCACTTAATTTATATCAACTTTATCCAGAGTTGTCTGAGGGCGAGTTGTCTAAAATGCGTGCTGGGTTGGTGAATCAGGATGGTTTGGTTGAAATTGCTGACCAGCTTAATCTTGGTCGCTATATTTTTCTTGGTGATGGTGAGTTAAAAAGTGGTGGTCGTTCACGCCCATCGATTTTAGCCGATACCTTGGAAGCTATTTTTGCCTCAATTTCCTTGGATAGTAATGCAGAAAAGACGCGTAAGGTGATTGAACGATTATTTTATTACCCATTGCGAGAAGAGCAAGGTATTCGAACTCGCGATTTTAAGACACAGTTACAAGAATATATTCAGGCTAAGCGCTATCATTTGCCACGTTATGAAATAGTACTTTTGACTGGTCCAGAGCATGATATGTTATTTAGAATTAAGTGTAGTATCGAAGAATTAAATTTACATGCTTTTGGTGAGGGTAAGGGTAAAAAACAAGCCAGCCAAAATGCAGCACAAAACTTATTAGTAATGTTGGAAGAAAATCAATATAATGACTGAACAAACTTATTGTGGCTTCGTTGCCATTGTCGGGCGACCTAACGTTGGTAAATCTACTTTGATGAACCACTTGATTGGCCAAAAAATTAGCATTACGTCACGTAAGCCACAAACTACACGTCACAAAGTAACAGGAGTTTACACTCTTGCAGACACTCAATATTTATTTGTGGATACACCAGGATTTCAGAAATTATACGTTAATAAATTTAACACTGCTTTGAATCAAAGTGTTGTGAATAGCTTGACTAATGTGGATGCGATTATTTATGTGGTTGAAGCTGGTAGTTTTAATGCTGGCGATGAAGCTGTGTTAAATTTATTGCCTGCTGATGCAAATGTTATGTTGGTTGTGAATAAACGCGATAAGTTAAAAATTAGCCTTGAGCTAGATCGATTTATCGCTGAAGTGAGCAGCAAGTATCCATTTAAATATGTTTTAAGTGTTTCTGCTAAACATGATCAGGGTTTGGATTTATTATTAGATGCAGCTCGCGAATGTTTACCTGAAAGTGTATTTTTATATCCTGAAGATCAGTTGACTGATAAAAGTAGCAAATTTATGGCAAGTGAGATTATTCGTGAAAAGCTCTTTCGTTCATTGGGTGAAGAGCTGCCTTATAATTTAATGGTAGAAATTGATAGCTTTGAAGAAAAGCCTAAATTAACTCGAGTTTTTGCAACAATTATCGTTGATCGAGATAATCAAAAACCGATGGTAATTGGTAAAGGTGGTGAGAAGCTGAAGAAAATTTCTACCGAATCACGTTTAGACATGGAAAAAATGTTTGGAACTAAGGTTCATTTGGAAGTTTGGGTCAAAGTTAAAGGTGGCTTTGCTGATGAGTTGAAATTTTTGCAACAATTTGAATAGTATGTTTATTATTGATTAATTTAGTTTTATTTTGGCTCTAAATTGATTGTAACATGTTAAATTTGCTGGGCTGTCTATTTGTAGATGGCTCAGTTAGTTTTTAAGTCTAGTTAGATAAAAATATTTGTTTGCTAAATTAGATTAATAGTTGTATTTAAGAATTAATGAATATATCGTTAGCGCGATCAAAAATCAGAGATTTTATGAATGGGAAATAAGATGCATTTAGCATTATTTGATATGGATCATACTTTGGTTCCTGCCGATACTGGCAGCTTATGGGCAGAGTTTTTACTTGATAAAGGACTAATTAGTTCGGAAAAATCAGCAGAGCGTGCTAAATTTTTGCTTGATTATCATGCCGGTAATTTAGATATTGAAGCGGCATATGCTTTTGAATTAGGGGTTTTACAAAGTTTAGGTGTAGAAAAGCGTAAAGATTTACTGCAGGTGTTTTTTGCAGAACGAATTAAACCATTAATTACAATGAAAGCATTGCAAGCAGTTGCTAGACATCGTGAGAATGGTGATTATTTATTGATGATTACAGCTACAGTTGATGAGATTGCTCGACCTGTTGCAGAGTTTTTTGCAATGGACCATTTGATTGCTGGGAGGGGTGAGGTTGATGCTGCTGGTAACTACACTGGTAAAGTTGAGCTAGCACCCTGTATGGGACGTGGCAAGTTAATTCATTTGGAAGATTGGTTGGTAAGAAGCGGCAATAATCCACTAGAATATACATTTTATTCTGATTCTCATAATGATTTGCCACTTTTGGAGCAAGTTGATATGCCAATCACAGTTGATCCAGACCCCAAATTACGTCAAATTGCCGAGGAAAATAACTGGCAAATTATTTCATTTCTTGATGTATGAGTAACCGTATATCATTTAATCGATACATGTGGTGCTTAATTCTATTGGCAATTGTAGTTAATGGGTTAGGGTTATTTTCACCTGTACTAAATAGTAATGATGCCTATTTTTATGCGGTAATTAGTAAAACTATGGTGAACTCGCATAACTGGGTAGATTTATACTATGCAGGACAAGATTGGCTAGATAAACCGCATTTGCCGTTTTGGTTAGCTGCAATGTCGTTTAAATTATTTGGTATTAGCGCATTTGCATATGTTTTACCCGGTTTTGTGTTTAATTTAATTGGGGCAGTCTATACCTATAAGCTTGCCAAAATTTTTTATGACCAAGCAACTGGATTAATTGCTGCATTAATTTATCTTACCTGCTTGCATTTAATGTTGTCTGCTATGGATATTCGTGCTGAGGCGTATTTGCTTGGTGAAATTATGCCAGCATGTTATTATTGGTTGATTTATGATCGCAGTAGTCAGATTAAAGCTTTATTGTTAGCGAGTTTTTTTACTGGTCTAGCATTGATGACTAAAGGACTATTTGTTGTAATTACTATTTTTAGCGGTGTGCTTGCAAATTGGGTTTATGCTAAGAATTATTGGCGTGTAATTAGTCCCAAATGGCTATTAGCGTATTTATTGAGTTTACTTTGTGCCTTACCTGAATTCGTATGCTTGTATTTACAATTTGATGCACATCCAGATAAGGTTGTATTTGGGCAAACACATATTTCTGGTCTGGCTTGGTACTTTTGGGGGAGTCAGTTTGGTAGGTTTTTTAACAGTGGCCCAATTGTTAATACGCATGGTAATCCATTTTTCTTTGTGCATACCTTTTTATGGGCTTTTTTACCGTGGAGCCTAATTTTTATTAGTAGTGCGTACCAAAGCTTACGTAGATTTAAGTTGTATAGTGTGGATGAGCATGGCGTGGTGATTTATTTACATGTAAGCTTTTGGCTAACCTTTATTTTATTTAGCGCCACAAAATTTCAATTAGATCATTATACAAATATAATTATGCCATTTGCAGCAATTATGTGTGCTAATTATTTATGGTCTAACCGAGATCAGATGAGTAAGTTAGCACGTGTGCAAGTAGTAGTTGCAGGGTTATTGGCGATTTTAACCAGTATATTGATCGGGTTTATTTTTAAACTGAGTGTCTATAGTTTTTTGATGTTGGTTCTGCTAGGTATATTATGGGGTATAATTAAATTTTCGCGGCGGCAAAATTATTTGCAACAATGCTTATTGTGGCCTAGTTTAGCAATAAGTTCTACATATATATTTATTATGCTGGTGAACGGCGTTATTTATCAGCGTTATGATATTGGTTATAATGTTGCTAAATTGGTGAACGCTACCTCAAATAAATTACCAATCTATGGCTTAAATTTAAATGGGATAATAAATAATTTAGAATTTCATAGCAACCATTCAGTTTATGCGGTAAGTGCTCTAGCGGATATTCGAGCAAATAGTTATTATTTATTAGTTAACAGTAATTTTCCACGACAAAATTTGCCATCTGCGGCGAAAGAAGTTGCGAATTATACTGGTGTTGAAATGCAAAAATTTATTCCAAGTCTATTAAGTGAAAGAAATTATCATAATTCAATTCAAACTAATATTTTGTATTTAGTTGGTACTAAGTAGATCAGGTTAAGGGCATTCTATTTAAATTATAATGATGCGCAAAAATGGTATTTAGTAATATCTGTAGTTTTTATAATTAATGTGGATTAAAAGAAAGTTAATTTTTATTAAAGGGATTTATTATGAAGAAGAAATTTTTGGCAATTAGTATTTTGAGTTTATCGCTTATGGCATGTGCGAGTAATCAGGCTACTGGGTCTAATCAAGCAACTACTTCGAATACGCCAGTTGAGTCAACGAATGTATACAGCTCAAATAATGATGCAGATAGTGCAACAATCAATGCTAACGGTAATAATTTGAATGACGATCATGCAACTAATTCGGTTTATTTTGGTGTGGATCAATATAATGTAGATGATCAATATGCTTCGGTAATTAGATTTAATGCTAATTACTTAGCAAGTCATACTGCCGCAATGGTTAGAGTTTCAGGAAATACAGATGATACTGGTTCGATAGAATATAATTTGGCTTTGGGTCAAAGACGTGCGGATGCGGTGAAAAAATCTTTGATTGCAAAAGGCGCTAATATTAAGCAGATTGAGGCAATTTCAAATGGTAAGTTGGTAGAGAAGTTTTCTAATGCGAGTGACGATGGTCGAGCAAAAAATCGTCGTACAGATATTATTTATACAGCTCAAAAACCTAGTGGTTATTCTCTAAATGCAAATGGGCTGCCAGTTATTAAGTAGTTATGAGATATATATTATGAGTAATAAATTTATTCGCAGTTTGACAATAGAAAACTTTAAGTCAATTAAACAATTAAAGAGTTTTGAATTAAATAATATTAATATTTTAATTGGTAGCAATGGTGCAGGTAAAAGTAATTTTTTAAATTTATTTAGTTTTTTTAAGGAAATTGTTCAAGGTAACGTATATGATTATGTTGCTAAAAAAGGTCGTGCAGATGGGGTTTTGACGTTTGGTAGAAAAAACAGTGAGTCTTTGAAAATTCTGTTGAATATGAGTGTGTCAGATCAGTTTTTGTCTAGTTGGGATATTAAATTATCTTGGACGGATGAGAATCAGCTTTATCTATCGAAAGTTAAAATATCTGAAAATGGAATTGATTTCTTCAAAACAGATGGTGTGGGTAATTTTGATTTTAGGAACATAAAGATTCCAGAGCATGATAATGGCTCTATAGAGTTGATTCGAGAAACATCTTTAAGAGCTAGTAAAATTTTGCAGTATCATTTTCACGATGTCGGTGATACTTCACCTATAAAATCTGATTGCTCTATTGTTAACCAAGAAAAATTGTTATATGATGGTAAAAATATAGCGCCATTTCTTCGTCGTTTAAAGCTTGATTATCCAGATAGTTATGAAATGATTATAAATACCATTAGAATGGTGGTACCAGATTTTCATGAGTTCTATTTTCGTGATGACTTAAAATCAGATGACTTAATTACGTTGCTATGGATTAATAAAAATGATCGTGAGTCTATTTTACATCCTCGGATGCTTTCTGATGGATCTTTAAGGTTTATATGTTTGGCGACAGTTTTACTACAGCCATTGGATTTAATGCCTGAGATTGTTATTATTGACGAACCAGAACTTGGATTACATCCGCAAGCATTGGCATTAATAGCCAGCTTAGTGCAGCGATTATCCTTACAAAAGCAATTTATTATTGCTACCCAATCAAGTAATTTTATTGATCTATTTGAAGCTCATGATATAGTTGTTGTAAATAAAAATTTGGATGGCAGTAGTGAGTTTATTCGTTTGGACGAGGACGAGTTATCTAATTGGTTAGATGAATATAGTCTTGCTGACTTATGGGATATGAATATAATCGGAGGTCGCCCATAATGAAGCCGTTATACATTATTTGTGAAGGTCAAAGTGAGCAAATATTTGTTGAAAAATTATTGATTCCTTATTTATATGATAAGCACGTAACAAATTTTACTGGTTATGGAATATCTGCTCCCATTTTACGTAGTCACAAAGCAAAAAATCAAGCAAACAAAGGTGGTAATGTTAGTTATACTAGGTTGAAAAATCATATTGATAATTTTATCAAGCAAACAGCCAATTGTTATGTGACTACATTTATTGATTTTTACGGGATTGGCAATGACTTTCCTAATTATAATCACCTAAATACGCTGGCAGATGGTTATCAAAAAATTGAGCGATTAGAGTTAGATTTGCAATCAATTGATAGTAGAGTGATTCCATATATTCAATTACATGAATATGAAACAATTTATTTTGCTGATATAAATGGATTTTTAGCTACAGATAGTAAATTGCTTGGGTTAGAACAGATTTTGTTGGATGTTGTTACTGAATTTGTTAATAATCCAGAGCTTATTAATAATAGTAGGGAAACAGCTCCATCGAAGAGAATTACCAAGATTCTTCAAGATAAATGTAATCTAAATTATAAAAATGCTAAAACACTTTATGCAACTCTATACGTAGCACCAGGAGAATACATGCGAAAAATTGACCTGATTCGGAGTTTATGCCCTCACTTTGATAGTTGGATTAATAGACTCCTTGAACTATCATAAGATTGATTAGTTTGTTGAAAAGTGTAAATGTTGAATAGGAAAAAATAAATGCAGTGGTTAGAGAAAAAAGTCCGTCCAGAAATTTTAAAATTAGCACCGTATGTTTCGGCGCGCTCAGAGTTGGCTGATTCAAGTGGCTTAATCGCTTTGGATGCCAATGAAAATCCGTGGGCTCCATATCCGCAAACTCCTGAGATGAGCTTAGTTAATCGTTATCCAGATCCGCAGCCAGTCAATTTACTAAGTCGCTTAGCAACTGTTTATGGTGTGAAACTTGAGCAAATCTTTGTCGGACGCGGTATGGATGAGGGAATTGAATTATTGATTCGCGTGTTTTGTACTGCATATAAAGATAATATTGTAACTACTAAACCGACATTTTCATATTACAAAGTTGCTGCGGATATTCATGGTATTGAAACTCGTGAACTAGCGATTGGTACTGCACCAGAATTTGCGGTGAATTTAGATGATTTGATTGGTTTATGTGATGCGAATACCAAGATTGTATTTTTGTGTACGCCAAATAATCCAACTGGTAGTTCGTTAAACTTGGCGCAAATTGAATATGTTTTGCAAGCTTTGCCTGAAACGGTCATCGCGATTGATGAAGCCTATCTTGAGTTTAGCGCGATTCCATCCGCAATTGAACTGATGGCAAAATATAGTAATTTGGTGGTGATGAAAACCATGTCGAAGGCTTTTGCTTTTGCTGGTGTGCGTCTGGGTAGTATTTTAGCTGAGCCAGCAATTATTGAATTAATGCGTAAAGTGATGGCGCCTTATCCATTGGCAGAACCGTGTATCCGAGTTGCAATGCAAACTTTAGCGCCACAAGGGTTATATTTAGCGCAGCAACGAATTGATAAACTGAAAGCTGAACGTGAACGTGTTCTTAAAGCTTTGCAAGCAGTACAAGGAATTGTGGTTTATCCAAGTGATGCCAATTTCTTGCTAATCCAAGTTGCCGATGCAGCAAAAACTTATAGGGAGTTATTGGCTAAGGGCATTATTGTGCGTAATCGGCATAAAGATATTGCCAACACTTTGCGCATTACCATTGCGAGTCCTGCGGAAAATGATTTATTATTGGCGGCCTTTGGCGTGGCTGGTACAATCGGTAAAGTTGAACGTACGGCAACGGTTGTTCGTAATACCAATGAAACTAAAATTATTGTTGAAATTAATTTGGATCAAACCGCACCAGTTTCAATTAAAACTGGAATCGGTTTTTTTGATCATATGCTCGAACAGCTTGGTAAACATGGTGGATTTAGTCTGAAAATAATTGCCGATGGCGATACGCATATTGATTACCATCATACAGTTGAAGATGTTGCAATTACGCTGGGTCAGGCTTTAAAACAAGCTTTGGGTAATAAACGTGGCATTAATCGTTATGGTTTTAGCGTACCGATGGATGAAAGCTTGGCGAGTGCAAATATTGATTTAAGCGGGCGTGGTGTATTAGTTTATGAAGCTAATTTTGCAACGCCGATGATTGCCGATTTCCCAGTGGAAATGGTACATCATTTCTTCTTGAGCTTAGCTGATCAACTCGAAGCAGCAATTCATTTGAAAGTGACTGGTGAAAATGCCCATCATCAAGTGGAGGGTTTATTTAAAGCTTTTGCTAAAGCCTTATATCAAGCGATTGCAATTACGAGTAATGATTTGCCATCAACTAAAGGTGTGCTGTAATTCAATAAATTTTTAGGATTGTTTTAATG
This sequence comes from uncultured Neisseria sp., assembly GCA_964652705.1. Taxonomy (GTDB): domain Bacteria; phylum Pseudomonadota; class Gammaproteobacteria; order Burkholderiales; family UBA11063; genus Aquella. The sequence goes on from CAZZAV010000047.1 coordinate 9,821, forward strand.
CTTTTTAACAAATTGAAGCGCTTGTTTTGTCTATCAGCCATGATGTGCGCATATGCAAATGCAAATGCAAATGGCATAACTGAGTCTAATTCACAAAATGATTATAACTCAGTTCAGCAGCAATTATCGCAATTAGAAAAATCTAGTGGTGGACGCCTTGGTGTTGCTGCGATAAATACTGCTAATAATCAACGGATTGAATATCGTGGTGAGGAACGTTTTCCAATGTGTAGCACCAGTAAAGTGATGGCGGTGGCAGCGATTTTAAATAAAAGTGGTACGGATTCTAAATTGCTTGAGACTAATTTGCGTTATACGGCGCAAGATTTAGACGCGAGTGGTTATGCACCGATTGCAGCCAAACATTTGTCAACTGGAATGACTGTGGGTGCTATGTGCCAAGCAGCCTTAAACTATAGCGATAATTTGGCTATGAATATGTTATTACAGAAGTTGGGTGGTCCAAAATCTGTGACGGCATATGCACGAAGTATTGGTGATAATTCATATCGTTTGGATCGTCATGAGCCTGAATTAAACTCTGCAATTCCAGGTGATTTGCGTGACACAACTACACCGTTAGCGATGCAAAATAGTTTACAGACTTTAGTTTTAGGTAATTCTTTGGCTCCTATGCAACGCCAACAATTGCAAAATTGGTTAAAAAATAATACTACTGGTAGCCTACGAATTAGTGCTGGTGTACCAAAAAAATGGCTAGTTGGAGATAAAACAGGAACCGGGAAATATGGTAGTACAAATGACGTCGGTGTAATTTGGCCGACCGGTGCGGAACCAATTGTCGTGGCGATTTATTTTACACAAGATAAGCCAGATGCTAAAGCGAATGATGCGGTAATTGCTGGTGCTACACGCATCGTTGTGACTGAATTTGCTAAAAATGATAAAAAACTTAAATTAGACTAATTTTTTGCGTAGACCAAGAAAGGATTTTCATTGAATAAAAAATCACTTATAGGAATTTTGGCTACATTATTGATTCCAGCCAGTTTTGCTTGTACGACAATTGTAGTTGGCAAAGATGCTTCAAGCACTGGACAAATTATGTTTGGTCGTAATTCTGACACCAAAAGTCCAGCCCGTGCGAAGCATATGAAAATTTATCCAGCTACCGCAACGAGTGCGCGTTTTATCGCTTTACCTTATTATGATACCGAGTCGCAGGATGGAATGTTACAAGTTGCGATGAATCAACATGGTGTTGCAATTTCTGCTACCGAAACGATTACGAGTAATAAAACAGCTTTGCAATTTGATCCGTTTGTTGAATCTGGTCTGGGTGAATTTGATTTAGTTAAACCAATTATTAGTCAAGCAAAGACGGCAACTCAAGCCGTGGATATTTTAGGTGGGATTATTACCTCTCGTGGAGTATCTGAAGGTTTTGGGGTGGTGCTAGCGGATAAAAATGAAGCTTGGTATCTCGAAACAGGGAGTGGTCACCATTGGGCTGCAGTCAGAATTCCAGATGATGCTTATTTTGTGTCATCGAATCAAGGTAGAATTCAGCAAATTGGCATGAAAGATGGTAAATTTGAATCTGGATTTAAAGGTTCACCGGATGTAATTACTTTTGCAGTTGAACATAAATTTGCGCAGTATAATGGTCAGCAATTTGATTTCCGTAAAACTTATCAGCGGATTATTAATCAGCAAACTGGTAATTTGGAAAATGATATTAGCTATAACTATTATCGAATTGCCACGTTACAAAATTTATACAGTCAACGTTCAATGAATGGTTTTGAATCTGGCGAGTTTCCAACCTTCTTAAAACCAAGTCATAAATTATCTTTACAAGATATTGAAAGTGGTTTGGAGAACTATTTCCAAGGCACTAGTTACAATCCATATGCGACAGAATCAATCACTTATCGTGCGATTTCGGTATTTCGCTCGAGTAATTCTCATATTACCGTGATGACAAATAATCCTGAGAGTTCTTTGGCCATTGTTGAATATATTGCGCTAGGTATGCCGTCATCTTCAATTTATTTGCCGTTTTATGTTGGTATGACGAAAGTTCCTGAGGGTTATGCAATTGGCGATGACAAAGCTGATGATAAATCCGCATTTTGGCGCTTCCGTAAGTTGCAAACCTTGGTGTTGTTAGATTTTGATCATAATCAACCAATTGTGCGTGCCGCATTTGATAAATTGCAGCAAAAAATTAATTTGCAACAAGTTGCAATGGAACAAAAATATGCTAAAACTAATGATGGTAAAGTAATTGATAAATTTACCGAGAGGGTAGTTAAAGAGGCTCTTGAATTGAATGATACATTGCGCCATCAATTAGAAGTTCACTACAATCAAACTCATGCTGATCAGCTGAAATTTAGCAATGCTGATTATGATCGATTAACCGCTGAAATGTATAAAAAATATCCATTCAAAGGGTTTTAATTAATTTAATTATTTTTAATAAAATGAAATCACGTATCTATTTAGTGCGTAATTTCATTTGCACTTGGGATGAAGTAAATTAACATCAAAACCTGGTATTTTAGTAAAGAAAGCATAGCTTATGAATGAAACTAATCTGCTGTTGAGCCCAATTAATGATGCATCAATTTTGGAAATTGCTACGCTTGATGTGATAGCTGGTAAGAATCTTGAGTTTGAGCAAGCTTTTAAATTAGCTTGGCCTATAATTGCTTCAATACCTGGTTATATTCGGCATGAGTTACAGTAATGTTTGGAAGATGCAAATAAATATGTGTTACTTGTTTGGTGGGAAAAGCTTGAAGATCATACGGTTGGATTTAGACAATCTTTAGAGTACCAAAAGTGGAAATCTTTATTACATAAGTTTTATAATCCATTTCCCACTGTATTACATTATCAGAAAACCTTATAATTTGGAGTTCCAGTAGATTGATATAAAAAAACACCTCATCGTGAGGTGTTTTCTTATATGGTTCATAAATTATCTATTTGTGGAAATTATTTAAATAATTGTAATTGCTCGACAACTGGACCTAGTGCTAGTGCAGGTACATAAGTTAATGCACTCTCAACGATAACTATTCCAATTAAAATTACAATAAATAACATACCAGTTGTTGGCATAGTACCTGAGGTAACAGGTAATTTACTTTTAGTTGTAAGACTACCAGCAATTGCCAGAACTGGCACAATAACTCCAAATCGACCTAGAAAAATTATGGCACCAAGCATTAAATTATAGTACGGTGTATTAGCATTTAAGCCTCCAAAAGCACTACCATTATTATTTGCTACAGAAGTGAATGCATACAAAACTTCGGATAAACCATGTGCAGATGGATTGCTAATTCCAGCCAGACCTTGAGTAGTAACTAGCGATACTGCTGTTCCCAGCAATACAACTATTGGTATAATTAGGATTACTAATGCCGTCATCTTCATTTCAAATGCTTCGATTTTTTTACCTAAGTACTCTGGAGTACGTCCAATCATTAGACCGCAAATAAACACGGCTAAGATTGCAAAAATCAAGATTCCGTATAAACCGCTACCAACCCCACCATAAACTACTTCTGAAAGTTGCATTAAAAATAAAGGTACAAATCCACCCATTGGTAATAATGAATCGTGAGCTGCATTAACTGCACCACAAGATGCTGCGGTTGTAACTGCTGCAAATAATCCAGATCCTAAGATTCCAAAGCGAGTCTCTTTACCTTCCATATTCCCACCACTTTGTAATGCACTGTGGAGTTGATCGACATGTAGCGGATTAAATAGGGGATTACCGTGCATTTCTGCATTTAATAAAATTATACTAAAAAATACAAACATTAGGGTCATCGCAATAAAAATTGTGTAACCTTGTTTTTTATCTTTAACTAAAGTACCAAAGCTAAAACACAGAGCCGCAGGAATCAGTAAAATTGCTAACATTTCGATGAAATTACTAATGGCATTTGGGTTTTCATATGGGTGTGCAGAATTAGCATTAAAGAACCCACCACCATTGGTACCAAGCATTTTAATTGATTCTTGCGAAGCAATCGGTCCCATCGGTAAAGTTTGTTGATTAATAACTTGAGTGGTTGTTTTACCGTTAACGGTTTGACTAACTGTTTGTGGATCTAGAACTTGTACTGTTGCATAGTTATTAAAGTTTTGCGGTACGCCTTGAGCTAATAAAATGACACCAAAAATAATTGATAATGGTAATAAAATATATAAAGTAGATTTGGTTAAATCGGCCCAAAAATTACCAAGTCCACCTTTGGTTGCACTACCAAAACCGCGGATTAAAGCAATAACTACAGCAATACCTGTTGCAGCAGAAACAAAGTTTTGCACAGCTAAACCTGCCATTTGAGTGAAGTAACTCATGGTAGTTTCACCAGCATAAGATTGCCAATTGGTATTACCGACAAAGCTAATTGCAGTATTTAATGCCAAATCCCAGCTTAAATTATCTAAATGTTGCGGGTTTAGCGGTAAACCTTTTTGGTACATTTGCATTGCAAATAATACTACGATACCGATTATATTAAACATCATTACACTTAATGCATATTGTTTCCAATTTTGTTGTTCATCTTCATGTGTTGACAACATTTTATAAATTGGACGTTCAATACATCCCAAAAAAGTGATTTTATTTTGAAATACTAGTGCGATATATTTACCTAGTGGTATCGCTAATAAGGTTAGGATAATTAGGTAAAAAGCTAAATTAGAGTAAGCTAAATTCATATTGTTCTCGATTAAATTAAAATTTCTCAGGGGTAAATAAGGCAACAAATAAATAGACAAATAGTCCTAAGGCAATAATGCCTGTTGTAATATATAACCATTCCATTATTTTTTCTCCGCTGTTGTTAAGCTCAATTGATCAAGAGCTAAATTAAGGTTTAATACATTGATTCGTGCTTCACCAATCATGCCACCAAGCATTGGATATTGTGCCAATTGATCAATCAATTTTTGAATTTGTGCTGGTGCAAGTTTACGAGCTGGTGCAATACGTTGAATTTGGAATTCAGCTGCAGCTAAACTAATTTCTGGGTCTAAACCACTTCCTGAAGAGGTAACCAAATCAATTGGAATAGCCTTATGTTCTGGATTAGTTAGCTCTAAAGCTTTTACTCGAGCTTGTGTTTCAGTAACTAATTGTGGATTTAATGGACCCAGATTTTCTGGACCAGAAGCTAAGCCATTATAGCTGTCACCTGATGTTCCTGATGGACGCGACCAAAAATATTTGTTTTGACTAAATTGTTGACCAATTAGACTTGAACCAATTAGGTGACCATCTTTTTCAATTAAGCTACCATTAGCTTGTTCGCGAAAGAAAATTTGACCAACACCGTAAATAAAGAGTGGGTAAATCACCCCAGTTAAGATGGTAAAAACTACCAGCGCAATAAACGATTGACGTATATATTTCATTATATTAATCCTAAACTAAATGCAAAAGTTGCAAAACCATATCGATAGCTTTAATTCCAATAAATGGAATAATCACACCACCAACACCATAAATTAAGAAATTGCGGCGTAACATTTTACTTGCCGACATTGGTGCAAATTTTACACCTTTTAAGGCAAGTGGAATTAAACCAATAATTACTAATGCATTAAAAATTACCGCAGATAAAATTGCTGAAGTTGGTGTTGCCAAGCGCATAATATCTAAATGATCTAATACTGGGTATGTACCAGCAAACGTAGCTGGAATAATTGCAAAATATTTAGCAATGTCATTGGCAATACTGAATGTAGTTAATGAACCACGCGTCATTAACATTTGTTTACCAATTTTAACCACTTCAATTAATTTAGTTGGCGATGAGTCTAAATCTACCATGTTGGCAGCTTCTTTAGCCGCTTGAGTACCACTATTCATGGCTACTGCAACGTCAGCTTGCGCTAGAGCCGGTGCATCGTTGGTACCATCTCCAGTCATGGCAACTAAGTGACCACTAACTTGGTGTTCACGGATAATTGCAAGTTTATCTTCTGGCGTTGCTTCGGCAAGAAAATCATCAACTCCTGCTTCGGCGGCAATTGCTGCTGCAGTTAAGCGATTATCTCCTGTGATCATGATAGTTTTAATACCCATACCACGTAATTCATTAAATTTCTCTTTGATACCTTCTTTAACCACATCTTTAAGTTCGATGATACCAAGAATACGATTATCTTTAGCTACAACTAATGGAGTTGAACCACGTGATGCCACCATATCAACAATTTCTTGAGTGTCCTCAGGGTAAACTCCACCTTCGAGTTGTGCCATTAATTTTCGAATTGAATCTGATGCACCTTTACGGATTTGGTGATTATGATAATTAATTCCTGACATCCGAGTTTGTGCACTGAATGGTAGAAATTCAATTTTGTCATGTTCAATATGCTGTTCGTCGATCGAGTAATTTTTGCGCGCAAGTACAACGATACTTTTACCTTCTGGGGTTTCATCAGAAAGTGATGAAAGGAGTGCTACTTCGGCTAATTCAATTTCTTCGACACCTTGTACTGCATAAAATGCGCTGGCTTGGCGGTTACCATAAGTAATCGTACCTGTTTTATCGAGTAATAATACATCCACATCACCAGCAGCTTCAATTGCGCGTCCAGAGGTAGCAATTACATTCGCATCCATCATACGACCCATACCAGCTACACCGATTGCAGATAAAAGTCCACCAATGGTAGTTGGAATTAAACATACTACTAGCGCAACTAATTCTGTAATATTAATTGGTTCACCAGTATGTGTAATGGTATAATATTTCTGTAGACTATTAAAGCCAGTTTATTGCCCTAATTAT
>CAZZAV010000048.1:0-16414 GCA_964652705.1 uncultured Neisseria sp.
TTCGTATTGGGCGAGGAATATCACAGGAGCCAGTTTCATCATACTGTGTTATCCAGCTGCAAATAGTTGCATAACACATAGATAAAAGCTTACTTATTGCTTTTCTAGAATAGTTACCTGTTTTATAAAGGTCAATTACCTTGTTTCTTAGATCTTGGGAGTATGCATTCATAAGTATGTATATTAACATAAGTTGAGGTTTATTTTTGCGCCAACTATAATTTAAAGGTTGGTATTTTAGAAATGATAACATGAAGCTTAGAAATCATTATACAATACTGGATGTTATCGTCCAATATATTCTTGAAAGTAGTCGTCATGCTGGATAATATTGCATTATTTATTAGACTATGTGAAACAAAAAGTATTAAATTATGTGCAGAGAGTACTCGTATCCATGCTTCAACAATTAGTAAGCGTATCTCAGAATTAGAGGATAATCTTGGTAAACGGCTACTTATAAGAACTTCCAAACGATTTGAGTTAACCGAGTTTGGAATGCACATATACAAATCTTGTAAACATATCCCATTATTTGTTGATAGTGTCATCAATATTTATGAGAAAAATCTGATTCATAAAAATACCTCGGGTACTATTAATATTGCTCTTGGGTCGATCATTTCAAATAAATTAATTTGTCCATATTTACATAAATTCTTACAAACATATCCAAATGTTAAGTTAAATCTTAGTTTCTATCCTTCGATTCAGACATGGTTAAACCCATGTTTGGATTTGATCTTATCCGTAAATTATATTAAAGGTGATGGTCTAGAAAATAGGTTCATCCGTCATGAATATATTAAGTTGTATTGTAATAGTGAATATGCGATACGGTATGGTCTACCACAAAATATTGAGGATCTGGTCAAGCGTGATATTATTGGTTTGGTTAATCCAGATTATACACCGCTGGATTATGCTAAATTTAGACACAAAAACACTAATGAAGAGTTCGTTTTAGATTTAACTAATAATAGATTAAATATAAGTAATAATTTTCATACAATTGAAGTGGGGTTAAATTCAGACTATATCTTTGGTGCATATGAATCATTAGTTAGAGATGAAGTACAGAATGGAACGTTATTACCTGTTTTGCCAGATTGGTATGCATTTGAATTAGATTTTTATCTGGTCTCAAAGAAAAAAATTACTCGCGAAACACAATTATTTATTGATTTTATTTATGAATGCATGCGTAATTATTTATAATAAGACTCCTTCGTTTCAAGCAATTTACCAGAACGTGTAGAAAAATTCTCATTTAGGCTATGCATCTAACGGTTCCTCTTTGCTAATCTTAATTTTGCAGAACTATACTATTTCAATAAAGCTATCCTTCACGGTGCTCATGATCTTTAATGCAAACTCGGTGATAAAATTCAATTTGCTAGTGATTATTGTGCGAATTTTTAAAATCACTTTAACTTATCGAACCAAGGTGCTTGACATTGGCAATGTTCTTAATATAATAGTGATACATTCTTAAAGTTCTCAAGCCGCATTCAAATTCTCGATTCATCCGATCAAACAATGCCTGTAAGTTCTTATCTTCTCGCGTAGTTTGTACGATTTTAGGCTTATCGCCTCCTTAGATAAATCCAAAATTATAGCTTTTAACTAAAGTTTAATTGTTGATGTATCAATATTATTATCGCTCATTTGCATTATTCATAATAGTCGACTCTTTCTTAATGCTTACTCTTTAGACTTTATGGCATCCATAATATACAGTATTACATCATGATTTATAAATACCACGTTATGAATTACAAATCTCTTGTTTTGTGGTTTATGTGTGTACGTTATATTATCAACTAGTTTTATTTTAAACAATATAACTGAAAAGGTGGTGTATATATTCTTAATAGGAAATGGAGAAAGGGGTTGGAGTAGATTAGGTCTTTTTAAGATGCTGCTAGATACCTCCTAAATCTAATATACACATAATATTTTGTAATTAATTTAAAGATTAATAAAGGTAAAAAATCATGGATCAAAATTATATTAGCTATGGAAAATTCGCAAAATTTTTACATTGGGTTATGGCGATGCTTATTTTATTAAATTATGTTCTCGGTTTAACATTGGATAAGACTAATTTATATAGTTTCCATAAACAAACTGGATTAACGGTTTTAGTTTTATTTATAGTTAGGGTAGTATTCAGATTAACTACTTCATATCCTCAACCAGTTAAATCCTTATCAACTATGGAGTGTTATGCTGCAAAAATAGTGCATTTTATATTATATGGATTTATGTTGGCCATTCCAATATCAGGAATGATTATGGTTAATTCATATGGATATCAATTAAGTTTGTGGGGAATTTTTACTCTACCTACAATAATCAATACGCAATCAGCTGCTGGCAGTGCATTTTTTGCCAAGATCCATGAGTTACTAGCAAATGCAATGATTGCATTTGTCGCTATCCACGTTTTAGCTGCATTAAAACACCATTTGATAGATAGGAATGAAGTATTATTAAGAATGATTCCATTTAAAAGTAAGAAATAGGCTTTACCATAATGGTGGATATATTTCTAGCAGAAAAAGTTAGAATTCAAAACACATATTCTTTTATCTAATTAGTAGCTTACATGAAATTGGAACGCAATAGGTTTAGTGTTGTACTCAATTATTTTGCTGAGAATCGCAAGTTATGTTTGAATACAACTAAACTTATAATCTAAGAGTTACAAAAATTTCAAGCTGAGGGTGAAGCTCATTAAAAGTTTTTATCCTCTGCGTACGTTAGCTAATAATTAGTTATTTCGACATGAATAATTTAAATTTTAGTGTAAATTAAGTCTAAACTATACGAAATTGACTGTGTGACATAACTACCATGATTAATTTTAGCTTGGTCTAGTTGTTTTAAAGTATCAGTTTCTAACTTAATCGAATATGATTAAGATAGTGAGTTTTATATACTTGACAAAATTAGTAGGTTAATGTACAATATCTACATTAAACATTTTGTGGATATATTTACATGAAGCTAACTACTAAAGGCAAGTTTGCAGTCACCGCGCTACTCGATATTGCTATTTATAGTGAAAATAATCAAAAACCTATCACACTTTATAATATAAGTGAACGTCAAAATATATCTTTATCTTATTTAGAGCAGCTGTTTGTTAAATTGCGCAAATCTGGAGTAGTTAAAAGCTATAAAGGTCCAGGCGGTGGTTATTTGCTAATGCGCGAAGTTGATAAGATCGACATTTCAGAAATTATTCGCGCAGTTGATGAAGACATGGATGCACGTTCTTGTCGTGGTAATAAAAACTGTCGAGATAACCGCAAGTGTTTGACTCACGATCTATGGGCAGGTCTTACCACAGAGATGTATGGTTACTTGGAGCGGATTACCATTAAAGATTTATTATCTAAGGCAGAAACTAATGAGCCTGCCAAAATTATGTTCTGTAGAACTTAAAAGGAATTACAATGACTTTAAAATTACCAATTTACTTAGATAGCGCCGCTACGACTAAATTGGATCCACGTGTTTTGGATAAAATGATGCCATTTTTGACTGAAGATTTTGGGAATGCTGCGTCGCGTTCACACAGCTTTGGTTGGACTGCGGAAGCTGCGGTTGAAAATGCTCGTGAGCAAGTTGCTGCAACAGTTGGCTGTGATAGTAAAGAAATTATTTGGACTTCAGGTGCTACTGAGTCAATTAATTTGGCAATTAAAGGTGCTGCACAGTTTTATCAGGATAAGGGTAAGCATCTAATTACCTTGAAAACTGAACATAAAGCTACTTTGGATACTATGCGCGAATTAGAGCGTACTGGCTTTGAGGTCACTTATCTGAATCCAGAGAGCAATGGATTACTGGATTTAAATAAGCTTATTGCTGCGATTCGTCCAGATACAATTTTGATTTCAGTTTTGTATGTTAATAACGAAATTGGTGTGATCCAAGATGTTTCAACCATCGGTAAAATGTGTCGTGAACGTGGTATTATTTTTCATGTAGATTCAGCGCAAGCAGTTGGTAAAATTGATATTAATTTGACTGAGTTGCAAGTGGATTTAATGAGTTTTTCTGCGCATAAAATTTATGGACCTAAAGGTATTGGGGCATTGTATGTGCGTCGCAAACCTCGCGTGCGGTTATTACCTTTGATTCATGGCGGTGGACACGAGCGTGGCTTTAGATCTGGTACTTTACCTACGCACCAAATCGTTGGAATGGGTGCTGCATTTGAATTAGCTAAACAAGAAATGTCAACTGAATTACCACGAATTAAATATTTACGTGACAAATTACTGACTGGTTTACAGCAGCTTGAAGAAGTTTATGTGAATGGTGATTTAGAGCATCGTGTAGCACATAACTTAAATGTAAGTTTAAACTATGTTGAGGGTGAATCCATGATGATGGCAATCAAAGATTTAGCTGTCTCAAGTGGTTCTGCTTGTACATCAGCATCATTGGAGCCGTCATACGTCTTGCGTGCGATTGGGCGTAATGATGAATTAGCACATAGTTCAATTCGCTTTAGCATTAGCCGTTTTACGACTGAAGAAGAAATTGATTATGCAATTAAATTAGTGGTTGCAAAAGTAAATAAATTACGTGAACTTTCTCCATTATGGGAAATGTTTAAAGATGGTATTGATGTGTCAAACTTTGAGTGGAATTCTCATGACACCCATCGCGACGTAATTTTACATTAATAGTTAGGAGAATTAATCATGGCTTATTCAAATAAAGTAATTGATCATTACGAAAACCCTCGGAATGTTGGTGCTTTAGACAAAAACGATACTCATGTTGGTACAGGAATGGTCGGGGCTCCAGCTTGTGGTGATGTGATGAAATTGCAAATTAAAGTTGGCGATGATGGCATTATTGAAGATGCTAAATTTAAAACCTATGGTTGTGGTTCAGCAATCGCATCATCATCTTTGGTAACCGAGTGGTTAAAAGGTAAGAGCTTAGATCAAGCTCAGGCGATTAAAAACATGGACATTGCGGATGAGTTAGAATTGCCACCAGTAAAAATTCATTGTTCGGTTTTGGCTGAAGATGCAATTAAGGCTGCAATTGAAGATTATCGCAGTAAAAATCAACATTAGGAGATAACCATGGCTATTGGTGCAACTGAGGCTGCAGCATTGAGGGTGCAAAATTTTCTGGCCAAACGAGGTAAAGGAATTGGATTGCGCTTGGGGGTTAAGACTACTGGTTGCTCTGGTTTGGCATACAAGGTTGAGTTTGTTGACCAAGCCAAAGATGATGATCAAATTTTTGAGTCTAATGGTATTATGATTTTTGTTGATGCTAAAAGCTTAAAATTCTTGGATGGTACAGTTCTGGATTATACCCGTGAAGGTGTTCAAGAAGGTTTTAAATTTACTAATCCAAATGTTAAAGATGAATGTGGTTGCGGTGAAAGCTTCACTGTTTAATTAGTTGAGGTCATTGACAGAGGTATTTATAGCGTACATTTACCATGTAGATTGTTATATGCCCAATTATCAAAGCTCCACCAGTTGGAGCTTTTTGTTATATTGCTTAAGGATAAATATGCTATCACAAATTTCTCAGCAAAATTATTTTCAATTATTTGATCAGCCAGAAAATTATAAAGTTAATTTGGGTGATATTCAAGATAAATTTCGTCAGTTACAAAAGCAATATCATCCTGATAACTTTGCTTATCAAGCACCAGAGCAACTAAATCAGGCTCTTGCGGCATCTAGTGTAATTAATCAAGCATATAATACTTTAATTCAACCGTTATCAAGGGCAATTTATTTGTTACAATTACACGGTATTGATGTGGATTTGGTTCATGATACCAAATTTAGTCAAAGTTTTTTGTTTGAGCAAATAGAATTACGTGAGCAAATTGGTGAGGCTGAAGAAAATCAAGATTTTGACGCTCTTGAAATAATTGAGCAAGGACTAAAGGCTAAAAGTAAAAGTTTAGAGTTTAACATTGAACAGAATTTTCAAACGTGTGATTTCGTTGAAATTCGCGAATTGATTAAACATTTAGCTTTTTATAATAAATTAGAGCAGTTAGTTAATAATATTCTAGCACAAATGTAGATAAAGTTTAAAGAATTGGATAAATTATATGGCATTATTACAGATTTCTGAACCAGATATGTCAGGTGCGCCACATCAGCGCAATGTGGCGATTGGAATTGATTTGGGTACAACTAATTCGCTGGTTGCAACCGTGAAAAGCGGTGAAGCGACGGTTTTGTCAGATATTCATGGAGCGAAATTAATCCCATCTATTGTTAATTATGGAGTTGACACTCTAAGCGTTGGTGCTACTGCAGATAAACTTCGGGTTGCAGATTCAGCAAATACTTTGGTTTCAGTGAAACGTTTTATGGGGCGTAGTTTTGCCGATTTGAGCTCTGAGATAACTTATCCATATAAATTTGTGAATGGGTCTGATCATATTCAAATTAATACTCGCTCAGGAATCAAAGATCCAGTGCAGGTTTCAGCTGATATTTTGCAATATTTAAGAAGTATTGCAGTTGATGCCATGGGTGAAGAGCCTACAGGAGTAGTAATTACTGTACCTGCTTATTTTGATGATGCCCAACGTCAAGCAACAAAGCAGGCAGGTGAATTAGCTGGACTAAATGTTTTGCGTTTATTAAATGAACCAACTGCGGCCGCGATTGCATACGGTTTAGATAGTAAAAATCAGGGAACCTTTTTGATTTATGATTTGGGTGGTGGAACTTTAGATGTATCAATTTTACGGTTATCCAAAGGTGTTTTTGAAGTTCTAGCGGTGAGCGGTGATACCAGTTTAGGCGGGGATGATTTTGATCATCGGTTATTTTGTCATATTTTGGCGAAGGCACAGCTATCGCAATTGACGGATGAAGATACTGCACAATTAATTATTAAAGCTAAATTAGTAAAAGAACAATTAGCGACATTAGAGAAAGTAGCATTTAGTGTTGTGTTGTCAAATAAGAGGATTGTTAACTTAACTATCACACGTGGTGAATATGAAGAAATTGTTCTTAATTTAGTTAAGAAAACGATTTTGCCAATCAAAAAGGCTTTGCGTGATGCTAAATTAGATAAAGATAATATTGATGAAGTCATTATGGTTGGCGGCTCAACGCGGATGTTGGCAATCCGTCAAGCAGTGCACGAATTTTTTGATCGTGCTCCTTTAACCTCAATTAATCCAGATGAAGTAGTTGCAATTGGTGCTGCGATTCAGGCCAATGTTTTAGTTGGCAATAAGGATGATGATTGGTTGCTTTTGGATGTAACGCCATTGGCTTTGGGTGTTGAAACTATGGGTGGTTTGGTAGAGAAAATAATTCCACGTAATTCTACTATTCCCGTAGCACGTGCACAAGATTTTACGACATATAAAGATGGTCAAACAGCCATGAGCGTGCACATTTTACAAGGTGAGCGTGAATTAGTGAAAGATTGTCGCTCTTTGGCTAAATTTACTTTGCGTGGAATTCCTGCTATGGTAGCTGGTCAAGCACGAATTCGTATTACTTATCAGATTGATGCCGATGGATTGTTATCCGTTAGTGCTAAAGAAATGTTGAGTGGTGTAAGTAGTTCGATTGAAGTAAAACCTAGTTATGGTTTGACAGATGATCAGATTGGTCAAATGTTACAAGATTCAATTAGTAATGCCGATAGCGATATGCAGCAACGCATGTATCAAGAATCTTTAGTTGATGCACGAGCAATTTTGGACTCTGTGGAAAAAGCTTTAATTGCAGATGCCGAGTTACTTGATGAAACAGAGTTCACGCAAATTAATAATGCCTGCATGAAGCTTAAAATTGCTATTGAGCAGCCAACTACTGATTTTTCGGCTGCGGGTGCTAAAGTCAAGCAATTGGTTGAAACTTTGAATCAAGTTACTGGTGATTTTGCATCACGTAGAATGGATCAGGCAATTAGAAATGCGTTTAATGGTAAACAAATTAGTGATATTGAAAAATAGGTAGATAAAATGAAATTGGGTAGAGCGCAATACGTTAATACTTGGTTATTGCACATGTTTTTATTTTATAAGGAGAAGATTTTCCGCCAATTAGTACCGATTATGGCATTAATTACAGTTTATTCTCTTTTGATTGTTCATTTAGATAGAACGTGGATTTTATTTGATAAGATTAATAATCTGAACTTGGGTCAATTTCATTTGATTTTCAGCTTTATTCTTGGGATTATTATTAGTTTCCGTGTAAATACTACCTATGCAAGATGGTGGGAAGGGCGCACATTATGGGGGGCTATCGTAAATAATTGCCGCAATCTTGGACTTAAGTTTGATATATTTATTGGACTTAAAAATAACCCTGTGTTTTATGAATATTTAAAAGCTTTTCCTGTAGTTCTTAAATGCCACCTACGTAAAGATCGCGATGGTGCTGCCATGGAGTTTAAAAAAATAGGCTTGGAGTTGGGCGATATTGCACACCCTGTGTTATTTTTGGTCAATACGATGTATCGAATAATTAATGAATTACGAGATAATAATCAACTTCGCTTTGAGCAGTATACCTCGCTGGATAATCATCTTGTTAATTTAATGGATATGGTTGGTGGTTGTGAGCGTATTCTGAATACACCTCCTCCTGGCGCATTTGCATTTTTTGTGAAGCAAGGGTTATTGTTTTATGCTTTGATTTTCCCTTTTGGCTGGGCAGAACAATTTGGTTATTTAATTATACCATTGTTGTTGGTGCTGGTATATATTTTACTGGGTCTGGAAATGCTAGCGGAGGAATTGGAAGAGCCATTTGGTACTGATGATAATGATTTGCCTTTAGAGGCGATTGCTAGTAATATTATAAATAATGTTACTGATATCGCAAATAAATATCAAAAATAATTCAGTTTTTTGTAGATGATGTGACCATTTTATGGAATAAATTTATGAAAGGTAATTTGTGCATCCATTGTTTAAATTATTAAAATATAGTAAAAAATATCGTTTTGATATTAGTATAGCCGCAATTTACTCACTATTAAATAAAGTTTTTGATATTCTTCCTGAGGTGTTAATTGGGGTTGCGGTTGATGTGATTGTTAAGCGTCAAGATTCAATGTTGGCACATCTTGGTATTCATGATGTTAAATTACAGATTATCTTGCTTGGCTTATTTACGGGGTTGACTTGGGTTCTTGAGTCAACCTTTCAATATTTGTATTCTTTAAAGTGGTGTTATTTAGCGCAGCATTTACAGCATGATATGCGTTTGGATGCGTATTCACACATTCAACGCCTCGAACTTGAGTATTTTGAAAATAAAGCTACAGGTAATTTGATGGCAATTTTGAATGATGATATCAATCAGTTAGAGCGCTTTATTAATGATGGGGTTAATCAGATTATTCAGATTGTTGGTTCTACACTGATAATTGGAATTATTTTCTTCACTATTTCAACTCCTGTGGCAATGTTAAGTTTTATGCCAATTCCATTGATTATTATTGGTGTATTTTTATTTCGTCATAAATTGGCACCACGTTATTTAAAAGTGCGAAATTCGGCTGGGGAGTTAAACGGTAAATTAAATACTAATCTTGCAGGTGTTGCAACAATTAAGAGTTTTACCAGCGAACAGCATGAATTGGCGGCAGTTGCAGTGCTTAGTTCTAATTATGTAAATGCAAATAAATCTGCAATTATTCTGTCAGCTGCAGTAACGCCAGTTATTCGGATGGCGGTTATGTGTGGTTTTCTTAGTGCCTTGATTTATGGTGGTATTCTGACTCTTGAGGGGAATATTCAAGTTGCGTCATACAGTATTTTAATTTTCTTGTCACAGCGCTTATTGTGGCCATTAACTTATTTAGCTCAAGTCACCGATATGTATCAGCGCTCGATGGCATCAATTAACCGTGTAATGGGATTGTTGGATGCACCAATTCAGATTCAAGGTGGAGATTTAGAGTTGACTGAGCCGTGTAAAGGTGAATTGGAGTTTAATCGAGTTGACTTCACATATCAAGAACGTGAACAATTATTTAAGCAGTTATCGTTTAAAGTTGCAGCTGGTGAAAATATTGCTTTTGTTGGTAGTACAGGATCAGGTAAATCTACGGTGGTTAAACTACTCTTACGTTTTTATCAAAATCAAGCTGGAAAAATATTGTTGGATGGTAAGGCAATTGATACACTAAGCTTTAATGCTCTACGAAGTCAAATTGGTGTGGTTAGTCAAGAAACTTTTTTGATTGATGGAAGTATTGCAGATAATATTCGGTATGGAACATTTACTGCTTCGATGGAGGATATACTCCGAGTATCTAAATTGGTTGAAGCTGATAGCTTTATCCAAGAATTACCTGATGGTTATCAAACGCTAGTTGGTGAACGAGGGCAAAAACTTTCTGGTGGTCAACGTCAACGCATAGCTTTGGCACGAGCAATTCTTAAAAATCCAGCAATTTTAATTTTAGATGAAGCTACCTCAGCATTAGATAATCATACAGAAGATATGATTCAACAGGCGATGAATGAAGTTGCCAAAGGACGCACTACTTTAGTTATTGCACACCGTTTATCTACAGTCGTAAATGCCGATCGTATTTATGTGCTTGAACATGGGGAAATTGTTGAGGTTGGTAGCCATGCTGAGCTGTTGGCGCAAGATGGCAAATATGCTTATTTATGGCGCTTGCAGTTGCGTAACCCAGACGCTGTAGTTTAGTTTTTATGCAAGGATACCCCTTGGGTATCCTTTTTTAAAGATCTCCTAATCTCATCCATGATATTATAGAGGTAATATTTATACTATTGCTGTAATTAATTACTTTAAAGGTTGGTTTTCTAATGCAATATTTTCACCGTTTGTTAGTTAATGATCAAATTGTTGCGTTATTTTTGAGTATTGTAGTTGGGTATTTAGTTTGTAAAATTAAGATTGACACTTTTGAATTTGGTACGACTAGTGGTACTTTGTTGGTTTAATTGTCAGCATTGTTCCACTAGATTTAACCTATTTATTTGGGCTTTATGTTTCGAAATATAATAACATCTCTGTATTTGGTGCGGCATTGACAGGTGTGAGAAGTTCTAGTCCAGCAATTGGTCTATTACTAAAACGTTCAGGTAATTTTGTACCAACGGTATTTTTTACAATTACATATGTAGTGGCTAATATTGTCTTTACCTTATTTGGTCCGATTATAATTTATTTGGTCCGGTGAAAATTTATTCGCTGATTGAGTAAATTGTATAGTATACATTTCTGATTTTGGTTAAAATACGTTTTGTGAGGTTTTTTGCATTAGCTGTTAAAAATGGCTAATATTTGGCTGAGTTATTATTTTTGACTGGGTAATTATGTTAAATCTATATCGTGAGCACCAGGGTAAAATTATTCTGGGCGCTGTAGTGTTGGCATTTGTGTTAGGAATTACAGTTCCGCATTTATTTAAGCAGCTTGAATTTATTAGTAGTACATTTATTAACTTATTAAAGCTTTGCGCATTACCAATTGTTCTGACTTCGTTGATTGTTGCCATTGGTGGCTTAAAGCAATTACGTGAGCTAAAAACAGTTGCACGTAACTCGATAATTTATATCATTTTAACTGAAATAATTGCCGTAACAATAGGTTTAATCGTATTTAATGTAGTTGATATCGGTACGAATATTAATGCCAGTAGTTTGTTAAGTGGTGCAAAATATACAGAATCCTCTTCTACAGCAATTGATCCTAGCCATATTTTCAATTATATTTTTCCAGCTAATATTTTTCAATCTTTAGCTAATTTTGATATATTACCGGTGGTTGCTTTTTCGATTATGTTTGGAATTTGTTGCTCGCTCCATCATGAAAAAGCTCGACCGATTTTGCAGGTTATGATCAGCACTCGCGAAATGTTTTTGGTCTTATTAAATGGTGTCATGTATTTGGCACCATTAGCAATTTTTGTTTTAATTGGAACTTCTGTATCTGATAGCTATATGCATGGCTCTTTGGGTGTTAACTTGATTGGATTGCTCAAATTTGTTGGGTTATTTTTTGTGGCGTTATTCATTCATTTTTTATGGCAAATATTGTTGGTTGCCGTGCTATATCGTCATTTACTAATTCGTAGAATATTGCGTAAATGCTTACCTATTTTTACTACGGCGTTTATCTCATCAAGTTCGTTGGCAACTTTGCCACTAGCTATTGAAAAAGCTTTGGAGTTGGGTGGTAAAAATAAAGTCGTGAACTTTATGTTGCCAATCTGCGCTTCAATGAATTTTGCTTCTGGTATGATGTATGAAATAGCAGCATGCTTATTTTTTATGCATATTTTGGGAATTCACCCAGATGTTACGCATCAGATCTTATTAGCTTTGGCTTGTATTTTAACTGGAATTGCAGTTGGAGGAATTCCAGAAACATCCATGGTTAGCTTTGTTACTGTTTTTGGAATGGCAGGGATTCCACTTTCAGCAATTGCGATCTTAATGCCACTTGATCGGATCGTTGACCGTGTGCGCACAATGGTAAATATTTTTGGTAATACTTGTGGTACATTAATTGTTAGTAAAACTTTAGGTGACGATAATAGTATTGTTTAAACTTGATTGAGGATAGATTGCTTAAGTTCTTTGTTTTCGCAAAATATCCCGCCAAATTGTGAAGTTAAGTGCCAGGTATTATCATTTCTTAAATTTTGATTACCCATGCAATCATGTTGTGCTTTTATTACAATCGCAATATTTTGAGTTTTGAGTAGGTATTGCAAAGTTACAAAAACTTGCCTTGTTAAACGTTCTTGTAATTGTGGGCGTGCGGCAAAGAAATGTAAAACTTGATTTAATTTCTTGAGACCAATTATCTGTTCTTGAGGTTGATAGGCAATTAATGCGGCGCCTTTAATCGCAACTAAGTGATGCTCACATGTGCTTTGAAAGATAATATTTCCTGCGACTAGTGGTTCTTCGTAGTTAAAGGTATTTTCTAAAGTATTAAAGCTTGGAAAATTGCCATAATCAAGACCACTGAAATTTTCTTGGATTAACATCTCTATAATTCTTTGCGCAGTTTTTGATCCGTCTTGTAAGTTGCTAGAAACTCCAATTAACATTAGTAGCTCAGTGTATTTTTGTTTGATTATTGCCATGTTTTCTAAATTGTCCCATTGTGCAATTTGTTCAAAATTGACGGGATTTTCAAGATTTTGTTCTTTAAGTATTTGTTGGACTATCATTCCAAGTTGGTAGTCGTGTTCCAAAATATTGCCTCCAATTTTTCTTAATTTTTTGCTTCGATATTTATAGTATAACACATGTGGTTTGTTCCAAAGATTTAAAAATTTGGTTAATTAAGTGTATTTATTATTTTTGCCACATTAATTATTTACTTAAATGATTTTAATAGTTGTGATGAAATTTATTTTTTAGCTGTATAGGGTTGCGCGCAGTTATTAGAAAAGTCCAGCTTGTATATTTAAGATGTTATAATAGAAATGGCGAGTTAAATAGGATGGTATTCATACGTGAAAATAGTTCTAAGTTGAAAGTTAGAGTAAATCTGTAATTTTATCAAAAAACAACCTACATGAGTCGTTTGTTTTGATTATCTTTATGCTTGCTTTTGGGCTAAAGAATTTACTAAATGTAATTGTTGTTATTTTATTTATTTATGAAAGTTAGTATTCATGAAAGTTAATTTATTTGTCAGCTCTATATTATTACTTTCGATGATAAATTGTTATGCTGATGGTGCTAATTCTGGCAATTCTAGCGGTAGTTTGACTATTCGTTATGCGACCAATCCACAATTGAGTAATGTCAATGAATCCTCTGTTGGATTAAGTAAATTAGGGTTCACACCTGGATGGTATAGTCATCATAAAGATGTGACTAACATTAAGTTGATTGCAGTTGGCAATGACATTGGATTAAGCGTTCTATTTAGCACGACTGGAATGGATTGTCCAATTAATAATTATCTTTGGTTTAAAAAGTCGGCCAAAAAAGCTAATACGTATAATTACACGGTTGGAAACGGGTGCACGGCTACTATTACTACCAATTCAGCTAAGAAAAGTTTCGTTATGACGGTTAATAGTCGTAGTAAATGTTTTGAAGAGTATACGTATCAAGAGTTTTGCAATGGTAATTTGGATGTGAAATACATTGATGAACAGGCTTCACGTTATTTTATTGGGGTACCGTTTATTTATGCCAAGGATCAAAATGATGATGACTATGACTATAATGATGATTAATGTTTATAACTTATGATCGATGAATTATGAAATATAAGTTTACTCTTTGTCATGCAGACATCTTTAGTAGTAAGCAATAATTTGTTGTGGGGCGTAGTGCTTAATTTTGTTTATATTTCATTGTTATTTTCTTTAATATAACGTTTAAAGCAATTTTCTATAAAATTGGTGAGCTTAGTAAAGATTACGCTGTTGGTCATATTTACTTTTACTAAATAATAACTTAATTCGGCGCAATAGTCTGGCAGAACGTGAACTAATTCTCCACGTTCTAATAATCCAGTTACTGACGACGTTAATATTGGAGCAATGGCGTATCCATTTTTAATGATAGGAATAGAATGTGCTCCATTATTGGAGTATAGTCTAGCGTGATATTTGATGTCAGTAACTTCATTTGTACGTATATTTTTGACTGGGTAAGTATTATAAACAGTCATATTGTCTTTGATTGTTCCAATAAATAGATGCTTTTCGTTCCCGATTAATGAATTATTTGGCTCTCCATATCGTTGAATATAGCTTGGTGTACAATAAAAGCCAAATCTTAATGTTGTCAATTTTTTTATTTTTATAGCTTGCTGGGTTGGGATATAGTTAATTATCACCAGATCAAAAAAGTTATCTACTAAATCAAGTTCTTGATTTAGGTAAAATACCTCAAGTGTTATATCTGGATTGTCATTTAAAAACTCTGCCAAATATGGTGAAATAATTTTGTATGATATCATAGTTGGAATCGCAATTCGCAATTTGCCACCAAGATTTTTTTGAGTTAATTGTATTGAATTAATAGTGTTTTGTAGTGATGCTTTTTGTTGCAAAAATGACTCGTAAAGTAAAGCTCCTGCATCAGTTAACACTAGTTTACGTGTACTACGGACGAATACTTGGGTACCTAATGCATGTTCCAAATTTTGGATTCGTCGACTAATGGTTGAGTGATGTGAACCAAGCTTTAATGCTGCTTTACTAAAGCTATTTGCATCGACAACTTCGCAAAATGTAACTAATTCATTAAAAAATGCTCCAGTTTCTATAAAGTTCATTTTCTTATACCACCAATTATTTTGTTAATTTAATTCACTTATAATTGTTAATTGTAGCATCACTTATTATTCAT
The DNA here is from genome assembly GCA_964652705.1 of uncultured Neisseria sp. Taxonomy (GTDB): domain Bacteria; phylum Pseudomonadota; class Gammaproteobacteria; order Burkholderiales; family UBA11063; genus Aquella. The sequence continues at coordinate 15,362 of CAZZAV010000048.1, forward strand.
CATGCTAATAAATGCACAATTAATGTGCGTTGATAGCTCTATATTTTTAGAGTTAATATAGTTATAATGTGGCTTTTATTTATTTGAGCATTCAATAATATAGTGATAAATTAATAAGTTGATGCTATCGTAAGAACAACTTGCTAAGGAGCATTTTAGTATCCTGTTTTAAGATTAGTTCATTATGGTTTCATCAAAAGGATTGATTCGCTTCGTTATCCCTATAGTTTGAGTTATGTTTATTTTGAGTATCTACTAATTATTTAAGATATTAAACCAACAAAAATTAGTTTTTCGGTGATGATGCCAAGCTTCGTGATTGGACTATAGTTATTTGCAGCTTTATATTTGATCTATTTAATTATTTGTTAGTTGTCTGCATGCTAGAATATAGACAGTTAATTTTAAATTAATTATTACATGATGGTGTAGATAAAGATTATTGTCTCAAATATTATTTTTTATGTGTCTACTGATTTGTTGGTGTAAAATAAATTTTTGATTAAAAGGGTGTTTTTAGAATGAATACAATGGTTTATAGTAAATTAAAAATATCTGTACGGTTGATGGCGGCTTTGGTTGGTTGCTTTACAGTGCAGAATTCTTTTGCTGAACAATTACCTCATAATGAGATTATAGTCCGTTTTGAACCAACACCAGCGCAACAAAAGCTTTTGAGCGTAGCAAAAAATCATAAAGAAACTATCGCTGATTTGAAGATTATTCAGGTTAGCCTAATGCAAAAGCTTTCTGAGGCTAAGTTAAAGATGTTATCTGCAGCAGCGGGGCAACCTGTAATTGATTTCGCGCCATATGCTCTAGGTGGTAGAGTAATTAAGCTTAAGCAAGATCTGACTAAAGAGCAAATGTTGACGGTAATTAGTCGCATTAGAAAATTTCCAGGGGTTGCTGCAGTACAGGAAAACTCATTGATTAGTTTGGATGGTGTAGTTACCTTAAATTCAGAACAATGGGAGCTTTATGATAAAAGTTATTACTGTAATGGTCTAATATTTCTGTAGACTATTAAAGCCATTTTATTGCCCTAATTAT
>CAZZAV010000049.1:0-15880 GCA_964652705.1 uncultured Neisseria sp.
TTAAATCCGATTAATAGTACTGGTGTGGTGACTGCTGCTAAAACTATTAACGCTGGGTTTAAGGTCAATGTTAATCCAACTCCGCCAAGTGCTGATAAAGTTGTTACGGTTTATTTATTAATTGACTCACCTGCACAATTGAAGCAATATACGGATGATTTGGCAAGAGTTTCTAAAGTGAACTTTAATCGTGTGATTTTCTCATTTGTTAAACCAACATTAACTAGTTATGTAAGTGGTAGCCTGGCAAATACTGGTATTATGGGTTATTTTAATGCTGGTGATGGGCAAGGTGTTACGGCATTTAATCAATTGAAAGAAGCAGTAACTTTATCTAAAGCTAAAAATATTCAAGCTTTCTTATCCGTAGGTGGATGGAATTATAGCTGTAATTTTGCAGTGTATGGTACTAATTGTGGCGATGCCGAAACTCCAAGCAATGGTATTCATTATGACTGGTTCCCAGATCCTCTTGATGCTACACAAGCTGCTACAGCTAAGACTTCGTATAATAATATGATTAAATTAACTAATGATTTAGGTATGCAAGGTATTGATTTGGATGCTGAAGAATTTTGGCATGCAGATAAATATGCGCAACAATGGAACGGTAATCCATGGAGCACAGCAATTGCAAATGATATTAATGCACATGGTGGCGCAACTTATGTTAATTTAATGAAATATGGCGCTGGTGCAACTACTACTTCTGGTCCTGCGGTTATGCCTAAAACAGTGGATAAAATGGCAGCAATTATGCATGCTTTGGAAGATAATGCTGGTGCGAAAGACTTGATGTTCTCAACGGCTGCTCCTCCAGTTGGTGCACGTCCAATTACTGGTTTTGTCTACGGTGATAATGCTGCTGATATATACACTAAAGGTGGCGTGTGGTGGTTAGGTAATCTTAAAGGTCTATGGTATAACTTAACTGATAAAGACAAAGCCATTGTTGATCGTTTTGACAGCATCGGGTTAATGACTTATGATCTATGTGGTGATAATGCGACGACTTGTGCACCTTATGGTGGTGGTCCATTAGATTTACCGGGTCAAGTTGGTGCTTATATGAAAGATTATACCAATTGGTTGAAATCTACTGCACCAAGTGCGGCAAAACTAACCGTTGATAATGTTGGTAAAGCGGAATTCTTACCTGCTAAATACAATATTACTTCTAAAATTCAGTTTGGTTTTGAAGTTAATCAACCAGCTTATCCAAGAAATGTGAGTGGGCAATTGCAGTTAACTGATTCTTTGGTTAATACAATTACGGCTCAACAAAAAGACAGTGGCGGGGTTATTATCTGGCAAATGTATTCTAAACAAAATACGGCAGCTAATGGTACTACCAGCAAATACACTATGAATCAAAGTTGTAAAACTTTCCTAGCTAATGATACTCGTTATGATTGTAATGCGGATTTCCCCTCGCTAGCAAAATAATGTAGTATTATTTCGGAAATCCCTCGCAAAATGTGAGGGTTTTCTTTTTGCTCGAGTTTTTTTAAAATAATGATAAATTGTGTTAAAATCCGCGTATGTTAATATTCGTTGATCGGTAATAATTCATGGCCAAACCTCCACAGCCTACTCACAAAGCTACTAAGTTTTTTTTACTAGTGTTTATTGCAATTAGTTTTTATTTAGGCTATGAAGTATTTTTTCCACATAATATACCAAATCAGCGAGTGCAAGTAATTATTGCTAAGGGTGATTCTTTACATCGAACTGCGCGTAAACTTAGCGAGTTAAAGATTGTTCGCGACCCGAGATTATTTTTAATTCTGGCACGGCTAATGGGCAAAGATACCAAAGTTACTGCTGGGATGTATATTTTAACTCAGCCAATGTCTTTGATGGATTTAGTGAATCGGTTGACAAATGGTAAGCCAGATGAAATTAGCATTACAATTCTTGAGGGGTGGAACTTTAGACAGGTGCGTAATTACCTAGCATCAGAGTCGCAAATTACACATTTGACTGAATCAATGACGGATGCACAAATCCGCGATAAATTGAAAATCACTGCTCCGAGTATGGAGGGGTTAATTTATCCGTCTACATACTTTGTGTCTCCGTATCAAAGTGATTTGGAGGTTATGTTAAATGGTTATAAATTATTGCAAGATAAGCTGGCTAAAACGTGGCAAACCAAAAATTCGCAAATTGCTTATAAAACTCCGTATGAGATGTTAGTTTTAGCGAGTTTAATTCAAAAAGAAACCAACAACAGTGGTGATATGACTCAAATTTCTACTGTCTTTAATAATCGTTTAAGAATTAATATGCGGCTACAAGATGATCCTGCGGTATTTTATGGACTAGGTAATCGTCAAACTATTACACGTGCAGATTTTGCGACTGATACTCCATATAATACTTATTTACATAGTGGCCTTCCTCCAACTCCAATTTGTATGCCATCTCAAATAGCTTTAAGTGCTGCTGCTATGCCAACTAATGAGTCAGATTTACTTTATTTTGTAGCAATAGGTAATGGTAAAACTAAATTCTCAAGCACGTTTAACGAGCACTCAGATGCAGTGAATAAATATTTGAAAAAGCCTGGTAAAGCAATCATTAAGCATTAAGCTTTAATCATAAATGGTTTATTGGATAAGAGGTTGTATGTATAAATTAAAAATTATGAATAAGCTTTGTACTTTTGGTGCTTTTGCTGTTGTTGTGAGTTTGCTGATTGCATGTAATAATGGGGGTTCTTCTTCCAGTACTGCCAATTATTATGCTTCATTATGTCAATCTGCTGGTGGTTATTATCAATATGGTACGGTCAATTCACCACCAAATAGTGACTATGCTGCTGTAACCAATTATAAAGCGGCAACCGAAAGTTTAGAAGGAATTCCTTTATCCCACACTCACATAGAAATTACCTCCGCTATTGATGGTAATATTTATGATGTAGCAATTGATAATGTATTTGCTGATGGCTATAATCCGCTTAGTTATGTTGTTCCAAGTACATATGTGGCAAATCTAACTGCTGGTAGTACAGTTTACTTATGTAGTGGTAACCCAACTCAGGTGCCATATCCAGTAAATGAGCCAGAAAGTAATCCGTTTGCGACACAAGGGTTTGATTGGGTTCATACGAACTGTGCAGCTAGTGGTTATCCATCATCATTTAAGAATGGTTTTTTATATGATCAAAATAATAATAATTTGACGAATAGTCAGATTTATTGTTATTTATGGCCTTAGTTTTGAATCAGTATTCATTTAGAGTGCTGCTAATTGTAAATTTGAAGAGAAAATTTGCAATTAGCATCAGTTAGTTTTGACATTTTATTGGATTGATAAGGACGTTTATGCAACGTGGATTATTTATTTCGGTTGAAGGTATTGATGGAGCAGGTAAGTCTACTCACGTAGAATTTATGCGCCAATATTTGCATGATAAAGGTTTGAAAGTAATTGTTACTCGTGAACCTGGAGGAACAGTGGTCGGTGAAAAAATTCGTGAGCTATTATTAACTAGCGAGCATATGCATCATAATACTGAGTTATTGTTATATTTTGCTTCTCGTCAGGAAATTATTCGTCAAGTTATTTTGCCCAATTTGGAAGCGGGCGTCTGTGTGATTGCAGATCGTTTTGTGGATGCTTCAATTGCATATCAAGGTGGTGGTCGGCAGCTTGGTGTGGATAAGATTAAGCAAGTTTATTCTTTACTTGAACCACACTTAACTACTGATGCAACTTTTTTGTTTGATGTACCTTTATCATTAGCGATGGATAGACTAAGTCGTGGTCGTGAATTAGATCGGATAGAGTTAGAATCACGCGATTTTTTTACTCGCGTACAAAATACCTATCATCAGTTGGCTAAAGATGAGCCAGAGCGGATTAAAATAGTGATGACTAATCAACCGTTAGCTAGAACTAGGAGCTTGTTGATGCGTTATTTAGATGAGTTATTGGCTAAAGTAATATAACGATGCTATATCCATGGCAAATTGCCGATTATAATGCTTTAGCCGAGAGTTTTATTCAGCGTCAATTTAATGCGTTACTAGTTTATGCTGGAGTTAATTCTGGTCAAGAACAATTAGTGCAACAATTGGTTAATTTTATGTTGTGTAGTCAGCCCAGTAATTTGCAAGCTTGCGGTGTGTGTAGTGCTTGTGTTTTATTTCGCGAGGGGAATCATCCAGATTACTTTGTACTGTGTGGTGATGACAGTGAAGAACGTAAAGTCCTACAAATCAAGGTTGAGCAAATTCGCGAGTTAACTACTTTTGCTAATCGTTCGCAGCATGTGTCTTCATGTAAGATAATTGTTTTGCCCCGAATTAGCGAATTAAATTTAAATAGTGCCAATGCCTTGCTAAAAATACTAGAAGAGCCTCCATCGAATTGTTTTTTTATTTTGCAAGCCGATAACTTGAATCAAGTTTTGCCTACCATTAAAAGTCGTTGTTTTAAATATCGTTTAAATTTACCAAGTTGGCAGCAAGCTTTAGAACTTGTTCAGTTGAAAAGTAATGCTGAATTTTGGTTGCGTTATTTTAATGGTGAACCTTTTTTTGAAGTTCCATTAAGCGATAATCAACTCGAACAATATCAGCAAACTTTATTAAAGCCAAGTATTGAAAGCATTTTTGCACTAAGCAAAGATTTAGATCCCAAGAAAATTGGAATGAAGACCTTGGTTGAGTTTTTATTAAAATGGCTAGCTGATTTGTTGGCGTTAAGACAAAATGCGAACTTAACTTATTTTGCAGCACATGCGCCAGAATTGCAGAATTTAATTCCTAGACTGAATTTACAGAAATTATTTAACCTTCAAGAGGATTTAATTTTCTTGAATGAGTGGCATGCACACCCTTTAAATCATAAACTTCAATTTGAAAATATTTTATATAAGTACCAACAACTCTATGTCTAAATCACTTTTAAAACATGTGCATCATATTGCAATTATCGCTTCAAATTATCAGATTTCGAAGCATTTTTATCACCAAATTTTAGGTTTTCCAATTATCCACGAAGCTTATCGTGAAGCCCGTGATTCATATAAATTAGATCTACGAGTAAGTGAACAGAGTCAAATTGAGCTATTTTCATTTCCAAACCCACCAGAGCGACCGTCAACTCCTGAAGCCTGTGGTTTACGTCATCTAGCTTTTGCTGTTGACGATATTCATGAAGTGGTTAATTATTTGGAAAGTTCTGGTGTTGCTTGTGAAAATATTCGAGTTGATGAATTTACTGGGCGTAAGTTTACTTTTTTCAAAGATCCAGATGGTCTTCCGTTGGAAATTTACGAAGGTTAATACTTATTAAGTTGAACTAACTATTGAGCGATTTTAGTTGACTAAATTATGAGTTATTTACTCATTTTCCAAAGATGAATTAAGGATAAATTAATTTATCTTTAATTTTATAAATCTGGTTCAGCAAAGATATTTAATAAAGAAACCAAATGGCAAAAGATAAAAGTGTTTATGAATGTAGTGAGTGCGGCGATAAGCATTCAAAATGGCAGGGTAAATGCAATAGTTGTGGTGCATGGAATAGCTTGGTTGAAGTTATTGAAATTGCTGGCAGCAAAAGCGCAGTAAATAATCGGTTTAATGCCTTAAATCAGCAATCACAGGTTGTGAATTTAGATCAGATTTCTGCCCAAGATGTTAGCCGTGAAGTGACTGGCATTGGTGAGTTAGATCGGGTTTTAGGTGGCGGATTTGCGCAAGGTTCGGTAATCCTACTTGGTGGTGATCCTGGAATCGGTAAATCTACCTTACTTTTGCAAACATTGGCTTTAATCGCACCGAAAAATAAGGTCTTATATGTCACTGGTGAAGAGTCTGTACAGCAAATTGCATTACGAGCTAAACGCTTGGAAGTGCAAAGTCATCCTAATTTACGTTTAATGTCAGAAATTCGGATTGAAGCGATTTTACCGCAAATTGAAATAGAAAAACCAGACGTATTAGTGATTGACTCAATTCAGACTGCCTATTCGGATATGTTACAATCTGCGCCAGGTTCGGTGGCACAAGTGCGTGAGTGTTCAAGTGTGTTAACTCGTCTTGCCAAAAGCCGTCAAATCGTGGTAATTTTGGTGGGGCATGTGACCAAAGATGGTGCGATCGCTGGTCCGAGGGTGTTGGAACATATTGTTGATACGGTCCTGTATTTTGAGGGTGAACAACATTCGAATTTTCGCATGCTACGCTCGGTGAAAAATCGTTTTGGCGCTGTAAATGAGTTAGGGATTTTTGCAATGACCGATAAAGGATTACGTGAAATAACGAATCCATCGGCATTATTTTTATCTTCGTACCGAGCTAAGACTCCTGGTAGTTGTATTTTGATTAGCGAAGAGGGAACTCGTCCAATTTTGGTGGAAATTCAAGCTTTAGTTGATCAATCACACTTGATGCCTGCTAAGCGTTTGGCGGTTGGTATGGACGGTTATCGCCTTTCGTTGTTAATTGCGATTATGCAGCGCCACCTAGGTATACAGTTATATGATCAAGATATTTTCTTAAATATTGTCGGTGGAGTGAAAGTTGCTGAACCTGCGTTAGATTTAGCTGTGGTTTTGGCGATTATATCTTCTTTTAAAAATCGTCCATTGGCCGAGAAACTTGCGGTGTGTGGTGAGATCGGATTATCTGGTGAGATCCGCACGATTCAAAAAGGTCAAGATCGGATTAAAGAAGCTGCCAAACTGGGTTTTACTAAAATTATTGTGCCAAAAGCTAATGCACCTAAAGATATAATTCATGGCGTTGAAGTAATTGCAGTGGATAGTTTAGAGCAAGTCATTCAATATTGCTTTTCATAATTGATTCTATATCTGTGTGACAAGTGTTTTTTCGGTGGTTTATTGTCAATAGATTATATTATCAAAGATAAAAGTTGACGGTGTATAATATGGTATTGTTTGGTTCGTTAGTGATGTATTGGCAACGGTCTATCTTATTGAATTAAATCCTTTCATGGTTGGTTTAAGAAACTCTTTTGAGGTATAAAAATGAAAAAAATATTTGTAACTGGTAACGTTGGGCGTGATCCTGAATCGCGTTATGCACCAAGTGGTGAGTCGTTTGTAACTTTTTCTTTAGCGGTAACGACTGGTCCAAAAAATAACCAAAAAACTGATTGGTTAGAAATTAGTTGTAATGGTAAAACTGCCGAAGTAGTGCAAACTTATGTGCGTAAAGGAACTAAATTATTAGTTGAGGGCACACCAAGTGCGAATGCTTATCTAAATAAAGAAGGCAAACCAGTTGCTACATTGCGTGTAAGTGCCAATAATATTGAGTTTATTGGTAGTAAAGAGCGTACTGAAGAAGCTGATGGTGGTTATGACAATGCACCAAGTTATGATGGTCCATCTTATGATAATCAGCCTGCAGCTAAACCGCAATCTGCATTTAATGCACCAGGTCCATCGTTACAATCTGATGATGTACCATTTTAATGGTTTTTGAATTATTTACCAGAGGACAGTTATTTTAGCTGTCCTTTTTTATTATAATTTAAGCTTTTGATGATTATGGAGTTTGTTTGATTTTAAACTCGATGATTGATGGAAGTATCAATTTGTTAGATATAGTAAAATAGCGGATTAAATTATATTTTTAGTAGGAAAAACTTGCTCGTGAAAGTAGTAATTAAAGTTGGTAGTCAAGCAATTTTGTCGCCCAATGGTGAACCTTTAATTTCAGTAATGGAAAATATTATTGCTCAAATTATCGAGCTGCAGGAAGCAGGTAATCAGGTAATTTTGGTTAGTTCAGGTGCAGTTGCTTTGGGGCGTGGTGTAGCGCGGCGAGTAAATGGTCGTGAATATGGTGTTTCGGTTGCTGATAAGCAATTATTGGCAAGTCTTGGTCAGCCACAATTGATGGCACTATATAGTAAAATTTGTGAAGCACGTGGTTATTTGGTTGCACAATTATTATTGACTAAGTATGATTTTCAGACTAAACGTAGTTACACGAATATTTTACGCCTTTTGCAAAAAACATTATCACAAAGCCATGTTTTGGCGATTATAAATGAAAATGATAGCGTTGCTGTCGATGAATTAATGTTTACCGATAATGATGAACTTTCAGGAATTATTGCCGCACAGGTAGGTGCGGATAAATTGCTGTTGCTAACTAGTATTACAGGTGTTTATGATAAGAACCCAACTGAAGCTGATGCTAAATTAATTGAAGAAGTTCGTTTGAGTGATAGCTTACCAGAATTATCAGGTAAGACTTCTCTTGGTCGTGGTGGTATGAGTAGTAAATTAAATACTGCACGAAAAATGGCAAGTATTGGTGTTATGACGCATATTGCGAGTATTGATGAGCCAGATGTTATTCGACGCTTAGTTATTGCTGAGGATAAAATCGGAACTAAAGTTATACCTGAGCAAAAGCAGGCAGCGCGTAAAAAATACTTGGCTTTTACACAAGGACAAGTTCATGCACAAATTACTGCTAATTGGGGTTTGGTCAAAGTCTTAGCACAGGCTGAAACTTCTACGAGTATTTTACCTATTGGTATTGAGGCGTTTAATGGTAGCTTCAAACGTGGTGATTTATTGGAAATTATGAATCCTGCGGGTGTTAAGATTGGCGTGGGAGTTGCGCGGTATAATTCACAAAAATTGAGTGAATATATTGGTGGTAAAAATTATCCAGAGCTAATTCATTATGATTATTTGCATTTGGAGTATGATGCAATTATGGAAGGAAAGCCACAATGAGTCAAATAATTCAACACCTAAAGGGTTTACGAGCTAATAGTTATCAGTTAAGCTCTTTGAGTGATGAGATACGCAATAAAATCTTACTTGATTTGGCGCAATGCCTTGAATCAAAAACAGACGTAATTGTTGCTGCCAATCAATTGGATTTGTTGCAAATGAGTATAGACGATCCTAAGTACGACCGTCTAAAGTTAACTGCTGAACGAATTAGTTCGATGGCAAATGATTTGCGACAAGTTGCTGGTTTAGTTTCACCGCTTGGGAGAATTTTAGAGCAGCGACATTTAGCTAATGGTTTAGATTTACAGAAGGTATCTGTGCCTCTTGGTGTGGTGGCGGTAATTTATGAAGCGCGCCCAAATGTGACTATCGATGTTTTTAGCTTGTGCTTAAAATCAGGTAATGTCGCAGTTTTAAAAGGTGGTAGTGATGCTTGGAATTCTAATCAATGCTTAGTAGAGTTAATTCGAAAAAGTCTTTTAGCTAATAACCTGAGCGAAGACTTAGTTTATTTAATGCCGCCAGATCGTGCAGCAGTTTATGAATTACTTAATGCAGTTGGTTTAGTGGATGTCTGCATTCCACGCGGTAGTCAAGAATTAATTAAATTTGTGCGTGAAAATGCCAAAATACCTGTGATTGAAACTGGTGCTGGAATTGTACATACTTACGTAGATGCGAGTGGTGATTTGGCACAGGCAACTAAAATTATTCATAATGCAAAAACTAGGCGAGTAAGCGTTTGTAATGCTCTTGATTGCTTGGTGTTACATGCTTCTCGTTTAAATGATTTACCACAATTGGTTGCGCCGTTAGCCAAAGATCGGGTCGTTATTTATGCTGATCAAGCCAGTTATGCAGTATTGCTTGGAGTATATCCAGTCGAGCTTCTTCAGGTTGCAACTGATGAGTCGTTTGGTTGTGAGTTTTTGGATTATAAATTAGCGATAAAAGTGGTGGCTGGTTTATCTGAAGCCATTAATCATATTCAACATTATACTTCAGGGCATAGTGAAGCAATTGTCGCAAATGAAGCAGCAATCATTGAAGAGTTTATCAATAAAATTGATGCTGCGGTAGTTTATGTAAATGCTTCGACAGCATTTACCGATGGTGGGGAATTTGGTATGGGTGCAGAAATTGGGATCAGTACGCAAAAATTACATGCTCGTGGGCCAATGGCATTACCTGAATTGACCAGTTATAAATGGATTGTGCGTGGAAATGGACAAATTCGTTGAGGGTAATGTTTTATATTTGTGTGATTTGGATTATTTGAGTAATGTTTTAATTTTGAAATTGGTTTAAAGAAACCTTATTCGACATATAAATTAGTCAAAAGAATTTGGCCTTAGAAACAGGCAGATAGGATATAAAATGTTAAAAAAACCTTTAAATAATTTGAGTTTATTAAATCAAGATCTTGTCGGTTACTTATATTCAGGTTATGATTTGCATTTCATTCATGGTTGGTTTTGTGCGTATTTATCTGCACCAAGTGATAGCGAAGAAGATTTATTGATTCCAACGTATTTGATTTTGGATGAAACTAAAATTGTGGATGAAGAGAAGTTTACTAAGTTAGTTGATAAATTAGTCAAGGTTTATAGTGAGTTAGCGGATGCAATTTTTGAGAATAATAAATTGATTCGTCCTTTAATTGATTTTGCTAAACCCAATGGCTTTGATCCTTTAACTTTTACTGTTGAACAAAATAGAAATTTATTAGTTTGGTTGTATGGTTATTTGACAGGATATTTGGCTATCGGTGGAGATATTACAGAATATGCGACTGATGAGAATTTGCTTGAAGAGCGTTTCTTTCCTGGTTTATTTACCTTGTGTATCGCATTTTTCAAACTTAACCAACAAGTTGAATTAAGTTTTATGTCACCAGAAGCTAGTGCGGACTTTGCTGAGCTACAAGCTGATTTGAAAACAATGTGGGAAAGCGAAGATGGTGAAGGTGATGTTGAAACCTTAATTAGCGAAGCAATTGAAGAGCTAGATATGGCGGATGTAATTGGGGCTTTGAACGATGTTTTTTATGTAATTCGTGTGAGTGATGAAGCACGTTTTGCGGCACAGAATTCAGCCAATCCATTGCTTGGTAAACTAACTAGCCGTCATTAAACACTATCAGAACTACTAGTTAAATTCATTTTCCCCTAAATTGCTGAATTGAACATTGTAGATTCTGTTAAGCTTAAAATTTGGCAAATTATAATATTGCTAAATTTTTTGCTTTTAATTATCTGAAGTTTATTTAGCTTAATTGGCGTTTAGTCGTATTTTTAGTAAAGGCTTGGAAGATATAATGGCACTTGATACCAGTTTTAAAGATTATATTTTAAATGATGTAATTTCTTTTTTAGGTAATGTTCGTGCTAAAGCTATGTTTGGTGGCTATGGAGTTTATTGGCATGATTCTTTCGCGGCTTTAATTGCTGATGGCGAACTATTTACTAAAGCTAATCCTGAGCTAAGAGTTAAATATTGCAGGCTAGGCTGCCATCCATTTTCTTATGCCAAGAAAGATGGTAAGCTTGCCGAAATGAATTATATGAGTGTCCCTGAAGAGGTTTTGGAAGACCGAGAATTACTGCGTGTACGGTTTAATGAGTCATTGGATTTGGCTTTGCAGCAAGTTAAAAATGGCTTTATGGCTAATCATTAATTCTTCTCTTAAATATTACATAATTGTACATGTTCAATTTAACTATTATGCTGCAGGTAGCGTAGCAATTATTTATCATTGGAATAGTGTAACATAGAATGACGCAAGTTTTTATTCAATTTGTGCAAGATTGTAAAGTTGATACAATTGCTTGGTATGTATCACTATGGAATTATTTTATTTCTTCTGAGGTATCAAAAACATTATTTTTTTGGATAGCGGTTGTTAGTTTGCTGTGTCTAATGAAATGGCTTTGTCATTCAAACTACTATTGCAATTCAAATGATAATGGATATATAAATCATAGCGATGCTTTGGCTGAAAAAGTGGCAAAAGAATTAAAGAAACCAGGAAGTATTTGCATAATGTTAAAAGGTAAGTGGGGGAGTGGTAAAACTAGTTTTTATAAAAAACAAATTCAGCCTAGTTTGGCTAAACCAATTCTTTTATCATGTTTAAATTATAATGATGTTGGTAGTCTTAAAATTGACATAATAAACTATTCTAAACCATTTTTAAAATTTATGACACCAATAAAAATTTTATATATTGTGTTTGGAGATGATTTCTTAATGCCTAAAGATAGAATCATTGTATTAGATGATTTTGAGCGAACTATAAAACATGGTGATTTTGATGTTGATAGATTAATTAATATTTTGATTATGCTAAAAGATAAGCATCATAATTCATTCTTACTATTGTGTAATGAAAATTCGGTCATAGACGATAGTAATTTTATTCAGTATCGTGAAAAACTTGTTGATAAGATTATCAGATTGCCAGTACTTGGCATAAATGAATTAGATATTTATAAAGATTTAGTAAATAAATTAATTGATCAAGATGATAAAAAATATCAACTTATACTGGACATGGTAAACAAAATATATGATCTAGAGTCAAATATTCGTCTTATTTTTCAACTTATTCAAGTAATTCACTCTATGATTAAATTAGAAGGCGATGAAGTAAAATTCAATATAAGATTATTATTAGAAACTGATTTAATATTTTTTATGTATGCTTATTCTGCTAGAAGTGAGAAATATCAAGATTTATTAAAAGAGTTTGACATTTTTGAACCTAACAATAGAGATTTGAAATACGATATTGAGGAAATTAAAAATAACTTGGAAAGCTTTGATTATGATTTTAATAATAAGTTAGGAATTGATTATCTTAAACTGGAACTTGATGACTTATTAAAAAAGAATAATGCTCATGATTTTAAAATCAAGGCTGTAGTTTATCTTGAAAAATTTATTACACAAGCTAAAATATCAACAAAAAACCAATTTAGTCTTGATTATGTTTTATATTTGCTTTTTGTAGTCTGGACTGCTAAAGTTGATAAATTTGAGGAGCTATTTAAAAAAATTCTAAGTAGTTATGAATTTATGAATCATGATACGTTTAAGCCTGTTCGTGATGTAATAAGTCACAAAAAACCATTATTTCCGCTATTTGGTGAGGCGGAATTTGAGTTAATTAATCCTAGCATAGGGATTGATGATAGCGTATTAAAATTTGAAAAAGCATATTGTTTATTTTATCGCAACAAAGTGATAAATAAATTTATCAAATCCACAAATCAAGTTTTATGGGATGAGGTTAATTTATTTGCTGATGGATGGTTTATTCGTTGCTGTAATGAAGAAGATCAGAATGTTTTATTTATTTTAGGTGAAGATATCAATGCTGTAGCAGAGCTATACGTTAAGAGCAATAAATATTTAAACTTTAATATTATTCAAGAGTGGATAAATAACAGCGTAGAACAAGATATTTTGCTTGAATATTATACTAAAGTATTAGAAGAATTTGAAGTTGAAAAAAATAGAAGCGACAATAAGGTAGCTCTGTTTGACTGGTTAGTATCAGAGAAAATTGAATCTGTGCCGAAAGTAAAAGAGAAATTTGCCGTTATTTGTAAAAAATTTACTAATTTAAATCAACTTATTCATGATTATGTCATTAATGATGAAAATGTTAGTAAACAATATATTTTATTAGTTCAAAAACATGATGATTTAATTAAAAAATTAAACTATTATGACAGTAGCTTAAATGATCTAGAACTATGGTTTTAATCATAGCATATAAACATAACAGGTTTATCCAGAACACAAACAATAGAATTGAGTAACCAAAATAAAAATAACAACAAGAACTAAACAAATTACCTTGGTATACGGACTGCTTGGGTTTAATATTTTGCCCAATTCATCTTTCTCAGGTGAATCACGCGAGCATTTATTTAATCATGGATCACAGACACAAGTTAGTCATAAAAGTGCTAGCGAGGTTTTAACCAATCATCCAGCCGCGACGGCCGCAGCTTGTGCAACTTTAGCCAAAGGTGTATGCATGGCAATTACAGCGGATAAGGTAGTGAAGAAAGAGCTAAATAAACCTGAATCAACACCGGTAAGCTCTGTGCCTAAATCTGATATTAGCCATGAATCTAAATTAATTGAAAGTAAATGATGAGATTAATATGCAACAAATTATAGTTATCGGTGGTGGCTTGTCAGGGTTGACAACCGCTTATCAAATTCAGCAACAGGCACAAGCACAAAATTTGCCAGTCAAAGTTATCGTTTTGGAAAAAGAGTCGCGGCTTGGCGGTAAAATTTGGAGTCGTAGTGAATCTGGATATCTTTGTGAGTGGGGTCCGAATGGATTTTTGACCAATAAACCACAGACCTTAGACTTATGCCAAAGCTTAGGAATTACAAAGCAATTGCTTTCAAGTAACGATAATGCACGTAAACGTTTTGTATTTTCCAAGCATCAATTGCATAAATTACCGCACACGCAGGTTGAGTTTTTGAGTAATAGTCTGATCTCATTCAAAGGTAAGTTGCGTATTGCGGCCGAGTATTTTGTGCCACAACGTCGTATTCATGATGACGAAAGCTTGGCAAACTTTGCTCGTCGCCGCCTTGGACAAGAAGCGTTAGATAAGTTGATAGCACCAATGGCAGGTGGGATTTTTGCCGGTGATCCTGAACGAATGTCGCTCCAAGCCTGTTTCCCACGAATTTATCAACTCGAGCAAGAACAAGGTGGCCTACTCAAAGCGATGTTACGTTTAAAAAAAGAAAAGGCAAAAGAGAAAAAAATTGGAGGCGTTGAATCAGGTCCAGCTGGTCCAGGTGGAATATTAACTTCGTTTTCCTCTGGTATTGAAGAGCTAATTATTGCATTAAGTGCCGCAATTGGGATAGAAAATATTATTCAAACTTCAGCTGTCGATAAAGTTGTAGCAGCTCCTGATGGTGGTTGGCAAATTATAACTGCTAATCAGTCTTATTGTGCAGATAAAGTTATTTGTGCTACGCCAGCTTTTGCGAGTGCTTCAATGCTAAATTCATTAGATGCTAGTTTGGCGACTAAGCTTAGACAAATTAATTATTCACCTTTAGTAGTGGCATGTTTAGGTTATGCCGCAAATAAAATTCAATATGACCTAAATGGTTTTGGTTATTTATTTGCACGTGGTGAAGAACAACATATTTTAGGAACTCTTTGGGATTCAAGTATTTTTGCTAGGCGTGCACCAGATGATAAAGTTTTATTTCGTAGCATGTTAGGTGGTGCAAGTCATCCACAGGTGATGAATTTAGATGATAGTCAAATTCAACAGTTAGTCGAGAGTAGTTTAGCCACGACAATCGGAATTGACATCAAGCCAGAATTCGTACAAATTTATCGACATCCACAGGCTATTCCAGAATATCGTCTGGGGCATAAAAATTTAGTTGCTGAAATTATGTGTCAAACCAATCAGCATACGGGACTGTTTATTACTGGAAACTCTTATTTTGGGGTTGGTATTAATGATTGTATCGATGCAGCATTCACTACAGCGCAAAATGTACTTGCAAGCCTTAAAAATAATAATTAATTAGATTTGATCTTTTGTGATATTTGATTGGCTAGTGGCTGAATTGTATGGACACACAGCATAACGATCACTACCGCAAACAAGGTATACAATATTCGATATTTAACTTCAATAATTGATTGAGAGTCTTGGAGTCCGATTAGCAATGAAATTGATATAGTTAGAAATAAGGTAAATGAACCGTAATGGCGACTAATTGCAATTATTGTTAAATAGAGCATAACTGTAATAATTAGTGCCAGAATAAGTTTATCATGAACTAACCAGCAAAATCCAAATGCCAAACCACCACCGAGAAGTGTTCCAGTTATTCGTTGTAATGAACGCTGTATAGTTAGTAATTGCTCATTTTTAATTAGTAAAAATGCAGTTAGTGAGAGCCAATAGCCGTGATCGAGTTGATAATTAACGGCAATATAATTACAAATTAAAACACTAATTAATAAGCAGCAGGTGAAGAGAGTATTTCTACCATTAACTACTGTAATGGTATAATATTTCTGTAGACTATTAAAGCCATTTTATTGCCCTAATTATACTCAGAATA
>CAZZAV010000050.1:0-15382 GCA_964652705.1 uncultured Neisseria sp.
ATGCTACAATACTAAAATTGGTTAGAAATAATCCGCTTTGATTGTCTAGCCCCTTTATAAATTAGCTATTAAATTAAATTAGCTGATGTTTTGCCACCTTTTATTGCAATGTTAGGTGGTTTTTTGTATTTATAGGATATTTGATTACCGATAAATATTTATATGGAACGAGATTGTAATTCTATATTCGCGACGAATTAGTTACTCTGTGTCAAAGTGCCAAATATAGGTGCCTACAAATTATGAGGGTAGTTATATTCATGGTCTTGTTGTTTGTTAATAGTGTTAATATGGTTTTTATGGATAAATTATAAATACTGCCAATTTATGGTTGTCCAACTTTTTTATACTGAATTGATGATGAAGTTATTTATTAAATTAATGTTGTGTTGTGTTGTAGCAGTTTGCTTAATTAGCTGTGATAGTAATTCTGAGCAGGTTAAACAATTACAAGCTGAAAATCAGCATTTGTTGATTCAATCTCAGCAAAGCATAGCACTTAAAGATGCTCAGATTAAAGATCTTCAAACTAAAAATTTTGAATTAATGAAATTAGTAGATGGTAAGTACATGCTTAAATTTGATTTTAGCCCAATGAGTTATACTGGGTTAGCTGCAAGTTTCACCGCAAACAAATTTTTACCAACTTGGTTTGAGTCAAATCTGAGAGTTAGCCTTGCGGCTAAGTTACAAAGTAACGTGTTTTCTCAGTCTGAGTTTAAATTAAGTACGAAACAATTAGTTTTGCTATTTTTAAGTTATCATGCCGCACCGATTTTACTTTTATTCGTCTTAATTATTGGTTTAATTTGGGGAATTTATTATGCTGGGTTTAAATTTATTGTGCGTAAGATTCGTCGGAGAATTAGTCAATTAAGAAGAACACGAGCTTTAATTCGTTTGAGTGATGAGTTATTGACCAAGCATTTGCAAGATAAACAGAGGTTACAAAATGAGCTGCATGAGTTAATGCTTCAGAAAGAGCAGCTGGGGCGTTTAATGGATGTAGATGTTTTGGAAGAAAAGAGAAAGATTCTTATTGAATGTGAAGAGATGCTAACCCATGCAAAAAATCAGGGTTATAGCATGATTAAGCAGGCACAGCGTGATGCTCGGCAAATTCGTGAACAAGCTGAAGACGAAGTTACAGAACAAAATTAAGGCAACTGGTATTACCTAACAATAGGATTGGCATTATTTGAATATGGAATCATTAGTTAAAAGAATTATTCTAATTGGGAGCTTGGTCGTATTAGGTCAAAGCGTAATCGCGGTGGGGATTGATCAATCTGAAAGTCAGGTGATTACGGATGATGCAGATAAAATAAATGCTGATTATAGTCAAAATGATATAGATGAACTAATTCGTGATGAAGAAATAAAATTGCTGCGTGGTTCATTCATTTCGCCATACAATAATCTTCAAGATCCAATTTCATTAAACATGGGGTATAGTCAAAAGGCCGATGAATCAGGTGCGATTTATCGTGGAGGTCTTAGTGGAATTATCAATTTAAATAGCCCAACTCAAGGTCAAAATAGAGCGTATAACACCGAAATATTCCAGCTTTGGGGGCAAACTGATCGCTATGCAGGGTTTGCTTTTGGAGCATCTGGTACTGCAATGGCTAATACTAATCAAGTCGGGCAGCCAAATACTTTTGCGGAAACTTCAGTGTTTTCATTGGGGCAAGCTTATGTTGATTATCAGTATAGCAATAAATTAGATGTGACTGCGGGAAATATTTTGATTGTAACACCGTGGGTTAATGCTTCTAGTTCTAATAACCCAGGTGGTAATTATGCAATGGGTAACAATACGTTTCAAGGTGCTGTAGTTAATGTTCAAGCTTTGCCCAGCTTACTTGTAACAGGGTTTACTGCGTGGAGTTATTTGCAGTATCCAAACAATTGGTTTACCCAGCAAACTTATTATAATACTATGAGTGGTCCGCTATCTGGAATTGGTCAAGCAACTACTGGTGGTCCAAGTGGACTTGGTGTAGTCTGGAATCCTGTCGACAGTTATTCAGGACAAGCGTGGTTGTATAACTTTTCTGATTATGCAAATATGGCGTATGTAGATAATAGTTATCATGTACAAATGAATAAGACTTTTAGTTGGGACTTTGCTGGGCAAGGTTTTGTGGAGAGATCTTCTGGATTAACACTTACTAACCAGACGAGCTTACCAGGCCAAACCACTCCAGCTGGAGATGTGTCAAGTAATGGTGTTGGTGCAAAAATCGCATTAAATATTGCGAATAATACTTCAAGTATTTCATACAATAATGTTTTTGGAGCGAGCGGTTCTTATTTGAATGGCGGTGTCGTATCACCGTATACATATGGTATGGAAGCTGATCCATTGTATACAACGCCAGCTTTGACTTCTTTAGCTGAGTTAGGGTCTGGTCAAGCTTACACCATACGTAATAGTACGCGCTTTCTAGACAATAGTTTAAAGGTCAATTTTTCATTCTCACAATTTTTTGTTAATCAAATCTATGCGAGTCAAGCGAGTGAAGTAACTGAATATGATGCCGCAGTTTTATATCAAATTCCACAAACTGCACTAAATGTGTGGGCGCGTGTGGTTTATGTTGAGCAAGCAAATTCATCTGGTGGTAATATGTGGCAACCACGGGTAATTGTTAACTGGACGTTCTGATATTTTACGAATGGTTTTTGTGTCTTGGTAATCAATTATTAATAAAGTAGCTATAGCCGCCAGTGTAATTATTGCTCCAATAAGGTAGACTTAGATTTTCAATTCGGACTTTGCCTTTGGTACTTGGCGCATGGATAAATTGCCCACCACCGATATAAATACCTATATGTTGGAAATGATTAAAAACTACTAAATCTCCGACAACTAAGTCGTCAAAATCTTTACCCTTATAACCAGCTGCATTGGCTTGGTCATGTGCTGTGCGGGGTAATTTTACACCCAACGCTTGTTTGTAACTATATAGCACTAATCCACTACAGTCAAAACCTGTACTTGGTGAGTTGCCTCCATAGCGATAATTACTCCCAAGTAGTGATTTACTAAATGAGGCTACTCGATCGCCAGCGGCACCGTTTTGATTATTGATTTGAATTTGCGCTGGTGGTAATTTCTTGGTTGAACAACTAGTGATAAATAACAACATAGTTAGTAAAATTAACCAGTAAGCTGAAATGATGAGATTCCGTGATTTTGGGTGTCCCACGAGTGTTATAGTTTGGCTAGTGCTCACGTAATTGTCCATAGAAATGTATAATTTGAATGCTACTTTCGCGCGACATTGCACCTGGATTTGTGCCTAATTGACCTTGAGGAACATGAATTTGCAAATTTTGGTAATAATTTTGCCATAGTGGCAGAATTTTATTGGATTTACCATTGGTGAAATTCATTGGTAATTGGTGAAATAGTGTATAGCTATGATTAGATTCTTGGAATGAATAATTAATTAATTCCGAGCAGTAGAATGCTTGTCCGTTGGCGGCAATAAAGCTTTCGTTATATGGTTTACCAACTTGAAGTTCTGCAATCTGAATTGCTGTGGGTATTAATTTCTGATAAATTGGTTTTAAGCGTCCAACCATAACCCGTGGTTGATGTTTTTTATCAAGGCTACGCTCTAGAAACTTTTCTAATGGCGTTATGCTGACACCTTGTGAAATGGCTTCAATTACTTGTGGATTTGATTCGCTCGCATTAACAACTAATGCAACGTGTGATACATAGCTATTATTATACCCGTAAGTTACACTATCTACATTATCACAAAATTGCCCACAATTTAGATCTTGAAAAAGTAAATCACCAACTTGTAATTTGAAATTATCTGTAATTGTCGCGGCAGCTGTTAACTGTGTAAAAGCTGCTACAATGCTGAATACGATTAAGAATTTTTTTAGCACTTTAATTGTATACCGTTATATTGGTTGCCATATTTTGAAAGTTAATTTTGAAGTTAACTGCACGATCTGATGGGAAAGTACAAGTTTCAGGCATAGCTTGCTCAGGATGAATCGTTGCTTGAACAAAACGAGTTGGTTCACCAACCATAAAGCCATTGGCATCAAAGAAATCACATCTCCAGAAAACTTGTTCGGATTTATCGCTAACGGTATTAAAATTCCAGCGAACAATTGTGTTGCCAGTTTCTAAATCCTTAGTTTTACTTAAGTTAGTTATCTCAATATCACCTGGTTTACCAATAGTTGTTACTTGGTTGGCGATTTTATTATTTGATGCACATGCGGTTAGTAAAGTAACTAAACTAAGAGTAAACAATTTTTTCATAAATTTTCTTTCACGGAGTTAATAACAGCCCAATTATTTTATTGTAGATATAGCGTTACGATGTTAACAAATAGATTGATATTACAACCATAGATTATATTATAAATATATTATAAATACTTACAGCATTGAGCTGGTGATTATTTTTTCTTTACTTCCGTTGTAGTAAGTAAGCATGGTTTTTGACTGGGCTACTTTGTAGTGGATAAGTTTGTTGCTCATCCAATGTTTCCAGATGTTGAATTGTAAAGTTGTCTGCAAATAAATTTTTGACCTCTGTAGTATTAATTGAAAATGGCGGTGCAACTCTATTTGGATCATCATAGCTTAAAGTAATTAATAAATATAAGCTACCACTTGGTAATAAATTTGCGATTTGCTTTGCATATAGCCTACGTAATTCGTCTGGTAAAGCAACTAGTGCTGCTCGATCATAACAAAAATCTAGTTGACCAGTTATTGATTGATTTAACGCAAAGAAGTCTCCACATGCAAGTGTAATTGAATTATGCGTGAAGTATTGAAAGTTTTGATCTTGTGTGTGTATTTTGGTTAATTGATTATCAGTAAAAAATTGCTGACATGCATCTGAACTTAATTCACAGCCTAAAATACTAGCCTCTTGTGTTGCTAGCCACAGCATGTCTTTACTTTTTCCGCATAGTGGAACCAAGGTTCGTGGGTTTTGCGGTAGTTGCTTGATTGGATAGTAGCGTTGCAATAATTCATTAATTTGTTCACGATGAAAGCCGATTTGCTTATCTTGCCAGCGCTTTAGCCAAAATTCATGTTGTTGATTAATTATTTCTGACATTACTTCTCACTAATTATAAATAATATTGAATTGATTCTGTAGCCTGTTAAATCTATAGATTAGAGCTTTTTGTTAGGGAGATTATACTCTGTTTATTCGGATTTGAGCAGATTTTTGTGCTAAATCAATTTGTACATGGTGTGAGTTGTATAAAATTACTTTACCTTAATTTTAATGTTGCCATAGGTTTATAGCCTATGCATTGTATTAATCAAATATTGGATGATACAAAGGTTAATTGATTAGCAATTAATTGCAAAAATTGAATATCTGATTAGAGTTATGCTACAATTTAAAAGAGTGGTGGCCTATCTTAGATGGATTATTTTTGATAAATTTATAGGTATATTACATAATTGACTTAATTAATTTAATTGGGTGCAAGGTATCAAGGAATGATAATATGGAAAAAATTAAAGTTGGATTATTTGGTTTTGGTAAAACTGGTAAATTAGTTGCACAAGAACTAATTAACCATGATGGTATTGAATTAAGCTGGGTAGTTAAACGTGCATTGGTTCCTGGTGCCGAGTTCGCTTCACGGGTGTTGGGTTTAGACAGCGATGAGGGTAGAATTGTTACTCAGAATGACTTGAGTTTAGATTTTTATCGTGATAATTTTGTTGATGTGATCGTTGACTTTTCTGATAGTGTTGGAGTTTATAATTATATGAATGCTGCCACCACTCTTGGAATTAAAGTAGTCTCAGCCATTTCTAAGTATCAGCCATATGATTTGGAAGCATTGCGTTCTATTAGCAACTCATCAGCAGTTGTATATTCACCAAATATTACTTTAGGTATTAATATTTTAATGGTAGCGGCCAAAACTTTTCAAAGTATTATCCCTGAGGCCGATGTTGAAATTATCGAAGAGCATTTCCGTGGTAAGGCAGAAATTTCTGGAACGGCAACACGGATTGCTAATTATTTAGATATCAATGAAGAGCAGAGTATTAAATCAATTCGGGCAGGTGGAATAGTTGGTAAGCATGAAATAATTTTTGGTTTACCCAATCAAACTTTACGAGTAACTCATGAAAGCATCAGCCGTGCATCTTTTGGTCAAGGAGCTATTTTTGCCTGTCAGTGGGTGAGTAATCGTGATATTGGTATGTACACCATGGAAGAAATCATGACTGAACTTTTTCGTGCCAATGTTCCGGAAAATTCAAACAAAAACTTACAACTTAAGCATGGATGGTTTGATGTGATTAGTAAGAAATTAAGCAGCTATTTTAACATTGCTCGAAATGATTGATTTGAGGTAATTATAGAGATTAAGTAATTCGTCAAAGTTTTTGCGGATTATGATTTAGTTGCGGATAGATAAAATGTATACGTTTGTAATATTTACGAGTTAATTATTTTGTATTTTAATTCATATCATGTATAATATGTTGTTAAATACCACATTTTTAGCTGTGTAATCGTCTATTAGTTCTTATTTACAACTATTGTAGCTATTCTGGTTGAGGTTGTGAACGATTTACGCTATAATGCTTGGATTAATTTTAAATGGAATCTAAATATGTTTAAATTTTCTAGATTATGGCTTCTTTCTTCTATTTTATTGACTAGCTATTCTTATGCAGAACAAATTACAGTGGATGCAACAAAATTTCCAAATGCAGAAATTTTAGAAGCAGCCAAGCCAGTTTTAGCTAAGCAAGGGTATACTTTAAAAATTAATATTTATGATAGCTATAATGATCCAGCCATTGCAACGCCAGTAACCGGAAGATTTGGACCAAAGAATCCAAATTCGGAGTTAAGTAATAAAAAATGTGATGCTAATTTTTTTCAGCATGGACCATACTTAGATCAGTATAATAAAATGTTTGAAAATAACTTGGTGAATGTTGCTAGTATATTTTATGTTCCATTTGCGATCTACTTAAGTAAAAGTAAATCAGAAGTATTTAATAAAACGCATGATTTATCTAAGGTGTTACGTGGTGCTCGAGTTGCTATTCCCGATAATGCAATTAGTGAAACTAGGTCTATCAAGCTTTTATCGGCGAATAACGTATTAAAGTTTAAGCAAAGTAATTCAGCACCTGGGTTGGATGATGTGGAATCTAATCCATATGCTGTGGTTATTTATAAAGTTGATGGCAGTGTGATTCCACAAATGTTAAGTAATGATGATGTTGATGTTGCGGTGATGAATGCTGGCAGTGCTAATCTTTTAGGTTTCAAGCTAAATCAAGCCACTTTTGTTGAGAATAGTAGTGCAACTTATGCCAATATTTTAGTCTCACGTAAAGATAATGCTAATTCGGCAAAAATTAAAGCGTTGAAAAATGCTTTGCAGTCACCAGAAGTAAAGCAATATATTCAGCATAAATATGGTAATTTAGTTGTACCAGCTTTTTAATGGTTAATTTAGATTAATTATTAAAGATGTATCATCCGTTATTTTTTGTAGATGTGGTTATGCCAAAGCCCCAAGAGTTAAATTTTCTTGGGGCTTCTTTATTTATTTGAGCACTTTTAAATTAATGACATGATTTTGATTCAGTGCTTATTTTGCGGAGTAAGGTATAATATTGCCAGTAAATGATAAGAGAAAGAATATTCGGTGAAATTTAATATAAAGCAAAAGCTTAAAGATATGATGGTTGCGTCAAGCCCTACAACCAAAAAAAATAAAAATCCACAGCGTAAAACTACAGAAAGTAAACCAAGAAATGTTGTCGGGGTCGCAAGTTCAGAGAAGCCACGTCCACAGAATTCAAATGATAGATTTAATGAGAATGAGCCAAGATCTGCCAAACGTGTTAAGTTACTTCGTCAAAATCAACAGGAAAGAATTACTGCACAACGAATTCGTGAAGAACGTGTTGACCCTAAAGATGGACATAGTGAACGTATTTCTAAAGCATTAGCAATGTCAGGAGTTGGTTCACGTCGTGAATGTGATAATCTAATTAGTCAGGGTAAAGTTCTCGTGAATGGTCGTTTAGCTGAACTTGGTCAACAATTAGTTGAACATGATCGCGTCGAAGTTTTGGGGCGCCCAATTCGTATTAAATGGCAAGATCGCTTGGCACGGATCATTATTTATCACAAACCTGAGGGTGAATTAGTTTCACGTAGCGATCCGCAAGGACGCGCGACAGTTTATGACAAGATTCCATTGTTAGTGAATAAGCGTTTTACCGCGATTGGACGCTTGGATTATAATACTTGCGGTTTATTGATTTTCACGACTTCAGGTGAATTGGCGAATCATTTTACCCACCCACGTTATGAAGTTGAGCGTGAATATGCGGTACGAATTTATGGTGATCCATTAACTGTTGAGCAAGTTCGTGAAATTAAAACTGGAATTAATTTAGAAGATGGTGTCGCTAAATTTAAAGATATCTATAAGCTTGAATTGCAAGATAGTGATTCCAAAAACCATTGGTATAAAGTGTTGCTGATGGAGGGGCGTAATCGTGAAGTGCGTCGGATGTTCGAGCATTTTGGCATTACGGTGAGCCGTTTAATGCGCACACGTTTTGGCCCAATTGATCTACCACCACGTTTAAAACGCGGTAATTATTATGAATTAGATGAGATTGAAGTTGCACGGGTTATGCAAAGCTTTGGCTTAACTGTCGCTGGTACAGAACGTTAATTAGGTTTATATGTTAAAGAAATTAATTTTGATTTTAAGTTTACCGTTGTTAGTCTTAGCGGAAAGTTTACCAAATGGTTCGTGGCAGCAATCTTGTAGTGTTAGCAATGCTAGTTATCTAAAGGGTATTTTAATCTCAGCATGCACAAAAAATGGCGGAGATATACAGACGATAAGTAAATTAAATTATGCTGAAAGTTGCCAAACCAACTCATTGGTTAAAAATGACAACGGTAATTTAGCTTGTGTTACGCCTAGAGTTATTATGAGTAATTCTGAACATATTCAAGCTCAATTTCCTGGTGGTAACTGGGTTACGAGTTGTCGAACTAATTCTGCGAGCATCAACAGTGGTATGTTAATTACTCAATGTCGTAATAATCAAGGTCAATTTATTCCAGCAGCGATTGATTTAAGTACTTGTAAAAATGATCAATTAGTGGATAATGATAACGGTAGCTTAAGTTGTAAACGGCACAGCTCGAATAAAAAATTTAACGATGGCTTGCCAGCTGGTCAATGGCGTGAAAATTGTGATGTCAAGGGAGCCACGCTTTCGATGAATGTGCTACATACAAAATGTAAGTTGTCATCAGGAAACTATTTCCCGCAGATGTTATTTTATGATAATTGTCAAGTAGGCAGTTCGGTTAGTTCAGATAATCGTACTGGTGATTTGATTTGTGATCAAAGTAAATAGCATTTAGTTGTGCTATAATTTTGCTTAGTTAATCTAGCTTAAAGCTTATTTGAGAGAAGTTAAGATGTCGAAGAAAATTTATTGTATTGCCGAATTTGAGCCTGTTGTGGGTCATGAGCAAGAGTTATTTGAAAAGTTATTGAGCTTGGAGCCTTTAGCATTGCGTGAAGATGGATGTTTACGTTACCGTGTAACGCGACAATTAGATCATCCGCAGGCACCCCTGCATGCCAAATTTTCGATTATGTTTAATGAAGAATGGGCTTCGCTTGAAGCTTTTGATGCGCATTCTGCGCAACCTTATTTAATTGAGTTTTTTAATAAATACATACAGGATCCAGCAACTTCAATTACCGCTGATTGTCGTGTCCGTATTTTTAGTGATGAAGTTTAATTTAATAACTTAGATTAGGAATAGATATGCAAAATTTTGATGTAGTAGTAATTGGTGGTGGACCTGGTGGTTATGTAGCTGCGATTCGTGCAGCACAATTAGGTTTTAGCACTGCCTGTATTGATGGTTATGTTCGTAATGACAAATATTCATTGGGCGGAACTTGTTTAAATGTTGGTTGTATTCCATCAAAGGCATTGTTACAATCTTCCGAAAATTATGCTGAATTAACACATAGTTTTGCTGATCATGGTATTACTTGTGAGAATCCACAAATTGATATTAATAAAATGATTGCGCGTAAAGAAGATATTGTTAGTAAAAATGCGAATGGAATTTCTTTCTTATTTAAGAAAAATAAAATTACTGAGATTCATGGTTGGGCAAGTTTTAAAACAGCAGAAGGTGGTAAGTATATTCTGACTGTGGATGATAAAGGTACACAGCAAGAAGTTAGTGCCACTCACGTGATTGTGGCAACTGGCTCTAATTCACGTCATTTACCACAAATTCCAACTGATAATGTGAATATTTTGGATAATGAAGGTGCTTTGGATTTGACTTCTACGCCAAAAGAATTTTGTGTGATTGGTGCTGGTGTAATTGGTTTGGAAATGGGGAGTGTTTGGAAACGAGTTGGCGCAAATGTAACGGTGCTTGAAGTTGCTGACAAGTTTTTGCCTGTTGCGGATGAACAAGCGTCTAAAGAATTACATAAACATTTAGTTAAACAAGGTCTGCTAATTAAGAATAGCGTGAAAATTGGTGAAATTATTAATGGTAGTGATAATGTTACAATTAATTATGAGCATAACGGTGAACAATTTAGCTTGGTAGCGGACAAGTTATTAGTTTCGATTGGTCGAGTGCCAAATACTAACGGTTTAAATGTTGATGCGGTTGGTCTTAAATTAGATGATCGCGGCTTCATTGTTGTTGATGCAGATTGCCGTACCAATTTGCCAAATGTTTGGGCGATTGGTGATGTGGTGCGTGGACCGATGTTGGCACATAAAGCCTCAGAAGAGGGTGTAATTGTTGCTGAGCGTCTTGCTGGACAACATCCACATTTTGATTTTAATACTGTACCGTGGGTAATTTATACGAATCCTGAATTGGCTTGGGTTGGTAAAACTGAGCAACAATTAGTTGCTGAAGGTGTGAAATTTAAAAAAGGCGTTTCATCATTTATGGCAAATGGGCGAGCATTAGGCCTTGGGCATAGTGCTGGATTTGTTAAAGTCTTGGCCGATGAAGAAACCGATCGAATTTTGGGCGTACATATGGTTGGTCCATTTGTGTCTGAATTAATTAGTGAAGCTGTAGTTGCTATGGAGTTTATGGCAAGTAGTGAGGATTTAGCGCGAATTATTCATGCTCATCCGTCATTATCTGAAGTAACTCATGAAGCAGCTCTTGCTTGCGATAAACGCCAATTACATGGTTAATTAGATATTGATCGAATCAAAATTGCTAGAAACGCTACCTTATGGTGGCGTTTTTATGTGGCTAAAGAGTAATTGATCAGGGTGTGAAATTGGTGAGGTATATTAATGGACTAGTTTGATCTTGATTCCGTGTATTTGGGGAAATAATATGGTTTATTATTACATATTATTGGAATAGTGTAGAATATTGCTTATAGTAATTGTTTTTCTTATCGGTTCAATTGACAATTTAAATATCTGTATGCTTGTTTAGTCCTTTTATTTTATTGATTTAGAGTTTTAAACTATAGTTCGAGTGATTTGCCATATAAATAAGGAAGTTTCAAATGGAAATTAATTATCCAGTAAATAATTTTTATCAAATTATTCAGAAAAATGCTGAGAAATCATTTAATCGCATTGCTATTTTTGAAGATGAGATGAAAATTGGTAATGGTGAATTGGTTAAGAGAGTTGATAAGGTTGCCGCATATTTGTGTGATCTAGGAATTAAAAAGAATGATAAGGTTGCTCTGGTTATGAGTAACTCATGGCAATTTGTCGTTAATTTATTTGCAATTAGTAAAATTGGTGCCGTGGCGGTGCCAGTGAATAATTTTCTTAAACACGATGAACTTGTGTATATTTTAAATGATTCGCAAAGTAAATTATTGTTTGCATCGGCGAAATATTCTGACGAAGTTCGTGATTTAATGATTAAAACAAATGCTGAAAAGATTATTTGGGTCGATGGTTTACCACTGGAAAATGAAACGAATTTAAGTTATGACAAAATATTCACAAGTTATTCGGCAAATCGTGATTTTAATGCTAATGCTTTATTGGACGATTTGGCGGTTTTAATTTATACTTCTGGAACTACTGGGCGACCAAAAGGTGCAATGCTCAGTTATCGTAATTTATTATCAATTGTCTATGGGGCATTTGATCATTTTGCAATTAAGAATGGACAAGCGCGACTAATTTGTTATTTACCAATGTTTCACGCATTTACATTGGCGGTAACTTTATTACTACCGTTGGCATCAAATAGTGGGGTAGTGATTGTGCGTTCAATTAGTAGTAAAAAAGATTTTAAAAATTTATTGCGATTAGTTTTAGTGCATCGTTGTCGTTACTTTGCTGGTGTGCCAGATATATTTAGTGCAATGGCACGAGCTAAGTTGCCGTGGTATTTCCATTGGTTTCATAATGTACGCGGATGGGTATCAGGTGCTGCACCATTATCTGAGGATGTTATTCGTCGGTTTAGTGCTAACTTCAAACGTGGTCAGCTTCTGCAAGGCTATGGTTTGAGTGAGTGCGCATCGGGAGTATCCTTGAATCAGCCATGGGCTAATAAATTTGGTTCAGTTGGGCGACCATTACCAACTTTCGTGTTAGAGGCTTTTGATGATGATGGAGTTCAATTGGCTCGTGATGAAATTGGAGAGCTTTACGTGAAAGGTGACTGTGTCATGCAAGGTTACTATAATCGTCCAGAAGATAGTGCCGAGGTCTTGGTTGGTGATTGGTTTAAAACTGGAGATATTGGTTACGTTGATAGCGCTGGATTTGTATATATAGTAGATCGCAAGAAGGACTTAATCATTAATAAAGGTATGAATATTTATCCACGTGAAATTGAGGAATTTATTTATACCTATGATAAAGTGAACGCTTGTGCGGTTGTGGGCTTGAAAGATATTGAGGAAAATGAAACTCCAATTGCTTACATTGAACTTAAAGAAGGTGAAGTTGCGACTGAGCGTGAATTTAAAGAGTTTTTGAAGCCCTTACTTGCGCCATTTAAGCAACCTCGTAAAATCTATTTTTTGGATAAGTTGCCACGCAATGCAACTGGTAAAATTTTGAAACGTGAATTGCGTAATCTACAAAATAATTGAAATAATTTTAGGAGTCAAGTATAATTATGGTTCGGCGATGGAGTTCGCCATAAACCGCATTTGCTGATGACTCCTACTCTAATTATTATTTGCTAACATTTTATAAAAATTGTGTACCTAGTTAGTTGGGTCGATAATTTATGATAATGTGTAAATAATACAGTTGTTAAAAGTAGGAAATTATGAGTTCAATTTATACTAAATACCCACATCCTAAACTACACAAGCGTGTTCGTCATTTAAATAATCGTGATTTAGCTATTTTATTTGGTGTTTTTATCGGTGCTGTGGTTGCTGTTTATGGTCTAACCTATGGACATTTTTCTAGTATAGCTGTGCTAGGCACAGCTCTTGGAGATCATCATTGGAGTTTCAAATTTCTTGCTGTGTTATTAAGTGCTGGTACATTTGGTAATTTGCTTAGCTATGTTGGTTCCTGTATTGATATAATCACTAATCATAGAACTATTTTTGATTTATTTTCTCGCAACCGAGCTAATGTTTATTTAAATACTATGCCAGAACGTGGTGAGTAAACAATTTTATCAGGAACATTTTATTACACTTGTTAATAGCTGAAGTTTTATAAGCATTAGGTATCAAGTTCTATTGTTGGGAATAAAATTAATTGATTACTTGTGATGAGTGATTTTGGTATAACCTTATCTAAGCCCATAGTATGAGCTTTTTTTATTAGGCTGGATTTATTTCCGACATTTAGCTTTGTATATAACTGCTGTTTGATTATGTTTGCAACTGTATGTTGCGAAAGGGTTTTATTGTAAATTGTGCCTAATATATTACTAATTTCTAGATTAGTCTTACCCATAACTTTTAGTGTAAGAATTTCACGTTCTCTTTCAGTTAAATTAATTATTTCAACATTATGGTGAGGTCTATCTTCTAATAAAGTTACGATTGGTAGCCCATCCATATCTATTGCAATTAATTCTATTCCAACCAAGTTTTCTTCTGGATCTAAAATTGGTGATAAGTTAACGCAGTCAACTTCATACTCTTTATTTTCGAATACATTTTGTGCAACAAAATAACCTAGTACTTTTTTTGTTTTTATTAAATTGTCATATATCTGCTGCTTTAATTCAAAGCATGGCAAATGACTAAGGCATTCTAATATATCTACGTTTTCTTTGAAGTTGCTACTATATTTGCCAAAGAAGTCATGATTACTAATATAAACTATCTTAAATTTATCATTTATGATGGTAACATTTTGTTTTGATTTGAAATCATGTATGTATTTGCAGTATTCAAGAAGGTATTTATTCATATTTTTGGTTATATTATTTTGAAAGAGAAAGTTTTTTATGGCGGCATAATTTTAGCACCTAATTTTTAATTATAGCACAGTTACCAGGGCATAATTTGATTTTAGCATAGCGATTTTTAGCTATTGACCAGTTATATTTATAAAAATTATAATTCTTGTTAGCATATTATGCTAATTTTGTATTTTTGAAGTTCCAACTGGTATGCTATGAAGCTATTATCTCAAAATTCTGTTCAGAAAGGAAGAAACATGTTTACTAATCTACGAAATGCAACTAAAGAAGAGGTTGATGCTATCATTAAAGGATATTCTGAGAATTCTGGTCAATTAGCAGAACATTTGGTGGCTCATTTAGAGCTTTTAAGAGGTGAAAAAGGCGGTTTTACAATTGATCGGTATGAACACTGTCTACAGTCAGCAACTTTGGCTTACAATGATGGTAAAGATGAAGAATATGTGGTTTGTGCTTTATTACATGATATAGGTGATATTTTAGCTCCGTTTAATCATGGCGAGGCAATTGCTACAATTTTAAAACCATTTATTAATGAAGCAAACTATTGGATGTTAAAGCACCATACTACTTTTCAGGGCTATTACTTTTGGGATAAGCTAGGTTATGACAAAAATGCTCGTGACAAATATATTAATGAGCCATATTATAGCTATACCATTGAATTTTGCGATAAATATGACAGTGCAGCTTTTGATCCTTTATACGAAAATAAACCGATTGAGTTTTTCAAGCCAATGATTCATAGGGTAGTTTCAAATCTGAATCATAAGGGATTTATGCTTGCAGATAATGATTAATATCTTGTAATGATTAATATCTTGTAATGATCTAATAAAATTGTAGAGATATATAGCCGTTACAGGTTAATATAACTAACAAATTTAATTGGACATAATAGATGAGAAAGA
>CAZZAV010000051.1:0-15146 GCA_964652705.1 uncultured Neisseria sp.
TAATTAGGGCAATAAAATGGCTTTAATAGTCTACAGAAATATTAGACCATTACATACCCAAGAAAGAAATACTTCCGTATTAGTGTAGCCATCATACTCCATTGGAGCAATAAGTTCTTTGGTCCCATAATTGTAACCAGCAATTAAAGTGTTTCTTTTTGTTTTGAAGCCTAAAGCCTCGGTAAACGATTTAAGAATATTAACCTGTAACTGCTATGTATCTCTACAATTTTATTAGATCATTATAAAGTGGGAATTTGTTGTAAATAATTCACATTAAGTTTTATTGTTACTTATAATTTAGAGTTTTGTTAGTGTTTGGTTAAGATATGAGGTATTTGCTATATTTGCAATGCTGGTTATATGATATATTAAACGGTTTGTTAGGGTTTAATAAAGCAATGATTTAATTTACTTGAAATTTAACTTCGTAAATGATTTATCTTTGATAAGTTTAAATTCGTTCAAATTTAACCTAAGTAATCAATAACGTAACAAGAGTTTTACTTTTTAATAAATTACGCTGAAGGTAGCATGTATGTGGATGAAATTCAAGGCTCAAGGCATTTTTATAGTATTTTTATTCTCAATTGCTAAATGTGGAATGACTGCTACGATTCCGTTTGAGAGTAAAATAGCTCAGGAAAGTAGTCCATCGATTGATAATAACATCGCAGAATGTACCCGCGATGAAAATGGAGTTTGCATTCCAAACATTTACCACGATGATTATATCAGCGTAAATAACTATATTATGAATCCATATAACCATGCACCAAGTGGTGGTGGCACGCAACATTTAACCGAAAGCGACGTTACCAACAAAGGTTTGTGGGATCAATTTTTTACGAACGGCACTTACAATGCTGTAGGTCTAGCTTCTTGGACAGTCTTAAATACACCCAATAATAATTATGGCTATGGAGCCAATATTTTTGTTCAATCTGGGCACGTTGGAGGATTTGCTATCGGTGGCATGATAGAAGTAATTAATCCATTTCTACAGCCAGGCTATCGTTATTTGTCAGGTGATATTTCCTATAATTTATTACCTAATACTCAAGTGGTTACACCTTCGGAATTGTACCTTGAATATCAATTTGCCAATAAAGTTCAGGTGGATGCTGGGTGGATATTTCTTGAGACACCATGGATGAATTCTTACGATGATGCAATGCTAGTTTCTGGTGACTTTCAAGGAGTGCTGGCGAATTATCAAGTTTCCAATAATTGGCGTTTGGTTGGGATTGCATCAAATGCGTATCAGGAAATGGGCTCTACCAGTTATAATCAATTAACTATGTATAATAAAGGTTTTAATGGCAATGGTTGGGTTTTACCCACAACTGCAACGAGCGATGGTTCTTATGCAATTGGTGGAGTATTTAAGCCAGTTGCAGATTATGATTTAAATTTATGGGGTTATAGCTTTGCTGGTTACGCCAATACTTTATATGCGGACTCCAATTATGTTTATCATTTAAATGAAGACAATAAATTTAATTTTGGAGTACAGCTTGGCAATCAAAATACTTGGGGTATGAGCACAAATAACATGCAGCAGGCTGGTTATGGCTCTCCTGACAGTTATTTAGTTGGTGGTAAATTTGGTTATAATTACAGCTATTGGTTTAATGCTGAAGTTTCTTATGATGGGATGTTTGGTCCAAATAATTCTTATTATCAAGGTGGATTTGTTTCGCCATATAGTTATACGATTGTTAATGATCCATTATACACCTCTGGTTTAGGTGCTGGTATGATTGAACAAGGTGCTGGCAATTCATGGCGTGCGGCAACCACGTTTAAAATTTTAAATGAAGATCTAAAGCTTGAGTTAGCATTTGAACAGTTTCTTACGACTAGTCCACTAAATGAGTACGATATTGATATAAAATATAAACCTCGTTTGGATGGATTAAAAGGATTAATTTTACACTGGGAAGCCGATTATGCGACTGCACCAACTTGGGATGTAACCAATGGTGGTAATTTCTTCTTTATGGAAACGATTGCATCATATAATTTTTAGTTATCAAATAAGTCAAATTTATGGATAGCTATTGCGATTTTTAGTTGATGTTGCGTACTAATCTTGATGCTTAATCAACGTGTTAATTTATATGTTAAATAAATTCTGCTGCAATATTCGTTGAAGATTCTTTGCCAATTTTATCAAAGTGTTGATTGAGAAAATTATCAGCTAATTGTTGCCCACTATTGTATAAATAGTGCAGAAACTCACTGTCTGTATTCAGTTTACTTGATACACCTAAATCTTGTACTATACTTTCAGCATTAATTGTATGCACAAAAATACGTTTATGTTTGTCTGAGCTTAATTCATGATTGTCAATCAAGCTAGTAATAAAATGTACCGCACGTAGTTCGCGAATTAAGCTTGAATTGAAAGATACAGTATTAATTCGATCAAATATTTCTCGGGCTGAAGTTGGTATGTTAGATATATTCACTGGATTAATTTGGATGATTAAAATATCTTGTGAAGAGGTTTCGCTAATTAGGGGGAATAGTGGTGGGTTGCCAATATATCCGCCATCCCAGTATTGTTCGCCATTAATTTCGACCGCTTGAAATAAAAATGGCAAACATGCCGATGCCATTACGGCTGATAATGTAACCTCATTGTTTTTAAAGATATGTAATCGATTATTTTTGACACTGGTTGCTGCAATAAATAATTTGCAGGCAGCATTAGCGTGTAGTAAATCAAAATTTACAACCTTGGCTAAAACATCACGTAGTGGATTAATATTGAATGGATTTAATTCATATGGTGAAAATAATTTGGTCATGTAATCAAAGAAAAGATAGCTTGGTGAAAAATCCATGTTTCCACGGCTGAGCATTTTGTCGAGTATGCTTGGCTTTAATACGCTAAATTTACCAAGTTCAATAATTTCTTGCCAAAATTGTCGTAGTTTTATTCTTGCTTCATTGGCACCACCAGTTGCTAGACCATAAGCCAGAACAGTTGCGTTCATTGCGCCAGCGCTAGTACCGGAAATTCCCTCGATCTCTAAGCGCCCATCAGCTAACAGACGATCTAGAACTCCCCACGTAAATGCGCCATGTGATCCACCTCCTTGTAATGCTAAGCTGATCTTTTTTTTGCCAGTTGCAACAACAGGTTGTTCTGAAATTATATTATGTGCTTGATGTTGCAAAGTATTTTTCTCCATTTAGTTTTATTCAACGGTATATACTACAATAGGATCTGTTCTACCGCGTAGTATTTGTGGGCCAAGGTTTTTAAAATTAAATTTATCGCGAATTGCGAGTACCGTAGAATCACTAATTAATATTGGTACTTTTAACTCTTTAGTATATTGCTCTAGGCGTGATGCAACATTGACTGTGTCACCAATTGCAGTATACTCAATCCTACGTTCGGAGCCGATATTTCCAACTACTGCAAAACCAGTATGAATTCCTATACCAATTTGAATTAATGGCTTACCTTCGGTTTGCCATTTTTGGCAAAGTATTTGTAATTCTTGCTGCATGTCGATTGCTGTTTTAACCGCATGATATTCTTGATTGGCATCATCAAGTGGAGCACCAAATTCTACCATAATACCATCACCAAGAAATTTATCTAGCATACCATGATTTTTAAATATAATTTCAACCATAGATGAAAAGTATTCATTTAATATTTGTACTACTTGTTCTGGATCAGATTTTTCAGCTAATTTAGTAAATTGGCGAATATCGGAAAAAAGTAATGTAACTTTCCGTCGTTCCCCACTTAATTTGAGCGGTCCATCTGAGTTAGAGATAGTTTCCATTACATGTTGTGAGACGTAGCGTGCAAAATTTAATCTGAGGCGTTCTTTTTCTTGTAGTCCTTGTGCCATATGATTTATTTCAGCGGCTAACTCAGCGAATTCATCTTCGCTAAGTACTACAATTCGTTGTGCTAAATTACCTTTTTCAATTGCACGAACTCCTTCATGAAGTGCTTGTAATGCAACTGTTTCATGACGAGATAAAAACCATCCAGTAATTAGTGCAATAATTAACGTTATTAAAAATGCGAAGATTCCAAATCCAAGTAATTTATGGAGTTGACTTATCACATTAGAAGCAAAAATATTGACGCCTAAGGTGGCTATATAATGACCACTGTTATCATAAATTGGTGCATATCCTGTCATCCAGTCACCCCATTGATCGGAAATGAATCTGGGTGGAGAATATACGGTATCTCTGTAGTTTGCAAGTTTAGCTTCGTTTGTTTCTATTTCAGCAGATGTGCCTGGTGGTGAGTAATTTTTACTGTTAAGTTCTTCTGCATCTACCAAATAATTGAAGGTATTTCGGTTAAGTGGAGATTGTTCCAATATGTATATGTATTTGACATAAATGTCCTTACGACGATTTGCATCACGAATTTTTCTAAGCTCTGATTGTAACTGTAAGTATTTTGGATTGCTTTCTTGCGGATTATTCTTTATTTGGTTGATTAATGTTGGATTAAGTGTGATTGCTGTGGATGACGCAATCGAGATAATTTTACTTTGTAACTCAATTAACAAAATTTTACGTACATGCCAATAAGTGATTCCCAAACCTACCAATGTGCTAATTAGTGTAGTTGAAACTAATGCCACATATAATTTGCTACGATATTTCATAGTTTAACAACCTTATTTTGCTTCATCTTAGAATTCAAAAGATTGACCACGAGTGATTATTCCCTTGAACCCATCTTGTATTACATCAGGTATTGATTCATGATTGTAATGATATAACCACATTTTTTGCTTAATGTAAGCGGGTAATGTTTTTAATTCATTATAATGAGCATGCTGGTGGCTCGGAAATTCTGATGTTTCGCAATCATGAAAGATTAAATCCGCCTCCTGATAAAAAACTAGTAGTAATTCTGGTGTAAAACGAGTATCTGTTGAGATGAATATCTTGAGCTTACTGCCTTTGATAAATAGGCCATAACTAGGCTGTAATTGGTTATTGCTATAACTGTGGATAGTTTTTATTAATTTGAAGTTTAGATTTTCCCAATTAAAATTAAAGTTGGATATGTTTCCAAGTTTAAAAAAAGTTTCTAAGTTTGTTGTTCGATCTTCCAAAGTTGACATTCCACCAGAGAGGACGTTATCCCATAAAGTTTTTTGTTGATCTTGGCTAATATACAGGGTAGGCTGGTGGTGTTCTAAAAAGAACTTGGCAAATCCAAGCCATTCTAAGCCTCCGACATGATCTGCGTGTAAATGACTAATATAGACTGTATCAATATCATAGTAACTATAGCCCAAATCATGTAATGAATGACGAATGTCACTACCGCAATCAATTAACATACATTTTGCATGTGGGCCTTCGATCAGCATATTCGATTGATAACATTGATCACCAACCGCAAAAGCGGATGCAACACCGAGAAAAATAAGCCGCATCTTTGATATCCTTTTAAACTTTAATTTTTAAGGTTTTGAATAGGAATGTCTCGTTATATTATAAAATAGCATCTTACGTTATCTTACATCAAATCAGAATCTAGTTTGGATGAATTGAGACAATATTAATTATTTTGTAACTGTCAATATATGAAGACCTGAAGTAAAATACTTAACTATATGAATGTATTGTGATGGTTTTAACCTGATTGATTGTGGGTGTGTCAAGCCCCCCATAATTAGAACCAACCTAAATTAGACATTCTCCATATAGTTTAGAGGTGAAGTATCTGCTGAATAATTATACATACTGATGGATGGAGTTGGTACGATGGCTTATAGTTGATATAGGTCATGATAAAGACGTTCGCGTTAATTATGGTAACAATGAGTTTGCTAATAAACAAACTTATATAAGCGGCATAGAGAGCTTTTGGTCATTCGCCAAAATTGGATTAGTAAAGTTTCATGGTATTTCTAAAAACACCTTTAACTTGCATTTAAAAGAATGTGAGTTCAGGTTCAATTATCGAAATGATAATCTCTGTGCTATAATGCTAAGATTCGTTAGAAATAATCCGCTTTGATTGTCTATCATCTTGGCTGATATTTGTCCAGTTAGGTTTATTTCAATCGCTAAGGGATTTATTCCGTTGGTGAATGAACTTCATATTCTCAGCAGAGTAGTACCAAGAATCAGCAAGAACATAACTGAGTTTGTTCTGATTTTTTAGTGACCATAATATCTGCTTACGCATTAGCTCATTATTTGTTACTGGGCTTTTGCATACCTCAGATTTGCTCTTGATCTCACAGTAGCTATACTTAGATATGATATCAAAAGATGCAGGTATTTTTAATGGTTGCTCATATTTTGGTTCTCATCTGTATGAGATTTATGCAGGATTGTATCATCAAATATTAAGCAACCATCAATATGCTCGTACTCTCTAACCAGAGATTTAACATTACGCTATAAAGTTTTACTGTCAGAACCATGGTTAGCCAGCATACGAGTTACCTGATCATGGGATAATGCTTTGTCTAGTATACTGGATAATCTTTTAGCCTTAGCCAGGACAGGTATTATTTGTAAATAATCTGTGTAAAGGTCAAAGATGTTCATTAGCTATTTGTTTTAGTAGTTATTCGGAGATCAGATTTTACACAAGTTACGCAGCTTAATGCGTACATCAGTTAGTAATTTGTAAATCAGACTCTAACATAAATTTAGATGGTAGATTCTATCAAAGTTAATCATTTAATTTGTTTGGTGAAGACTTTATATATTGATGTAATCAAAAACCGCGCCGCAAGTAGCGCGGTATGTTAGGACAAACTGTCTTAGAAAAGATTCGGCTGAATCACCCCAGTATGTAGTTTAGTATAGTTCTGCTTGCCTTGGTTTTTTACATATTTTGCAATTACTGTTTCATTACCATGTTGTCATACGGTTGATGCAAAGTAACCACTACTCCAAAACTCGCCACCCCAGAGTTGTTTTTTTACTTCTGGACATAGGGCAAAAACTTGGCGGGCTGTCATACTTTTTATCAACGTTACCAATTTTGTAACGCTATACGTTGGAACTGCTTGAACTAGTAAGTGAATATGGTCTGCGTCTGTACCAATTTCTACAAATGCTATTTCATACCGCTTTTCTAATTCTAAGCAAGTATCTTTTATTACTGCTTCAACCTTTTCTGTCAATACAGCACTTCTGTATTTAGCCGGAAAAACCAGATGATACAAGAGAACGCTTACATTATGTTCTTTGTGGATATATCTACTTTTATTCATCCAAAGATTATAATAGATTCGCGGCAAGCCGCGAGGAATTTACCCAAAGAGATTAAAAATAATTATATTTCAGCTTATTGTGTGTTTTTAATTTGGTTGATTTAGCCCTGCATAATCGAGTTGTGCAAAGATTTATTCTATTTTTATTTGACATATTTCAAGTTAGTTAGGTACAATGACGATAATTAGATTTAAATCTAATGCCTAAAAAATTTGTTAATCGAGTATTAAAATGCAAAAAAAATTAATGTTACCTGTTCTTCATGAACATCGCGCATTCTTAAACTTTAACTCAGAAAAAATCTCTGCTTCTTTCTTGTCTGCTCAAGTTTCTTGTTGTTGTTGCTAATCACGCACATTCACTGATTACTCTTTAGTAATCGACTTACTTTTCAAAATAAATTTAAAAATCAAACTGATACTGATAATAGTAATTTGTGGTTTTATATTGTTATCTGTAAGCTTATTTGTAATTGAGTTAACTGGCTAATTAATTTATGGCTTGGCTTATACTTAGTTAGATTAAGTTGGTATGTTTATTGCTTATGAACATACTGATAGATATTTATAATACTTATTAAATTATTTTTCTATAGATTTTAAAACAAATATCAGTATCAGATAGTCAATAAGGATATTAGTATGTTACAGCAAGCTGAATTATTTAAATTAAATCCAGCGCTAAATTGGTTTAATATTAAAAAATCATCGATTCATGGTTTAGGTTTATTTAGTTCTAGAGATATAGATTTAAATGAGCCACTCGGAATTGCATTAATTAAAAAAGCTCAAAGCTCGGACTATAGTGAACATTTAATTGAAGGGTTTGGATACCAAACTGCTGAAGATGATTGGATGCGAGTCATTGGTGTGCGTTTTATTAATCATAGCTTAATTGGTAATATTCGCCTAGAACATCGCGGTGATCAGGTACTGGCTTATGCTAATCAAGAAATTAAGTTAGGCACCGAGATTACGGCGAACTATGCTGAAATTTATCGGCAGATTAATTTGCCAATTCCAGATTTTTGCAAGTAAATTTTATAGCGTCATTAATATATAAAAAATTTAATTTTAAGGAAAATAGAAAATGAAAATAGAATCATTATTAATTCATGGTGGGGTAGATGGAGATGAGCAAACTGGTGCAGTGAATGTTCCAGTGTATTTGACATCAACGTATAAGCAGGATGGCATAGGTAATCATCGTGGTTATGAATATTCACGTACTGGTAATCCAACGCGCTTTGCAGCGGAAAAACTAATCAGTGACTTAGAATGTGGAGTTGCCGGTTTTGGTTTTGCCTCAGGTATGGCGGCAATTACGGCGGTATTAATGTTATTTAAAGCCGGTGACAAGGTCTTATTATCTTCCAATGTTTATGGCGGAACGTTCAGAGTTTTGGATAAAATATTTTTGAATTTTAACCTTGAATATGAGTTAGTTGACACAACTGATATTGCTTTAGTTACCGCTAAAATTACTGATAATGTTCGTGCAATATTAATTGAAAGCCCAACTAATCCTTTGATGCAAGTAACGGATATTCAACAAATTGCTAAATTGGCACAGCAGCATAATATTTTAACGATTGTTGATAATACGTTCATGACACCTTATTTGCAACGTCCGCTTAGTTTAGGTGCTGATATCATTGTGCACAGTGCAACTAAATATTTGGGTGGGCATAGTGATTTAATTGCTGGTGCAGTCGTGGTTAATAGCACAGAGCTTGCGGAGAAAATTCATTTTATTCAAAATGCAACTGGAGGAGTGCTTAGCCCATTTGACTCTTGGTTATTGATTCGTGGGATTAAAACGCTTGGTGTGCGGATGGATCGCCATTTAGAAAATACTAGCGTGATCAACCAATTTTTATTGAAACATGTTGCAATTGGTAAAATTTATTATCCAGGGCAATTAAATCCTATACAGGCTGATATCCAAGAAAGACAAGCCAGTGGTGCTGGAGCAATTATTTCTTTTGAGTTAGGTGCATCGTATAATGTGAATAAATTCTTAACTAGTTTAAAGTTAATTACTTTGGCAGAAAGCCTTGGCGGAGTTGAATCGTTAATTTCACATCCTGCGAGTATGACTCATGCAGCGATTCCAGTTGCGATTCGCCAAGAACTGGGGATTAGTGATACTTTAATTCGGTTGTCAGTTGGCATTGAAAACGTAACAGATTTAATTAATGATTTAGAGCAGGCTATCCTTGCGTCAATTGAGGAAATTTAAATGAAATATATCAATGATATTCGTGAATTAATTGGCAATACACCACTTTTAAAAATCAATAATTTTGGTTTACCTCAGGACGTAAATTTGTTTGCTAAATTAGAGTATTTTAATCCAGGCGGTAGTGTGAAAGATCGAATTGGTGTGGCTATGATTGCTGATGCCAAAGAGCGAGGATTATTAAAAGATGGTGCAACTATTATTGAAGCTACAGCGGGAAATACTGGGCTTGGAATTGCTATGGCTGCACTGAATTCTGGGCATAAAGTAATTTTTACAGTTCCAGAGAAATTTTCGATAGAAAAGCTTTCTTTGATGCGTGCTTTAGGTGCTGAAATAGTCATTACTCCACGTGAAATTGGAATGTTGGGAGCACAAGAAAAAGCTCAAGAATTATTACAGCAAATCAGTAATTCAATTTCATTAAAACAATTTGAAAACTTGGCAAACCCAGATATTCATTATCGTACGACAGGTCCTGAAATTTATGCAGCGCTTGGTGGTAAAGTGGATTATTTTGTAGCTGGCGCTGGCAGCGGTGGAACTTTTAGTGGTATTGCCAAATATTTACGTGAGCAAAATCCAGATTTAATCACGATATTAGCTGATCCACAAGGTTCAACAATGGGCGGTGGAGAGGTAGGGTGCTATAATATGGAAGGGATTGGTAATGATTTTATTCCAAAGACGATGGATATGAGTTTAGTGGATCATGTGATTAAGATAAATGATAGCGAGGCGTTTACCCATGCTCAATTATTAGCAAGAAAGGAAGGTGTTTTGGTTGGTTCGTCTTCTGGGGCAGCAATGGCTGCAGCTTTAAAATTTATTATTGGTTTGAAACCAAGTGGCAATATAGTGACGCTATTTCCTGATCGTGGTGATCGTTATTTTAGTAAGGGGTTATACAGTTAATTTATCTGTTATGTAATTTGTTGTAATATATTGAATAAGACATATCTTGGTTATTTTAATTTAAGGGGCTAGACAATCAAAGCATACTTTAAGGTATGCTAATATATTGTCATGATTCATAAAAATAAGTATATAAACAGTTCAAAAATTTCAGAAGATAAATTTAGATAAATAGTTAAGTACTTTGTTGCAGATTTATCAGCAACGCAAATAGCAACTTTATCTGGAATTAGTCGAAACTCTATTAACAAATATGTAATGGAAATCCTCCATAGAATTTATGATCTTTGTAGTTCATGATCTCCTTTTATTACTTTGGGCTATGTAGAACTAGATGAGAGTTATTTTTAGAGCGATGTGCAGCTGGTTCAGTGATAAAAAATCCGCTGTGGTTGATAAATAAGTTTTGCATTATTCGTGGTTAATGTCAAAAAATAAAGTAATACCTTTTTGTACGGGTTTCAGACTAGACTTAAAAATAACTTCTCTTTTTCCAACTACACAATTTTCTGGTTCCAACTCATATTGTCCAAAACATTCATCTGTGATGTTATAAGTTATTCCGTTGTGGTTTAATTGCTGACCAACAATTAGCTTGTGTTTAGCAAGGGGGTGGTTGTTTGAAATTTTCATGATAATAATCCAAATAGAAAAACCCAGATGTGGAATCTGGGCTTGGAATGTTATTAATTATAATCTGTGATAGTTCAAAAATTATGATTAATAATACTAGGTTAGTTAAATGATTTTTGATTGATTGTTCTCAAAATGTTCCCATTTTGATTTTATGTGTAGGTATTTCAGATACTTAATGGTGCGGAAGAAGAGACTCGAACTCTGTCGAATCTCTTTGTTTTAATTACCTATTTTTTGATATAAATTTGTTGTGGGAAAACCACAGGGAAAGACACCTCCTTTAACTATAATTGCCCACTAGTTTATAACCATTTTTTTCTCCATGTTGTGGTATCCAATGCCCATAACTCCTGTACACGAGTTCGGAATCACGATGACCTAATTGAGTTGCAACCCATGCTGGCATTTCACCATTAGAAAGCAGTAAGCTTGCAAATGTGTGCCGTGTTTGGTGTATCGTCCTTTCTCTAATATCTAAAGAAGTTAAATATCTTTTTAGGTTTTTATTTAGCACATCGCTACTAGACCATG
The DNA here is from genome assembly GCA_964652705.1 of uncultured Neisseria sp. GTDB lineage: Bacteria > Pseudomonadota > Gammaproteobacteria > Burkholderiales > UBA11063 > Aquella. The sequence continues at coordinate 11,569 of CAZZAV010000051.1, forward strand.
GTTCATCAGTGTTAGGATTTATAAATAGAAAATCACTTTTGTTAGCGCTCCTTTGTATTTGATTAATAATTGCGTTACCAGCTCTACTTAAAATCATTACGTCACGAATGCTATTTTTGCTCTTAGGTAAGATTCCTTTGCCGCGAACAACTTGTTCAATAACTCTTATAATACCTTTATTTAAAAGGGTATTATTTTGTTTTAGCGCGATTAATTCGCCCACGCGTAGCCCTGAATAAATTGCACAAATAAGTAAGTCTTTTATTACAGAAGGCGCTGCATTTATTATTAGATCAATTTCTTCCAAACTGAAAGGGTCTGGTTCTTCATTTGATTCTTCAAGAATTTCATCCGCAAGATTTTCAAAATACCCATTTTGGAATGGATTTTCCAAAACTAATTTAAAATCCTCGCAATCTTTCATTACTGATTTTAATGGAATGATAATATTTTTAAAATACTTAGCAGAAATATCAAGCGAGTTTATCCAATTAGTAACATAAACTTTGGATAATTCATCAACTGATAAATGACCGAAAGTAGGGATGAGATAGCTATTGGTATATCTTTCATAATCTTCATATGTGGTTGATTTGATTTTTTTCTTACCTTGAACTTGATCATTCACTCTTTTTTTATAATACAATAATTTTTGTTCGAGTAAGCCCTTTAAACGTATAATACTGTGGGTAGGCAATTGAGAAAGGTGCATTTGATTTTTGTTATCAATAAGGTCACTACGCTGTATTTGATACAAATTTATTTCACCCTTTTCACATTGCCGCTCTAATGCCAATTTTCTTTCATATGAAAACTTGATGTTTTCTGTAGAAATTTCAAGCGGACTAGTAAGTTTTCGAGCTTTGCCTTGTGCACAAATCAATACACGCAGCTTGTTTTTTCTAGTGTATATACCAGAAACATTTTTAGTATCTACTTTTTTGTCTTTGTAACCCATTTTTCAACTTCCTTAATATTAATGAGTTCGTTACCATCTGGAGCAATAAAAATTATTTTACTGTCCCATTGCCCAGAATTTTTTTTATGGTTAATTTCTCGTTTAGAAAAACCTGATAATTCTGAATAAACGTTGGATTGCACAATGTTTATTCCATTATTAGCCATAATTTGTGTTCTGGTTCTTTGATTTTGTGCCCACGAGTGATACGATGGAAAATTTACCATTAACGTATCATCTGGGGCGGTACATAGAATTAAACCACCTAAATATTTACTGAGTGATTTTCTTGCTTCTTTGATTGTAAAACCAGTTAATTTTACAAATAAGTCAGCTTTAACCCAATTTATATTAAGCAGTATTATTCTATCTGTATTGTTCATAGTATATTCCTTGTTTTAAATTGTTAAAGATCTTTTTAATAAATTTATGACAAAATACACTTATACTTAAAGGGCATATTAAATAACAATTTTATTAATTAATGATAGTTTACATCATTAATTATATATATTGCAATTTTATTTACATAAATAATTTCATAGTGCAATGGAGTTACAAGAAAAATAGCACATAACAAGTTGAAGTAATTAATAAAATGAAATATTAAACGCCAGTAAATTAATTAACAAAAAACTGATAAATGTTGATGATTATTGCATTTAACTGGTGGTTATTAATAAAATTACTTCGTCAACATTGCTCGTAGAATAATTTTGGGGGCTAGACAATCAAAGCACATTGAAAGGTGTGGTAACATATTGTCATGGTTCATAAAAACAAGTACATTAATAGTTCAAAATTTCTGAGGCTAAATTCAGAGAGTATTATTAGCTATTTTGTTGCAGATTTATCTGCTACACAAATAAACGTTTTATCTGGAATTAGCAGAAATTCAATTAATAAATATCTCATGGCAATCAGACAAAGAATCTATGATTATTGTCTTGTTGATTCTTCATTTGGAGTCTTTGGTGATATTGAATTAGATGAAAGTTTGATGTATCTAAAAATACGTTCAATTTACATTTAAAAGAATGTGAGTTTAGGTTTAATTATAGACAGCACAATCTCTATATTTATAATATTAAAATTAGTTAGAAATAATCCGCTTTGATTGTCTAGCCTATAATTTTTAAACTGCTAAAGATATTATTAATAAATTTATGATAAAATATATTCATATTAATATATGATAATGTGCGATATAATTATATATCTTACAATTTATTTGTATAAATTATTACATAATACAATGGGGTTATACTACAAAATGGCTACAGAACTTACTGAAATAATTAGTAAAAATAGAAGATCAAACGTTAATAAACTAATTAGCAAAAAATATAAAAGTATCAATGATTTTTGCGTTCAAAATGGTGAGGACTATTCTGCCGTACATCGATATTTGAACGGAACTCTCAGAATAGGAAATATTGTCATAAAGCGCTTTGAAAAAATATTTGGCTTAAAATCAGGGGATTTGGATAAGTCTAGCGAACTAAATGAAATTGTACAAATTCCAATATTTTCTTCAAAGGGTGCTTTTATTTCAATTGATAATTTACTATTAAGGGAGCCAAGCGCATATGCTCATATAGAGGGATTTATTTTTAATGAATTTGGTGTTTCAAAAGCTGACTCCATTGGTATTACCTATGATAATGATTCTATGTCTCCAGATATTAAAATTGGATGGAGCATACTCATTGATTTATCTGAAACAGACGTTCAAGATGGTGAAACTTATGCAATTTTGTTACACAATAAAATTCAGTTTAGGAAAATATTTTTCTTAGATGCGACTACTTTAGTTTTAAAACCAATAAATGCTGACTTTGCAGAAGCAACCATCATGATAAAAGATTTAATTGTAATTGGAAAACCCGCATATATTTTAGGCGGTTCATATAATAAGTAATAAAGGTATGGAAAATGAAAAAATTATGTAAAGTTTTCGAAGAATACATCATAAGCGCTCGTTTAAAAATCCAGAAACTAGCAGTGACAGCGCTATTTTCTATTTGCATAGCGTCTTTATTGTATTCTTGGTTAGCCATAAGTAAAAATCAAGTTCCATCAGCTTTGCTGATTTGTGTGAAATTTGCTCTAGTTATTCCATTCTCATTTTTTGTTGGTCTAACGTTACTTACTATAATACTAAGTTGTACATCATTTAAGATAAATGATAGACTTTTAAAAAATATTCATTTCTTGACTTTTATTGAAAAAATATCGTTATCAGGATTTTATGTGTCTTATTTGTTATCAGGTATTTTTATTTGCAGTGGGGGATTATATTTAATAAATCATTTTAGTTATTCAAATTTATTTATGTTTTTGTTCATTTCTATTTATTTAGTAGCTATACAAGGACTTATGTCTATAGTGACTCTATTTTTACTAGCATCATTGAATACAATTAAAAACTTAGGGGCGCTAAACTTACAAATATTAATGGTTGAGCCTTTATTAAACTGGTAATACTCCCATTTTTAGATCAATTTAAAAGTATAGATTATTTACGGCTTAAATAATTACTTCTTAAATACTGGTGGCACACCGCCCAAGCTCATATGTGGTCTCACATTATTATACATCCAGAGCCACTGAGTTGATT
>CAZZAV010000052.1:0-15122 GCA_964652705.1 uncultured Neisseria sp.
TTCATAAGGATGTATATTAACATAAGTTGAAGTTTATTTTTGCGCTAACTATAATGTTCCTTATTTGAAAATATGATTTAGCAGTTTTAGTAGTTTAGCACAGCCAAAATTTATCAGTAATAATATGAGTTCAATGCGTAAAATTTGATTTATTTGTGAATTAGATTAATTCTGCTTGGTTGTAAATTATTTAAGCGCGTTAATGGATTAAGATAAAAAAAGACCCAGCTAAAAAGCTGGGACAATATCAAATCATGTAATTTTTTTAAAGCTGGATTACTCAGCTGCTACGATACTCACTGAGCGACGGTTTAATCTTCCACCAACGGAAAATTTAACTACGCCATCTTCTTTAGCGAATAAAGTATGATCTTTACCCATCCCAACATTAACACCAGCGTGGAATTGTGTACCACGTTGACGAACGATGATGCTACCAGCAGAAATTAACTCTCCGCCGTAAGCTTTAACACCTAGCATTTTAGGATTTGAATCGCGTCCATTTCTTGAACTACCACCAGCTTTTTTCGTTGCCATATTTGTTAACTCCTTTTAGTTATTGATCGCTTCGATCTTCAATTCAGTATAGTACTGACGATGACCCATCCGACGTTGATAATGTTTACGACGTTGCATTTTGAAGATACGTACTTTTTTATGACGACCCTGAGATACTACAGTTGCTTCAACTGTTGCGCCTGCAACGACAGGTGCTCCAATAACTACATCTTCACCGTTAGCAACCATTAATACTTCTGACAAAGTAACCTTGCTTCCGATTTCTGCAGCGATCAGTTCTACTTTTAATTTCTCGCCAACGACAACTTTATGTTGTTTGCCGCCAGTTTTTATTACCGCATACATCAATATAAACTCCTAAAGTTTAATAAAAATTATAAATGAGGGCAGATTATATCATGAATATGGTTCAAGTTACAAGGGGTAAATCGCTGATTTGTTGGTTTATTGCGTTCCAGCGCTAAAGCTGTTTGGTCGACCTGTGAAGTTAAGTTTTATTTCAAAGACACTTGATTCCATTGGTTTATTGATGGTGTTTAACCACAGTGGAGTACCGTTGTCTGCCAATACTTCTCGTCCACCAGCGTTACCATTAAATTTACCCATTACATTGATACGATCATCCTCAGGTGAATAATTTGCACCACCATAGTTTGGGTCTTTAGGGAATTGCACAAATGCTTTGCCAAGCCCACCATTGCCTACAGAATTACATTCATACTCACTTTTAAAGTGTTCAATTGCGGTGTCTGCAGGGGAAACTACGAAGGTTTTACTCTCCTTTGTGCCATAAAAACCTATTGTTGTAGTAACTGCTGAGTCACTATAGTTCAAAATTTTGAACATACAGTCTGCATGTATAAATGAGCCATAACTACTGAAAATTAGCGCTGCGAGTATCTTTTTCATACTTGTGTTCCGAAATATAGATTAAATGGTCTAGTTCAATATCACTAAATCCTGCTTTTTTGCGATCTTGGCGATTGAAAGGTCCGCGAATTTTGGGTGCATCATATTGTTCAAATAAATTAAAGAACGTTTGTAGTGGGTCGAGATTTTCTAATGTACAGCAATATTTAAACCATTTGTCACCATAATTAACATGTTTGATTTCATCTTGGTGAATAATGTCGAGAATCTGAATTGCTCGTGAGTCGTTACATGTTCGTAATTTTCTTTGCATTTCTGGTACTGCATCAATACCACGAGCTTCTAATACCCGTGGGACTAAAGCCATTCTAGCAATTAGATCGTGTTCTGTTTTTAATGACATTTCCCATAATCCATTATGTGCCGCAAAATCTCCGTATTCGTAGCCTAGTGTAGCTAAATGCTCATTTAATAATTCGAAATGATATATTTCATCAAGAGCAACTTCCAGCCAGTTAGCATAAAATTGGCGTGGCATGTTCTGAAAGTGATAACAAGCATCCAGTGCCAGATTAATAGCATTAAATTCAATGTGAGCTAGTGCATGAATTAAACTTGCAATGCCTTCTTTATTGTTTAATTTACGTTTTGGTACATTAAATGGTGCCACCAGCAACGGTTTATCTGGTTTACCAGGTTCTTGAATGCTGGTAATCTGGGCTGTTGGTACAAATTTTAATTGATTAAAATTGTGTTGTAAGTTACGTACCAATTGGCATTTTTCTTCAGTATTTCTTTCTAGAATTGCGCTGAGGCAAAGTTCAAAAAAATTATTCATTCTAATTGTCTTTTTAGCAGTTTGTCGATATAAAATGTAAATATATTGGCTAATTTATTTTTATGATTTGTGGCACGAGTTTTTGCATCAGTTGATTATTCGGCATAAAATAGTTGATGTTATTGCTGTTGCGCTTATCGGTGAGAATAGCAAAACTAATTTCTTGATTTGGTAGATATCCAGCAAAACTAATGTAGCCTTCAGTAACGCCTTGATACCACCAAATTTTACCGTAAATCGGTGAGTTGTATTCATATATTCCGAGGCCAAATTTTGCTGTATTTGGTTTTGGCGGGTGATTACCAATTGCTATGGTAGTCATTAATTCTTGTTGCTGTTGTTTTGCCAATACTTGTCCACTCATGAGTAACTTGAACCACTTGCTAATGTCGTCACTTGTCGATACAATTGCACCAGCCGCAGCATAACTGGATAGATTTAAATTAGTTACATCTTTATTATCGTGATAACCATGAACGAGGTTTTTTAATGTATTACTTGGGAAACCTGTCCCAACATATTCCGTATGCTTTAACTCTAATGGTTCAAAAAATTGTTCTGCTAAGGTAATGCTTAAGTCTTGTTTGGTAATTTCTTCAATAATTATACCAAGTAGGACATAGTTGGTATTTGAGTAATTCCATGAACTACCTGCTTTAAAATTTTCTGGATGTTTATAGGCAATTGCCAGTAATTCATCTGGATTATAAATTTTTTGTTGCTGAGCTTGAGTTAGTCCTAAAATTGGGAAAGCATCAGTGTAATTGTAAATCCCACTACTCATATTCATCAGCTGACGGAGTGTGATCTTACTCCAGCGTGGATAATTTTTTAAATATTTACCGACAGGGTCATTAATGTTCAGCTTACCATTTTGTTCCAAAGTCAGAATCGATGCCGCGATGAACGTTTTGGTGATTGAACCAACTTGAAAATAATTATTGGCAGTAATTTTCTTGCCACCTTGTAAGACATTGCCACTATATGCACTGTAGGTGTTATTTCCATTATAAATACTAATTGACGCAGCCGGAATCTTGTTGAGAGTTTGCCATTTTAGTAATTCACTAGGCAGTTCATTGGCATAACAGTTGCTAATTCCAAATGCAGCCACCAATGAAACTAGAGTTAATTTGAGCATAATATTTTTATCCTATAATCAGTTTGTATCCAGTAGTGTAATTATTTTTCTATACTATTGCAAATAATGTTTGGATGAGTTGTTACGAATATTTTAGTTTTAAAGATATAATTAGTGTGAGTTTTTATATGATATTAAAGCTATTCGGCAATTTTATATATTATAAAAATCTAAACTTCAAGTGGGTCAACATCAATTGCAATAGCTGTATTTTTTAACTCAGTTAACTTGTTCTCTAATTCGTTTAGATAATTATGTAGCTCCGCTCGTTGATGACTACTAATTAACATTTGCCCACGAAAGCGATTATGGATTTTATACATAACGGCTGGAACAGGTGCAAAGAGTGTTACTTCGTGATGAGGGATTATTTTGGCTTGTGCGAATAAATCATGCATTGCTTGTTTTAGGTGGGTTTCATTTAGACTACTCAATTTGATTAAAGCATAGAAGCAAAATGGTGGTAATTTATTTAATTGTCGTTCCCGTAGCGTATGATTGATGAACCCATTGAAATCATGTTGTTGCAAAAATTGATAAACAGGATGCGCCAAATAATTAGTTTGGAGTAATACTAATCCAGCTTTTTCAGCCCGTCCAGCTCGTCCAGCAACTTGGGTCAGAATATTAAACATATCTTCGCTAGCGCGAAAGTCATAGCTAAATAGTGCATTATCCAAATTTAAGCCAATTACAAGAGTTAGTCGTGGGAAATCATGACCTTTAGCCAGCATTTGTGTGCCAATTAAAAGATCAATTTCCTGTACCGCAATTTGTTGATAAATATCTTGCCATGCGCTTTTACTATTGGTGCTATCACGGTCAACTCGTTTGAGTTTAGCATTAGGGAATTGTTGTTGTAGGAATTCTTCGAGTTTTTGTGTACCATGACCAATTGTGTGTAAATATTGATTATGACAAGTTGGGCAAATTGGTGGTGCTGAAATTTGATAAGCACAATGATGGCATTTTAATTGATGTTTTTCATGATGATAAACTAAATTACTTGAGCAATTGCGACATTGACTAACCCAACCACATTCATAACAAGTTATGACAGGTGCATAACCACGGCGATTAATAAATACCAAGGCTAGTTCTTTGCGCTCTAAGCATGCTCGTAATTTATCCAAAGCTGGTTGACTAATTCCAGCATAATTAACTGGATAGTGCTGCAAATTAATTAACTCAATCTGCGGCAAGGCTGCATTTTTAATTGCTCGTTCGCTTAGTTTATATAAATGATATTTACCTAATTTATAATTATACAGCGATTCGAGTGATGGTGTGGCGGATGCCAGAATAATTGGAATATTCAGTTGTTTAGCACGCCAGACAGCTAAATCACGAGCATGATAACGTAATCCATCATTTTGTTTTAGGGAGTCATCATGTTCTTCATCAACAATAATCAAGCCAACATTTTTTAGTGGGGTAAATACACTTAATCTGGTTCCTAAGATTATGTTACTTTGTCCAAATTTAGCGTTCATCCATGCGGTGAAGCGCTGCTTATCAGCAATTTCGCTATTAATTAGGCTGATATTTGCGGCTGGAAAGCGTTGCTCAAATCTGCCCTGCAGCTGTGGAGTAAGATTAATCTCGGGCACAATTACCAAAACTTGTTGTTTGTTTTGGAGGGTTTTTTGAATTAAATGCAGGAATACCTCGGTTTTTCCACTTCCTGTAATTCCGTAGAGTAAGCCAACATGAAATTTGCCAAAGTTGCTCGAAATAGCTTCGACAGTTTGTTGTTGTTCGGTATTAAGTTCAAGTGCTTGCACTGTTGTGTCTACGGATGGTGGAGCGATTTCTTGTATCAGTTGCTTGGTAATCCATTGTTCAATGATTTTGTCGGGTTTAGTTGCTAAAATAGCCTGAATTTGTTTATAGTTCAGCGACTCTTGGCGCTGAAACTCTGTCAACAATATTTGTTGCTTGCTGCCGCGAATTTTGCTTTCAGATGATGTTAGTTGATAAAATTTATTTTTACTAAGTTTATAACTTGGTTCTTTATCTTGGCGTAATAAAGTTGGAATTGCACAAAATAGAGTATTGCCAAGTGGGTGATGATAGTAATTTGCCGTGAAATTACATAACTCCCAGACATCAGCAGGAATGCTTAGTTTTTCTTCACTTATATTTAAAACAGGCTTGAGTTTAGCCACTGGATAATCATTAAATTCGCTACTTTGCATGCAATTTTGTACGAAACCAATTTGGGTACGTCCACGTAGTTCAACTTGTACGCGAGTGCCACGCACTAATTGCTGTTCGCTCAAGTAACTATAACCTTGGCGTAGCGGAATATCTAAAACTACATTAACGACGAACATTATGGCATGATTCCTTAGTTAAAGTTCGATACAAATTGGCAGATTAGTCGCTTGATAGCGTCGTGTCATAATTGAAGCATTGACGTAGGTAGTATTGCCGAGTTTTAATTGACCGTATCCTTCATGAATATGTCCAAATACTACTAGTTGAGGGTTTAATTCGCTTAATCGTTTAGCCAATATTTCGCAACCAACATGCTTTCCTTCTTCAACTTTATCCAATATTCCAAACGGCGGGCTATGGTTGATAATAATATCACAATTATCTGGAATTAGCTGATAATTAGCATAACGTCGTTCTTCATCCCACATAAACCCAAAGCTGCGATAAGGTGGGCTCACTGGTGATCCCCAAATTCGTAACCCTTCGATCTCGACTAATTCATTTTCTAAATAAATAAGATTTTTGGGAATTTGAATTAATTCACGGGAATGTTCTAAAGCACCGTCGTGGTTGCCACCAACGAAAATTTTATAACGATGTGGCAACTTACTATACCAATTAACAAACTGTTGAATTTCTTCAACTGTGCCATGATTGACTAAATCACCAGCGTGAATTAAAATATCACCATCAGGAATCTTATCATCGAGTTCTTGATAACGATTATGGGTATCTGAAATACATATTATTTTCATTTTTAGTTCTGTGAGAAATAGTGAAATTATTTTTGATTAAACACAATAGGTTATGAATCAATTGCATAGTTTAAAAAAGCTTAGTAATTAAAACTAAGCTTTTGGTTTATTGTTGTTGCAAGTTTGCTGCATGAATTTCATAAACATTAAAGTGTCCGATATTCTTCATCCAATTATTATAGTTGTATTTGTTCATCCAGAGCGGGAAAAAACTATACTTTAATTCACCAGGAACATTAAATTCAGTTCGATCCGCATCAAGTAAATATAAACAGTTAGGTACGTTCAGACAATTAATTTCGCTAGAGCTATTTATTGGGATCAATTTAATATTCGGCTTGATATAAAATAATAATTTACGATCTTTAGATGCGTTATAATAAATTGTCGTATTTTGCTTATAATGTTCAGAAATATAGCGCCAGCCACCAATCTCAGTTGCAGCAGGAATTAGCATGGTAATAAAAGCAATGCAATTTAACCAGATGATAACTTTGCTAGTCACACGATAAAATTTTTTATTGTGGAATTTATCAATAAAATTAATTTTGTCTAACCAAGCTGTAATTATATACGGCATGAACGCAATCATCGGTAGCATGAAGCGCACTTCTTTATGTCCAATAATTGAATGAATAACAAAGAATGGCACGATCGCAAAGGTAAAAATATGTTTAGGATGACGATAAATAAACCAAATAGTTGCTACAACATAAATTGGTCCCCATGGGAAATAACCTAAAATCATTGGTATGTAGGTATAAAATGGGTCAGTGCCAAAGGTGTTCATAGTGCCAGTTACAATATTTTGGTAATAATAATTATATGCAGTGAAAGTCCATGCGTTATAAAACCATTGATCAATTACTACATTGAAAATTCCAATGCTAATTAAGCTACTTAAGAGCAAAATTAGCATGTGCTTTAGGCAGATGCGCTTACTAATAATTAGCCAAATAAATACACCGAGTGCGCTGAAGGTAATTTGGAAACGACTAGCAAAAGCCATCCCAAAGATTAATCCACTTAAAGCAAAGTATAGCCAGTGTTTTTTATCGATTGCTAGTAAAATTAGCAATACTGAAATAAAGTATAGTTTGCCAGAGATATTTTCTCCATTAAAGTGTAGGCTAGTATAAATTCCAAGCCATGTAAACAGGCTCAAAATTACAAATAATTTAGAGTAATTATGTCTGAAATCTTTAGCTAAGACATTAAATGATAGGTAGCAAGCAAGGATACTTAGTAGTGCTGATCCAGCTTGGATAATGTAGTTAAGACCAAAAATACTTACATCTGAGTTAAAAAAATGCATGAATTGATAAAGTTCATAGACGATCCAGACTTGAAAGCCTGGGCGCATATGATTATCATATTCCCAGAGGCGTAGGTCTGCATAATTTACATAACCAATTTTATAAGCAGCAAATTCGTAAATTTGACTGTATTCATCACCAGTATTGTGCCCATAATTGAAATAAGCAAAAATTAAATATAAAATGGTTGCAAAGAATAAGTAGTGCTTAGTTGTGAAATTATTGAATGATTTAAACACCCTTATTCCTATTTAAAATTATTGGTTTTAGTCTTAGTGAGATGAGTTATTCTTTGAAGAGTTTTTTCATCTTCTTTTTGATGAAATTTTGTTTTAACCCAGAAAGGTAGTCAACAAAGACTTTGCCGTCCAGATGATCGTTTTCATGTTGGATGCAAATTGCTTGGATTCCATCACAATCAAGAAGATGTTCTTTGCCATCAAGATCTTGATAACTAACACTAATTTTCTCGGCACGAGTCACGGTTTCAAATATGCCAGGTACGGATAAGCAACCCTCATCACCACGTACTTCGCCGGATTTGTTAAAAATCTTCGGATTGATGAAGGTTATTAATTTGCTTTTTTCGCCTTCTTTAGCCAAATCAATCACAAATAGACGTTTTTGTACATTAACTTGAGTTGCAGCAAGCCCGATTCCATTGCTGTCATACATGGTTTCAACCATATCTTTGACTAGTTGTTTGAGTTCCGAATTAAATTCAGTAATCTCAGTAGCCTTTAAATGCAATCGTTCGTCTGGGTAATGCAAAATTGGTAATAGTGCCATTTTAATAAAAACCTTAACAATGGTTTAACAAAATTTATAGCAATAACTAAATGACTTAGTATTGTAAATATTGTATCATTGTAACATTTAACCAAAATCTATTGCAAGCTCTTACGATATCAGGGCATGTCAGAAATTTACTTAGTAATTCAAGTTAATTTCTATTTTTATTTTAGGGTTTTCTCTTGCCGCTAAAAATAAAAATTGTGTTTTATTCTACAGGTTAATACTTAAGCCTTTACTTTAAACGGATTATTTTTAATAAATTCAGACGTGCAAAAATATCTTATAATATAATAGCTAGCATATTTCTTAAAGATTATAGTAGGAAAGATTTATGGATGTCTAAGCGTTTTTTATTTGCGTTGTTTTTCTTATTTTATTCAGTATCTTATGCAGATAGTATTTTAGATACAGAGCAATTTCAATCGCTTCAAAAGCCTAGTGTTGCCAGTTCTGCAACTGGTGTCCCTGCAAATTTAGTCAGAAGTGATGCGCCAATTGTCTACGTAGTTAAGAAAAATGATACAGTTATGAAATTAGCCTTAATGTATTTGAAGAAATCTGGATATTGGCCACAATTTATGGGCGTTACTTCGTTGAGTGCCACGCGATTATATCCAGGAAATACTTTACGGGTTTTGAGCCTGGCTGGAAACAAAGTGTTGCTGGTTGACCGTAAAAGCAGTGGCGGTGGTGTTTATAAATTAGAACCGACTGTGCATTATGTTTCTCTTGAAGAGTTGCCACCAATCTCGACCAAGGCACTTAGAAATTTATTTATTCATCCTACATTAATTCCAGAGAAAATATTTGAATCATTACCAATGATTGTTGGCGGAGCGGTATCAGGACAACTGTATTATACGTCTGGAGATCGTGTATATGTTAAAAATTATGTAGGTCAGGCGGGCGATAAGGTGGCAATATTTAGTAGAATGCGTAATATTATAGATCCTGATACACAGGAAAGTTTAGGTTATGAAGTACGTTATAATGGTGATGGAATTATTGACCAAACTGGACCTGTTACAAGCATGGATGTGAGTTATGCGAGTTATCAAATTTCTGATTTAGATCGAGTTGCAGCATTACCAGACCAAGAAATTCCAGATATTATTCCACATAAATCTGAACAAATTATAACAGGTAAGATTGTAGAGCTTTATGAAGCACTGACGGCTACGGCTGAAAATAATACAGTAGTAATTAACCGTGGTGCACGTGATGGAGTTGATCTTGGCTTAATTTTTGAAGTTACCGACACCCATAAATTTGTTGATCCAACCTCAGACCCTGATAAACCTAAATATTTATTAGCTCCTCCTGAAGCAATTGGTGAAATTTTAATTTATAAAGTTTACGATAAGCTATCTTTTGGCTTAGTTACTGATTCAAGTCGTCCGATTAAATTTAATGCGGTTGTACAGAGTCAACAATGATGTCATTACAACAATTATCTAATTGGTTAAAATTAAGTTTCAGTTACGGTGTAGGTTCAGCAACTTTTTTGAAACTTATTCAACATTATGGTTCAGTGGATACAATTTTACAGCAAGATTTATTTAGCTTAACCAGTGTAGTAAGTAAGGGTATTGCGCAAAGTATTCTAAGTAATAATTCTGTGGCACAAGTTGAATCAGCTTTAGAGTGGCAGACTCAGTTACCTGGATCTAGACAACTGTTAACTTTGGAAAGTTCTGAATATCCTGCAGAATTAGCTGAAATTGCACAACCGCCATTGGTTTTGTTCTGTGAAGGTAATTTAGAGTTATTAAAAAATCCTAAAGTCGCAGTTGTGGGCACTCGGCATCCAACGGCGCAGGGTATTGAGAATGCGCATAATTTTGCTAGAGAATTATCTTTGAGTGGTTTAACTATTGTAAGCGGGTTAGCAGCTGGAATTGATCGGTGTGCGCATGAGGGTGCATTGTTAGATGGCAAGACAGGCGCTTCTACGATTGCCGTGATTGGCACAGGTATGGATTTGGTTTACCCAGCTTCAAATCGTGATTTATATCGTAAAATCCGTGAAAGCGGTTTAATTATTAGCGAATTTCCATTGGGTACACCACCAGCGAATAATAATTTTCCACGTCGCAATCGAATTGTGGTTGGTCTTAGTCGTGCATGCCTAGTTGTTGAATCCGCTGTTGATGGTGGCTCAATGATTAGTGCTAATTTTGCACTGGAAATGGGTCGAGAGGTAATGGCTATTCCTGGTTCTATTCATAACCCGATGGCACGTGGCTGCCATAAATTGATTAAGCAAGGTGCTAAATTATGCGAAACAACAAATGATATTCTGGATGAAATTAAATTTAGTGAAAATCGGTTGATTAATAACGTAATTAGAGAAGAGTCTAGTGATCCAATTTTGCGTGCATTAGGGTATGAACCACAAGCAATAGATACACTTTGTGCAAAATTAAATTTAGATTTTGGTGAGTTATGTGGCAAACTACTGGAGTTTGAGTTGTCGGGAATGGTGGTTAATTGCGGTGGTGGTCGCTACCAGCGAATTTTTAAGTAGGTATATAATGATTGAAATTTTACAATTTTTATTTGCAACAGCAAAAGATCAAAATTTGTATTTTAATCAAGAGGGTTTGATTAAAGAGTTATTAAATGAGCATAAATTTACGTTAGATGAAGTTACTGATGCAATGGAATGGTTTGGTCCAGTTGTAAACGGTGGTAAAGGTTTAGAAATTAATCCATTGGCGACTAGAAGTATTAGTAGCTGGGAAGAAAAATGTCTACCTCGGGCTATCTTAGATCAAATTTTAGAGTGGGAGCAAAGCCATTCCATTAGTTTAATTGAGCGTGAGATTTTACTGGATCGTTTGGTTGAATTAGGTCTGGATGGGCAAATTGAGCAAGATGAGATGCAGGTGATTTTGGAAGGCTTGATTTATCATTTGCAGCATTACAAATATAATTTATTGGGATTAGAGAAAATTGAGGGCCCATATTATTGGGAAGCTAATTTTACGGTACACTAGGAATAAAGGTTAATCATGGCACGTAAGTTATTAATTGTTGAATCACCGGCTAAGGCTAAAACTATTGGAAAGTATTTATCAAGCGAGTTTAGAGTGCTCGCTTCATTTGGTCATGTGCGAGATTTACCAAAAAAAAATGGTTCGATTGATGTTAAGAATGATTTTAAGCCGAAATATCAATTAATTGCTAAAAATCAAAAGCATGTTGATGAAATTTTATCCGTAGCCAAAAACTGTGACGCAATTTATCTCGCAAGTGATCAAGATCGTGAGGGTGAGGCAATTGCATGGCACTTGGAAGAAATCTTACGTGATAATAATTTATTGACTGGACGTCAAGTTGAGCGGGTTACTTTTAATGAGATTACTAAGCCTGCAATCTTAGATGCAGTTATGCATCCTCGGCAAATTGATGGTAATTTAGTTGCAGCACAGCAAGCACGTCTGACATTGGATTATCTAATTGGATTTAATGTTTCACCATTATTATGGCGTAAAATTAAGCCAGGTTTATCGGCTGGAAGAGTGCAGTCCCCGGCGCTTCGCCTAATTTGTGAACGCGAAGATGAAATTCGTAAATTTGTGCCTGAGGATTATTTTGGCGTACATTTATTTAGTCATAAAGGTCGAATTAAATTTAAAGCACGGATTGTGCAACATGCTGGTAAAAAACTTGATACTAAATCAATTAATACTGAGCAATATGCTAAGGATATTGTTGCTAGTCTTGCCGCATATCCAGAAGCTAATATAGTTAAAATTACTAAGAAGCAGAAAAAGAAAAACCCTACTGCTCCGTTCATTACTTCAAGTTTACAAATTGAAAGCTCACGTCAGTTGGGATTTGCGACTGATCGTACTATGCGAATTGCCCAAAGTCTGTATGAAGGTGTTGAGTTAAATAATGAAAGCGTCGGTTTAATTACATATATGCGTACCGATTCGGTGCAGTTATCCAATTTGGCAATTGAAGAAATCCGTGAATATATTGGTGCTAATTTTGATGCGAAATATTTACCAGCTAAGCCAAATGTTTATACCAGTAAATCTAAAAATGCTCAAGAGGCCCATGAGGGTATTCGTCCAACCTCTATTTTACGTACACCCGAAAGCGTTAAGCGTTATTTAAATGCAGATCAATTTAAATTATATGAGTTAATTTGGCGACGCACTCTTGCCTCGCAGGTTAGTGCGGCATTATTAGATACGACAGCGATTGACTTAGCGCTTGGTGAAGCAATTTTCCGTGCGAATGGAGTTACGGTTAACTTTGATGGTTTTATGAAAGTTTATCAAGAAATAATTGAAGACGTTGTCAATGAAGATGAAGAAGCCCGTTTACCAGATCTAGTTGAGGGTGAAAATGTCCCTGTGGATAATTTGGATATAACCGCTCACCAAACAGAACCTAAACCGCGTTATACCGAGGCTTCTTTGGTTAAAGCACTTGAGGAGCTTGGGATTGGTCGCCCATCAACTTATGCGTCAATTATTGCGACATTAAAGAAACGTGAATATGTTGTGATGGATAAGAAACGTTTTATGCCAACTGATATTGGTGCCGTAGTTAGTCAATTTTTAACTAATCATTTAACCAAATATGTTGATTTGCAGTTTACAGCTAAGCTTGAAGATACATTGGATGATATTGCAATTGGTAAACAAAGTAGATTACCAGTTTTACAGCAGTTTTGGGATGAGTTGGACGCTTTGGTGCATGAAAAGCAAGGTGTTTCACGTGAAGAATTAACTAGTGAAAAACTGGATGAAAATTGCCCAACTTGTTCCAAGCCACTTTTGTCTAAAGTTGGTAAATATGGGCGCTTTATAGGTTGTTCGGGTTATCCTGAATGTAAGTATATGCGCAAAGTTGATCGTGATGGCAAGAGTGAAGAAATTACGCCCCCTGAAGAAGTTCCTGGTCGTTTATGTCCTAAAGATGAGGGCAAGTTGCTAATACGATCGGGTAAATTTGGTAAATTTATTTCGTGTGCCAACTATCCAAAATGTAAGCATATTGAAAATATTGATACTCCAGAGACTGAAAATGCAGTTACTTGTCCTGAATGTAACAAGGGAAAAGTAATTGCTAAGAAGGGACGCTTTGGGATTTTCTATTCATGCAATAATTATCCAGAATGTAAAACAATCTTTAAATATGAGCCGATTGCGAAAAAATGCCCCGAATGTAATTATGCTTTAATGATGACACATACGACTAAAACTAAAGGTACGCAGCATATTTGTCCAAAATGTAAACATACATTAAAGTTTGAATAATTTTAAGATTTGAAACTGAGTATACTATATGCTCAGTTTTTGATTTATGGTCATAGCTATTTAGTTTATCTGTGATTTTAAATTAATCCTGTCAAATTAGATGATTGTACAATTAATCTACCTGTTATTAATCAAATTCCAATTGTGGGGAAATATCATTAATGCCTAAAAATAAATTTCTTGGTTTAATATTTTTAATTTCGCTTATAAGTGTGCTGTGGTTATTTAGTAGCTTTCTTAAAGCAGGAGTTGTGGCGTGGTTATTAGTTTTAATTACGCAGCGGTTTGCGGAGCGCCTAGACGAGTTATTTGCTAAGTCTAGATGGAAGGTTGTTGCAAAGACCAAGCTTGCTTTAAGTGCCTTTGTTTTGACGTTGATTTTTGTATTATTACTTGTTGTCCCATCAGTGTATTTGATTACTTATGCCATAAAAAGCTTTGATTATCAGGCTATTTTATCTATTAAGCCACATATATTTGATAGTGTCAATGGAGTTACGTGGCTAAGTAAATCAACTAAGCTAAAAATAACCAATGAATTAAATAATTATCTAACAGACATGAGTTCAAGTGAGAGTTTGAAACAAGTTTGGCAATTTATGAGTAGTTATCTAAAGAATATTAGTGGTGGTATACTGGATTTAAGTTTGGTGGTTACGTTTTTCTTTTTATTCACTTTATATCGTAAGGATATTTCTCTTTTTTTTAGTCGATTGCTTCCGTTATCCCCGCTGCAAAGAAACACCATTGCTGATAACGTTAGTGGAACTTTGAGTATTGTTTTTATGACAGTATTTGTAGTAGCAATTAGCCAAGGAATTGCCTTTGCCGGCTTAATGCTGTTTTTTGATTATAATCCTTTATTGTTGGGTTTTTTTACTGCGATTAGTTCTGTTGTACCAATCTTTGGCACGGCACTAGTTTGGGTTCCTGTGGCACTTAGTGAGTTTGCTCACGGTAATATCATTAATGCTATTGTTATTGCTATTTATGGATGTGTGGTTTTGGCATTTATCATTGATAATTTTTTACGAATTATGGCGTTAAATAAAATTTCACAAAAAATTCAAGTAAGTTACAAAGTAAACGAATTTTTATTATTTTTTTCAATTGCGGCAGGAATGGCTGTGCTTGGATTTTGGGGTGTTTTAATAGGTCCGGCATTAATTGCGTTATTTATTGCGTTGGCTAAAGCTTTAAGTGATGATTTAAATTAATTGTAACATTTTGTTTTATATTAATTCATAGTGTTAGTTTATAAATTATTATTAAAATCCTGAATCTATAGCTTGACATTTGGCTGTTAGATTGAATATAATAACTTCCTCATCAAAGGAGAGGTTACCCAAGCGGCCAACGGGTCCGGACTGTAAATCCGGCGGTTTTACC
>CAZZAV010000053.1:0-14065 GCA_964652705.1 uncultured Neisseria sp.
ATTCATAAGGATGTATATTAACATAAGTTGAAGTTTATTTTTGCGCCAACTATATTATGTCCAATTAAATTTGTTAGTTATATTAACCTGTAACGGCTATATATCTCTACAATTTTATTAGATCATTACAATATTAAAGAAAAGAATACAGCTATTCTGCATAGTGACCATCGTATGCATACACAACTAAACTTATTAATCTAGTGCTAACGAAAAGTATGTCAAGACGAGGAAATTGTTTAGATAATGCTTGTATAGAGAGCTTCTTTGGGCATTTGAAGATTGAAAGTATTTATTTAAATACAACCAAGAATTATGATGAACTTAAAATAATGATTAAAGATTATATTGATTATTACAATAATGAGAGAATTCAACTTGGATTAAACAAAATGACGCCGACTGAATATCGACGTCATTATGAAAGAATGGCTTTTTTATAATCTGTCTACTAAGTGGGGAGCGGATCACATTGCATCACACTTTATTAGATAGATAAAAAATTGAAGCTAAGCTAATGTTGGGTAATCAGTGTATCCAGCTTCGCTACCACCATAAAATAATTCAGGTTTAGCATCGTTTAGTGGCGAATTAGTTGCAAAACGTTTAACCAAATCAGGATTAGCAATAAATGGTACTCCCCAAGCCGCAGCATCAGCATTACCAGCATTAATTATTCGGGTAGCATCTTCTTTGGTTAGACTTTGATTAATGACATATGCTCCGCCAAATTCTTTCTTGAGAGTTTGACTTAGATTATCATCGCCTTCAACTGCACGTGCACAAATAAAGGCAATCTTTCGCTTGCCTAATTCGCGTGCAACGTAACTAAATGTTGCTAGTGGATTAGAATCATTCATTGATTGCGCATCGCAGCGAGGAGCAAGATGTATGCCAACTTTGCCAGCGCCCCATACTTCACATACTGCATCAGCAACTTCTAACATCAAACGTGCACGATTTTCTAGTGAGCCACCATACTCGTCATCACGTACATTGCTATTATCTTGCAAGAATTGATCTAATAAATAGCCATTTGCACCATGAATTTCAACTCCATCAAAGCCCGCTTCTTTGGCATTAACTGCACCTTGTTTATAATCAGCGACTACTTGCTTAATTTCAGCAACGGATAATGCGCGCGGAGCTTCATATGGTTTGATTGGTCTCACATGACTTGGATGACCATCAGCAGCAATATTACTTGCTGAAACAGGTTGTCGTCCATCCAGAAAACTAGAATCAGAAAGTCGTCCAACATGCCATAATTGCAAAATTATTTTACCACCTTCTTGATGTACTTTTTCAGTAACTAATTTCCAACCTTCAATTTGTTCTTGACTCCAAATTCCTGGTGTATCTGCGTAGCCAACACCCATTGCACACACTGATGTGGCCTCGCTAATAATCATCCCAGCACTTGCGCGTTGTTCATAATACTTTGCCATCAATGCGGTTGGGACTCTCCCAGCACCAGATCTGCAGCGTGTTAGTGGAGCCATGATGATACGATTTTTTAACTTTAATTCACCTAGGTGGATTGGTTCAAATAAGATTGACATAAGCTTTCCTTTTTAAAACTATTGTTTCATATTTAGGGTTAAATATTAAAAAAACAAGCAGATTGAAATAATAAGCTGAATATATATCTAATGTTTGCTTAGAGTGAGTAAATGATTATTCTATTTTTGAAATAAATATAGCGTAAAATTTTAATGATTATTCATTGCTTTGAAGTAAATTTTAGATTTGATTTGGTATTTATGTGTATACTTGAATAAATATTGAAGGTCTGGTAAATAATGCGTATATTTACTCTGTAACTAATTTTGATTTGATTTTAACAAATGATAACTAAAGATTTGTTACTTTGATATAATCTGTTGGTAAGGTTTGACTTAATAAATTGGTGGATTTATAGATTTTGGCCGTGAAATTGTAGCGTCTAGATTAATTATTTTGATATTTTGCAGTTTATTTAAATATAACCAGGTTTGATTTAGTATAGTTTTTAATTAGTAATTCTAAGGGATGGTTCAATGCAATATAAATCATGGTGCAAGTTGACATTAATTTTAATTAGTAGCGGTTTGTTAGCTGCATGTAGCAAAAGTGCTGATGTTGATTCTAAAACAAATAGTAAAAATACTTTACGAGTTGATATTGGTGCAGAGGTTCCAACCCTTGATCCAGCACTGGCTGAAGATGGCTATACTTACCGTGTAATTAATGATTTATTTGCGGGGTTGGTAGATTTCGATCAAGCAAACCATCCAATTCCAGGTATGGCTAGCAGTTGGGAAATTAGCCCCGATAGATTGACATATACATTTCATCTTAAACCTAATTTAAAATTTTCTGATGGTAGTCCAATTACGGCGAAAGATTTCGTCTTTTCTTGGCAACGCTTAATTAATCCAGCGACTGGCTCTTCGTATGCATTTTTATTAAAAGATGTTTTGAATGGTGCGGATATTATTGCTGGTAAAAAACCAGCAAGTGCATTAGGAGTCTACGCACCAAATGCAGAAACTGTGCTAGTTAAGCTTTATCATCCGAGTAATACCTTTTTAAGTTATCTAACTGTGCCAAACGTCTTTGTCGTTTCACAAGCCGCGGTAACTAAATATGCCGAGTCATGGACTGCTCCACAGAATATGGTCACTTCAGGTGCTTATGTTCTTAAAGAGCATATTTTGAATGGTTATATTCTGGTAAGTAAAAATCCAGCTTATTATGCTGAAAGTGGTGTTGCAATTCAAAATGTAAAATACTTTCCATTCGTGGATACCAATTCAGCCATAGCAAATTATAAAACTGGTGCTTTAGATATGACATGGCAAAATGTACCAGTTGATCAGTATCAGACCTTAAAAAAACAATATCCTGATGAATTGCATACTTTCAAGTGGGAACGAACTGATTATTTAAATATTAATATGACCTTACCTAAATATGCGAAGAATGTTAAATTGCGTGAGGCTTTGGCTTTGGCTATTGACCGCCAAAGTTTAACTAAGTTAGTCTTGGGTGGAGCAGGGCAAACACCCCTATATTCAATTGTTACTCCAACGGTTGAAGGTGGTAAATATGCAGATATTCGTTATTCATGGAGTGATTGGCCACGAGATAAACAAATTGCTTTGGCTAAGGAGTTATACAAAGAAGCTGGTTATGGACCCAATAATCCTTTGACAATCACTATTAAGCATCAAAATAATGATTTGTATAAAAAAGTAATGGTGGCAATTATGTCGATGTGGCAAGATACTTTAGGTGTCAAAGTAACTCTAGTTAGCGAAGAACGCAAAGTATTAAATAATGACTGGCGTAATGCTAGCTTTGATATTGCGCAAGGTGGATGGGGTGCAGATTATAATTCGGTAACGACTTATACACCGCTATTTGTTTGTAATAATGGTAATAATCGTTCTCATTATTGCAATCCTAAATATGATGCTTTAATTAATCAGGCAGAAGCAACCGCAAATCCGCAATCGCAAGAGCAGTTATATAAGCAAGCGTTGGAGGTAGCTTTAAATGATTATCAAATTATTCCTTTGTTTCAACCAACGCACCAACGTTTAGTTGCACCACGGATCAAAGGCTATGATATCGATAGTAATTATTTGGATAATTTACAGACGAAATGGTTTCATTTTGCTGAATAATGATTTATTTAATTAATATTTTCTGAAAATACTTTGTGCGAGACAGAGTTTTATATGAGATAAATAATCTTTCTAGTAGTTAATCATGTTTTCGTGTATTTGTCAAGTTTAATGGTGATTTATTTTTAAATGGTTAATTTATATCTAGTGTTTGTATGGGTATGAAAGATTGTTGGTAATAATAAATTTTTATTCTTATCAACAATTAATTTTATCTGAATAGTTATTTTTTTGAGCATATCTATAGTGTACGCTGCTATTAATAACTCATATTATTTTGCTCCTAGAGTAGTTAATATTGGTATTAAATCATATGATTATTAATAAATTAAACTTTAAATATGGAACAACCTATTTGGTTTTTCGCAGTGCTTAGTTAACAATTTGACAAGTTGATATCTAAGTATTGTCTGGAATAAATTAAAAAAGCATAGAAAAATCCAACATATTTTTATCTATTATTCATTGTGTTGTATTTTGTTACGCTAGTTTTTTGTGTGAATAAAAATTTAAATTGCAGAAAAATTTGTTTGTATTAACTCGTCTAGTATATAATACCTCCTGAGACAGTGTTCATAGACATTTTCTCAAATCCATAGCACGACACCCAAAACTTTGTTTTGGGTGTTTTGCTTTCTAAATTTAGTTTAACTAGCTATTATTTTAATCTATGGATTCTTGTTTGTTTAATGCTTGTTGAAATTTCTTCATATCTAATTGTTTCTCCATTCGTGCCACGATAACTGCAGCCATGCTGTTTCCAACTAAATTGGTCGTACTACGGAGTTCACTCATGATTTTGTCAATACCAAGTAGTATAGCAATAGTAACTACTGGAATTTTGCCATGCATTGCTGCTAATGTACCAGCTAGCACGATAAATCCTGATCCGCTGACACCAGCTGCACCTTTACTAGTTGCCATCAAAACCAATATTACGGTAATGTATTCCTGTAAACTAAGATGTATGTTAAAAGCTTGGCATAGGAATGCAATTACCAGAGATAAATAGATATTTGTGCCATCTAAATTAAAGCTATAGCCCGCGGGAATTACAATTCCAACTACTGATTCATCAACACCAGAACCTTTGAGTTTTCTCATGATTGGTCCAAGTGCGCTTTCACTGGATGAAGTTGCAAATACGAGGATTATTTCATCTTTTATGAAACCCAAAAATTGAACGATGTTAAAGCCAGCCATTTTGGCAACTGTGCCTAATACAACTAAAATAAAGAATACACAAGCCCCAATCATCGTGGCAACTAGACCCAGCATATGCCAAATTACGGATACACCAAATTCACCAAGCATAAATGCCATTGCTGAAAATGCTGCAATCGGTGAGAACCACATTACATAACTCAAAAT
Source organism: uncultured Neisseria sp. (assembly GCA_964652705.1). GTDB lineage: Bacteria > Pseudomonadota > Gammaproteobacteria > Burkholderiales > UBA11063 > Aquella. Next base: position 5,043 of record CAZZAV010000053.1, read on the forward strand.
TTTAAATAACCATCCTTGAACAACGTGTAAGTTATGCATGATTGATTCACGCCAGCGTTGGCCAAAATAAAATAAAAAAAACCCAAGGCAAATAGCGATGAATAAAATTTGTAATGTATTCCCAGTTAAAAATGGATCCCAGAGGTTTGATGGGATGGCAGAGAGCATAATCTTGGTAAAGCTAGTAGCATCTGCTTCATTGCTAGTATATTTTGCGATTAAATGCGGATCAATACTGGCAATCGATAAATTTAGCCCAGTTCCAGGATGAAACAGATGCCCAAATGCCAGACCAATAATTAGAGCCAATCCAGAGATTACTTCAAAATAAATAAATGATTTGGCACCGATTGTACCCAATTGTTTTAAACTGCCCATACCAATTACGCCACTAATTACGGTGAAAAATACGATGGGTCCAACTAAAATCTTAATTACATGAATGAATGCATCAATAATTGGCTTGCTTTGCTTGGCTAAGCTGGGGTTAACAATACCAAAAATAATTCCACCAAACATAAATACTAATACGATAAACCATAGGCTGGTAAACCAGCGGCGATAAATTGGTTTGGCACTTGATGCTGACATTTGATTTCCCTTAAATGGTTCTATGAGATGTAATGATTACGTATAATCTTAACGAGCTTAATGCTCTATAATCTTAATTGTATATTTTAGCAAATTACATGTCTTGTTAGTGGTATAATTATTAGGTAGGTAAATATGTATTTTTATACTTGGAGAACAATTATGGGAAACCCTAAACAATATCAATTACCAAATCTGGAAGCGATGCAGGATGCATATAATTCGTTCACCAACTTGGCTGGCAAATTTACAGAATTAAATAACAAATATTTAGAACAAAGTAAGCAGTATTTTCAACAGGGAATTGACAACAGTCAAGTTCTTTATAAAGTTAGTACTCCTGAAGAATTTATGACTGCATTAAAGCAAATTACGACGCAAAATTTGGGTTTGGCATCTAAATCTTTGTTGGCGGATCTAGATATTGTGATTCAAATTTATCGTGATGCTTGCGCTAAATCAGTTGTTAGTGGTGATGGTGTGCAGGGCAACTCAGCTAAGTTTTTTGAATTTTATTCAAAATTATTGCCAACTCCGTTGACGCTTCAGTTTGATGATATGGTCAAAAATGCTCTTTCTGGTAATCATCAGGCAATGCAATCTTTGCAAGATCTTATTCAGGATGCTTTAGCTAAAGTTGAGCACGGTGTTCATGCCGTGGCAGATGCTGCAATTGATAATCTCAAAAAAGATTAACTAATTTGTTCTAGTTAATTTATACTTGAAAGCTTGAGTTTTTCTCAAGCTTTTTTTATTTATATTTTTGGCAAGGTTAAGATTAAAGTTTACCGTAGAGCACTAATTGAGTTAAGCGTTCAAGCATATCTGGCTGATAGTATTTTGCACAAAGCGGTTCAGATTTTTTGAGCGTGTTATTTTTCAAAGTTGTGATTAGTAAACTAATCACAAATTCTATTTTCTCTGTATCTTCGTTTCGCCGAGTATAGTAAGTGTGTAGCACATTTTTAAAGAAATCATGTACACTGTCTATCATTATAACAAAGTATTGATGAGTATTATTTTTATCAGGTGAAGATATTTCTCGAGTAAAAATATTAAGGCGACTAATGCCGTTTCTAGAAAGAAACATTTCTTGGAATTCAGCGATTATATTGGTTAGACGCTGCTCCATGTCTTGAAGACTCATTTGGGCAAATTCTGTTGTATTAAATTCAGAGAGTCGTGTTTTTACTTCACTGGCTAAATGATTGACAACTGCTTGATATAATTCATGTTTCCCCCCAAAGTGATAAGATACAGCAGAGATATTAACTTCTGAGTCTGCAACTATATCACGCACTGATACCGCGTCAAATCCATAGTCGCCAAAAAGTTTTATTCCGCTAGTAATTAGTTTGTTGTAAGTATTATCCATAATGATTGGTATTTTACCTTATTTGGTTGTATTTTTTAAGTGTCGGCGGTAATTTTATTGAATCTATAATTACCACTGTGGTTATATTTTTTAGCTTTAATTATTAAGTAAATCAGTTAATTATGGTTTTAAAGTATTGTGTGTTTAGTTTGAGAAATTTATCCGTTGACATTTTTATAATTTTTAATTATAGCATAAATTAATTGAAGAATTTAAGTTTGAATGTATAATTTATTGACAAATTAAAACATTTGTTTTAAAATATCGTTTTAATTTCTAATTTTCTAAAGCAATTTTATGACTACTTCTGAATTAAGCCCTAGTTCATCAACAAGTTTTTGGTTAGAGCGTCGTACTATTGTGGCGTATGCGGTAAGTTTGTTAGCATTGGCTGAAATTATTGATTTAACCATTGTTGCTGTCGCAGTGCCACATATTATGGGTTCGCTAAATGCTAATCTAAGCGATGTATCTTTGACTATGACCAGTTACATTGTTGCTGCAGCCGTGTGTATTCCGTTGACTGGATTAGTTACCCGTAAATTTGGTACTAAGCATGTTATTCTCGCATCTGCGGTGACATTTATGATCGCATCAATTCTTTGCGGTATTTCAACGTCATTAACCGAAATGGTCTTGTTTCGCTTACTACAAGGGGTTGGTGGTGCTTTTTTACCATCCATTGCTCAGTCTTATATTTCACGAAGCTTTACTCCAGAAGAGCAGCCCAAAATAATGACTGCCTATAGTTTGTGTATCGTTATGGGGCCAGTCTTGGGACCTATTTTAGGTGGTGTTCTTTCTGAAAGTTTGTCGTGGCGTTGGATATTTTATATTAATGTGCCAATTTGTATTGCCGGGTTTGTCCTAATTTGGAAAAATATGGAGAATAAAATTGAGGAAAACGTTAAGATTGATTATACCAGCTTTGCATTTATGGCGCTTGGGGTAGCATTTCTTGAGTATTTTATTGATGAAGGTAACAGCAATAATTGGCTTGACTCTATGCAAATGATTATTGTTCTAACTACTGCTATCATTTTATTAATATTTTTTGCTTGGCGCGGCATACTCGGTAAGTCAGTAATTAATTTTGAGGTATTTAAAAACGTTAATGTAATGTTATGTTGTGTTGCCATGTTTATTTTTATGCTATTGCTTTCGGCATCAATGGCCTATTTTCCAACCATGCTGCAACAGAGCTTTGGTTATCCTGTGGATACGGCAGGTTTAATCACTGCACCACGTGGATTGGTGGCATTGTTTGCGGCGCCGATTATTGCTAAATTAATGGGGGTAGTTGATCCACGACGGATACTGTTTTGTGGCTTATTGATTTCTGCGGTTGGTAGCTTTATGCTGGCTAGTTATGCACCACAAGTGAGTCAATTCTATATTATTTGCTCTGTAATTGTTCAGGGTATTGGAATGATGGCATTTTTTATTCCGATTATGCAAATATTATTTATTGATGTTAGTGAGAGCATTCATAATGATATTTCTGGAATATTTAACTTCTTTCGAAATATGGCCAGTTCAGTAGGAACTTCGGTTGCTGCAACAATTATTGCTCATCAAATGCAAGTAACTTATCATGATATGGGATCGCATGTTTCTTTATATGATCGAGGTTATCAAATCTGGTCGCAAAGTTTAGGTAATACACCTGAGCAGATGAAATTGGTTATTGCTCAAGCCAATGTAATGGGACAGGGTGCGTTTGTTAGTTATTTGGATGTGTATTTTATAACTGGTGTAATTATGCTGTGTACTTTGTGGCTACCATTTGTGTTAAAGCGTCCACAAAGAGGTGCTGCAATTCATCTTGAGTAAGTTTTTAAACTTGATCACTAGTATTCTTATTATTTAATTTTGTTTTAGGAAAAATCATGGCTGAAGCGCAATCAAAACATAAACATCTTATTATTGGAGCTACAATTATTTGTCTCGCAATTGGTGGTATTTATGGTTATTATAAGTATAGTCAAATTTATCCAAGTACGGATAATGCTTATGTTAATGCAAATCTAATTAATATTGCTCCTAAAGTAACAGGTTATATTCAACATGTTTATGTTAAAGATAATCAATTTGTCCATAAAGGTGATTTATTGGTGGATATTGATCCGCAAGATTACAGTTTGATGTTAACTAAATCCAAGCAAGATCTTGCTTTGGCACAACAGCAAGCAGCTTCAGCTAAGCAACAAATAACCACGGCCAAGGCCAGCGTTGCAAAAAGTAAATCTGACTTTGAATTTGCGAATCAAATGGCGGTACGTTATACCAATCTGTATAATCAAAAAGCTGGATCTTTACAAGATATGCAGAAATATCAAAATCAAGCAGTCACTGCCAAGCAAGCTCTTGAGCAAGCTAATGCTAGCTTAGATCAGGCTAATGCATTGAGTTTAGCTGCTAATACTCAAATTAGTATTGCTCAATCTGGTGTTGATGATGCTCAGAATAATACAGCTTACACTCAATTACGTTCTCCTGTAAATGGCTATATTAGTAATTTAAATTTACAGACTGGTGAATTGGTATCTTCTGGGCAAAAATTATTTGGTTTAATTGATGATCAAAGTTGGTGGGTAGATGTTAATTTAAAAGAGACTCAGCTAAAAAGAATTAAACCAGGTCAGCCTTCAAACATTGAGTTAGACATGTATGATCATAAATATCACGGTGTGGTACAAAGCATTAGTTATGCGAGTGGTAATACGTTCTCATTGCTACCGGCTGAAAATGCAACTGGAAATTGGGTGAAAGTAACACAGCGTTTTACAGTGCGAGTAAAGTTAGCTAATGAATCCGACTTTCCATTACGTGTTGGTGCAAGTGCTGACGTAACTATTGATACTGCTAAGTAGGTTAATTATGAAGATCAGACAAATTTACTTGGTTAGCATATTAGGAGCTACATTGGCATCATGTGGTTTAATGGGACCTAGTTATCAAAAACCGAATATAAATACCCCGAATTCTTGGCAAAGTAAAGATCAATTGAGCCAACTTGAAAGTAGCAACTTAACTCAATTGGCATGGTGGAAGCAATTTAATGATGCTAAATTGAATCAGCTAATTGAAAGCGCGTTGAGTAACAATAATAATTTACAAGTTGCGATGGGTAATGTGCTGCAATCCCAAGCTGTGCTACAGAAGGTAAATATGGGCTGGGTGCCAACAGTGTCATTGGGTGCTGGTGGTTTTACAGGGCAATCGTTTAATCCTGGGTTTACTAATTTAAGTCCGTATCCGTTGTTGAATAATGTTAATCCAGCTACACAAGATTTTAGTGGTTATGGTGCTGGTATAATTCCGAGTTATACCTTAAATGTATTTAGTCAAATTAAACAAGGTGAAATTGCCAAATTAAATGTGGAATTACAAAAACAAGCGATGAGTGCCGTGCGCTTGGGGGTCATTAGTCAAGTTGCGAGTAGCTATTTCACATTGCTGGGTTTACAAAAGCAGCTAATCTTGCAACAACAAGTTTTGACAGATGCTAAAGAAATGCGGCGTTATATGCAAATTCAGTATGATAATGGTAGTATCTCAGATTTTAATTTGGATGGTTTGGATCAATATATTGCTGGTTTGGTTGGCAATATTCCGGTTATTAAGACCAATATCACGCAGACCGAAAATGCGCTACAGGTTTTAACCAATAATAATCCAGGAAAGATTCTTACCCAGAATACCTTTGATAAAATTAATCCAGATGGTGTCGTACCAGTAAATTTGCCATCTAGCGTATTGAAACAGCGCCCAGATATTATGGCAGCAGAATATCAGTTACAGGTTGCAAATGGAAATATTGGCGCAGTAACCGCAATGTTCTTCCCCTCGATTAGTTTAACTGGTATGCTTGGGCAGGGCTCTATGGAATTAACTAATTTATTTAGTGCTGGCGGTGATTTTTGGGCAACTCAGCTTGGTTTGGCAATTCCAGTCTTAAATTTAGGTCTATATGCAGAAGTTGATAAAGCGAAAGCTGGTTATTATTCAGCATATTATAATTATGTACAAAGTATTCGTACTGCCTTTTCACAAGTTGACGATGGTTTGTCGAATCATGATAGTTTGAAGCAAAAGGCCGCCCAGCAAGCAGTTTCATTAACCAAGGCGCAAAGTTTATATGCAACTGCACAAAAGCAATATAAACAAGGTACGATTAGTTACGCTAACACGTTAGGCTTAAAATTAAACATAGATTATGCTGAGGCGAGTGTAAATCAAGTAAAAATACAACAAATGAATAGTTTAGTCAATTTGTATCAAGCTCTTGGTGGTGGGTATCAGGTTGAAAGCCAATTAACCCAAATTAAGAAATTTGGTGATGATCACGATATTTGATAAATTAGGATTTAATGGCTTAATTAAGCATGGTAAAATTATCTCCCGGTGAGCAATTCTATAAAATGGAGAAGTTATGCAGCAAATAAAGTTAAGTAATCAAAGCCTTGAAGTTGTAATCAATCTAATTGGTGCCGAAGTACGCAGCGTTAAAAATCGTGTTACTGGTCATGAGTATATGTGGAATGCTAATACAGATATTTGGGCTGGGGTCTCGCCAGTTTTATTTCCCGTGGTTGGCAAAACCACTAACGGTGAATTAAAATTTGCAGGTAAAAGTTATCCTCAGGGTAATCATGGATTTGCACGAAGTTCTCTATTTAAAGTAATCGCACAATCTGATACTGATGTGACTTTACAAATTATTACTGCAGAGCTTGGTGCTGAAGTTTATCCATTTAATTTGGCTTTTAAAGTTAGGTATTCGTTAGATAAATCCCAATTAATTACTGAATATACGGTGAGTAATTTAGATCATCAACGAGCTTATTTTAGCGTTGGGGCTCATCCTGCATTTAAATGTCCATTTGATGATAAACATTTAATTACCGATTATGTAATTGAATTTTCTGAACCAGAGCCTAATTTAAAATTGCATGAAATTACACCGCAGGCTTTTTTCACCGGTAAAATAGAAAATTTAAATTTCCAGAAATTAGACCTAAAAGCTGATACGTTTGCAAATGATGCTTTAATTTATGAAAATTACTCGAGTTCTCATATTACATTGCGTGAGAAAGATAGCAATCGTCAAATTTGTGTTTCCTTGAGTGGATTTCCATGGTTAGGGTTGTGGTCAAAAGTTGGTGCGGATTATGTGTGTATAGAACCATGGTGTGGTCATAGTGATATGCTAGGATTTAACGGAGATATTAATGACAAATCTGCAATTGAAGACGTTGAGCCTGGTATGGAGTGGTCGCGTCGATATTCAATTGAATATGGGTATTAATGTACTTTATATAGTTGTCTTATGTTTAGGGTGAAAGTTTTTAGCAGAGAAATGATTTGGGTTAATTTTATGTAATACACCGCCTAATTTGATCTATGAATTAGATAAGTATCTATTCTATAAGCGAAATGAAATTAATTTTAATCCACTGAAACAGGCTAAGATATAATACCTACCTATGAAAAAACATTTACCCATTTTTATTTGCCTAATGGCTGCTGCTACAAGCTCATCAGCAATTGATTTGTATCAAACATATCAACATGCTTTAGCATACAATGCAGATTATTTAAAAGCCATAGCAACGAATCAATCTGGGCAAGAGCAGAAAAATATTGCTGGGGCGGCGTTGTTACCGCAAATTAGTGCGACTGGAACTATTTCTGAGAATTATTTTAATCAAAGTGGCGTCACGGCTAATTATAATCAGCCTGTGTATAGTGCTCAGCTCAACCAAGTTTTGTTTGATTATAGTAAATTGTCTGCATATGTTAAAGGTAAATATGCCGGTCAGCTGGCAGATTTGCAATTAATTAATGCTCGTCAACAATTAATGACTAGTGTTGCACAGGCTTATTTTGATGTTTTGTATGCCGAAGATGTTTTATTAGCAACACAGATGACTAAAACAGCATTAGATCAACAGTTAACGCAGGCTAATGCTGCATTTAAGGTTGGTTCGGTGACAATTGCAGATGTCAATGATGCTCAATCTGGTTATGATGCTGCCGCTGCTCAAGAGATCCAAGATACAAATAATTTAATTTATAAAAAGAATATTTTTCGCAATATAACAGGTGTTGATCCAGAGCAAATCCAGCCATTGCAAGAACAAATTAAGTTGACTGCGCCATCGCCACAAAGTGATCGAGAGTGGTCAAAAATTGCTGAAAGTTCAAATCTCAATGTGTTAATTTCTTTGAAGCAAACTGATATGGCCAAGCAAGATATTAGTATTGCGCGGAGTGGACATTACCCAACATTATCGTTGCAGGCACAATATCAGTATCAAGATACTGGTAATTTAGACTCGAGCAATGTGGCAGATACTCAAGCACAAGGTTTTAATTATCCAGGTGGACCATTATCAAGTTATAGCACTGGCTCAATTGGTTTACAGTTAAGTGTGCCAATCTTTGCTGGTGGTGGCGTGAATGCGCAAACTCGGCAGGCAATGGACAATTATGAGGCTGCAATGCAGCAATTAACTAGTACCGATCGTCAAACTAATCAAAATACGCGTAATGCATACTGGGCGGTATTTAATGGTGTGAGCATTGTGAATGCTCAAAAATCTGCTTTGTTGTCAGCGAAGACTAAATTAAACTCAGATATTTTGGGTTATAAAGTTGGTGTACGAAATAGTATTAACTTAGTAAGTTCACAGAAAAATTATTATCAGACCTTTCAAACATATCAGCAATCGCGTTACCAATATTTAATGGCTGAAGTTCAGTTGCAATATTTGAGTGGTAAAATTGACGAACAATTTTTACAATTAATTAATGCTAACATTAAGAATTAATCATTAAGATTATAATTTTGATCGCTAGAGTGATTTTAGTGAGAAATAAAAAGGTTGCTTGTTTTATCAAGCAACCTTTTTTTGTAGTAAGTCTTAATTCATTAATTATTCAGCAGAGTAATGAATTTGTGGATTATAACCTTTTTGATTCAGAAGGAAATAATAATTAAGGGGCTAGACAATCAAAGCACATTTAAAGATGTGGTAAGATGCTGTCATGG
>CAZZAV010000054.1:0-13715 GCA_964652705.1 uncultured Neisseria sp.
CTCGGCAAATAGTATCCAAAATGGGTAATTAACTTAAAAATACAAACTTTAGGGGCTAAATCATAATATCTTAGATAAATATTTGTTTGAATCATGTTGTTTTAAATTTAGTTGTAGCTTAAAATCTACAAGGTATCTGCGATGGTTATTTATTATTTTATTTTACGCGTTATGGCCAGAGTAAGCAATTAGCCTATGTGGGTTGTGGTCATATAAGAATTATGGAATTATTGGGTGTTTAATGTTTAGTTTTTTTTGAGTGTATTTAGATATTTTTATAACTGGATTTTACTTCACTTAAGTATGAGTGTAGCTTTGCATGTGCTTGCCTCAGTCGGTCTGTTAGGTAAGTGCGGTATAATAGGGGCATTGAGGATATTGTCGTAGTAATTGCTGCAGCGGCTTTGTGCCGTGGAATTATATGAATAATCAACATGGTTTGAAATTAGGTTGTTGTCAGTATGCCCAAATAAAGATTTGTATGAAAACGTTATTAATCACAATTTAGAGGTAAGTATGAGTAGTAATATATTAGCAATTAATCCGTTAGATGGTCGTTATTCAAGTAAAGTCGGTAACATAGCTCCAATTGTGTCGGAATTTGGTTTAATTAAATACCGAGTTATTGTTGAGATTGAGTGGTTTAAGTTTTTATTTAGTAAGCCAGAATTTAACTTACCAAAACTTTCATCAGCGGATATTTCCGTTTTAGATCATATTGTTAGTGAATTTAGCATTGCTGATGCAGAACGCGTTAAAGCTATTGAAGCTACCACTAGTCATGATGTTAAGGCTGTTGAATATTTGATTAAAGAGAAAATTGCACATAACTCTGTTTTAAATCAGCAGCGCGAATTTATTCATTTTGCGTGTACATCAGAAGACATCAATAATACTAGTTATGCGTTAATGTTAAAAGAGTTAAAGGAACAAATTTTATTACCTGAGTTAAATAAATTAACAGCCACTTTGAGTACTTTGGCAACTGAATATCGCGATGTTGCGATGATGTGTCGTACGCATGGGCAACCAGCAACACCATCAACAATGGGTAAAGAATTTTATAACGTAGTGTATCGTTTGCAACGTCAATTAAAGCAACTATCTGCACAAGAGGTGCTTGGTAAGATTAATGGTGCAGTTGGTAACTATAACGCGCATGTGGTGGCTTACCCCGATGTTGCATGGGATAAATTAGCCCAAGAGTTTATCGAGAATAATTTAGGCTTAACCTTTAATCCATTTACGACACAAATTGAGCCACATGATTATCAAGCAGAAATTTATGATAATTTACGCCGAATTAATACTATTTTAATTGATTTGTCGCGTGATATTTGGGCGTATATTGGAATTAATTATTTTAAACAAAAAGTTAAAGCTGGTGAGGTTGGTAGTTCAACTATGCCACATAAAGTTAACCCAATTGATTTTGAAAATGCAGAGGGAAATCTTGGTTTGGCGAATGCTCTTTTGAATCATTTATCGGAAAAATTACCTATTTCACGCTGGCAACGTGATTTAACCGATTCAACAGTACAGCGTAATATTGGAGTTGCAGTGGGTTATATGATGTTAGGACTAAGTTCTTTAGCAAAAGGTCTTGGTAAATTGGAAATTAATCCAGGTGTGATTGCTGCAGATTTGGACAATAATTGGGAATTACTTGCTGAACCTATTCAAACGGTGATGCGTAAATGCGGTATGGAAAATGCTTATGAAAAGCTTAAAGATTTAACACGTGGTAAAAAAGTTGATGCAGCAGGTATTCAAAGTTTTGTTGCTGGATTAGACTTACCAGAAGTTGAGAAGAAAAAATTATCTTTGCTTACTCCTGAGAATTACACTGGGCTTGCCGCCAAATTATTTTAAGTCTAACTAGTAAAAGAGTTAAGGGATCTTTATGCTTTTTTACGGTTAGTTGTCTAGTTATATTAATCTTCGGCTATCTTATTTATGATAGCTGAAATTTTTGATGTAGAAAATTATCCTTGGTTTATGGTTTTTATGACTGATAACTGTAATTATAAAAACATGTTAATCATGATTATATTTATGACTTGAAGCTATTAAAATTTAGTGAGGTGATATCGATGATTAATTTATCCGATCTATATTCTGAAATTAATACATTTTGCTCGGTAGTTGAGTGTGGTACTTTTAGTAAGGCTGCAGAAAAAATTGGAATGTCACAATCCACGGTTAGCCGTAAAGTAAAAGATTTGGAAAGTGTCTTAAATTATTCTTTGATTCGTAGAAGTACACGTAATTTGGAGATAACTGAACAAGGTAAGATGTTGTATGATTTCTTTGTGGAGCAGCAAAGTAATTTCAATCAATACATCTTGTTGCAGCAACAACAGCGACTAAGTTTACACGGTCGAGTGAAAATTGTGTTGCCAGAAATTATTGCATTTTATCTGATTACACCATATATTGGTAAGTTTTTGCAAGATAATCCAGGTATTGAGTTGGAAATTTATTACCAGAATCGTGAGCTAAATTTGTTTAAAGAGAAATTTGATTTGGCAGTAGTAAATCATATACCCAAGCAGCAGACGGTGAAAATTAAGTTTTTGGGCTCTCAGAAGCTATATCTTTATTGTTCACCTGAGTATATTCAGCGCTATGGTTTGATTACTGAAATTAGTCAAATTAAGCAGCATTTATATACTGGTATTATTGATCATGAACATAAACTAAGTAAGACACTCGACTTTTTAACTCCTGAAGCTGAAAAGGTGAATTTCGAGAATAATTCTCGCTTATATATTAATTCAATGTTGAGTGGTAAACAATTATGCCTGGGAGGGCATGTTATCGGTGGTGGTATTGAGCCTGTTTATGCCAAAGAAGTTCGTGATGGAACTATGATCAAGTTATTACCTGAGTTTTCTGTTGGTGAGTTTACTTATTATTTAGTAACTTTGCCGCAAACCATTAATGCTAGTGTCAAGTGTGTGGCAAAATTTATTGAAGATTGTTTTGCAAAAATTAGAGATTAATTTGAGTTCGAATTATATTTGCGTTTGACGAATAAATGTTATCCATAATTGTATGAAATATTGTCTTCATTTGTATGCAATAATACGCTCCTCTGGATTTTGGGTCTTTAATTTTAGTTGTTTAAGATTGCTCAATTTGCAGTTTAAATGCTAATTTAAAATCATTTCCAGATTTGAATTGTAGAATTTTGAAATAATATTGAAAAAGGTTAACATGAAACATAAGAGGCTTACGCTAACGTTATTTGGAACTGCTGCTTTGGGGCTACAAGCGTGTAATAATGGGTCAGGAACAAACTCTACACAAAGCACAACCACACCACAAACGCAATCTTGCAAATTCTCTGCGAATTCATTAAATATCAATGCTGATACTTATGCACCGACGGATAAGTTATCCAGTATTTTTTCTTCTTGTGAATTCGAACGTAGTTTTGAAGATGCCTATCCAGCTGAATATGCTGATTCGCCGCGTGCAAATAAAGGCACTGCAGCGTATCAATATTACTCTTATGCCAATCTGGAAGCCGCTTACGAAAAATTATTTCCGACATTAAATTCTACTAATCGTCCATTTAGTAGTGGGGATTATTTTAATGATATGCGCGAGCTATCGGCATTTTTGGCTAATATTGCCCAAGAAACCAATGGTTCAAGTGCACCAATGTTTAATGGTGGTTATCAATTAACTACTCCTGGTGCATTGGGTGTTGCTTATGGTTTGTTTGCAAGTTCAGAAGGATCATGTAAAAATGATGCTTCATGTACTAGTTATGGAACAAAAAGTAATTATTGTAATGTGAATTTTAGTGGTCCTTCTGGATCTGTTGGTTTATGTTATGGCTATGGGGTGGATGATACAACTGTACCATTCTGTAAATTAGCAAAAGAGTTTTGTGCTGATCCAAGTGTGCAAGCAGCAACTAATTCGAGTGATACTAATAACCAATATTATGGTCGTGGTGGTAAGCAATTGTCTTATCCGTATAATTATATTTATTATGGTTCAATAGTGAATCCAAATGATAAATTAGATTTGGCTAAAAATCCAAATAAATTACAAGAAAATGGTGAGTTGGGTTGGGCAACAGCTTTAGCTTTTTGGGCATACCCATTTCCCAAAACTTCTCCAGCTGGACAAGATAAGCCATCGATGCACGAAGGTTTTTTTACTGCTACTAATGTTGGAATTACTGATTTTGATAATTTGGTAGGATTTGGCAAAACGGTTAATATTATCAATGGTGGAGTTGAGTGTGGTAAAAATCGCACTTATGTTCCTGTTACAACCTTGAATCGGATTAATAGTTATTTAGAGTTATTATTTTTGACCAATCACAAAATTCCAATAACTAAAGTTGAAGTTACTCGTGATGTAAATGGAGCTGAAGTGGTAGATACCTATACTCGTGCAGATATCTTGCATAATATAGCTCGTAAAGGTGTCGCAGGTGCTGAAATTAAATTTAGTTCTACAGATATACCTGTTGATGTTACATCGGCTACAGCACCGCATATTGTGAAGCAATTTAGCAGGACTGAAAACGGTGTGACGAACTTTATTGAAAATAGTTATATGCCTTTATATAAAGGTAGCTATATGTATAATTGGGGATCGTATGGTCGTTATAATTCCCAAGCCTTGATTCAAGAATATTATGCATCACCGAAAACTTTGACAATTAAAGGTTCTTCTGCACAATATACGGATATAAATAAAGTAATGTTGTATTATGATGTTAATAGTCAATATAATGGCAAAACCAACAAAATTGCTAGTGAACGCCTTGATTGCGCTGGTGTTACCAATTTTGATAATCAGTAATTTGTTTTCGATCTATTTAATGTATATTCTGTGCCCGCCTTTTTGGCGGGTTTTTTATTGTATTGTTAATTTTGTGGATACGAAATAAATCTTGGCATGGATTAAAAGCCGTAACCTACAAATGTATTTTTTACGGCATTGTCCCGATGAATCACCAAGCTAGTAAAACTCTAGTTAAATTTTAACTAGATTTTTACTAATGAAATTCAAGGTTTATTAATAAGATGTTGTGTCCAATCACATAATTGGTGGTAGGTGTAACTTACGTAGATTATTGATTTTTCAGTTATTGCATTGCAGCAATTGACGTCTGGTGTAGTGTTTTGTAACGCACGTTATGGGTTTGTGCCAATTGCTTCAAAATAATGCTATGGATGCCAACTCCAGTGCTCTCAGGCTTTTATGTGATTCAAGTGTGTCAACTAAGGTTTTACCGTTTATAATTGACATGAAATTATTGAGTTCACGTTAACAAAATCATAGATAGCATATTATAATAACGAAATGAAATTTACAACAGACTATTAACAGATAGTTGATGTTCGTGAATATATCAGGCTCCTTGTGAAAGTGATGCCTGATCTTTTCTTTTATTGGGACTGTGATTTTGAATTATACAGTTAAAGGTAAAAACCATCATGACTGCCTAGTTTAATTGATCTAACATATCGTGTCCGTCTTTTAAGGATTAAAGTTAAGTATGAAATTTATATCAAAAAGATTGTTTGCAAGTATCTTTGCCGCTACTTTGGTGACATCTTGTTCGACAGTTGGTCTAGGGCAAGTGCCGCAAACGAGAGATAGTTATAATCGTGCATTAGATGCTAGTGAAAATGAACAGTTTCTATTAAGTGTAGTGCGTATGCATTATGCGGAAGCGCCATATTTCGTGAGTGTCGATAGTCTTACTGCGACGACAACTTTAATTACGGCGGTACGTGGAAATGTCGGTGTGGCTAATCCATTTAACGTTGGAAATGGAACCTTTTGGAATTTATCACCGTATGCGGAGTTTTCGCAATCACCAACAATTACATACTCACCGAATCAAGGTGCAAAATTTGCAACTGGAATGTTGGCTCCATTAACTATGGGAAAACTTTTTTTATTAACTCAGTCGGGTTATAGTTTTAGCGAAACGATTAAATTGGCTTTAAATCGGGTTGGTATTTTGCAAAATGGTGGAGTGGATGCTGATCATATCGGTGCTAAAACTTTACCAAATACTGATACTTTCGATGGATTCATTAATTTTCTTGATCAAGCGGCACGTAATAGCCAAGCGTCTTTTGATTATTTACCATATGAAAGCCGCGGGGCGATTTATGTCAAAATGAAGACGGCGGATGGTGCTGCAAAGGCAGCCAAATATCTTGGTTTATCTAAACCTTACCAAACATTGGTTTTTGTACAAGAGTTGCCTGATCCTGATAATCATTTGCCAGAAAATGTGATCACAGTTTATGCACGTTCATATTTTAATATTATAAATTATTTGGCGCGAAACGTTGATACACCAAAAGTAGATAATAAATATGCTGAATCTGCAATTTATTCTAGCGCAACTTTAGTTGACTCTAGTATTGACTGGACTCCATATAGTAATAATTTATTACATGTTTTGACTAGTACCAGTGAGCCATCAAGAGCCGTAGCTAAAACTGAATATAATAATAATTGGTACTATATTGCCGAAAATGATCAAGTTTCTAAAGCTACCATGGTGATTTTGAAACTAATTTATTCATTACAAATGGGCGAAGTTGATGCTAACTTACCAGTTATTACGATACCTGTGAAATAGTTATCTTTGTTATATAGTTGGTATATTTGATCATACTGATAAATATAAACATTGTATGATTTTAGGTAGTACGTTTAAAGTTTTAAATTTGCGAAAGAATAAATAGATGAAATTTTCAAAAATTATGTACTTATTAATTGGTCTTACGACTATTACAGCAGGTTGTTCGTCAAGCCAATTAGCACAAGTTCCACAGACCCGTGAGAATTATAATAAGGCGATTGATACCAGTGAGAATGAGCAGTTTTTATTAAATATTGTGCGTATGCATGATGGTAGAAGTCCTTATTTTGTTGGTGTAGATGCGATTACCGTACAGTCTTCGCTGAAAACCAAGAGTGAGGCAAGAATGTTTAATGTGAATGGATTTCCAGCGCAAGGTGTAGCAGGGCCATTTTGGAGTGTAGGACCTACCGTGGAACTTACTGAAGCACCAACAATTACTTATTCTCCGTTACAAGGAAGTAAGTTTGTAGCTAGCATGATGACACCATTAAGTG
The DNA here is from genome assembly GCA_964652705.1 of uncultured Neisseria sp. Taxonomy (GTDB): domain Bacteria; phylum Pseudomonadota; class Gammaproteobacteria; order Burkholderiales; family UBA11063; genus Aquella. Next base: position 7,135 of record CAZZAV010000054.1, read on the forward strand.
TTTCAAGAATTGCAATGTTGCGGAGTTCAGGCTGGTCATTACCGAATTTACTAAAATTGTCCGTAAATCGAATTGGGGTTTTGGATAACAGTAATGTTAGCCGCCATGTGGTTGGTGATGATAGTAATGAAAATGGTGAATTTAATCATTTTATCAATGAAATTACTGAGCTAAGTGCTTTAGATAAAATAGATGGTTCAATGACTACCTATAATGGGGATCCTGCATTTCTATTAACTGCAAACGACAAGGAAACTGGGGCAGAAATTTCTAATTTTCTGCATTTAAAAGGTACGTATACGACATTTATTTTAGCTAAGCATTTAGATATTGGTGCAGCAACGCCAGAAAATGTAATTAATTTGCAAACTCGTTCATTTCTGGGAATTATGAATTATATTTCTTACGGAATTCATGATAAAGAAAGCGATGCGGATAATGAGTACGCTTCACATGCAGGGCAGTTTTATGTTTTAACTAGTAATAGTGAGCCTTCTAATGCTACGGTGAAAACTAACTATAACGGCAAATGGTATTATATAGCAAATAATGATACTAAATCAAAAGCAACTTTGGTACTATTGAAATTAATTTATTCACTACAAGTTGGTGATATTAAAACTAATTTACCAGTGGTGACGATTCCTGTTCGTTAATTTATAATCCAATTTGTGAGAGAATATCAACATGTTTAAATATAAACAAATCTTAATATTAGTAACTGGAAGCATGCTTTTCTTGTCAGGGTGTTCAACTGCTGGGTTAGGTAGAGTACAACAAACGCGAGGTAGCTATAATACCGCTTTGAACCAAAGTGATAATGAGCAATTTTTGTTAAATATTGCACGGATGCGTTTTGATCGCAGTCCTTTTTTTGTAGGTGTGGATAGTATTACTGCTCAAACTACACTAACTTATCGCAGTGGTATTGATGATACCAAATTTGGTAGTCAGAGTGCTCAAGGTGTCTCTGGAGCTTGGTGGAATTTGCAACCAAATATTGAGTTCAAACAAACTCCAACGGTAACATATTCACCATTGCAGGGAACTAGCTATATTTCTGGGTTATTGTCACCTGTGAATATAACGCAATTTAATTATTTGATTCAAACTAATATTAGTATCGCTATTGCATTTAAGTTAGCCGTGGATAATATTGGTTCTTTGTCAAACATGGCTGATACTTGGGAGCATGATGGTTCAGATGGTCCTAGCTCAGGTTCTGAATTTAGCGATTTTGTGACTTATCTTGATCGGGAACGTGTGATAGAAGGGATGTATTTATTTGAAACCAGTTATAAAGGTAGTGATGCTTTAGTAATCATTAGTAAAAGTAATGATGTGGCGGCTAAGATTTCTAAAATGTTGCACTTGGATAAAACGTATAACCGAATTATTTTATCATCGTCGCTAGCACAAAAAACTGCTGGGAATGTCGTGCAGTTTAGAACGCGTTCTTTCTTTGCAATATTAAATTTCTTATCATATAGTATTGATTTATCTGAACAAGATATTAAAAAATATGGAATTAGTGATAATGTATCAGATGCTCAATATAAAGATTTAATGCAGGGTTTATTTAAGTTAAAATCTAGTGATAGTTCGCCAGTGAATGCTTATGCTAAGATCTCTTACGAGGGTAAATGGTATTATATTGATAATGGCGATGTTTATTCAAAAGCCACTTTAATGTTCTTGAAATTAATTTATTCTTTGGAAGCTGGTGAGGTTAGTGTGAATCCATTTGGTAGCGTTGCTGCACCTTGATCGTTACGTTGATTTGGATATGAAATTATTAATGCAAACTATAGTTTATAGTTTGCATTTTTTATTGAGTGGTATGTTTTAGCTATGAATGGTAGAGCTTCTCAAGCTAATATCTTAGGTGTTAGCATAAAGATTACTTGACTAAAGTATGTTATTTTGAATAATAAATGTATATTGTCTTTGAGTTATATTGATTTATTTTTGGTTAACGTGTCTGTTTAAAATTTATATTTAATTACCCAATAGATTACGTAAAACCAATTTAAGAATATGTGGACAACGCACCATAATATGGAGTGGTTAGTTGTCCAAGATAAAATACCAGCTAAAACTGAACCTATTCCTATGCTGCTGCTTTTTTTATTCATCATTTATCCAATCTAAAAATTACTCTAATTAAATGTAAAAATTTTTAATATTTGAACTTATAAATTATACTCTATCACCTGCATAATAAACAACAAATTTAGAAAAATTTGATGCGTAATCATTCGTTGGTATTTGATTGATAATTTAACTTTTTTAAGCTATCACTCAGGTAAAATTAACAATTATATAATTGTATCAAAATATTATTGAGCTTTTTTGTGTTTATGATGGCTATGTACCAATTCATGAACGTAGAGACGATTGGGGTGAAGTGCTTTACGTAAGCTTTCGCTGCAAGCAAGTGGAGTTCCTGCTATATAATCAGCAATTATTTCACCACTCAAAGGTGCACTAAGTAAGCCTTTTGCCCCATGTCCCAAATTTAGGTATAAGCCTGTGTGATATTGACAAATAGGGGAAATACGTGCATTTTTATCTTGGCTTAGTTTGGCATAATCTTGCTTAAATTCAGTATATTTGGCTAGTGGTCCAACTAATGGTAAATAATCGTGTGGGCTTGCTCTAAAGTTGGTTTGTCCAGATAATTCTGCTATATTTAGTTGAGTTGCTGTTTGTGGTAATGACTGCGATAAGTCATTCAAATTAAGCTGATGATCCTCTATTCTTACTTCGGTTGAGCTATCATTAAATTGAAATGTAGCCCCAAAAGTAAATTTACTTGCTTTATTTGGTGTAATATAACCAGATCCACAAAGTATGGTTTTAAGATTACTATTGTGTGTTGCTATACTAATTTGCCCACGTATTTTTCGGATTGTGAGATTTGCAGTTTGTTTAAAGTGATTAATATAGTGTGCATTACATAAAACTAAACAGTCTATTTTATTGATCAGTTTATTGTTACTATCAAAAAGTAGCCACTTATCATTAATTTGTTCTAAATTGTCAATATTGCAATTAGTGATCAATTTTATATTAGGGTGTTGAAGTAATGCTTTGATTAGGCTAGGAGGATTTAACCATAGTCCAGATGGATAATAAATGCCATTCATGCCTGAGTTGACTTCAAGTCCTGCCAAAGTTGAAATTTGTTTGGCATTTACGCTAGTTAGGAAATCATCTGGCAAGTAAGCGGTGAGAAGTTGTTGATTGCGGTAAATTTGTTCTGTGGTATGACCAAGCTGGATTAAACCACAAGACGAGTAATCGAGCTCAGGGGTTAATTGGTCGGTGATTAAATTATGTGCATAACGATAAGCCGAGCAATTTAAATCCATCATTGCACCACCAAATGCACTCCATGAAGCGTATAACATACCTTGATAGTTACCACTTGCCTCCATCGCAGGCTCAGAATTTTTCTCATAAATTGTTACCTGATACCCACGTTTGGCGAGGCTAAATGCAGTTGCTGCACCGCTAATTCCTGCACCAATAACGGCAATTTGTTTGTTTTGTGTGGTATGTGAGGAGTTGCGGGTATAATAAGTTGGTTGATGACGTGGTTTAGTAGTAGGAGTTATCTTTGGTAAATATGATCCATAAAATATTTGACCATGGTTGTGATAATTACAACTACATAGATTGAAGCCTACTGTGGACAAATTTGTTATAAGTTCTGAGTTTTGTTCTATTTTAATAACACAAGTAGTATTTTGATTACTTAATCTGGCTAATTGGTCACAGTTATTTGAATTTAATTCTAAGTTATGTGTAATTGTAGTATGTGGTGGGTTTAAATACCAAGCATCTATTTTATGATTTAGTTCGGCTAATTTGTCATTGTCATTGCCAATGATTAATGTCAGCATGATGTTATTATCAAAATTTAGGCGGTGATAACCTGGCAAGAGTAATTTATACTGTTTAATTAGTTGTTCAGAGAGTTCTTGATTGTATCTACTATTTTTATGTAACAACTGTGCTAATTGTGATGGTTGTAATGGGCTAGCCAAAAAGCTTATATAATGTAGAGTTGTATCTGTTTGTTTTTGGTTTTGCCATAATTTACAAGTATCTAAAAAATTAGCTCCATATCCAAAGCTTAATTCACAGACGACAAAATTTTGCCAGCGTTTCATGCTTAAAAAACGTTGTTTTAAGTCATTGTATTTTACAAAATGGTTGTGTGTTGAACTATTATTTACTTGTGTAAATATTGAATCATTAAGTGATGCATAATAATTTTGTGACATGCTAGATTAAATTACTTCATATTGCTAATTGCCAAGTTTGCTAACTCGTCTGCTCGTTCATTATATTTGTCGCCATTATGCCCACGCACCCAACGCCATTCAATAGTGTATTGCGCTGCAAGCTTGGCCAATTCTTGCCATAGATCTGGATTTTTAACATTTTTCCAGTTTTTTTTGATCCATCCCTCTAGCCATTCTGTCATTCCACGTTGAACATATTGTGAATCGGTATAAATAATTACTTCACAATGACGTTTAATGTTTTTTAAAGCCTCAATTACAGCAGTTAATTCCATGCGATTATTAGTTGTATTTGGAGCATAACCGTTAATTTCTTTACTCTTCTCACCAAACATCATAATAGCTCCCCAACCACCAATTCCTGGATTTCCTTTACAAGCTCCATCGGTGTAAATAATTAGTTTTTGTTGCATATGCTGGCAGTTCCTAGGCTTGGTTTTATATTTTGAAATGAGCTTATTGCAGCTGGCTTAATTAGTGTTGGTGTTACCAACTCCTTACGTAAGATTAGTGCAAAACTATTTGACATTGTTGGAAACCAGCGGTCTCCAACATGATCTAACCAATGATAGCGGCGCAAACGTACTGCTTTATTAAATGGTGGACAATAGCCGAAGAACTTTCCTCCATCAATCCCAAAATTTAGTTTATTGAGTTGTGATTTAAGTTTAGTTAAATAGATTAGATTTGCATTTTTTAAAAGCGGTATTTTTTGTTTGAATAAACCAAACCAGCTTTGTTGATTAAAACAAGTTAAAATAATTTTGCCATTTGGGGTGAGGATCCGGTAAAGCTCTTGCAAGACAAATTCGTAGTCATTAATAAATTCCAATACGTGTGGGCATATGATCAAGTCAATACTTTCATTTGCAAATGGCATAAAGTGTAAATCTGCCTCAAGTTCCATATTAATTGTATAATGATTGTGAATTTTGTTGCCTGGCAACAAATTAATTTTATTTAAACCAATTTGAAGTGAATAGTTGCCAAAAATACTTCTTACATTTTGTGTGTAAAAAAGACGTTCTTTATGCAAAATATCGCGCCCAGCCGTACTTTTCAGGAGCCATTCTTGTAGTTGGTCACTGTTGTACTTTAAACCTCCACTAGATTGCTTATTGGATACTTGGATTTTTGATGGTTTATTGTTGCGCATTTATCTAACTTTTTTAAATGGGAATAAATTATAGCATGCTTTCGAGGTATGATTTTAACGATTAGCAGATATTTAATGTGATCGGTGGTCTTTATACTGCATGAATAAACGTTAGGGTTTATTAATGTATACGTTAAATTATCTCAATATTTAACTGAGGTAAGACTAGCGATTTAATAGATTAGAATATTTAAATAATGCTACAATCTAGATTAAAGTTTCTGATTAATTATAAAGATATATAACATTTAAATGCGCATAAGCATAAAGTAATTTTTCAAATTTTATATAAGGATGTATATTAAATGCGTAACTTATTAAGCATCTGTGTTTTAATTCCTGGGATAATTTATGCAGGGGATTTTGATCAAATACTTTTGAGAAGCGAATCTCCTGTCAGTGTTCTGGCTTCTAATAATGGAAAGTGTATTCGTTATAAGGCTCTTACCGTAGTAACCCGAGATAATCCCGAAAGTGCTGCAGGTGAACAAATATTGGTAAAAGAAAGTTCAAGTGCTAGTTGTGCGTGGCAGCCAGACCAAGGTTGGATTACTGATAGTGGTCAAGCTAGTTATTTTATTGGAAAATCAGAAAGCAATATTTTTGTTGATCAAGGAACTGCACCAGGTTATCGTGCAATTTTAATTTACGACATGCATAATCGCCAAATTAATTATCGAAGCGGATACTTTGCTCCAATTGAAATAAAAAATAGAGAATTGAAATATTGGCAAAAAACTTCTTTGGTTGCATCTGAAAGTAATTGTAGTGTTTATGATACAGAAAAAGTTGCAGCTGGTCTTGTACCGCAGATTCAGCGTTATGTTGAGGTAAACTTGTTGACTTTTCAGCGCCAAGTTATTGAAAGCATTCCGATGCGTTGTCAATATGTACAATAAATTTAATTTTTATCTTTCTGTGCTGGTCATTTAGGTAAGTTTTTGTTATTTTGTGCACCTGCCTATCCTTTGTTTTGTGACTTTTTAAGTCGATTTTAGGAGTAGTTTAATTTTAATTAGATAAATTGTTAAAATAATTATTTATTTAAGGTTTACGCATATATATTTGATATGCTTATTAAATTATGTGTTTTCATCTATATGTTTTTCTAT
>CAZZAV010000055.1:0-13627 GCA_964652705.1 uncultured Neisseria sp.
ATAATTAGGGCAATAAACTGGCTTTAATAGTCTACAGAAATATTATACCATTACAGTTTCATAAGGTACCGAAAAATAAGTTTAACTTACATTTAAAAAAGCGTAGGCTTAAATTTAATTAGAGAAAGTCCCATGAACAGTCTCGCCAAAATATTTTTGGCGATTAAACTCAAAAAAATCTGTTATCAACTTGCCAGTAATCTAATCTAGAGTAATATTTTGTTCTGGCAAATAAAATATTAAACTTAACAAATTCTAGGAAGCTGCTCACCGCTTAACCAATCAACACGCCTCACTCCACCAAATGTAGTTGTCATCGTTACAAAGCTTTCTGTAATACTCGTAATCTCACCAATTATAGTAGCGTTGACACCTAGTGAATTTTGTTGCAGCTTAGCTAAAACCGCATCAGCATCTTTTGCCGCACATAAAATCAGAACTTTACCCTCATTAGCAACATGTAACGGGTCTAAACCTAAAAGCTCACACAACCCACGAACATTTTCATTAACTAAAATCTGTTCCTCTTGAAGATTAATCCCGAGCTTAAAAAAGCTCGCCCACTCATTAAGTGTAGCAGACAAACCACCACGAGTTGGATCACGCATACAACGCACAGCTGGATTAATAGATAAAACTTCATGGATTAAATGATTTAATGCAGCACAATCCGAAACTATATCCGTAGCAAAATTAAGCCCCTGTCGTTGTGACATAATTGCCATACCATGATCTGCAATTGAGCCGCTAATAATTATTTTATCACCAAGTTGAAATTCTGGCTCAAAGCTAATCCAATTCTCAATGACACCAATTCCACTCGTGTTAATAAAAATTCCGTCACCTTTACCTTTTTCAACTACTTTAGTATCTCCAGTCACAATCATAACATTTGCATCTTTGGCAGCTTTAGCCATTGATTGAACAATAGTCCGTAAATCCTTTAGGGGAAAACCTTCCTCAATAATAAAGCCAACAGAAATATACAAAGGTTTTGCACCTGATACTGCTAAATCATTCACTGTACCATTTATCGCCATAGAACCAATATCACCACCATTAAAAAATAATGGTGACACAACATAACTATCCGTTGAAAAAGCCAGCTTGCCATCAATAGTGGGTAAAATTGCTTGATCAGACTGCTTAGCTAAAAATTCATTATCAAATTCTTTAAGTATCAATTGATTCAACAACTGATACATTGCTCGACCACCAGCACCAATGGTCAAATCAACATTCTCTTTAAAGTTAATTTTCATTCTTAAATTACCTTTTAAACGCTATATTGGTAGCTTGCAGCACAAGCACCTTCACTCGAAACCATACAAGCCCCCATAGGATGCTCAGGAGTACAGGCTAAACCAAATAATTTACAATCACGTGGCTCTTTTAAACCACGTAATATCTGTGGACACTCACAAGCCTTAACATCATCGCTATCAAATATTGGAATTACAAAACTTACTTCAGCATCATAGAATGAATACTCCTCACGTAGCTTTAAGCCGCTGCTAGGGATACTTCCAAGTCCACGCCAGCTAAACTCTTGACGAAGCTCAAGAACTTCGGCGATCATACTTTGTGCTTTAAGATTGCCACTCACAGAAACCGCCCGCGAATATTGATTAATAATTGTAACTTTATCCTGATTTATTATATCCACCAAAAATAAAATTGACTGAAGTACATCCAACGGTTCAAAACCAGCTATTACAATTGGTTTATTATATTCATCTGAGACTTTTTTGTATGCATCAGAACCAATAACAATACTCACATGTGATGGACCAATAAAACCATCAATCTGCACTTCATCACTATTTAAAATAGTAGACATAGCAACAGGTGTTAAAACATGATTACAAAAAACTTTAAAATTATCTAAGCCCCTACGTTTGGCCTCAAGAATGGCGTGTGCTGTTGGTGGTGTCGTAGTTTCAAAACCAATCGCAAAAAAGATAATTATTCTATCTGGATTTAGCTGTGCTAATTCTAAAGCATCCGCTACAGAATAAATAATCCGAACATCTGCACCACGTGATTTGGCTTTAATCAAGCTATCTTGGTGATCACCAGGTACACGCAACATGTCTGCATAAGAGCAAAAAATTATATTTTCTTGGAGAGCTAACCAAATTGCTTGATCGACGCGTGGAATTGGTAACACACATACTGGGCACCCAGGCCCATGAATTAATTTAATATTACTCGGCAAAAGTTGATTTAATGCATAACGATGGATTGCGTGAGTATGTCCACCACAAAACTCCATTAAACGATAACTTCGCTCAGGATTTACATTTTCACGAATCTGCTTTAGAATTTTTCGCGCAACTTGCGAATTACGGAATTCATCGATATATTTCACTGATAGCGCTCCTCATCCATTAACTCATCAAAATATGCCAATGTTTTTTTGGCATCATCTTCGTCTAATTTACTCAAAGCATAACCGACGTGGACGATAACAAAATCTCCCTCTTTAACCTCATCCTGAATTAAAGCTAATGAAATTTCTTTCTCGACACCTGCGAGTGAAGTTAGCGCCATTTGATCATCTAATAATTTAATAATTTGCGTTGGAACAGCTAAACACATAACACTTCCCTTACTTTTAATTTTTTCGTAACGTTTGCGCACCATACCAAGCTTGGCCAAAACTGATACATTCGTCATTTAAAGGTAATTGATATGGAACAAGCAACTCAATTCCTAAAAGTTTCAATTTTTCGCTCAATCTAGATAATAAATAACGGCTCTGCCAGCAACCACCGGAAATAGCAACTTGACGAATTCCATGCAAGGAACAATGAAAAAGTATCCATTTTTCAATAATAACATTCAAGTTACCATAAAATAAATTAACTGCCCGCGGTATATTTTTTTCAACAACACCAACTTGATAAATTAATTTAATTAATAAATCTAGATCTGGTTTACCAGCTAAATCAAGCTTAGCGTGATCAAAATCAATTTCGATATGCTCTACCATGCTTTCTAACATCAACGGAGCTTGGGATTCATAACTACTTATACTTAAAATATTCAAAAGAGCTGCTATACCAGAAAAATAGCGCCCCATGCTACTTGATGTCGCAAAATATTTACATTTTATTAAACTCATGACCATATCCGATTGCTGATGCTGTAACAAATGCTCTGGGATTGGCAAATTATTCTCGATACACATAGCTAATGCAATTCGCCACGGTTCCCGCTCAGCAATATCACCACCAGGAATTTGCAAGGTTGGCAATTGAGAAATTAGTTCAAAACTTAAATTATCACGATTAAATTGAATTAATTCACCACCCCAAGCTTCTCCATTTAATCCATAACCATAACCATCTAAAATACAACCGAGTACTAGATTTTCTACTTTTTTACCACAAGACTCTGCATTGGCAATTACTGAGGCAAAATGTGCAAAATGATGCTGTAGTTGCAGCTGTGGTAAATTAAACTCTTCTGCATACTGACGAACAAAGAAGTCAGGATGTAAATCAGTAACAATTAACTCTGGTCTAAAATTAAATATTTTTTTATAATGTGCTAGAGTAGCTTTAAAATATTTAATCGTATGTTCTGAACTCATATCACCAAGATGCTGTGACATAAAAGCTTTATTTTCACGAGTATAGCATATGGTATTTTTTAAATGTGCGCCCAGAGCTAAGACTTGTGGCAATTTATACGAAAAATAAAATGGCTTTGGTGTAATTCCACGTGCACGCCGCAGAAAAATATCATGCCCTGCACTAACTAACATCACCGAATCATCTATTTTCATTTCAATTTTACGATTATGACTAACAACTAAATCTGCAAGCTGGGATAATTGCAACATTCCATCATCTTCATCGCCAATTATTGTCCCACCAGATAAATTTGCGCTAGTTACAATCAAGGCTAAGTCATTAGCCTGAGTTAGCCATTTACTATCCAGAGGTTTTCCCAAAAGAAGATAAAACAAGATATAAAACACTGGACTGTTAGGTAACATTAGGCCTAAAGTGCTAATTTGTGGTGCAACCTCGTGCGCAATACTTGAATTATATTTCTTGGGTAGAAGAACAATCGGTACAGCTGTGGCTTCTAGCAAAGCACACTCATGAGCAGATACCTGAGCAAAATGAGACGAAATTGAGGCTGTATTTAATGCCATTACAGCAAACGGTTTATCAGGACGATGTTTACGATTACGTAACGTTTGTACTGCGCACGAATTAGTGGCATCAACTAATAATACATATCCACCAGTACCTTTTAATGCAACAATTTTGCCAGCTTTAAGCGCAACAATAATTTCATCAAATGAATGACTAAATTGCGGACCACAATTAACACAAGATGTTGTTTGGGCATGATAACGACGATTTAGTGGATCGGTATATTCAGTATGACAACTGCTACATAGCTTAAATTGGTCTAATGTTGTTGCAATACGATCATAGGGAAGATTTTGGATAACTGTGTATCTTGGTCCACAATTCACACAACTAGTAAAAGGATACAGATAGTATTTGCTATTTGGATTAAATATTTCTTGCAAACAATCAGAACAAACATGGCTATCTGGTGGCATAACAGTATCGTTAATTTCACCACTCAGGCTAGATTTTATTTCAAATTCAGTTTGCTCTATATTAAGATGATAAGAGCTAGACTCTATGCTATCAAGGCTTGCCACTCTAGATAATGAATCTTCCAATTGGGAAATAAAATTTTGAGGTTCTGGAGTAGATAATACGACCTCAACACCCAAAGAAGTATTTCTCACCCAACCTTTCAGACCAAGCTGCTGTGCAACTTTATAAACTGTAGGTCGAAATCCAACGCCCTGGACGGTTCCATTGATTAAAAGCTTACAACCAGCAACTGACATTTTAGCTAATCAATTAAACTAAATATGCTTTAGCCGCATTCAACCAAGCAATCCATTCTACAAAACCTAAATTAGCCGTGGAAGATAATTTAATAATCTTGGCTTTAGGATTAATTTTACGGATATTTGCTTCACATTCTAAAATATTAAACTTTAAATATGGCAGTAAATCAGTTTTGGTAACTATGACTAAATCAGCACCATAAAACATATCCGGATACTTTAATGGTTTATCTTCACCCTCTGTGACAGAAATCAAAACTACTTTAGCATGCTCACCAAGATCAAACAATGCTGGGCAAATCAAGTTACCAACATTTTCAATAAAGACAAAACTGCCAGTAGTAATAGCCAAATGCTCTAAAGCATGACCAACCATATGTCCATCCAAATGACACATTTTTCCAGTCTGAATTTGATAGGCTTTAGCACCTGCTTCACGAATACGATTAGCGTCCAACTCAGTATGCTGGTCACCCTCAATAACATAGATTGGCGAAGATGAACTAAGCTGTTTAATAGTTTCCTCTAAAAGTGTAGTCTTACCAGAACCAGGACTAGAAACAAAGTTTAAAGCAAGAGCACGGAGTGAATTAAGATAATCACGATTTTGCGTAGCAAAACGATTATTTTCAGAAAGAATTTCAGCTTCGAGATTAATTACATTAGAATGTTCGTGATGATTATGTTGATGCTCATGATCATGATTCAAATCGCTACCGCAACCACAAGTTACACACATAATCAAACTCCTTTATAATCTAATGCCTTGATTGTAACATAAAACCACATAACATTCATGGTTAAAATCTTTATTCAATTAAACTATATGACTTAATTAGTAACTCTCTCCCTTGTAAAATTTTATAATTACCAAATGATGCGCAATTCGGACATGGATCATATAAACTATATAGCTCATACTCATTCAAACATTTATCGCACCGAGCAACACCTTGAATTGAATTAACTATGAGGTGTAATTCTCTTCCAGATAATTTATTCGCTACCACAGGAAACCAGAAACATAATGACTCTATATCAACGCCAGCCAAGGAGCCAATTTCGAGAGTGATCTCAGCAATATTTTTGAGCTGATGATAATTAGATTTTTCAACTTGCTTAATTATACTTTCACATAATGAAAATTCATGCATCTCATCCTATCTTTCAAATAATTAGCAAATTAAGAATTTATCAACTAAAACTTCTATGCTTTAAAATAATCTCTGTAAATATTTATATATTTAGAGTACAGTTATCTACGTCTAGGAGGAGTTAATTCAATAACATAAATAATTTGTGCACCGACTAATAGAATCAAGACAGAAAGATACAACCAAAGTAAAAACACTGGTAACATTGCCAAAGATCCATACAGTAAATAGTACTCTTCTTGTAAATGGCGCATTGAATATGAAAAGTACGCCTGTAGACATGCAAAAGCAAATCCAGCGAGAGATCCAGCACCAATCGCATGTTTCCAACGTACCGCCTTACTCGGTAAAAATTTATAAATAAGAATAAAAGACATGAGTGTTACTAGATTACCTGCCAGCATTGCTAACATTGGATTAATATCTTCATTTTGAATTATTAACTGAAGAAACTCCACACCTAAAGCTATCGTATAGACTAATAATGGACCGCCAATAAAAAAACAAGTAAAAAGTAACAACGATTTAATCAAGCTACGTTGCCGCTTGATATGCCACATTTGATGAATATGTTGCTCAACCGTAAACATCATACCATAACAAGTACCAAGCAACGAAAGCAATCCTAAAATTGAGAGACGACTAGAATGCTTAAAAGAAAGCCTAAAAAGATCATAAATCTGATGCCCGGACTGCGGAATAAATTTACTAAAAAAGTAAATTTGAACATCATTAATTAAGTCATTTGAAATTGGCAACCATGTGCTAATGCTTGCCATTGAAATTGAAAAAGGAATAAATGCTAATAACAAGGTATATGACAGGCTACTACAACAAGTTAAACCGCCAGATTTTTGAAAATTTACCCAGACTTTAAATAAAAAACTAAAGCTAGTATATCCCCATTTGGGGACATACTTACCAGTTAACCGTATAACTTTATTAATTCCTAGCCGCTTTGACATATTTATTTATCCAGAAACAACTAAAAACAACCACATTCTCCATTCATCTTGATTTCGGTCCACATTTCGTTTACCATAATCCGAGTTTTTGGATCATAAGCTTTAAAAACATGCATCTTACTCATATCTTTTGGATAAATCCAATCCAAATTCTTAACGCTGGCATCTAATTTAGCAAATGCAACTGGATTAGGAATACTTGAACCAGTTACTGAAGATAATTCATATGCACTTTGTGGATCTAAGGTTGTATTAATGAAATTATAAGCTAATTTATCATTAGTATTAAATGTTGGAATCACCACATTATCTAACTCAATCATATTCCCTTCGCGCTGTAAAACCGCTGCAAGGTTAGATTTAGTATGTGAAGCTTTCAAATCCTGCATAGTCTTATAAATATCAATCGAATAAGCCATTGAAACCCAAATATCACCACGTAACAAACTCCGATAATAGCTATCACTATCAAATTTTGCCCAATATGGTGAAGCTTGCTCAATTACCTTACGTGCAGCTTCTAAGTCAGTCCAATTACTCGAATTAGGGTCTTTATGCAAATATAATAGTGCTGCGGCAATTACATTCCGTGAAGAATCAAAGACTGTAATATGACCTTTAAGTTGCTTCAAATATTTAGGATCAAAAATTACCCCCCATGTATCTGGATTAATGCCTAATTGTTTAAACTTATCCGCATTGTAGGCCAGAAAAACTGGATTGTATGCATAAGGGACTGAATATTTATTACCTGGGTCATATGGTTGATTAAGAAACTTAGGATCAGTGTATTTTAAGTTTGGTAACTGACTCTTATCTAATGGCTTAATTTTCCCCATCATTGCTAATTGCTGTACGGCATAACTTGTCGCTACAATTACGTTATAACCATTCGCCCCAGCCGCAATTTTTGCCAACATTTCATCATTATCATTAAAGAAATTTTGAACTAATGTTGAATTACTTTGCTTTTCAAAACGGCTAACTGTGCTATCTGCAATATAATTAGAACCAATATATAAATTAAAGGTATCAGTTGCATTAGCGCTTAAACTACCTAAAAGGCAAACACACGAAAGAAAAATTTTTTTCACAAATTAGCTTACTTAAATAATTGAGGTGAAAGTTTAGTTGCGATAGATGTCAACACCAAGGTAAAGATGATAATAATCGTTGAAGCGGCATTAACTTCTGGTGTAACACCCATTTTAATCATCGAATAAATTGCCAATGGTAAAGTACTTGAGCCTACCCCTGCTGTAAAGAATGTAATTACAAAATCATCTAATGATAGAGTAAATGCCATCAACCAACCAGCAATAATTCCTGGCAAAATAGTTGGAATTAACACGGCAGTAAAGGCTTTGGTGGGAGAAGCACCCAAATCACGTGCTGCATCGATTAAACTATCATCCATACCATGCATCCGTGTTTTGACGGCAATAGTTACAAATGATAAGCAAAATGCGGTATGTGCCAGAATTATTGAAACCATCCCAAGAGTAAAGTTAATCAACAAAAAAAATAGCAACAATGATACACCCACTAATAATTCAGGTGCAGCCACTGGTATCATCACTAACGTTGATAAAAATGGTACTTTGTATTTATGTAATGCAACCCCAGCAAAAGTTCCCAAAACGACCGATACGGTACTAGCAACTAGTGCGATTAAAACTGAGTTACGTGCAGCAGCAATTAATTGGGTATCAGCAAATAAAACTTTATACCATTTCATGGTAAAACCAACCCAAGTAATTCCAATTCGCGAATCGTTAAATGAATACGCAATTAATAAAAATATTGGTAGGTACAAAAATATATAAACTAAAACCCCTGCTGAAAGTAACTTCTTAGAAACTTTATTTACTTGCATATTTTAACCCTCCACTACGACTAGCAATAAAGCCTACCAGTAAAGAAATTGCCAAGACCGACAAAGTCATTACAATTGAAGTTACACTACCTAGCGGCCAATTCATATTTTGTAAAAACTGCTGTTTAATTAAATTCCCAATCATTAATGAACAATTATTTCCAACTAATTCAGGTACCACAAACATTCCAATACACGGAATAAAGACTAATCCACAACCAGCCAAAATACCGGGTAAACTTAGTGGAATCGTTACTTTCCAAAATGAATCTGCATTAGTGCCACCTAAGTCACGACAGGCTTCAATTAGTGCTGGATCATGTTTTTCTAAATTAGCATATAACGGTAAAATCATAAATGGTAAGTTAATATATACTAAACAAATAATTACTGCAGCCGACGAAAATAACAAATCAACTGGCTCACGTCCAAACATAACTAAAACCTGATTAACAACTTTACTTAGTGCAGAACTTGGACCTAAAATCATCATCCAGGCATAAACACGGATTAGAAAATTACTCCAAAATGGCACAATGACCAATAATAACAATAAATCACGATATTTTTTCTTACTTTTAGCAATTAACAATGCCAAAGGATAACCAATAATTAAACAAAAAAATGTCGTAATTACCGAAAAAATAATTGACCGAAAAAATAATTTCCAAATAAAACCATTACTAAACGCGTAACTAAAACTATCCAAAGTTAAATTTAAACTTTGCTTACCATTCGCATGTTGAATTATTAATGGTGCAACACCACCATAATCCCCTGGTTCACGAAAAGCAATAAACACCATTAATAACGTTGGAATTAAAAATAAGCAGGTTAGGTAAATACTCGGAGGTAGAGCTAAGACCCATTTTTCACGTTTCTGAGATTTAGATTCAGTCATAATTACTTCACCAAGAAATTGCCCGCTAGTGGGTTGATTGAAATAAACACTTCATCATCTTCTTGGAAAAATGAAGCCTGACTTGGCCGATTATTTGACAACAAACATTGCAAAACAATGCCATTAGGTAAAATAAATTCATAAAGGGTGCCATCACCATAGTAATAGTAGCCTTTAACCTTAGCTTTAACGCAGCTAACGCCATCTTCGCTACGCTCATCCCAGTTAGCTTTAATTTTTTCTGGACGGATGGCAAACCAACCTTGTTGACCTAATGTGGCATCAATACCATCATTAGATAAAGTTAACTCAAAGCTATCTGCGACTTTAATTTTAATACTACTTGGGTTTGACTCAATTACTGTAGCTTGCAATAAATTACATTTACCAATAAAATCTGCAACATAATAAGTTTTTGGCTGAGAATAGATTTCACGAGGAGTGCCCAGTTGCTCAACAATCCCTTGATTCATTACTGCAATTCGGCTAGATAGAGCCAAAGCTTCACTTTGATCATGTGTTACGTATACAAACGTAACACCGCTTTGTTCTTGCATGCGTACTAATTCAACATGCATATGCTCACGAAGACGCGCATCAAGAGCAGATAATGGTTCATCTAGTAAAAGTAATTTTGGTCGATCAACTAAGGAACGCGCAATTGCAACTCGTTGACGTTGACCACCAGATAACTCATGCGGGTAGCGCTCAGCAAATTGCCCTAATTGGACACTACTAATTTGCTCTTCAATACGTGCGGCAATATCGACCTTGCTCCACTTTGCCATTTTAAGCGGAAAAGCAATATTTTCACGTACCGTCAAATGTGGAAATAATGCATAACTCTGAAACACTGTGTGTAATGGGCGTTGCTCTGGTGGTAGATCCTTAATATCTTTACCATCAAGTAGTATTTGTCCTGAATCTGGTGATTCAAAACCAGCAATCATACGTAATAACGTAGTTTTACCACATCCTGAAGGACCCAGTAAAGTGAAGAACTCACCTTGTTCAATACTAAGACTAACTCCATTTACAGCAGTATAATCCGCAAATTGTTTTACAATATTTTTTAATTCCAAAATAGCCATTAAGAGCAACTTCCTAAAAAAGCACAAACCTGCAGATAAAATGCACCAACATGTTTACTTAAGTGGGCTATTTTAGCAAAATTTTTTTCAAAACTGTCATTTTTTGCCCATTTATGACAAAATAATTTACTGGCACACAATATTTTATATAAATACCGATACAAAACAATTTATTAACTCAACGTTTCTACAACAAACAATGCAATTTTTATACCATCAATATTTAAAAATAAATTTTAATCTCACTTCTAAGTGTAGCATCATGACAAACCCAAGACAAAAATAGCAACAAACTAGTATAATCATGCCTTGTTCAAAAAACTAAATACTTCTTTGAAGGAGCTAAATATGCAGGAAAATCTGCAACATAATCTCAAAGATCGCCATATTCAGATGATTGCAATTGGTGGTGCAATTGGTACTGGTTTTTTTCTTGGCTCAGCAAGTGCCATTCAAATGACTGGTCCGTCGATTGCGCTGGCGTATATCGTTGGTGGATTAATTATCTATGGTGTTATGCGCGCATTAGGTGAAATGACAGTTGATTACCCTAGTTCAGGATCATTTGTCGAGTACGCTCATCGTTACTTAGGTACAGGCGCGGGATTTACTGCTGGTTGGAATGCATGGTTATTATTTACTGCTGCATGCATGCTTGAAGTCACTGCCGTTGGGACACTCCTAGATTATTGGATTCATATTCCACATTGGATTACTTGCATAGTTTTATTAGTTATGTTTGGTGGCTTAAATTTAATTGGTGTAAAATATTTTGGCGAAACTGAATTTTGGTTTGCTGGAATTAAAGTTGCCGTAATTATATTTATGATTGTAACAGGTTTATACTTAATTTTTGCTGATCATACCGTACATGCGATTGCGGCAAATAACCTACAAAATTACTCAAATTCAAATATCTTTTTTAGTCATGGATTGATGGGTTTTTTTAATTCATTGGTAATTGTATGTTTATCATTTTGTGGTTCTGAATTTGTCAGTGTTGCGGCAGGAGAAGCGGAAAACCCGAAAAAAGCTATTCCTAAAGCAATTAATGGTGTGGTACTTAGAATTATTTTATTCTATGTGTTAACGATGGCAGTAATTGTATTAATGTATCCATTTCAGCACATTACTAGCAGCACCAATCCATTTACTGACGTATTTACTAAGCTTGGATTTACACGTTCCGCAGATATTATTAATTTGGTAGCTATTACAGCATCACTATCTGCGCTAAATAGTTGCTTATATGTTGCAGCACGTTTTTTATACCGTATGTCACTAAATGGTCAAGCACCACGCACATTTGCTAAAACAGATAAAAACAAACTACCTCGGAATGCGATTTTGTTTACTGGTGGAATGGCATTTATAGTGGTAATTGCTAATTACACTTTTCCAGCTAAAATATTACAATATCTTTTTGCATTAATTACCGTAGCAATTATTATTAACTGGTTCATTGTATTATTATCGCACCTATCATTTAGAAGACAAAAAGTCTTGGCTGGAGAAACATTAGTCTACAGCATGCCAGGATACCCATATGTAAATATGCTTGTAATGGGCGTTTTGTTTATTATTCTAGTTGTGATGTCCAAAAATCCAGAAATGGAATTAAGTGTGTACATTGCACCTGTATGGCTATTAATCTTATCAATACTCTATACTGTAAGCAGTGGAAGAAAAAATATCAAAAATAATTTATGACCGATTAAATAATTATTTAATCAATTTAATAAAATACTCTTAAAACGCCACAATTAAATTTAGTGGCGTTTATTTTTTAACATAATTTATTTATACAAATATTAAACTAACTCGTCTAAAGTGGTGTTATCGACCATCGTTATACATTATGTTATATAATTTAACTGGTAAACACTTTAAAAAAACGATACAAAATACCACCAAACTAAATCTTAATCAACATCTATTATTGCATATTCAAGTTTCTGTAATATTGTGCATGTTTGTTTTTCTCATCTATTATGTCCAATTAAATTTGTTAGTTATATTAACCTGTAACCGATATATACCTCTACAATTTTATTAGATCATTATACTATAGCACCAAGAGCAATGAAAAGAGATTCTAAATTACAAAAATCATAAATTCTATGGCGAATTTCCATTACATATTTTACCTTAAAGTATGCTTTGCTTGTTTAGCCCCATAAAATAATATAGTTAAAACTGCTAAAATAATGCACTGTAATCTAAAATAAGGAAAACTTATGTCTTTACTCAATAAAATTTTAATCTGTTCATGTGCACTCTCACTGGCAGCATGTAATTCTGGCGGGTCTAACCAAAACGGTTACTTTGCGCAAACCTTAGGTTTATCTGCAAGTGCCGCAAATTGTAGTCTAACAACTAATCAAGTTCTTTCATTTAACGTAACTGGACTTAGTAATGGCGATGACTATACCTTAGTAGAAGGATTATCCGTAAACAGTTACGATGTAGATTTTTTCCCTGTAAATGATACAGAAATTGCTAATGCTGGTTCTGCGGTTGCAACCGTTACTTGTCAAGATATTGCTAGTGCACAAGTTTCTCCAGCGGTACCAGGCAATTATAACGTACAGGCAGTAAGTGACTATGCAAATGCATACTCTAACTCGGTGCAAATAACAGTAACGCCGTAATTATCATTTATAACATAAAATCAAATAGCTATCAACATAAATTTTAAGGGGCTAGACAATCAAAGCGGATTATTTCTAACCAATTTTAGTATTGTAGC
>CAZZAV010000056.1:0-13277 GCA_964652705.1 uncultured Neisseria sp.
AATGATGAAATTTCGAGGCATTCCCATATTTTCTGGCACAACTGGTCAGATAGAGATAAAAAGTATCTCAATAATGACATGAGTAGTCCAGAAGTTATGAAAGAACACCTCAATATGCTTGAATATGAATTTAGTCAATTTGAATTGAGAAAAAGAACTGAGTACACCAAATATAACAGAAAAAAGCATAAGACTTATGCCGAGCATTTAGCTGAAACTGAAATTAAATCTCAGCAAGCAAGTAAAAAGATAGCAGAATTAAATAACAATTATCAATCAACACTGCAAGACTATACTAACCAATTGGATGATGCTACTCAACAACTCGATACAGTTCAAAATCAGTATAAAAGTGCCTTACAGAAATTAAAGTCAAATCATACAGAACAAATTAACCAGTTAACTGCAAGCAATGAAGAAACCATCAACAAAATTAATCAACAGTATTTAGTTAAAGTTAAAGAATTGGAGCAAGCTAAATTAATTAGAATTATTGAAGATAATAAAATATCAACACAAGTTAATCTGAAATATAAGCATCTCGAACTCGTAGCCAATGAGTTAAGCTCAATCACCACTAAGAAATTAAATAGCATAATTGAGAAAATTGAAGTTGATTACAATATATCAATTACACCAATCAAAAAATCACAGTATCAATTAGAAGCCAAAGTAGGCACAAGCCAAATTTTGGAGATATTTAGCCAAATAATAAACGGCTTTCAACAGGCAATTAATAAGATTAAATCACTGTCAATTATCAAAGGCAAAAGTCAAAAACACCACGAGTTAAGTCGCTCTGACTTAACCTTATAAACCACAAATTTTAATAATTCCCAATGTGGATAAGTTTCCAAACTTGCCCAAAATACCAAAAATCACTAAAAAATAATTCATTTCTAGATGGTTTTAGCTACACTTTAAATCAATAAAAATCAATATCTTACAAGGCAAATATTACTTTTTAGATAACGTCTAAAAAAATTTAGATAAAATTTAACGAATAGTTGCATTTAATTCACAGGTCCGATAACATCCATTTTCAGAAAGTATTTAAACGCAACAATTTTATGATTTAGTTAAGGTAATTAATGACAAATATCCGTAAATATAGAACAAAAAAGATAGAAAAGATGGACGGATTTGAAATACAAGCAATTGGTGGGAAAATCCTAGATTATGTCGAAAGAAATAAGTATGAGTTAATATTTAAATCAACTAAGCAAATATGCGCAGAGTTAAATGTAAGTCATTACAAATATAAATTTTATATTGAAATATACAGAAGATACGTTTCTGAGGCAAAGTTAATAGGCGAATGATTGCCAAACTATTGTATTTATAAGGCATTAAATTAGTGGCTATATTTATTATATAGCCATGTAAATATCTTTTCAAATGGAGAGTAAAGTGAAATTATTAAAACAAACTATTATAGCATTTTTGGCACTGATATTATTCGCCTGTGGCGGAGGTGGAGGTGGCAGCTCATCAGGTGGAGGTGGTAGTAACACGAGTACAGTGTTACCTAATGGATCAGTTGTTAGTGTAGCTCAATCTTCAATTAACTCATTTACTGGAGGAGTTACTTCAAACACAATTGGTATTTCTGGTGGAACATCCATGCCGGTTACAATTGATGCAACCACTCAAGTACAATCTTTCAATGTAACAAAAAATGGTAAGCTGCTATCTGATACTGGAATAAAAGTAACAACTAGCCCAGCACCTTTAATACTAATTTCAGGTAGTCAAAACTCTGGTCAAATTATTATTGACGCAACAAAAGCATCGGCAGGAAATTATATGGTAAATGTTTATGGTGCATTTACTAATCCTAACACTGGATTACCCGATTCAATGTTAGTTGCACAATTTTCAGTTGCAATCACGCCACCAACTCCAAGCGATATAATACCTGGCATTTTGTCAATATCTCCAAGCGTTGTTAATTTAAATGAAAGCAATGGCAAGATTAGTAACTTAATCCTCTCATTGGATGGCAGCCAAAACATTAAAAATTTGTCGATTAATATTAGTTCTGATAATTCTGGGGTAATTGTGTCAAAATCGGAATGCATTTTGTCAAGCACCACAAATACTTGTCAAATAGCAATCAATGGAACTACATCAACGAAAAATGTGGCTACAATTTCTGCTTTAGCAACAGGTTACTCTACAGCAACCTCAATTATACATATAAATAATCCACAACCAATTATTGTGTATGGAACAATTTCCGTAGTTCCAACGAGTTTAAGCATATTTCCAACAGAGTCCAGTAGCTTTACTATTACGTGGTCAGGAAGTGAAAACCTTAGTCAACTACCTATTTCAATTACTGAAAGTAATGGCGTGGTAGGACTAGATAAAGATAATTGTGTATTAACTCCAACTAATAATTCATGCATGGTGAATGTTACTGGAATATCACAAGGATCTACCGATTTAAAACTTCAAGTCTCTAGTTCTGAACTGGCGCCACATTATCCAGTTCAAAATGTTGCTGTAGAAGTTAGTCCGCAAGCATATGGAAATTTATCGCTAACCCCAACAAATCAAGCAATTTCAGTTGGAGAAGGTGGTGAGTTACTTTTAACATGGAGTGATAGTCAGGGAATAAATGCATTACCTGTGGCAATAACTACTGACCAAAATAATATTCAGCTTAACACGACAAGCTGCAATCTAACACCGCAAAATAACAGTTGCAGTATTAAATTTAGCGGTATTGCCAATGGGAATTCAGTCATTACAGTTACGCCAACAAATCCAGAACAAGTCAGCCATTTTGCACCACAAACTGCGTTAGTGGAGGTTTTAGCTGTATTACACAATCAATTACTGATTGCAATGAATGAGTTATCTCCCAGTGGTGGTTTAACCCAAATATCTTTACTATACAATAAAGACCAATACTTGCCAGGAGATGTTACAGCAACTGTCGGCGGCGAAATATATAATGGATATGAATCAGATTTAATTGTAGCAAATCGAAGCTCAGGAATTGTTTACAAAGGGAATACCTCAACAGAGCAATGGTATAGACTTGGTCGTACACATGAGTTTAATTATCAGTTAATTGCAATAAATTTCAATGGTAGTAAAATTTCTGTATCAGCTAGAGACAATAGCCAAAGTAATTCATTTGGACTATTTTCTTATGATAGTGCCAGTAATAATTGGATATTAATACCAGGATCTAATAATTTGTTTTCAGGGTCATTGAGTAACGTAAAATCTATAATTTATCGTGAAAGTGATTTATATGCACTAATTTCTAATGATAACCAAAATTACAAGATTTCCAGACTTGCAAATGGCTCTGGAAACTGGGAAAGTATCTCCGTTCCTACCTCAATTTATGATAGCCATAATGCGCTATTTGTAGATAAGCAAAATAACATATACTATGCAACCATATCAGGTGTAGGACATGATGTTGGTCCAGTTCTATATAAGTTGAACCCTCTAACTAATAATTGGACTAAATTGATTGGGGATGGTCCAAATGGTAGCATCGTCCTTGACTATAGTGGTTATGTACAATATTTAACATCGGACTCACAAGGTAATTTATACGCCAATATTTTTGACCTGTCAAGTGGCAAAGAGTCTCTATATAAATATTTAGCATCTACTCAACAATGGGTTCGTATGGGTTATCAAAGCCCAGCTTATACTCCTGATATTAGTGTTGGTGTTCCAACAATTGCTGTTGATCTAAATGATACCCCATATATAACTTTTAATCAAGGAGTTTATAAAATATCCTCAATAGATAATTGGAAAATAGTTACCACTGGTGTTACTCAAGTCAGTGGTATTGTGATGAGTGGTGATGGATTAATGAATTTTAGAGGAAAAATTTCTGGATTAAATGTAGAAATATATAAGCAAACAACTGCATCTGATTGGAACAGCTCTTCATTTATTAGTATTGGTCCCAAAGGTATGTTTGCTAAACGTGGTGGAGACAATGGCGAAAATAATGTTTATATCAGCCCATTTGGTCAAAGCTATATTTTAGGAAATGGGAATCCTGATAACCCAGAGCATTCTAATTTTACTTTGGCTCGCTGGGGAGCTAATAATAAATGGGAGAGCAAATACTCCACTTCAATGTATATGAATTATCCTAATGTAATTAGCACTACAAGTAATGGATTGCTTTATTTAGGAGTTTTCTTTCCTGAAGTAAGCTATGTTACTGGTGAATTACTCTCATTAACTTCATGGCTTCAAGCATTTAACGTTGTTGAAAGATCAAGCACTGCCCCTCTAATACTACTGACTTCAGACACTTGTGGTAATTCATATTTTATTACTAAGGAACGGGATGGGCATGCAGGAATTAGAAATTATTATCAAATTAATTCCAGCGGTGAAATATCACCAATGAGTTCAACATTTGAATTAGATAATTCTGCCGAAAATACCCTTACCACAGACTACGCATGTAACGTTTATGTAGGAACAGATAATGGTGGTATTTATCGGCATAATTCAACTAATCCTTTAAGTGAATGGCAATTGGTAGTAGGGTTGCCAAATACACCGATAAAGAAAATCTTGTTTAATCACAGCAACCAAATGTATATGATGGTTAAGTCTTCTAATGTTAATAAAATTGCAACCTATCAAAGCAATCAGACTACATATTTAGACTTGCCTGAAACTGATCCTAAAATCACTGATTTTGCGATAACATACAACGGAAATATATATACAAGTACAGAAAACTCAAATGTGTGGCAATATGATTTTTCAAATGAGAAATGGATCTATACAAAATATGGAAATGGCATGGGTAATTCCTCAGTAACCATGTCTGCTAATTAGTCACTTGTTGTGGCGCATGAATCTTTAAAAATCATGCGCCTGTATGTATTTAATAATTATGTATTATGTTTATAAAAAAGAATTAAAATGTTAAAAAACTTCATTATTCAATCTGGTGAGTTAATCATCAATGCCCTAGTCGTAATTGGATTATTAATTGCCTTGATAGCAGGTATCAGCGCAATGCAATTTTCTTTTATGGGTGGATTAATGGCATTATTAGCTGGTGTTGCCGGAGTGGTATTACTTGCTTTTGTGCTTTATTTATTAATTGATATTCGTGATAATTTGAAGGAATTAAATTCAAATAAGTATCAAGGATAAGTCAGCAATTAATTAATGTTTCAACAACCTCATGTAGCAATATATTTAAGTATATTTTGCTCTAACAAAGTTATATTTTAATAGGGAAATATTATGAAAAGAAATTTAATAAGTCTAACTGCTATAAGCATCTGTTTAGTAGCATGTGGTAAAGAAAGTGATTTTAAAAAGGCTATCAATGACAAAATAAGTCAAACGCCAGTGTGTCTGAATGTCTATAAAGATTCTATATCTGGTTCTGGATTAAATGAAGATACTTTAAAAAAACTTAAAGACAAAACAAAAGACTCATATATTATAGAACAACGATATGACAAAGATGGTAAATATGCCAGTTATTCTACAGAACGTGATAAGCAAAAATTTGTAGAATTAGATTCACTGGTTGGAGCTGGATTATTAGCTAAGACAACCGAAAGCTTAATTACTTATAGCTATTGGGGTGATAAAAAACCAGATGGAGGGTTTATAAAATATACAATTTATAATTTAACTGATGCTGGTAAGGCTACCACTGCAAAAGTTGAGGTTAGCGCTATGTCAAAAGCGTGGTCTGGTGATGATGGACAACGAGTATTTTGCTATGCACACCCAGAAGTTGAGGCAATCGAAAATTATACCGAGGCAGATAGTCAAGGCTATCAGACAGCACAAGTTAAATACAGCTATAAATATGTGGATATAGCAGATTGGATTAATAAATCAGGTGTAAAAGAAGCTTTTCCAGAAATAGACGCAACACTTAATAAAGCAGATAAAACAGGCAGAGGAACTTTGGTTAAGACCAAGAATGGTTGGTCAACTGATTTGTAATCTACCTCCAATCCACGTAGAGTTTATTACTTAGATTTATATAAAATTGAGGAATGTATATGAAGAAAAATTTAATCGTAATGTTATTAATAACTGTGCTTGTAGTGATAGGGATTTTTCTTACCGCATGTGGTAATAATGCAGATAAAAATTTCATTGGGACATGGCAGGATGCTAATGATACGAACGTAACATTTGTTATTAGCAAATCAGACAAAGGCTTAGTTTTACAAACAACTGGCGAATCTTCTACATTGGCAGTAGAGGTCAAAGATAATAATCTAAATATTGATGGAACTACATTTACTTTTGATGAACAAAAACAGGAACTTTCCGCACCTGGTTTATTTGATAGTAAAATTGTTTTCAAGAAAGTTAGTGGAGAGCAAAAATAATGAAAAAATATCATAAATTCACTATCACGATTCTTGCTCTTAGTCTAGCTGGATGTTATGTTCCACAAAATTTTAATAATCAAGTCCAAATTAGTCGAACAGGACAATATCAAGTTGATTTTGATACAGATATTGTGAGTGCTCGTTTATTAGCAGGACAAGCTGAAGCAAAAGCACATAAACAAGAAATTTCAGCCGATGACTTGAAAAAATTATCTACTCAATGCGAAGATGACTTTAATTATATAGTTGCGCAAGATACGAAAAATGGTAAGCATATTTTAAGTAGCAAATATTCAGGTGGATGTCGTGGTCATTTAACCTTGAAGTATGCCGGCAACATTATTGATGAGAAAACATTTCATAATTCAATCGGTAACAGTGAAGTAGGATTTAAGATTCCACTTACAATAAAGTATGATGCTAAAAACAAACAAATTGTAATCAATGGAAAAACCAAAGTTGATGACAAAAAAACATTAGCTGCGCTTAGTTCATTTCAATACAATGGCAAACTTAATATAAAAACTGATGGTAAAGTCATTTCAACAAATGCAGATAGCAAGCCATATTGGGGTTTAATTGGCTCATATAAGTGGGATGTTAAAGATATGACCACTCCTGACGCAAGTATGATCATCTCAACGTCAGGGATTTAATTGTTAATGATTTAATTCAATTTTTAATTTCAAGTATTATTTCAAATTTTATTTAGGATATGTTAATGAAAATTTCTAAAAGCCAACTATTGATTGTTTTGACTGGGTCTATGCTTGTTGCATGTAATGGTGGTGGAGGTTCATCTTCAAATAATGGTGGTGGCACTTCCCCAACTGAAAGTGGCTGGGTTCAGGTTGGTAATTCTAAATCATTTATAGGCAATTTTGGTCCTACACTTATACATGATACACCAACTAAAAACATCTACTTTAATAGCATTCAAAATGCAGACTACTCCTTATGCAGTATTAATGAATCAGCAAATAGCACAGTTGTTCCAACGTGTGTTTCAATTGGACAATCTGGATTCACAATACAGACTAATCCAGTTGGTGATGGCATTGGCTCAATATATTGGATAGCTAAAAGTTCTACATGGCCGTATAATCCATATATTTTTAAATACGACACGTTAAGTGGAACAATTTCACAAGGTTCACAACTTGCTTCTACTGTTATTATCAATACCCGAATGTCTTCATATAATAATGGACAAATTTTTGTAAATGGATACAATTCACCTACAATTACTGAATTACTTAGTATTAATGTTGCAACTGGAGCAACTACAACATCCATAACTAGCTTTGCTAGCATTCCAACTGCATTTACCGTCGGTAATGGTATAGTGTATTTTGTTGGTTCATCATTAACACCATCGATTTATGCTCAGGCGCAGCAAAGTAATGTGGCAAATATAGTTGGTGGTAGCTCCATGCCTGAAAGTGGTTTTAGCACAGGTGGAATTTACATAAATGACAATACAATTTATGCTTGCCCGTTTAATGGTGCCGTTGGTGGTGGTGTTGCGTATTTAAATACAACAGGTGATAATGTCTGGAATTATTTACCACCGACATCAACCGCTACAACACTTAGTTCTTCGTGCAATTTTGTAACGACAGACTCACATAACGATGTGTTTACCGCTGGTCCTGTTTACGTCAAATCATCTGATTATGGTTATGATACGCAATTGCAAATCATGAAATACAATCGATAGTCATTAACGTGATATTAATTACAAAACATGAGAGGAGCAGAGAATTATTGATAATTTAGTATAACTTTCAATTTTAAGTATTATTTAATAAATTTTAAAAGGATTTAGTATGCGTTATATTTTAGCTTTATTTATTCCATGGTTGACTTTTTTCACTATGGGTAAACCTATTCAAGGTATTTTATGTTTATTATTGCAAATAACATTAATCGGCTGGTTGCCCGCGACCATTTGGTCATTTATTTCAATTAGCAACTATGACAAAGTTAAAGCTGCTGCTGGACGTGATCTTGATAATCGCCGTCATGCAGAAACTATTGAAGCAATTCGTAATCAAAAATAATAATTACAATGCTAATTAATATTCATAATTAAAAAGAGCTTTTTATAATCTGCCCACATAACTGGTGGCTGATCACTGCATTTTAAACTAAAAATAGGTGTATTTATATACCTATTTTTATATATTGAAAGCATTGGTAATTATTAATTATTTGAATGAATTCAATTTGTTTTTAGTGTTGGCAAATAATTGAGACTTTAATAGTCTCTTTACTTATTTCTAAATTTATAATTATTTTGCTAATTTATATCAGAAGTGGTATAATAAATTCATAAGTTTAATTATGCTAAAAGGAAACCATCAATTAAAGATTTAGTGTTTATTGGCTCTGCACTTGATGATTTAAAATCTATGCCTGATGAGGTAAAGCAAGATTTTGGATATAACTTATATAAAGCACAATTGGGTGAATACCCATCAACAGCAAAAGCATTGAGTGGTTTTGATGGTGCAAGTGTAATTGAACTAAGAGAAAATTGGCATGGCAACACATATAGAGCAGTTTATACAGTTCAGTTTAAAGATTGTATTTATGTATTACATTGTTTTAAGAAAAAAAGTAATTCTGGTATTGCAACACCAAAACCAGATATAGATTTAATAAAACAGCGTTTAAAAACAGTAAAGCAAATAGGAGATTCTAAATGATCAATGATAAAATCACTAAAAGTTGTGGAAATATTTTTTCTGACATTGGTTTAGATAACCCTGAAGAAATGTTGGTAAAAGCACAAATTGTCCATAAGATAGAACAAGAAATAAGAAAAAGAAATCTTACACAAGCACAAGCTTCAAAACTTATGGATATACCACAACCAAGAGTTTCAAAAATTATAAATGGTAAATTTCATGATATATCAGAAGCCAAATTAATGCATTGTTTAAATAAACTTGGATATAACGTAAAAATACAAGTAGAACCAGAAAAACAAGGTGCGATTGGTCATACAATGTTATCATTTGCGTAGTATTATATAATTTCATTATAATAACAAAAAAGGGACTAAAAGTCTCTTTTTTGTTTATCTATCAAAATCTAAATCACTATTTTTTTTGATAATTCTATTTTTCCCCTTTGGTTTTACTAAAATAATTGGCTTAGGCTTTACGTTCTCCGCCAGTAAATCAGGGATTTGTTTTGGTTTAAAAGTTAAGCTTCTTTCTGAACTTGATAGTGGTGTGCCGTCTGGTAATGTAAAAAACTCAATTGTAGAATTTCCGATATCGTTTCGGTCAATTGTGATGGTGTAAATATATGTTTTATCTACGGGTAATAACTCTATAATCCACTCATGCTCATCATCAACTATTAAGAATTTTTTTAGCCAAGAACACGAAACATTGAAGCAATAAAGTTCATAATCATCAAATTCAAAATACTCTCTTATCTTTTCTGTCTCATATATGTGGCTTTGAGCGAACTTCTGATATATCGCAATGTATATCATTGTATTTAAAACTTGGATTTTATTTTTTTGGTTTAAATATTTTAAAATTTGCGTATCATAATCATTAGCAAAATCCAGCATCATTTCAATTATTAATTTTTTCATAAACCGTAATTCCTTTTAAAATTTTGGATAATTACAGTTTATGAGAAATAAATTTATTTGTCAAAAAAACTAAGAAAAATAATTTTTTTATAGCTAACATCTCCTAAAATAAGCCACATGAATTTACTAAAATATTGAATATTATTCATGTTAATTATATGCTTTACTATTATTAGAAATAATTGAAAATAAATTTGACAAATATTTTTATTTAGGGCAAAATATAAATTCTTAAAAAATACACTAAATTTTAATAATATTAACAGGAAAATCAATTAAATAAAACTCGAGTTATTTTATAACTCATTAAAACGATATATTGCATTTTTCCTTTATAAAAAAGGAAAATCAAATGAGAAACACTTCAAGCACTTCCGAATGGGTTGTTATAGGCGAATTTGCTAAAAGAACAGGCAAAACAGCTAATGCAGTTAGACAGAATATAAATTCCGGTGGATCGTTATACAAATTTGCTAAAAAATTTGATAACAGACTATGGATAAATCTTGGCGCATTCCGCAATATGATGGATGACTTAACTTTTTAACTTATTTCTTACTTAATTAATATTTCAAATTAAAGTAAAAATAATATTATAAACTAGCGAAAAATCTAGTTATAATAGATGGTTATAACAAGTTAAGGAGTTTAAATGATTAAAGTACAAGCGGAATTACCAAAAGGCATTACTATTCGAAAACATAAAAAAAGCGAGTCATTACAAATTTGTTTTATGTATAAAAACAGAATATGCAGAGAAGCATTAACAATCCCAGCGACACCAGCAAATATAAAACGTGCATTTAATAAAAGAAATTTGATTTTAGCTGAAATTGATGCTAAAACATTTGAATATGATAAGCATTTTCCAAATTCTCCAAAAGTAAAATTTTTTAGTGGTATAAACAGAAAATTAACAGTGGGTGATTTGCTGAATAAACAAGCGAGTGATTATAAAATGACTTACGATAAAGGTAATTTCTCGCCTGCAACTCTTGCTACTTATTCAAGCGTAATAAAATCATTAAATATTTTCTTTGCTGATATTTTGGCGGATGAATTATCTACGCTAAATATTAAAGCTTGGTTAGATCAACAAAGTTTAAGTAATATTACAAGTAGAGAAATAAGAAAAAGACTAGCAATGTTAAATGCTGTATTGGATGAAGCTAAATCGGATAAATTAATTAAAGTTAATCCGTTGAGTGAAATGAGCGAATTATCACTTAATAAACAAATAAATCGAGTATCCACAAAAAGCGATTATGTTGTTGAGCCGTTTACAGATGAAGAAAAAACATTGATAATTAATAACGCATCAGGACAAATAAAAAATTTAATACAATTCAACTTTTGGGCTGGTTTAAGAATTTCAGAATTAATGGCTTTGAAATGGTCAGACATTGATTTTGAAAGCGGAATTATTACAGTTGAAAGAGCGAGAGTAGCAGGAATAATTAAAGAAACAAAAACCAAGGCTGGAACGAGAAAAGTATTATTATTAAAACCTGCTAGGGAAGCATTAGAAAATCAATTAGAATATACCAAAGATAAAGATTTTATTTTTAATACTCCAAGGTCTAATAAAGAATTTAAATTCGGCTCTGCATTAAATAATCATTGGCAACGAGTTTTAAATAAAGCTGGCATTAAATATCGCAATCCTTATCAGATGAGACATACTTACGCATCAACTTTATTAAGCAACGGAGAAAACATTTTTTGGTTAGCAACTCAGATGGGGCATGAAAACACAAAAATGATAATTCAGCATTATGGAAAATGGCTCCCCCAAAATGCAAAAAACGGATACGATGTAAAAGGCGATTACGCATAAAATACTACACTGGCACTACACCCGACACCATCCCAAAGATTTTATTTAATTAAATCAGTGTGTTATCCGTGGGTGTCGCTAATCTCTTAATGTTGACATGTTGGACAATAGAAGCTATTGCGTTGTCCAAGGCGCACTTCCTCAATTAAGCTATCACAGCTTCGACACGCTTGTTTGGAGCGCCCATAGACATTATGGCTTTGTTGAAAATATCCTAATTCGCCTTGTGCATTTTTGTAATCACGTAGGGAACTGCCACCAGCAGCAATTGCTTCTTTGAGCACGCTTTGGATATTTTTAACCAGTAATTTATTTTCTGCTAAAGTTAAATCTTTGCCTTTACGTAACGGGCTAATTTTACTTAGAAATAATGATTCGCAAGCATAAATATTACCTACGCCAACGACGACATTGTTATCCATAATTAGTTGTTTAATTGGTGTATTGCGGTTACGAATTTTATTATATAAATAATCATGGGTAAATTCTCCCTCGAGTGGTTCAGGTCCCAGATTAATTAGCATCGCACTGTCACTCAAATTAGCGGTGTAAATTATGCAGCCAAAGCGGCGTGGATCGTTATAGCGAATAGTGTAGCTGTCACACAAAATATCTACGTGATCGTGTTTGAGTACTTCGGGTGCGGTGTCTTTATAGAGCGTTACTCGCCCAGACATTCCGAGGTGATAAATTATATAGCCACGTTCGAGATGAAAAATTAAATATTTAGCACGGCGTGTAATGGAAAGAATTTTTTGATTTAACGCTTGATCGAGTTCGGCTTGATTTAGCGGATAGCGTAAGCGTGGAAAGCGAATAATTATCGATTTGACGGTTGAGCCAGTTAGTTCCTGTAAGCCATTTTTGACGGTTTCTACTTCAGGTAGTTCAGGCATAATGAGTGTTCCTTAAATGAGCTGATTGTAAGTTAAATTAGGTTTTATAGATACTCATTATACCAATTAATGGCAATATTAAAGGGTATATGTTTTAGTTTAATCATCATTGAATAGATGTTTGATTAATTTTGTTATTATTGATGTCTAAAAAAGAAAATGAAATAAACTTCAGGTTTTATATTTGCTTTAGTTGAAAAATTTATGTTTTAAAGCATTATGTTTTTACTTAAATCAATTTGTGATACAACCGGATATAGTGGTAGACTTTGTCAATACCAATATTCTTCAAATCTAAGATATAAAACCACTAACTTTGGTTAAGTTATTTGATTAATTATAACATCATCAGACTTTTATTCCCTGAATAGATGTTATTTGGTACATCATAATTTAATGATTGATGTTTTCTCCTGAAGTTGTAAAACTCCATGTATTCTGCTATCGCATCTTTAGCGTCTTGCACAGAATTTAGCTCAACAAGATAGATCTTTTCTTTGTAATGGTCTAATATTTCTGTAGACTATTAAAGCCAGTTTATTGCCCTAATT
>CAZZAV010000057.1:0-12851 GCA_964652705.1 uncultured Neisseria sp.
TATTGGCTACCAGAAACGGTAGCTTATTTTATTTATAAGTACAGGGAAAAGACCACCGCGGTATCTTAAATAGATGCCGCTTTTTTATTGGAGCAATTATGATTTTTATTGATTTTGAAACAACTGGATTACCAAGTAAAGCAACTTATCCAGTTGAAGTACTAAGTTTAACGGCAACTAAGGTAGATCAGGATTGCAGACCTATTATAACTGTAACTCGTTATTATTACCATGAGCAAGCTGATGATTTAATTCAAGGAGCCCTTAAAATTAATGGTTTAACCAAACAGCGTGTTGATGAACTAAGGTTAGAACAATCAGCTGATTATCCCCTACTGTATAAAGATGATCTAGAGTTTTGGATTGATTTTTTTAATGACCTTGAATATTTAGTGACTGTGGCCACAACCGATAAGCCCAAACAAGTTATCTCAATCAATGCCTTTAATATTGATTTTGATCAACAATTTTTACCAGTTGAAGTTCGCAATGAAGCAATCCTAAATTGTACTATGCGTGAAGTATCTGCATTTTTAGGGCTTGAAATTGGTAAAAGATTAACACTCAGGAAAAGCTGCGAAGTTTTGAGTATTCCGTTTGACGAGTCTGAAGCCCATAATTCTGTATATGACACACACAAAGCAATTGAAGTATGGCGCCACATAACCAATAGTGCATATTATCGTAAATGTAAGATTCTACACGTTAAAAAATTGAGTTCTTACGATGATGCCTACCGAGTACTGATTAATCTGGAAACAAGCAACAAAACTCTGCTATTTGATATTAGTGATGAAATAGGTACAGATATATTTAATAATCCAACTCAATATAAATATGCCGTAATTTCAATTGAGAACAAACTTTTAAAAATCTGCAAAGAGAATTTTTATAAACTAGTTTAATTACCATTTAACAATAACTAAAATCTAAAGGAATAATATGAGACAAATTAGCATAATCGGTAGTATTGGTAAAGATGGTGCTCAATGGAACCCTGGTCGTTCAGGTGAATTCTTAAGCTTCTCGGTTGCAACCAGCAATGGTAAAAACAAAGATGGCAGCTATAAACCCAGCACATATATTAACTGCACCATGTTTGATAGTAAATATGCGCAAAATCTTGAACCATATTTAACCGCTGGTACCAGAGTATTCATACAAGGCGAAGTTAATGCTCGCGGATGGACTGATAAACAAGGTAAGCCACAAGCTGGAATGAGCTGCACTGTATCAAAGCTTGAATTTATTGGCGGTGGCAAAAAAGATGAATCAAGTAGTAATTCCACACTAGCGGGACATAATGAGGAACCTGACTCACCAGCTCCATCGCTACAGGCCGATGATGTGCCATTTTAATGCCAATCATTAAGCGCACTAAATATAAACTATCAAACACCAAAACACTAATCAAAATTGAAGAACCTGAAATAATCGAAGCCACTTTAGAAAATGCCGAGATTGAAGTTCAACAAAGATTAGCCAATGGATATACGCTCAAGTATCAAAATGCTAAAGCTAAAATCTTAACCAAGCACGTACCCCCGATTGAATTACAAATCGGGGTTTTTTATTAACTATTTTTAATTTTTAGGAGTATTTATCATGTTCTTATTTTCAGATTTTTTAAAATGTTATCAAGGTGGCAAACTGGATGAAATTCTAGGTGCTGAATTAAAACACATTACAGAGGAGGTTGAAAAATTCGGCCGTAAAGGTACTTTATCAATTGGGCTTGAAATGAAGCCACAAGGTAGTAATAAAATGAGCTTGGTGATGAACTTTAATGCTAAACCACCAGTTAATAACTCGGTATCAAGCGTGATGTTTGTTGATAAAACCAAAGCTTTAGTTAATGATGATCCATATCAACAAAAACTCGAGCTAAAACTGACCACAATGGAAGAAACCGTAATTAAAACTAAAGCTATTTAAGGAGCAATATACAATGGAAAACAAAAACGTTATACAAACTTACTTGGAAAATAATGTTCAAGTTAAAGAAATTGAAGTTCATGATATGGTACATCGTGTATTGATTACACCAGAAAATAAACAAATCATTGATTTGGAAAAATATCAAGTACAACCTAATCGAGTGCGCGAAACTGTGTCATTTAATGATTTACGTGGTTTCATTGACTACGTAAATGAGTTTAAAACACCAAATACAATCTGCTTTGCTGGTAGTAGTGAAATTAGAGTCGTATTTGATTATCACGAAAATAAAGATAATGTAACCACTCCACATTGGGGAAGTCATTCAGCAGTATTTAAAATGCGTACTTCTAATCGTTGGGATTTATGGACAGCCATTCATAATCAATGGATGCTACAGAAGAAGTTCACTGACTTCTTAGATAGTGGTCTCAATGAAATCATTGCTCCAACTCAAGCTGAAATTTTACAACTAGTTTCAAGTTTCCGTGCCACTACTACTTACGAGCTTGATACATTGGCAACACCAGGTGGCGGACAGAATATTGGCTTTCGTAAGATAACCAAAGGCAGTGATACTCTAAAATCTGAAATTCAACTTCCAGAATATATTACCCTAGCCTTACAGCCTTATGAAAATTTGTCTGTAATTAATGACAGATTAAAAGATACTGATTTAGAAATTCCAGCCTATGAATTAAAAGCCAAGATTAGCTGGCAAGCTGACTTTGCAGATGAGGAAAAACCTAAATTGGCATTTAAGATTCAAATTCTAAATGTTGAAAATGTCGTTAATAAAACTCTTGAAGCAGTTAAACAAGCTGTTGTTCACCTAACTGAAGTTAAAACATTTATCGCTTAATCAAAAACTCCCCTCGGGGAGTTTTTTCTAGGAATAAAAACATGTTAATTAAAACAAATAAACCAATTGAGGTTGAAGTTAATAAAATCAAACTAGATCTACCAATTCGCTACGAAGATGAAGATATTCCTTTTGATTTCCCTTGTAGAGTTAAAAAAAGCCCACACCATTATGGCGATCATGACCGCTTGATACTGACACTAAATATTGAAACTGGTGAGATTCTAAATCCAGAATGGCCAGCAAATTTTACAGCATCAATTAAAGATATGAAAGTTTGTGATGAAGGCATCTATACTTTACTTGATGTAAATGACAATGAAATAGCAAAACTAGAGTGCTATGTGCCAAGCTGCGTACCAAACGAATATGGTGATTATGTTAATCTTGAATTCAAAAATGGATTTGTTGATAACTGGAGAACACCAACAAATTTTCAAGAGTTTTTTAGTAACGAGGATTAATTTATGAACTATCTAATTTTAAAACTTTACTCGCTACGTAGATGGTTAAAACGCCGTAGTAGCTCAGAATTTACCACCTGTGATGACTGTTTGCCGATGTCATTTATTAACGTACCTAAGCACAACAAAAACAAACATTCTATTTATTGAAAGATTACATAATGAAAAAACTAATTAATAAAGTCAAGGAGTACCTTAACGTGTCAGAAACTACCCTGCTAGAAGATATTGCCAGCCACTTAACCGAGGCAATTAAATCAAACTTACGTAAAAATGTTCGTTACGACATCAGCACGCGTCAATTAAAGCAGGCTATTCAACACGAATTTAGACAGTCCGTAACAGAGAAACAGTTAACTGAAATAGCTAAATCCACCAGAGATAAGCTACGAGTTTCGGGCATTAATCTGTATGTTGACAACGAGGGTTTAGTTGCTGGCAGACCGATGACATTTAACGAAGCTGTAGCGTAATTTTAAAAGGATAAATATGCTGATATTCTTTATTACTGTAATTTTATTAGCCGCTTTTGCGGCTTTTTTTATGTCTTACAGAAAATTAAGTTCACACCAAAAAGAAGAAGTAGAACCAGATCTCAAGTTAAAGCACTTTGCCAATGAATTACTAGTTGACCTGACAAAGCTTTATGAGTATGTGAATCATCAGAGATTTTCTGGATATGAACAAATATCAAAAGAATTATATGAGTGCATTGAATACCTACAGCGACCAGAGATTTCTGAGGATTTGGTTCGCCTTGTTGATGAAACCTTATCCGCAATAGAATCTAATTTAAAAGAAAGAAACCTTATATGAAAAAATTACTACTCCTAATACCTTTATTAATTTTATCTGGTTGCGATAACAGTACTATTACTTATCAAACTGAAACAGGTTATCGCTTTGATAATTCTTACACTCAAACATATGATTGCCAAATGGGTCATACCTACATAAATTTTGGTAGTGATAGCGGTGGCTGGCAACCGATGCAAAATGATGAAGGTGCACCAATGAAATGCTGGAAAATTTCAGGAGCATCACAATCATGAAAAAATTATTTATAGCCTTAATACTTTTAGTGGTTGCAATATCTGCACTTGCTAGTAGCAGCCATTCAAGCTATAGCAGTGGGCGTAGTAGTTACTCTAGCTCAAGATCTAGCTACTCATATAGCTCTGGTAGAAGTTCAAATAACTATACGTACCGTAGTAAAAGTTATGCAACTTCAAATAGAAACTCATACTCACCTAATAGATCATCATGGAATTGGGGAAGTTCACCTAAAACTGTAACAGTTAATAAAGCAACTCCAGTATTTTATACTAGACCATATGTAGCACCGACTTACTACCAAACAAACTATACAACAAATAGTAACAGCCTAACTAATGCCCTGTTAGTAGCAAACTTGCTCAAGCCAAGTAATACGGTAGTTAATCATTATGATGACGGATATAGAGATAGCTACTATGAACAAAATACTATGCCAAAAGCAAAGTATGTAAATTTCACGGAAAGCAGACCAATGATTCAACAAGAGTCAAATGGTAATTTTTTATTAACTATTTTTGAATTATTTGGCACTATGGTATTGGGCTGTGGTGTATTTTTTACATTAAGAAAGGTCTTAAAATGATTAAATTATTGAAACGTTTATTTGGTATGGCAACTATTGCATCCAATAATGCACTTGACGAAGTTGAGGGCGTACAAGGTAAAGCCGAGCGGCTTATTGCTCAACTTAAAGATGACTCAGCCGCTAAAGTTGCAGCAGTTGCCAAATTCAGTGCTTTAAATATTAAACTGAAGGAAAAAAACAAGAAATTAAATGAGGATTTAAAACGTGCTAAAAATAATTTTGATAACGCTATTCATATTGACGATGAGAAAGCTCAAATGGCTTTTGGTGAAGACATACAAGGATTGGAAGCAGAAATCAAGTCAAATAATGATCAGATTGAAATCACTGAAAATTCGTTAAATGGAATGCGTGAACAAGTTAGTAAATTAAACCACCAAATCACTGAAGCAGAACGCATTGCCACTGAGACAGTTGCCAATGCAGCAATAAACTCTGCTAACAAACAAGTTGGTTCAGCATTTGCCAAAAATAACACCAAGAGCGCAATTAATCAACTAAATGAGCTTGCTGAAAAAACTAAAGTTGAATCATATCAAATTGAAGCAACCGAAGAGTTAACTGGTGATAAGAATGCAAAAATTAAAGAAGAGTTTGAACAAAAATCTCAAGCCACAAATCTTCAAGTAATGATTGCTAAACGCAAAGAAGAGCTTAAAGCTAAATAATAAGTAACACCAAGCCCAGCAATGGGTTTTTTATTACCTAATGAGTGGGCTTATTTATACGCACTGTCCAGTGTTTATGATTAAGCCTATTTATCCACAGGTAATCCCCATTAACTGGGGATTTCTTATTTTGTAGATTTTAAAACAGGAGTTTATATGAGTAAACAATATAGTAATGAGACTGATTTAATTAATGGCAATAACTGCCCATATTGCCATCAAAATACAGGATACGATTACACAACCAGTGGAATCCCAGAATGTGAGCTTTATGAATGCATAAATTGTGGTGAGATGCTAATTATAGACAGTGAAGTTACTGTGGAGATTAGTACCTCAAAAGCCGCTAAAATTAGACTGTTACATAATTTAGGAAATTATTCGGAAGGAAGTATATTAAATACGAAAGATGGCAAATTTGGACGTTCAGTGTATGTAATTAATAGTGGTCGGGATGATTTCAGAAAAGCTCAATATAAACAAGTATTTGAAACAGAGAGCGGACGAGTAAATGTAGAGCAAGCTGAATGGCTTGGTTATTAACAAAAAATCAAACGGGAGTTTAACAATGAATTTAAAAGAATTTGAACAATGTAAGAAGAACATAATTGATAACGCAACAACAATAGTCAAACTAGGAAGTAACATATTAAGCAACTTAGATAGTATTGTTGAAAACGCTAGAAAATTGCAACCACCTAAACCATCGACTTGCAACACATGCAGATATCTTATGGTTCGTACTGTTTATGAAGATAGATGTGAGGCTTGGGACAAGGACGACCGTGCTATATCTGAAATGGCTGGAGAAGATATATGTGACCCTGAAGATTTTGGGTGTAATAAACATTCAGATTATGGAGATGTAAGTGTGTAATATGAAAGCAAAAACACTATATAGACTTGAACAACAATTGCTTGAGCTATATAATGTAATCGAGGATTTTAAAAGACAAAACCCAAATCACACCATGGTTGATTACCATCGACCAGGGAAAATTGCAGCGGCATTTAAACGCAAGAGCTTAGAGGTCGGTCTTTTATTAACAGATTTAAGGATGGGAAGATGAGTAATATCATTTTAAGTACGATGTTTGCATCAATTGGTATTTATAATGTTTTCAAAATGAAAAAAGCAAAAAGTAATAAAGATTTATACAACATGCTTGATGCAATGTGTACAAGTATATTAGCTTATTTGGCAATGTCATTAATGATTTTAACGAGGTAATAATGCATAAGCATAAAATTCATTATGGAGATTCTGAGCGATTAGATGTAGAATATATTGAAATATTAAATGATGAAGGACTGCATACAACAGCAAAATTATGCGATGGTAGACACTCCAAAAAATTACTACCAGATCCAACTTTTGATAAAACTATAGTTACTTGTAAAAAATGTTTGAATAAATTAAGGAGTTAATCAATGATTGAATATTTAATAAAGCAATGGGAGATAACAGAACTCTGTTATCAGGAAATTTTAAGAAGTTTATTTGGAGTTAATAATTATGAATAAAATCACCAAACGTTGGGTGCTATTAAAAGAAGTAATTGCTGGAGGCAAGATAACCAAACGACAAGTTTATGGCAAAATTCAGTCTGGAATATGGAAAGATGGTTTTGTTGTCAAAAAAAATGGTGCTGGCACACGTTGGACTTATTTTTGTGAGGAGGACTTTAACAAATGCGAGAACTTAATAAATTGCCAAGTGGGATAACATTAGTTGATGGATTCTATCGATTTGATTTTAGATTCAATGGCAAACGGCGTAGATTGCGTACTATTTATACTGAAAAAGATAAGTTGACAATGGTAGAAAAACTATACCACTCACTGATATGTGCGCTTGAAGAAGGACGGTTTGAACCGTCTTTTTTTATTGAGAGAATCCCAAATATCGAATCTCTAGGAAAAATAAGAGATAAATATAATATGTCAGACTTGCTAGAAAATCAATTATGGCGTTACCGAGAACGTCATGACTTAACGCCTCCATCTATCACTAATCTAGAAATTGTGACAACAATACATCTAATACCCTATTTTAAAAACATAAACATTAAAACTATAACCGTGTACGACATTGAAGAATTCATCAAACAAATTCAACTAAGTCGAGATAGGATTAAATTAATACTTAGGCCGCTCAGACATGTGTTTAAGAATGCACTAAGAGAAAATATAATTAAAGAGGATCCATTCGAGAAATTAGAAACGAATATATTAAGCCAATATTCCATAAATACTGAATATGAAGTTAAACCATTTAATCAAGATGAAATTCAACTAATATTAGACAGCTGCCCACACTCTACAATAAGAAATTTAATCAGCACAAGTTTTTATACAGGGATGCGTATCGGTGAGCTATTTGCACTTACTTGGGAGGATATAGATTTTGAAAATGAACAAATTTATGTTAATAAATCAGTATCCGTGAATGGAGTAATAAAACAACCTAAAACTAAGGCAGGAATACGCAACATTGAAATGACTGCCTTGGCAAAAGATGCACTCATGGCTCAGCTTAAAATTACAGGTGGCGCAGAAGATAAAAGAGTATTCAAAACACCTAAAGGTAAAAACTATTTGAGAACAGATGGATTTGGTCGATATTGGCGTGAAGCATTAATAAAATCAGGCGTAGAATACAGAAACCCTTATCAAATGCGGCATACATTTATCAGCTACATGCTTATGCGTGGAAATAGTCCTCTGATACTATACAGGATGGTAGGACATGAAACACCAGAAATTATTTATAAATTCTATGCAAGGTTTATTTCTGCAGTTAAAGGTAAAAAACTACTTGTATAGGTTCAACCCCTTGTGCCAAATGCTGTGCCATAAATCGTGTTAAATTAGGTTAAATTACGTCAAATTTGGTTAAATTTTAGGAGAAAAAACAGACGCAAAAACAAATCAAGGTTAAATTAAATCAGATATTTATGTGGGTTTACAGAAAAATATTGGTGCACCCGACAGGGATCGAACCTGTGACCTTCAGTTTCGGAAACTGACACTCTATCCAACTGAGCTACGGATGCTTTGACAAGGCAGGTATTGTACCATAAACCATATAAATACTCGGAATATTTACGCGAATATTAAATCGCTTCTGACTCAATATTTAAAATATGTCCATTCAATTTATGTTAGAATTAAATCCTCAATTCACCGGGGGTGCTAATTTAATAAAAATTAGCTGAGAAATACCCTTTAAACCTGATCAGGTTAGTACCTGCGCAAGGGAGAGTGCCAACAAACTTGATTTAACCATCAATTACCGCCCTACTCCCTTATAAGCAATTTTAAAAACTTATAAGGAAATTTTACATGAAAAATCAACTAAATCTTAGCGAAACAGTATTTATTGCTATCATGGCAACTGCAATGGGAATTGCTTGGTGGATATACTCTTTTGCTTATGACATCTTATCACCAATTTTAAAAACTTTTGGATTAAGTGG
This sequence comes from uncultured Neisseria sp., assembly GCA_964652705.1. Lineage (GTDB taxonomy): Bacteria > Pseudomonadota > Gammaproteobacteria > Burkholderiales > UBA11063 > Aquella. The sequence continues at coordinate 9,054 of CAZZAV010000057.1, forward strand.
GTTATTAGAAGGATTTTGGCATATGGGAGGAATTTTCTTTGCTTATATAATCCGCAAACCAGGAAGCGCAATATTAGGTGAAACAATTGCCGCAACAGTTGAAGGAATGATTTCACAATGGGGAATCTCTGCTTTATTTTCTGGATTAGCGCAAGGGTTGCCAGTTGAATTACTATTTTTAGCAACACGCTATAAAGTATGGACAAAACTCAATTGTACAGCTGCTGGTATATTTTCGGCAATTGGAGGTTACGTAATTACTTATTTTTGGTACGGATATGGAGCATTTAATTTTAGTTTTAATGCCTTAAATCTTTGCTGCAACATGATTTCTGGCGCATTATTAGGTGGTCTGTTTTCACGTTATTTAGCTAATCGATTGGCTGCAGCTGGAGTTTTAAACCAATTTCGCATTAGTCAGCAACAGCTATGAGCATTTACCACATTCATGATTTCAAATTTAGCTATCCATTTAGTTCGCAACAAATTAATTTAAACGGAACTTTCACAGTAGAAGCTGGCGAATGTATCCTTTTACAAGGAGCATCTGGCTCAGGGAAATCAACTTTGCTTGCCGCACTAAAAGGATTAATTCCACACTTAATTGCTGGGAATTTAAATGGAGAAATCAAATTTCATGATCGTGAAATAACTGAATTAACTGAGCAAGATCTCCTAAAAATAGGTTATCTCCAACAAAATCCAGATAGTCAATTAATTTGCCCAGATGTTTATGCTGAATTAGCTTTCGGACTTGAAAATCAAGGTTTTTCAGCGAAAAACATTCATGCTAAAATTACCGCAATCGCAGAAAAATTTGCGATTCAGCCACTACTGAATCGCAAAGTAAATAGCCTATCTGGTGGTGAAAAACAAAAAATAAACTTATTAGCCATTTTGCTTCTTGAACCAGAAGTTTTATTATTGGATGAACCAACTGCATTTCTTGATCCATATTCTGCCGAACAAATTATGCAAATCATTGCTGAATATATTCAGAATAAAACTGTAATCATTATTGAACATAATCTACATTACCTACAAAACCTCATTAATCGTAGTCTTTATATTGATGAAAATGGTAATATTATTGCGCAAACCCCAGAGCAAATCAATTGGCTAGAACAACTTCCTGATCAGCAATGTAAGCACCAAATAAGTGTGGATACACAAAATCCAATTCTTAAAATCAAAGACTTGAGATACTCGTATAAAGCAGAACAAAATCTACTGGATAAAATTAACTTAGAGGTATATCAGGGAGAAGTAATCAGCATCTTAGGGAAAAATGGTACTGGCAAATCTACTTTACTCAAATTAATCGCAGGAATATTTCCTAACCAGCAAATGATTTATTGGCATAAAAAAGATATTAATAAATTGAAAAAAAGCCAGTTGTGGGCAGAAATTAGTCTACTGTGGCAAAACCCAGAAACTCACTTTGTATTTAATCGCGTTACAGAGGAAGTTAATCACCAAGCACAAATTCTAGATGCGTTTAATCTAACTCCTCAAGCCAATCAAAACCCGTTCACGCTGTCAGAAGGTCAAAAGCGGCGCTTATCTTTGGCAATCGCCCTTAATCACCAGCCTGAGTTAATTCTACTTGATGAACCAAGTTTTGGTCAGGATTATGCCAACAAACTCCGCTTAATAGAATGCATTAATCAATTGGCTATGAATGGCATAAGCTTCATTATAATTAGTCATGACTTAAATTTTGTAAATGCAATTAGCCAAAAGGTTTACGAGTTAAAAAATGGAGAGCTTACATCATGTTAAAAAACAAACTGCATCCATTTTTATTTTTAATTTTTGCACTCATTGGCATCGCTGGTATCTTTAATTTAAATCACTCAAAGGGATATTTACTCACACTACTTTTAATGCTCTGTAATTTACTTCTTTTAAATCCAAATTTAAAGTGGAAAAAATTAGGTTTATTCAGCTTGATTTTGGTGCCAGCATTAGCGGCAATGTTTATCAGCAGTTGCTGGTTTGTGCAAACTTCAAATATCCCTGAAATTAATTCAGCAAATCCAACACAACTACACTTGCAACATAGTATAAACCTAACTTTACGCTTATATAGTCTAGCATTAATCTCATTTGGATTCATGTTACACATGCCCAAAGAAAGCGTACTGCTAAACTTAATGCAGCGTAATATACTATCCGTAAAAATAGGTTTTTCGCTATTAGCTGTATTTAATGCTTTTGAGTATTTAGCCAATGAGTTTCAAAGAATTCAGTTAGCATACAAAATGCGTTTTAACAAAAGATATTTATCACCCAAAATACTTTTGCCGCTTTTAATCGCAGCAGCTCGTTATGCACACAATTTAAGCATCAGCATGTACAATCGTGGCTTAAATCAAAAGCGAAGTTATATACAGCCAAAAATAAATTTTAGCCGCTACGATGGCGGCTTAATTCTAGTTAATTTGGGATTAATTACTCTATTAATTTGCTTCTTGAATTGAATTACTCATACCAGAAGCTTCATCCGGTCTCCATAAATGTTGGCGGTAGTATTTTAATTCCTCAATTGATTCATGAATATCCGCCAGCGCTTCATGTTTATTATGCTTTTTAAATCCATCATAAATGCTGGGATTCCAACGTCGCGCTAATTCTTTAATACTACTCACATCAATGTTACGATAATGTAAATATTCTTCCAACACAGGCATATATAGCACCATAAATTTACGATCTTGGTGAATTGTGTTACCACACAATGGAGAGCTTCCCTTCGCAACGTGTTTTTTAAGCAATTTTAATATTTGCTTTTCCGCTTCTGCTAAATCAATACCTGATGTTGCAATACGTTCCAACAACCCCGAGCGAGTATGAGTGCTAACATTCCATTTATCCATTTTAGCAAGTTCTTCGGCTGGCTGTCTAATTGCATAACTTGGAGACTCTGCCAAAATATTTAACTCACTATCAGTAATAACCACAGCAACCTCAATCACAACATTTTTATTCGGATCAAGTCCAGTCATTTCCATGTCTAACCAAACTAAGTTGTTTTGATTTTGCTTTGTTGTCATTTAACACTCACATAAAAAATAAAGTTATGATTTCAATTACTTCCAGTAAATACTATCAATAATAGCATTTACTATTGATGAATAATATCAAATAAGATAATTAGTTCACTATAATTGTGTATAAAGAAGCGATTATATCATGAAAAACAAATCCAACCATATGCTCCAATTAACGTGTTTAATCATGAATAAAATTAATTAGTCAATGCAATTTATTGATACTAACATACCAACAAAATAACATCAGTTGATCATTTATGTTAAAATCTCAAAACATAAAAGACATCAAGGAAACCGTACATGCTAAAAAAACTTTATTGCATTCTAATGATTTCATCAGCGCTTAATTGCTTCGCAAGCACCAATTTATATCTATTTAAAAATCAATCATATCTTGGTGATAACGATCAACTACAAGGTACAGCAGATTCAATAGTTCAGAATTTTGCACAACATGGTATCACTATTAAACAAATTGAAACTTATGAATCAAATATGTCCATGGGAAAGGACTCAATTGCATTATTCTCAAGCGTCGATGGTGTAAATAAATGGCATGCCATCAAAAATAATACCAAGAACACATTTGGCGTATTCCTGACTCATCAATGGTGGAATAATTTATTTCCGACATTTTCCAATAACGATAAATTCAATCTAATCATTACTCCACAATATACTGTAATAGTCTAATATTTCTGTAGACTATTAAAGCCATTTTATTACCATAATTATACTCAGA
>CAZZAV010000058.1:0-12751 GCA_964652705.1 uncultured Neisseria sp.
GGAATTATATCTAAGATTCAACTACTTTTTGGTACTAATTTTGCCTACCATTATAATGTGGAAGTACCAGCATAGAAGATAGTAATATTATAATGCAACACAGAGGAGAAGTATCTAAATACGCCGACGAAATTAGTGATTTAATCAGCAACATATCTAAGGAAATCGGTAACATATCTATTGAAATAAATACTAAAAATTATATTTATCATAATCCTAGTCAATAATTTATAAGATAAATTGTCTACTGGCTATGAGGTAAAACCGTGTCTTTCGTAATCAAATTTATCATATAGAAGCTCACCCAAGCATGTCTCATAATGATCTTCTGAAATTTCATCCATTTCAAGCTCTGCATGGAGTTGAGCAATTGCTAACTCAAAATTTTTATCTAACTCTTCTGCTTTTGACATCTTAATCCTCCAGTATCTAGTTATTTATCTAATTTATGGCTGTAAATAATATTTCTTATTACCATTCGGTAAATTAGAACCAGTGAAATAAGGCTGTATCCAAATAACCTTAAATTCAGGATCTTTTCTACTACCTACAGGTTGTTTTCTAAAATGTCCTCTCACCAAATGTGCATTTTTTGTACCACCTGTATCATTATTATCTACTTTGTAGTTATATCTAACATCCTTAAACAGATTAATAATAGTAACGCCGTATTTTTGCTCTTTAAGGCTTTTGTGGGTTGTAGTTAATAATGACTTTCGTTTTATTTTATCAATATATTCGATTGATTTTTCAAGCGTAAAATAATATAGTAATTTTTGAACAAAATTAACTATTGTGTCTTGGGTTAATTTTTCTTCTATGCTTAAATCTGTTTCTATAAGCTCGACATGCCCTGTAATTGGTATGCATACTTGCATACAAGAACCATTATAATTAATGGAAATCCCTTCCGCAAAAATTAAAGTCTGTGCACTCTCTGCTCCATCCAATTGCATCACAACTTTTTTAACAAATAGCTCTATTATTCTGGCATTTAAAGTAAATCTAAGTAAAAAAGAATCAAATGGAAGCCTAACATCATCATTTTCAAATTTAACTTTTAAATCTGTATCATTAATCATTTGAATTAGGTCTTTATTATCAATGTTTATTATTGGCAATTTGTACTGTTTTATGATGTTTGCGGATACAAAGTTTTTAACGTGACCAATATTATCGTCATTATTCTTTTTAAATGTGTTTTTAAAGACTCTTTCTATATATTTCTCCATGAAAAAAAACGTTGTTCCATCATTGATTTCTTTAAAACTTGTAACTTTATCTGGTGGAAGTGAACTAACAGACGATTGATTAAACTTACCAAGATTGTCAAAATTAATTTTATTATCATCATAAATACAGAATTTAGTTGGAATAAGACAAAGTTCCCCATTATCAGATAAAAATATTTTATTTGCCAATCCTTTCTGAAACTCTTTGGCTAATTTAAATGTATAAATTTCATGAGGGTTAATCATAATTTACTCCACTTGAAAGAACGCACTTTGGTATTCTCAGTATCATACCTTCGATGCACTAACATAACTTCTAAGTTCATTCATTTACTTTCTGATATTATTTAGTATTCATTAAATAATTGGTCTATTTTAATTAGCCTATGCTCAATAGTAAAATATCCACACTAACATAAGGATGTAATTGCCAATAGTTAAGCATCTCTTTTAATACTTAATACCATGTTCATAATGGTTGTAATGATTGATAACTAACCACTGATTGTACCGACTAAATTTGTAAACTTTACCAACGAAAACACGTATTTTGATTAATTTATTAGTTTTTATTGCCTTCTAACTATTTTAAAATAATCTACGATGGGCGGATTTATCTTATCCTAAAATAAACAAGGAGCTCAAAAAATTAAACCGCTAAGTAAGCTAAACAAATTATGTCACATATGCTATCAGATTAGATAGTTACGCATACTAGGTATTTGTAAAACATTTATGTGGCAATTTAAAGAGTTTGTTGATGCATAAAATCGTTGATTTTAATATATCCTTCAAGCTTCGGTATACATTAATATTGTGAATTACGTCCCAAATTATGTCACTTTGTCCCAAGTGTGTTATAATGCATTATAAAAATTTAAACAATTCAAGAATAATTAAAAGATGATCACAATGTATCTAGGTGACATGATTAAGATTAAAGTAATAAAATATATTAATACATTTCATTACTTTAAAATATATAGAAAAAGGGCTAAGAATGAAAAAGAAAAATATATTAAACTTAATAAAATATCATGCAGAAAAAAATGATTCTGCTTTTCGAAATGAAGCGTATGAAATAGCACGATACTTCGATAAAAGTAATGATTATCAACTTTCTGAATACATTATGGCTTTATTATCAGATGTGAATACTTTTTCTCCGCAAATTGATGCAAGTGAAAATATATTTGTTAAACGAATAGAAACATCAAGTAATCCATTGCCTCTTCCAACCTCAATCAAGGACAATATTTTAGGCATCATACATGCTATTGGACATAATGCAGGTATTAATAAATTTCTATTTGAAGGACCACCAGGTACAGGTAAAACAGAATCAGCCAAACAAATTGCAAGAATTCTTGAAAGGGAATTGTTTATTGTGGATTTTGATTCAGTTATTGATAGTAAACTTGGTCAAACATCTAAAAACATATCATTACTTTTTAATGAGATTTCTTCTGTAAGCAACCCAGATAAAGTTATTATTTTATTTGATGAAATAGATGCCATTGCTATAGATAGAATTAATTCAAATGACTTAAGAGAAATGGGAAGAGCAACTTCATCTGTTTTAAAAGGGTTAGACAGTTTAAATGATAATATTATCTTAATAGCAACCACTAATTTATATAAAGCATTTGATAAGGCTTTATCAAGAAGGTTTGATGCGATTATTGATTTTAGTAATTATACAAAACAAGATCTTATTGAAGTTGGTGAAGCAATTTTGAATGATATGTTACACAAGTTTAAATTTGCTGGAAGGAATATGCGGTTATTTAAAAAAATACTTGAGCGTATGGATGTAATACCATATCCAGGAGAACTTAAAAACCTCATTAGAACATCTATTGCATTTAGTGACCCCAGTAATGAACATGATTATTTGAAAAAATTATACATTAATATTCATAGAGACAATGAAAATATGAATTTAAAACACATGCAAGACAATGGCTTTACTGTTAGAGAAATTGAAATTCTAACAGGAGTTTCAAAAAGTCAAGTATCTAGAGAGTTAAAGGAGTAGCCTACATTGAATAATTTACTACAGTTAAAAGGAAGATTTGAACAAGCCTCTAGATCACTAGGTGGATTTGGACCACCTAGCTTGCCGGTAGGACAATCTGTAAATGTGTCAAAATTACAAGGCTTATTAAAGAACTTAAATGAACTCAAGGAGTATTGGAGAGATCAAAATTTGATCCCTGGAGTACTTATCACTGTACACTATATTAAAGTTGCGGCCAAAAGTAATAGGTTACAAATTCTTTTGGGGAATAATTTAAATCCTCCAAATAGCTCCATAGTAGGTGCCAAGTTTTCACTTGGTAAACATCCAAAACATATCATGACACACTATGTTTCTCTAAAAATTTTGAATGAATCTATAAAACAATTAGCGAATTGTATTGAGGTTTTAAATGAACATTTTAATGGAGAAATTGATCATGATGCTCTTAAAAAAGCAAGTAATAAAAAAACTCCCTTTCCTTCCAAAGCAATTGCCAAAACAAACTTCCTCAAAATTATAGTAGATGCACACTATGTTAAAAAATTTGATGTATCCATTGAAGATGCTGCGTTTGAACACGATGCAATTATTACTATATATAAAACGGACGTAAAGACTTCTCAACTCCTAGAAAAAATAGGTATTAATATTTTATCTAACCGCATAATGGATGAAACAACTATTCTATTACGACCTGATGAATTAGAGATTTTAAAAAGCAAAGCTCCATTTTTAATATCTATGGCGGTAAGTGATCTATCTGAAATAACCAAAGATAATTTTGATTTTATTGATGATGGTGTGATTAAAATAAATTCACCAAAAAATGAACCTACTATTGGCGTTATAGATACACTTTTTAAGAAAAACGTCTATTTTTCTGAATGGGTAGATTATACTAATATGTTATCTAGTGATATACCAACTGTCGCAGGTGACTATGCGCATGGTACAGCAGTATCATCAATAATTGTAGATGGGCCGACGTTTAACCCACATTTGGAGGATGGCTGCGGTAAATTTAAGGTGAAACACTTTGGAGTTGCAAGTGGTAGTAGTTTTAATTCCTTTACAATACTAAGAAATATTAGTGAAATTGTAGCTCAAAATAGGGATATTAAAGTTTGGAATTTATCTTTAGGTTCAAAACTTGATATACATCCAAATTTTATATCTCCAGAGGCTGCAATTTTAGACAAGATACAGTTTGAAAATGACGTTATATTTGTAATTGCTGGAACCAATTTATCCAATGGAGAGACTCAAGTTAGATCAATTGGAGCTCCAGCGGATTCAATTAACTCTATAGTTGTAAATTCTGTAGATATGTATAAACAGCCTTCATCATATAGCAGAAAAGGACCTGTACTATCATTCTTCATAAAACCAGATATTAGCTATTATGGCGGTGATACAAAACAACCTATGAGGGTTTGCACTCCAACAGGAGAAGCTTTAGTTCAAGGAACCTCATTTGCAGCTCCTTGGATTGCTAGAAAGTTATCATATTTAATAGATATATTGGGATTAAGTAGAGAAATTGCTAAGGCATTACTTGTTCATTCAGCAACTACATGGGATAAAGAACAAGGAGATCCAACGCTTATTGGTCATGGCGTTGTTCCTATACACATAAAGGATATTGTGCATAGTCAGGATGATGAAATACAATTTGTCATACAGGGGGTTTCTGAGAAATATAATACATATAATTACAAAATACCTGTCCCTGTAGTAAAAGCAAAGCATCCTTTTATTTCAAAGGCCACTCTTTGTTATTTCCCAGCATGCTCTAGAAATCAAGGTGTAGATTATACTAATACAGAACTTGACATATCTTTTGGGAGACTAAATGGTAATTCAATTAAGACTATTAATAATAATTATCAGACAGAAGAATATAATCACTATACCTTAGAAGAAGATGCACGTAATTTCTTTAGAAAATGGGATAATATAAAACACATACGAGAAGTTTTTACTGGAAAAAACCAGGAGTTGAAAACTTACGATAATACTTTATGGGGTTTGAGTCTTAAAACCAAAGAACGACTTAATGAGAGCTCTGGTGAAGGTCTTAAGTTTGGTATTGTAGTAACCCTAAAAGAAATAAGAGGTGTTAATAGGATAGATGATTTTGTTCAAAATGCCCAGCTTAGAGGTTGGTTGGTTAATGAAATAGATATTGATACAAGAATTAATATTTTCAATACTGCAGAAGAAGAAATAGATTTTAATGATTTATAAACAATAATTTATAGCACAATAAAAATTAGATAAATTAGCATATAAGCATATTATTATCCAGTTACTATATATATAGTAACAATATGTGCTTAGATACCCAAATATCTATATATTAAACGTAATATACGAGTTTTTAAAACTAAAAAACCATAGAGGTAAATTGATTATGGCAACAATTAGAAATGTATCGTTCCCAAAAGCATACTGTATTCAATTAAAGAAGATATTGAATATATATGAGGTTAGAGAAAATTACTTCGATGAAGATTGTGAGCATCTAGGCATTAAATATGAATATACATGCCCAGACATCAATTGTAATGCAAAGATGGGGCCAGTTAATGCATATTCCAGTAAAAAAGTAAAACAGGCTTTACATTTTAGAAAACACCCTACCTCAGAACATCAAAATTGTAGTTACATAAACGTACTTGATAACCCATTAATCTCAGAACTTGATGCAGAAGTTCAAATTAGGAATAAATTAGAATTCAATATTCCAACTCATTTTTTATTGATTAGACCTCCCCAGAAATGGATTAAAGATACTGAAGCGGGAAGTTCCATTATTTCGGACGACGTAGAATCACATAATAAAAATAAGAATAAAGGACACAACAATAATAACCATCAAATTAACAAACACGAGACTAACCAATTAGAACGAATTGTAGATGTATATACAAACCCAATTTATAATAGTAATTACATACGAAAAAATAATTTACGTCTAACTTTACCAGATGGTATCTCTAGATATTTTGATAACTGTTTTCAACAAGTTAGGTGGTTTAAAAAACATACCGCGCCATTTATATTCTATGATTTAATTGATGAAATTAAAACATATGGTCGAGGTTATAAAATTTATTTAAAGACCCAAATTTCTGACAATGTAGGTGAGAAAAATGTAAAAAGAAGAATTAGCATTTATATACCTCAAACATTAATTGAACAGTATAGATTTAGAAAACAATTTATTTGCAATATTAATGAAATAATGAATAATGATCTAAATTCATCTACCAAAATTTATTTCACCGGCGCGTACCCTAGATTAGTGTCAATACCAGGAACAGAGTATTTTACTTATACTATAGAATTGGAAAATCTTTCTTATTTACTTCTAACACATGACTGATAATCAACATACAATTATCACATATACATAGCATTTTCTTTTTGCCAGAACTTCACCATTTCTTGTAGTAATTGAATTGTTCTAGGTTGATGTTCAAAAATTGCTGTAATTAATTTGCGACTACGCCATGGTTCCTCATCGTACTCAGTAGGTAAAATTCTCATTACTGGACGATTGCTAATATTGGTATATACATTAGTAGATATTTCGGATGCCTCATCAAAAATAGTGCTGAGCATAATTTGCAAATCATCGTTGACCAATAAAAATTTAAAATAATTTTGTATTGAATTCTGCTGTGAGTCTAAATTAATAAATAAACTAGCAAACAAAGAATATAATTCCCCAAGATTATTACTAATATCTATATTTTTAAGTTTATTCTTCATTTGATTAATGTTATCCATTTTTCATATTATCCCAAGATACTGTCTTTTTTATATTAGGTCTATTTTAAAATTAGGCTCTGCCTGACAGCAAAAATAGACCCACCAACGTCAGGCGGTAGTTTTAATAATTAATTATGAACTTTACCTAAGCCGCTTTTTTTACCCTTAACACCTGGTGAATAGCATCCGATGTGGAATACCCCATCGCTTTGAAATCTTCAACCATCTGGAAGTCTTTGGGATCTGTTGTATACGCCAATGCAGAGTAAGAGTCCACCATTAATCGCGCTGGAGTTGCAATACCCTGAGATTTAATAAATATCTCAGAATACTGCCCTTTTCTAGTTTTAATGCTCTTAATTAATTTCATCTGAAAGAATCCACGCGCCAACCATGATGTTTGTACATGGCTTAAATAAGTCATTTTCTGTTATATTGTATTTACTTAACTTAGGCAGCCACCCAGAATTTATCTGCATTAATCCTATGTCATATGATCCGTCTTTATTTTTTTTACCAACAGTAGATGGATTAATACCAGTCTCTACTTTTGCTATTGCCACCAAGAGCTTTGCAGGCACTCCATATCTTATTTCTGCTTTATCCCAGCAATAAAGACCAGATTGCTTTGGAATATTAAAGCTACTACTTCTACTATTTACTTCAGGCGTCTGTTGATTAAAATTAACTATAGACATCTCAGCATTAACTGAATAAGAAAACAATGCAATTAAAGTAATAAGCAGAGTAAAAAAATTTAACTGCATCGACATATTAAATCCCTTTTAAAAAGATTATTAATAGCTTAACCATTCTTAACTAATTTTGACTTTTGTTCGCAATGTGGGATTTAACTAATATTCAGCATTATACGGATTCAAATAAAATAAATTACCAACGAAAACGCGTATTTTAAAAAATAAGTATGAATAAATTCATAATGTTATTATTTTAATAATTATTATAAAAGTGTGAGACAATACATACTGTAAATTTTCTATATTACTGCTTAATAATTTTTTAAATATAGGATCATAAAATGGCTAGGGCGGATTTAGTTGTTGAATTAGTAAGAACAGGTCTTTCAGGAAATAAACCTGTCTTCCGAAAGGTGGTTGAAGCCATTATCTCAGAAGAGAGGGCTAAAAAACATACTGTTTTGGCAGAGAAGCTAGCTGAGTTTTTAACTGTTGTTGCTGAGCAGACGAATAACATAAAGTCTGTCACATACATTAATGATCAAATAGTAAATTTATTTAATGAAATTACCCCACAAAAATATCTAACTGATTTGGTATTATCAAAAGATATTACTTCAATCTGTCAAGAGTTAATTACAGAACACCAACGCATTGATTTGCTTCGTTCATATAATCTAGAGCCAAGAAATCGTGTGTTATTAATTGGTCCTCCTGGCAATGGAAAAACGACATTATCAGAATGCATAGCTAACGAGTTAATGATTCCATTATTTGTGATAAGGTATGAATCATTAATTGGTACGTATCTAGGAGAAACAGCCCAACGACTTAATAAATTATTTGAATATGTTAAAACACGTAGGTGCGTTTTATTTTTAGATGAATTTGAAACCTTAGCTAAAGAGCGTGGTGATACCCATGAAACTGGAGAAATTAAGCGAGTGGTAAGCTCTTTATTATTACAAATTGATAGCTTGCCTAGCCACGTTATAGTAATTGGTGCTACCAACCATCCAGAATTATTAGACAGAGCTGTATGGAGAAGATTTCAAGTTCGTTTAACACTTCCTTCTCCTACAAGAAGTAATATAATACAATTGCTTATCAAATATGAGCAACGTATGCGATTATCATTTGGTTACGCACATGAAACATTAGCTAAATATCTTTTAGGATTAAGCTATGCAGAAATAGAAGAATTTTGTACAAATATCTTCAGACAATACGTCCTTAATCTTCCAATTACTAATATTAAAAATATAGTATCAAACAATATCAAACAATTAAAAATAAACTACTCAAACCAATAAAATATCTATTATAGGAAAAAGATAGTGTCAAATTTACCACTCTTATTATTTCCTTCGTATACAATTAGCAAACGAACTAAACAAAATCCTTTTCACCCTAATGTCAATTTACCATCTCATTCTCAGCAAGTAAATAGATTAACGCCTTTATTTCAGCAATTTTCTAATTCACTTAATGCTAAGCGCTTACAAATTCAATCAAATACGAATGGAAATACTCCAGAAATGGTTCTGGTCTTAGAAGTAGTTGGTACTATTAATGATTTTATTAATGCAGTAAATAGAATTAATGGGTTAGAGTGGCTTGGTGAATTTGTAATAGAAGGAATGAATCAGTCAGATGGGTTTTCTATATCAAATAATCCTGGGCAAGATTTAAGTGGCAAACTATATTTAACTATGACTAACCAAAGAGCTCTCAATGAGCTTCTTTCTATATGGCAAAAATTTACAAGTAATCCAAACGTTAAACTTGAACGAGGCCTAGGAAAATTTAAGGAGCTTTTTAAGCACTTAAAGACAATTAGGAAATGGGATATACAAGATAGACTTCATGAAACTGGAGTTTTAGAAGCCTGGAATGAAGACCTTGAACATAATCCAAATATGATGTTGAATTTTGAAATTGAAATGTGGTTTAGGCAAAATACTCAGACGAGAAATAGTGCCGAGAATGAAATAAAAAATATTATACAGGCCAAAAATGGTAGAGTTATTAGCAGCTGTGTGATTTCTGACATTGCATACCATGGGTTATTGATAGAGCTGCCTATTGCTGCAATACAAGAGATTATAGACCATAGAGATGTTCAACTTGTTTCTAGTGATAGTATAAAATTTCTTAGGCCTGTTGGACAAACATTAATCAGTACTGTAGATGAAAACCACGTAGAAGAAATTGAAAGCGTAAACTCCACACCTAGAGAAGTTAGTGATGCTGATCCTATTATAGGATTATTAGATGGGTTACCTTTATCTAATCATAGTTTATTAGAAAACTATTTAATCATTGATGATCCTGATAACTTTGAGGAATTATACTTAGCTTCTGAACGACGACATGGTACAGCAATGGCTTCTCTTATTATTAATGGAGATGCCAACGACAATAACAAGGCTCTTTCCAAAAAAATTTATGTGAGACCAATTCTAACCCCAGTTAGAGGATTCAGAGATCCTAAGGTGGAGGGTTTTCCAAATGACCAGCTTATCATTGATTTAATTCATCGCTCCGTCAAACGAATGTTCGAGGGAGAGCAAAACCAGGAAGCAGCGGCACCTACCGTTAGAATAATAAACTTATCTATTGGAGACATTACCCGGCAATTTTATGGAACAATGAGCCCTCTGGCAAAATTAATTGACTGGCTAAGTTATAAATATAATGTATTATTTATAATTAGCGCTGGCAACCTTGCCAATGACATCAAAATTAAGACTAATAGGGGCCAATTTGAAAATCTAAGCACCGACGAGCAGAGAAAGCTAATTCTTGATAGTGTATGCAAAGAATATAAAAACCGTAAAATACTTTCCCCTTCTGAATCAATAAACTCAATTACTGTTGGCGCCATACATACTGATCAATGTCATCAAACAATTCCTCATGGAAATGATATCATTAACCCAATAGAAGATGGTTTTCCAAGTTTAATCTCTGCATTTGGTAGCGGATATAGAAACTCTATAAAGCCAGATTTAATTTTTGATGGTGGCAAACAATTTTTTCAAATTCAAATCCAATCCAGGACTCCAACTATTCTTTCGGTAGTTAATCAAGGACGATTACCAGGAATTAAAGTAGCAACTCCAAGAGATAGCAGCATAAACTCAACAATAAATACTAGGGGTACGAGTAACGCTACAGCATTGGTAACCAGATGTGCATTTCTATGCTATGAAAAATTATTAAGTATCCTTCAAGGAAAGAATGAACATTTAAATGAACCAAAATATGAGATTCCTTTATTAAAAGCCATGCTAATTCATTCAGCATCATGGAATGATATTTATCCAAAGTTAAAAATAGCATTAGAAAATACTCAATATTGGTCTGATATAAAAAAAGAGGTTGAAAGCTCCTATGAAGATTCTGGAACAATAAATCGTGAGTATAATCGTAAAATAAAGAACTTTATTAGCAATTGGATTGGATATGGTCAATTTCAAATGAATAGAGTAATAGAGTGCCTACCAAATAGAGTAACTATGCTTGGATTTGGAACGATAAAAAAAGATGAAGGACATATCTATGAATTTCCTTTACCACCATCATTAGCTTCAATTATAGACTTAAGAAAACTAACGATAACCTTAGCCTATTTAACACCAGCATTTTCAACTAGTCAGCGATATAGAGCGGCTAAATTATGGTTTGAGTATGACAACATGTTAGCCAATCATAGAGTACAATCTGATGCTAATCGTATTAAAAACGGAACTGTACATCATGATATATTTGACGGAGAAAGCGCAATACCATTCATTGATGGAGAAACGTTAAAAATTAAAATAAATTGTAGTAAAGATGCACAAGATTTTTCTGAAATAAATTATGGGATATTCATTACATTAGAAATAAGTGACTCTAGCCACATAAATATTTATGAAGAAGTAAAAGCAAGAATCAGAAATCAAATTCCAATCAGTAGTCAGGCATAGGAATTAAAATGATATTCAACACTGGTAGCTCTTAAATTATAATTTATTTATTGGGATTGCTTGTCTATTGACAATATATTAGTCATTTAATTTTAACCGACTCTAAATTCCTTTTAAAAACATTGTTAATGGCTTAATTATCTCGACTAATTTTGCCGGAATTTCTTTATCTAAATTCAAAGTCTTAGCCACTTGAACAACATCTTCACGATTATTTACTAAATACCCCATATCATTTAACTTCGGCATAATCTGATTGGTTATGTATGATCTAATCGTTGATTCAGTTAAATATAATGTTTGAGCTATTGTTTTCACATTGATATCATTACTTAATAAATATAAAACACTCTTCTCTTTTTCATTCAATGCAACAAATAAGCTATAGTTAACTTTTTGAGCTTTATCTTGTGGACTAATAATTTGTTTCAAAGTAAATTCACCATTAACTGATTGCTCAACCAGAAAACAGATCGTTGCACCAATCATAATTTGTCGCTTAGTCCAATAAGTAATTTGAGAAATACCATCAATAATCAATTTCTCCATTACTAAAGCATCTTTTTTATGCTTAATCAAACGACTTTCTAACTTAACAACGTCTGGTAAAATCAATGCTAAATTTGATTTAAGAATACTTTCATTAGGCCTCACATTAAGTATTTCTTCAGCTGACTTAGTGCCAGTTAATACTATTTGATCCAATGATTTAACATAAGCTATTTCATTGCCAAAATACCTATTATTAAACCATTCATTAAAATGTTGTATATCTGAGAAATGCTTCATAATTATGTTCCTAATTATACGGACTTAAACAAAATAAATTACCAACGAAAACGCGTATTTTTTAAATAAAATTATTACCAGTTATTGCTATCTGATGAACCGTCAAATGGCAAAGTACTATCTGATGAATCACTCCAAGAATCAGAGGATGCGGAACTATCAAAAGCACATAAATCATCAGGCATAATTTCTAAGCTTGAATTATGTAATGATCTAATAAAATTGTAGATATATATATCCGTTACAGGTTAATATAAC
>CAZZAV010000059.1:0-12216 GCA_964652705.1 uncultured Neisseria sp.
ATTTATTATGTCCAATTAAATTTGTTAGTTATATTAACCTGTAACGGATATATATCTCTACAATTTTATTAGATCATTACAACTTGAATCCTATTGAGCACATTTGGGCTAATCTAAAAAGAGCTATTCGTAAAGATACAAATAGAGAAAATAATTTAAGCTTAGCTATTGCTAAGGATATACAAGGTTTATTTTTGCGTTAACTATATAGATTTATTAATTGCGGTTTGCTATTCATGATTTACTCTTATTTCTCATGTTATACTTAACATATTTAGTCTTAACTTTATGTAGGTGTTGAGATCAATTGTATAGTGTTATTTTTAATAAAAAATGCTAGATTGTATTAATCCGGCATTCAAAAATTTAATTAAAGCTTCTCTTAACGTTTTGTCCAAGCTGATTGCCACGCTGAACCAGATCCTGGAGAATATGCCCAACTTGCACCATTACACCATGCTGTATAAGGCCATGGCTTACATTCATAAATATTGCCATCAGTACCTTGAACTAAACTACCAGCTGTGTACGAACCAGTACCGCTTGGGTAGATTGAATAATTCCCAGGTATCGGCGTAGGTGTTGGTACCAGAGTCGGGCTAGGTGTTGGAGTAGGAGTTGGCGTTGGTACAGGAGATGAGCCACAACTTACAACGCCCCATACTTTACCAGATCCATCCGTACCGTTATTTTGTGCTGGGTTAGCACCACTTGTCCACCATCTAGCTTTATAAACTGCACCCTCATATGAAACTTGATTACCTGCTGTGTATACACTAGTGCTATTCCATGCAGAAACTACGCCACATTCGCTAATAGCGGGAGTATTTCTGATTACATATGATAATTCATCGGTGCTGTCTGATGACTTGTAAACATATACTTGATTTTGTCCACCAGCAAGAAATCCTACTGTTCCATTGGTTAAAACACCAGCTTTGACTTGAACTGAATTTTTAAATGAGTAACCATTAATTGTGGTTGCGAGGTCTTTTTCAGCATTACTAGCAGAACTTACAGTTATATTGTTGATAGTATCTGTTTCAACGCCATTTTTATTAAGTGAAAAACTTAATTTATCACCAGTGCCAACCGTTTGTAACCAATCTTTTAGTTTATAGCCAATTGCTGACCATGAAATTGTCACTGGATTTGGATCATTTTGTTTGGTTAACGTATAACCATATGTTGCATTTGATTCTGCGACACCCTTATTGATGTACAAATAATCTTTACTGTGATTAATTTCATCATAATTCACAGAACCAGTCGTAGTATCCAATGCTCCGATTGCAGCTAGAGCATTTAGGCTTTTATCGTTATTAACTTTTGCAGCAAGAATACTATCCCATTTTGACAAGTTATTAGCGGTTATGGATAGGGAATAAGTTGCAATTACATTATTATTTTTAGTTAATTTGAATGTTACTAGTTCGCCTGCTTTAGGTTGACTGATTGATGAAATCCATGACTTGCTATCAACTGCACGCCAGCTTGGTGTGATAATTGCGCCACTACCAAATTCGACATCGGCACATGAAACAAAATTTTCACCTACTGTGTCAACCCTTTGCCAAATGCTGACAATTACTTGCCTACCTTGTAATTGCTGATTGGCAATTTCTAGTTTACAGTTATAATTATCGGTTCCTTTACTGGTGCCAGCCGCATCACAATCGGGTAAATAATGTAAATCTTGCCAACTCGGTGCTGGATTGTACCCTCCTGTTTTATAGTTGGTAATAAAGGTAAAGTGATTGCTTGGTGTATGTGCAGCTGTTTTGGTCCAAGCAAAGTTTACTACTTGTCCATTGGTAACCTTGGTAATTTTATTTTCTGGTAGTGGATTAAGTAATTTAGACCATGCAGTATGCCCATTAGAACATAAGTTATCATTTTGTATGGCATGATTCTTTTTAAAGAAACCAAGTGGACCACCACTAAATCCAGTTATTTGAGCATATGTTGAACCACCACCAGCAATGAGGTTACTAGCAACTGACTGTGGCTCATAACCAACTGCCGCACGATCGGTTTGATATAGATATTCCACTCGAGTTAGTGGTAGTGTTTGCCAGCCATGGGCAAATACCTGTGTGATGAGTGCTGATAGGCATACGGCGATTATTCTTTTTTTCATGATTTATTTCCCCTGAAGACTTTATAAGTGTTTTTGAACGGTAACTATTTTCCTGCATTTTTATCATGATCGTCAACCGACAAAAATGTGTAATATCTACGGGTGTTAATGTCCATAAATTTTGACAATAATTATTCCTGCCAAAATTAAAATAAAACCAACTGCGGAGATTAGGTTAAGTTGGATTTCACCAAATAAAATAAAAGCAAATAAAACTGTGAAAATTGGATAACAAGACTCAATGATTGCAGCTAATGCAGCGTTACTGGAACTGATACTTTTAAAAATAAATATGCTGGCAACTATGTAGATTAGGCTACTGGCTAGAATTAGACCTAGATGACGTAGGTTGCTTAATTTATTGACAAATTCGCCAAAGTTACCTTTGTAGATAAAGTAAATGCCAATAATAATGCAAACTACCATGGATTCAAAGAATATTAACTCGATTGAACTGAAATGTTTTAAAGTTACCTGATTAATAGTATAACCAAGCCCCCATAGAATTGCGGCTGCCAATGCAAACCAAAACCATGACATAGTAGTTCCTTTTTTGTGATTAATTGACTTATTTTAACATAGATTTAACAGTGAGCCTATCTGATTGCCAAATGGAATTTGACTTATGGAGTATGTTAAAATAGAGTTTAAATCTATTTTGAGTGAACAATTAATGAGCCAGCTTAAACTATCTTTTATTGAACAAGTTTTACAACGCCTAAATGAAGTCCAGCGCGTACAGTTTAATTTCTTCTATCGGCATAATCGCAAAAATC
This sequence comes from uncultured Neisseria sp., assembly GCA_964652705.1. Taxonomy (GTDB): domain Bacteria; phylum Pseudomonadota; class Gammaproteobacteria; order Burkholderiales; family UBA11063; genus Aquella. The sequence continues at coordinate 2,917 of CAZZAV010000059.1, forward strand.
TTGGAGTTGCTTATGCGTGGCTAATTTTCTTTGGTGTATTTGGCATCCACAAGTTTTATTTACAGAAGCGTAATGCTTGGTTATATTTATTATTTTGTTGGACTATGCTTCCAGCTTTATTAGCAGTTATTGATTTATTTTTGCTACCATTTAAAGTGCGTAAACATAATATGCTGTTGGCGGCATCATTGGCCGAATTTATCCGCGAATTAGATGGTAATCCGCATAGTTTAACTTTAATTGATGATAAATTGTCTGCCAGACGTGTGCCTTTAGTTGAGTGGATTGCTGCTATAGCAATAATTTGTTTACTCATTCTACCAGCAGTTGGTTATATAAACATGCGTCTTAATGCACAACATTTAGAAATTCATTATAAAACTAATCATTTTGATGGTAGTCAATCTGATAGTTCTTTGGTATTATAGCCATGATTCAAGTTAAATTACCAACTAAAATTCACCCGCAAAAAAATCATTTGGCAAAATTGCCGATGGGTGGTGATGCGTTATTTCTTGCCGAGTTATTTACTAAACAGGCACAACCATTTTTATTTATTGTGAATGATGGTTATCAATTACAGCGCTTAGCTAGTGAAATTAATATTTTTGCTCCAGAATTACGGATTGCAGTCTTCCCAGATTACGAGGTTTTACCTTATGAGCGTCAGTCGCCATATAATGAATTAATTGCCGAACGTTTACGGACTTTATGGCAAGTTCAGCATAAGCAAATTGATTTATTGTTAGTTCAAGCAACTACGTTACAAATGTTATTACCGCCACAGGAGTATTTTACGCAGCGAGTTTTGCTAGTTAAATTGGGTGATAAATTAGATAGTGAGCAATTGCGCATTCAATTATCTGCATCAGGTTATCAATGTGTCCAGCAAGTTTATGAAGCTGGAGAATTTGCAATTCGTGGCTCAATTATTGATATTTTGCCAATGGGCTCTAGGCAGGCAATTCGAATTGATCTTTTTGATGATGAAGTTGAGACTATTCATCTTTTTGATAGTAAAACTCAGTTAATAATCAATTCTCTAGATATGATTGAAATTTTACCATCACGTGAATATCCACACGACCCACAAAGTGTCAAAATGATGGCGGCAAAATTTTGTGTGACGTTCCCCAAGGAGCAAAGTTCTAATTTAGCGAAGGACTTAAAAAATAACATTCTACCGGCTGGAGTTGAGTTTTACTTGCCGCTTTTCTTTGTCAAATGTGCTACTTTATTTGACTATCTTGATGATAAATGGCAGATTGTTTATAGTGCTGAATTACTTGGTCAATTAAATCTTAATTGGCAAGAGATTACTAAACGTTATGATTACTATAATTATCAATTTCCTTGTTTGCGTCCTAGTGAGTTGTTTTTAAGCGCTGATCAGGTCTTTTCTGGGCTTAAGAAACATCAATGTTGGGAGATTGCACAAACTGGTGATTTTTATCCGCAATTTAGTCAACTACCTGATTTATCAGTTGTGCATAGCGCAGCGCAGCCATTTAATAAGTTGCAGGCTTTAAGTAAACAATTTAAAATTATTCTGTGCGTCGATAGTTTGGGGCGTCTAGAAATTTTGCGACAAACTTTACTTACTCAGGATTTAACGGCTAATCAAATTGACGCATTAAGCCAATTGGGGCAAGATAAAATTGTTCTGTTACAGGCTGAGTTATATCAAGGATTTGCTTACGGTAAATATTTATTTGTTACTGAAGCTGATTTATATCCAAGTGGAAAAATTACTAAGCGGCGTAAGCGTAAAGGTCAATCTGCAGCTGCTGTTAACAATGACTTTATGGTGCGTGACCTTGCTGAAATTAAGATTGGTGATTTTGTAGTCCATATTAATCATGGCGTTGGGCGTTATGTTGGCTTGAGCTCGCAGATTATTGGCGAGATGGAATATGAAATGATTGAGCTTGAGTATCAGAACAAATCAAAATTATATATTCCTGTGCAAAATCTACATCTGATTAGCCGTTACTCTCATTTAGAAGGTGCGAATGTCGAGCTAACCAATTTAGGTTCAAAGCAATGGGATAAGATTAAAGCTAAGGCTGAGCAAAAAGTTAATGACATTGCTGCAGAGTTACTAGAGTTGTATGCGCAACGTGAAATTCAAACTGGTAATGCAATTCCACTGCCAGATGAATATCCTGAATTTGCGCAGAGTTTTGGTTATGAACCAACGCTTGATCAGCAAAACAGCTTTGATGAATTAATTAAAGATTTGAATAGTAATAAACCCATGGATCGCTTAGTTTGTGGTGATGTTGGTTTTGGGAAAACCGAAGTTGCTATGCGTGCAGCGTTTATTGTTGCGATGAATGGTTATCAGGTTGCAATTTTAGCGCCAACTACGTTATTAACTGAGCAGTTGTATCAAAATTTAGTGAATCGTTTTGCTGGGTTTGCTCTGAATATTGCTGAGGTTTCGCGATTTCGCTCGAAGAAAGAAATTACGCAAACTTTAACTTTGTTGGGCGAGGGTAAGGTTGATATTATCGTTGGTACACATCGTTTAATTCAAGATGATATTAAATTTTCCAAACTTGGTTTAGTGATTATCGATGAAGAACATCGTTTTGGCGTGAAGCAAAAAGAAAAATTGAAAAAAATGCGCCAAAATGTTGATGTTTTGACAATGACCGCAACGCCGATTCCGCGTACTTTATCCATGGCATTAGATGGTTTGCGCGATTTTTCAATTATTGCGACTGCGCCATCACGGCGTTTGGCTGTTAATACACTTATTGTTGCGGATGATAATTCGATTATTCAAGAAGCGATTTTGCGTGAAATTCGCCGTGGTGGACAGGTGTTTTTCTTATATAATGATGTGGCTTCAATTGAACATATGTATAATCGTTTGACTGAATTAATTCCCGAATTACGGATTGCGATTGCACATGGCCAAATGCCAGAAAATGAGCTCGAGCAAACGATTAAAGATTTTGTGCATCAACGCTATAATTTGTTGTTATGTTCGACAATTATTGAAACAGGGATTGATATTCCAAATGCCAATACAATTTTAATTTATCGCGCAGATAAATTTGGTTTGGCACAATTGCATCAATTGCGTGGTCGTGTTGGACGTTCGCATCATCAAGCATATTGTTATTTATTGGTGCCAGAACATACCACTAAAGATGCTGAAAAACGCTTAGATGCAATTTTGGCGACTAGTGAGCTTGGTGCAGGATTTAATTTGGCGATTCATGATTTGGAAATTCGTGGTGCTGGTGAGATTTTAGGTGATAATCAAGCTGGTAATATTAAAGAAGTTGGCTTGACTTTATATAGTGAAATGCTTAAAAAAGCCATCAAAAAACTTAAAGCAGGTGAGAAAATTGGCGATATGGAAATCAATGAAACTTATTGTGAGGTGAACTTGAATGTCACAGCAATTTTACCCGTTGATTATTGTCATAATATTCATGAGCGTTTAATTTACTATAAACGTTTGGCTAAAGCTGAAAATACCGAGCAATTAGACTTAGTTTATCAAGATATCATTGATGGTTATGGTTTACCACCAGAAGCAGTCCGTACATTAATTGCGTTGCATCAATTACGAATTCAAGCCTGTAAATTTGGGATTCAAAAATTGGATGTAAGTAACGTAAATGTCAATTTGCTGTTTATTGACAAGCCACCTGTTGAACCTTTACAAATTGTATTATTGATGCAGCAGTTAAAAACATGTAAGTATGATGGTAAGAATAAATTAATTTGGCAGGTGAAGTCAGCTAATTTAGCCGATAAATTATATCATGCAGAATTTATTTTAAATCAATTAGAGCAGGGTATATCTAGATAAATTTTGAATAAGGTTTTGCGCTGTAATTTGTGTCATCTTAGCGACTTACGTGTATATATTGCACAGTTTTTGTTTTACAGCTACTAAACTGTGCGTGAAGGTGCTAGGTTCCAGAACAATTATCCGGCAAATAACGCGTGGCTAAATTTGAACTACATTGCCATTGGGTGGTTTTCCCATCGAAGTTGCCTAAAAATTTTATGTATGGGTTGCTGAGAATGACATCTCTTCCGTCTTCCAAATCTGGAATAATTTGAGTGTTAATGTATGCAAAAATAGTTACTTGACTTGTTTCAGTTTCTTTATGTGTCACTACACTGCTAATATAAGTACCTTGAATTTCAAATGGCTGCGGTAGCCCAAATGAAGTATTTTCTAATTCTATACCTAAAGGATAACCAGCGTTTTTGGTGGCAAATTCATTTAGTGTATTTTGAATTGGATGTACTAACAAAAAAGCTTCTGATACTTTACTGCGCGTTATAAATGCACTGTAAGCAGTTTTGACGATGTACCCTAATACCAAAATTACAATAAGTGTAATTGAGATAATGAAATATTTAAAATTTAATTGATTTTTCTGTTTGATTGCCATGAACTCTAATTCTTTTTGCTTGTTAGTATACTAAATAACACAGTAATTCTACCACAGGAATTCACTAAATTGTATAGCTTAATATTTAAGTTGTTAATAATGGTGAGTTCATCGGAAATATAATTGAAATTAATACGTGTACTGTGATACAATCACGCCATACCACTTACCTGTTGCAAATATTGTATGTCGAAAAGGCTCTGAAATTCAACTTTCAGATATTTGTAATAAAATCAAAATTTAGGAATATATATATGAAAACTTTTTCAGCAAAAGCTCATGAAGTAAATCACGAGTGGTTTGTTGTAGATGCTAAAGACCAAGTATTGGGTCGTTTAGCTGCTAGAATTGCACACGTACTTCGCGGAAAACACAAAGCTATTTACACCCCACACGTAGATACTGGTGATTTCATCGTTGTTACAAATGTAGACAAATTAGTTGTTACTGGTAAAAAAACTTTAGATAAGATTTATTACCGTCATACCGGTTACCCTGGTGGTATCTATTCACGTACTTTCAACCAAATGTTGGAAAAAGCTCCTGAGAAAATTTTAATTCATGCTGTAAAAGGTATGTTGCCTAAAGGTCCTTTAGGTTATGCAATGATTAAAAAATTAAAAGTTTATGCTGGTGAAGAGCATCCTCATACTGCTCAACAACCTAAACAATTAGAGATGTTAGTAGGGGCTCAATAAATGGTTGGAAATTACAATTACGGTACAGGTCGTCGTAAAAGTTCAGTAGCTCGTGTGTTTATCACTAAAGGTGCTGGTAATATTACGGTAAATGATAAAGCTTACGATGAGTATTTTGCTCGTCCAACTAGCTGTATGGTAGTGCGTCAACCTTTAGCTTTGGTTGATCATTTATCTACTTTTGATATTCGTATTAATGTACACGGTGGTGGTGAATCTGGTCAAGCTGGCGCGATTCGTCATGGTATTACTCGTGCATTAATCGAATATAATCCTGAGTTAAAATCTACGCTTTCTCAAGCTGGTTTTGTGACTCGTGATGCTCGTGAAGTTGAACGTAAAAAATGTGGTTTGCGTAAAGCACGTCGCGCGAAACAATTCTCTAAACGTTAATCGTTTACTGAAAAGTTTTCAAAATCCTATGCCTTTTGGTGTAGGATTTTTTATATCCATTATAATTTAATTGTGTATTAATGTTAGCAAATATGGCTTAGAATTGAGGATTAAATTTTAGCTTTTTATTCTACGTATAAATCTAGAATCTAAATTCTTGTAATTAATTGCTGTTATTGCTAAAACCATACTGGTATTTTCTGATGGTTAGTGTTAAGTATTATAGTTAACGCAATTTTAAACCGCATATTTCTAATACAATAATATATTGATATAAATTTATATTTATGCTATTTAATAGGTGATTTGCCTTAGTGTTAACTATATTTACCCTGCTAGGGTACTTGTATCAGTAAAAGAGAATGTTAAACCACAATATTTATCCTACATTCAGCATAAATTGTAGAAGTTAATTTTGTGTCATCATAGTGAAAAAGTTATCATAAGCAAGAAACGTGTTTTGTTTGTAGAGTAACTACGTTATCAAAACCAAAAAATTGGCACCGATTGAGTATCGGTGCCAATTCTGATTATTAGTTATACCTAGATTTGTTTAACTTGTTCACTAAGTCTAGGCATAGTAATAGAGTTTTTAAAGTTTATAATTTTATTTATCTTAAGGGGTGAAGCTTGGTTGGTATGCAGAGTTTGACACCCAGCTAGGATTTGCGTCCAGATTAAAATCTTCATGGTTAGTAACGTTAGCAACATTCCAAGTGCTTGGATTCTGATTGAATTCTATTGCATTCTCAAACATGTAAGACATATCAGTAACTTTAGAGGTATCCCAATCACCAATTGGTTGGTTGAATATTGAGTTTCCATTAAATAGTCCTGCCATTGTAGTTACATGAGAAGTACAAAATTTAACCGTTCCATTTGTAAGGTTTGTTAAGTTAGTAGTGTTTTTAATTCCGTATGTAAGATTGCCATCTCCAACAACTATATACGTATTTGCACCGACTGTAATTGTTGTACCAATAGGATCATTCCCACACGTTATTGTAGTTGGTTCTGGACCTGGGCTAGGGCTCTCGGAGTAGGAGTAGGAGTAGGAGTAGGGCTCGGGTTTGCACCTCCAGAGATCACTATAGTAAACGGAGTAAGTTTTGTTACGCTCACTGGATCTTGACTGGGAATTGCAGTAGTATAGATATAGTGCGTTCCATTGGTTGTATTGGCTGATGTTGTAATAGTTACTTGACATGAGCTTGATTGACCACTACCATTGGTACCAACTTCACATAGTGCAGGTGTAATTGTGATTCCATCGCTTTCCGCACTAGTTAGACTGGCAAGTAAGCTGCTTTCAATAGATTCAGTAGATAATGCCATAGAGTATTTAGTGTTGGCAGTTCCACCAACTAAACTAATTGTTGCTACTTGTGGTGTTGTCGGTGTGATTTCTGCATTGCTTTTGGTTAGCATAACTTGTGACCCATTAGGCAACTCACCTAATGAAGTTGTGCTACTACTTGATCCACCACTACTACTGCTGCCACTTCCACAGGATGCCAACATGATGGAAACTACGGTAAAAATACTTAAGGATAATTTTTTCATATCTAATTCTGATTCCTAAAATAAAATATAATGTTAGTTTTGACTATTAAGCCCTGCTTTTTATTAAAGCTGAACACAAACTGTTATAATAACAGAGTTAATTCGTATAAATCTGCAACGATAAGCATCATAAATGCAACCTAATTAAGAGATTACACAACATTTATCTCATATTACGCACAAATTGCAGAGTTTTATCTTGTGCAGTCATCAAGACCAGAAAAATTGGCACCAATTGAGTATCGGTGCCAATTCTGATTATTAGTTATACTTAGATTTGTTTAATTTTCCCACTAAATCTAGGTATCTACAGTTTTACAATTATAAAAGGAGACATTCAGCAATTGGATATTTAACACCACATCAGAAATATTCTGAGTATAATTAGGGCAATAAACTGGCTTTAATAGTCTACAGAAATATTTGACCATTACAGTTCAAAATGGTAGGCTTATTCAGATACTTAATGAATACTACTTTGAACAATTAGAGTTTTTTATAGTCCAGAAAAAAATTGTTAGTCATGAAGAAAGCGTTTTTATTAACTTTCTACGTAGATGTATGAATGGAATGATTGAAGTTGATGTGCAAAATACAAGATAAAGTGTATAGATTTATTAATAATATATTAATTTATTTCTTAGTGTCTTTACTTTTTAATTGGATAATAAAATGAATAATATTGCCGTTATTGGTAGTTCTGGTACGATTGGTCGGGCATTTATACAAAAAATCAGTGAGCTTTATCCGAGCGTAAATATCTTTGGTTTTTCCAGAAATATTCCAACTTATGATATCAAGAATGCAAAGTTTTATAATATTGAATATAACAGTGAAGAATCGATTGCAAACGCGGCTGAAGTTGCAACCCAAAATGGTCTATTGGATCTTGTGATAGTTGCAACTGGTATCTTGCATAATGGTGAGATTATGCCTGAAAAATCAATGCGTGAACTGTCGGCAGCCAAATTTCAGCATATTTTGTATGTAAACACCATTTTTCCTGCACTTGTGGCTAAATATTTTCTGCCTAAGCTGATAAAAGACAAGCGTGCTGTTTTCGCTGTTTTGTCTGCAAGAGTCGGGAGTATCTCAGATAATCAGCTGGGCGGCTGGTATAGCTATCGAGCATCTAAAGCGGCTCTAAATATGATTATTAAAAATTTATCGATTGAAATGAAGATGCGTTACAAACAGGCAATTGTTGTTGGGATTCATCCAGGTACTGTTGATAGTAGGCTTTCAAAGCCATTTCAGAATAATATTCCAGCTGGTAAATTATTTTTGGCCGATTATGCTGTAGAAAAAATGCTTGAGGTAGTTGGTAATTTAACTCTTGAGAATAGCGGTAAATGCTATGCTTGGAATGGAGAGGAAGTTTTGCCATGATCTATAATGGTATTCATGTTAGTGAGATTATTGAAATGGCATGGAATGATAAAGTTTCTTTTGATATCATCAAGTCAAATATAGGATCATCAGAGACCGAGATTATTAATATTATGCGCAGGCATCTTCGTAGTAGAAGCTTCTGTTTGTGGCGTAAGCGTGTAACTGGCAGAGTTGCAAAACATAGCTATCTGATGAAGAAAAATAATAGTACAGATAGTCTGATTTAAGCGCAACTTAAGAGTAGAATATAATCCAGGTCTTACTCTTGCTGCACACAATGGCCTTATGAAATTCATTGGGTTATGGATCCCTAATTATAAAGAATTCAGACGATTATCATTTACCAGAATACACCGCTTTAAATTGGTCAACACATGTTCAGTCGGATTTAGATCTGGCAAGTATCGAGGCAGACTAACTTACGTCCAATGTCATCAATTACTTCTTTAATTCCAGATGGTTTATGGCAACTTGCATTATTCATAATCACAATTTGATTAGGCTTTCATTCTTTGCATAGATGCTTTCTAATCAATCTTATAAATATTTCAGAATTAGTATAGCTATGAAGTATCTTCAAAAAACTATTCTGTCAATAGTTGATATAGTTAACGCAAAAATAAACCTTGTATAGCCTTAGCAATAGCTAAACTTAAATTATTTTCTCTATTCGTATCTTTACGAATAGCTCTTTTTAGATTAGCCCAAATGTGCTCAATAGGATTCAAGTCTGGTGAATAAGGTGGTAGATAGATTAATCTACAGCCAACATGCTCAATTAATTCTTTAACTTTGCCTGATTTATGAAAACTAGCATTGTCCATGAT
>CAZZAV010000060.1:0-12073 GCA_964652705.1 uncultured Neisseria sp.
CTATACTACAATACTAAAATTGGTTAGAAATAATCCGCTTTGATTGTCTAGCCCCATATAATTTTATATCAATATATTTATTGTATTAAAAATAGGAGGTTTAAAATTGCGTCAACTATAATATACTAAACAAGATTAATTTCATCTAGGATTCCTTTATGATAGATATGATTTTATGTAAATAATTTTATATATATGATACTAATATAATAATAAAGTGAAAAAGCAATGTTATAACTAAGTTTGTTATTTATTATGCCTTTTTAAATATGAATCCACATAAATTTTATGTTAATCATGAATAAAAACACATCATGTTATAAAATGGTTAAGAATGCCTTATACCTGAATTATATACATGAATTGTTCATTTATGTGTATATATTCTGGTTGTAGTGATTTATTTGTGTTATAGCTTTAATTCTTGAAGTAATTTTCTTGAGCATCTATTATCAGCAACACTGGCTCATTAATAGGGCTCAGCATGTTAAAAAACTATTTCGCTCGTATTTTTGAGAGGTTACATTATTTTTAAACTTTTCACAACTTGTGAGTAAATTAGTTGGTCAAGTATAATTTTAGTTGATCTGTATAAAAATATTTGCTCAAAGGATACTGTAAAAAATGCTGTTGTAGCCTGTAGTTCCCTGTGTTATAATGGTTGCTTATATCTTTCGGGGCAGGGTGAAACTCCCTACCGGCGGTAATGAGGCATTCCTCTAAGTCCGTGACCCGCGACATTTATTAGTAATTGTCTCGGTGGATCTGGTGCAACTCCAGAACCGACAGTATAGTCTGGATGAGAGAAAGGTTTGAGTCAAATTATAACGGTTTATAGTGATTAGACTATCGTTTAAATACTTTTGCACGAATATCGGTGGCAAAAGTTTTATATGTGTGGTGTTTAATTTATTATTTCCCTTGTGCTTTATAGCAAAAATATCATTTTTATGAATTGTAAGATCGTAAAGCCTGCGAACTTATTGTTTTTATGAATGATACACTCAACTTATTTACCTCACTAAGTCCCAAATCAAGAATGGGAAGTCAATGGTTACACACGAATATTATATGCAACAGGCATTGAACTTAGCTCGATTAGCTGAGGTTCAGACGCGACCAAATCCACAAGTTGGGGCACTAATTGTCAAAAATGATCAAATTGTTGGCATTGGGACACATCTCTTTGCTGGGGGATCACACGCAGAAATATTTGCTTTGCAGCAAGCGGGTGAGCTTGCCAGAGGTGCAACTTTATATCTTACTTTGGAGCCATGTGCTCATTATGGTAAAACTCCGCCATGTGCCAATGCAGTAGTTAAAGCCGGGATTAGTCGTGTCTTTATTGCAAATTTAGATCCAAATCCTCTTGTAAAAGGTAAAGGTGTCGAGATTTTACGCGCGGTAGGCATTGAAGTTATTATTGGTTTGTGTTCAGATGAAGCGACTGTTATAAACCAAATTTTCTTTCATAATATTCAGACTAAAACGCCATTTATTACAATTAAGGCTGGTCTTAGTTTAGATGGTAGAATTGCAACTAAGGATAATTTAAGCCAGTGGATTACTTCAGTTGAGTCTCGGAAAGATGCACATCAATATCGTGTGACCCATGAGGCAATCTTAGTTGGAATTAATACACTACTTACTGATGATCCAAGTTTGACTCCACATTTGATAGAAAATCCAATTAAAAAACCAATAAGAATTATTCTTGATCGCCAGCTACGCACTCCATTAGCTTCTAAAGTAATTCTTGATGGGAAAGCTCCAACCTGGATTTGCACGTCAAATGCAGATTCTGAGCTTCATGCAACATATCAAAATCATGGTGTGAAGATTATTTATTTACCTGATTTGAATATTCCTGATTTACTTAAGCGTTTATATCAAGAGCAAATCTATAGTTTATTGGTTGAAGGTGGTGAACAAATTTATAGTAGTTTTTTGGATGTGGGTGCGGTTAATCAATTAGTATGTTATTATAGTCCGCAATTGATTGGTTCAAAATTAGCTAAACATCTTTTTGCCGGGATAGGTTTTGGTGATTTACAAAGTAATTTGCAATTTAAAATTAGTGAAACAAAACAATTAGGTAATGATATTAAAATTGTTAGTCAAATTATTAGAGGTTAAATTTAATGTTTACTGGTATTATTGAAGAAATTGGTAGCATTCAGAAGATTAAGCGTAGTGGACAAACTTTGGCATTAGTTATTAATGCTAAGTTAGTTATCAGCGATTTAAAACTTGGCGATAGTATTGCCGTAAACGGAGTTTGTTTGACCGTAACCCAGTTTAACCAAAGTAGCTTTACGGTTGATGTAATGCCAGTAACTTTTCAAGCAACTAATTTATTTAAATTAAGTTCGGGTAGTAAAGTAAATTTAGAGCGTGCACTTGCCGCGAATGGGCGCTTTGGTGGTCACATTGTCAGCGGACATATTGACGGTGTTGGTAATATAATTGCAAAAACTGTTCAGGAAAACGCTTTAATTGTTAAGATTAAATTATCCACGGAATTGGTAACACAGTGCATTCTTAAGGGTTCAATTGCTTTAGATGGAACTAGTTTAACTTTATTTGAAGTTGGGGTTGATTTTATTTGTGTATCGTTAATTCCGCACACTCAGGAAATGTCGTTACTTGGCCAAAAAAATCTTGGTGAAATAGTTAATATTGAATGTGATATTCTTGCCAAACAAATGCGCCAAACATTAAAACAAGGACAAAAATCAGGTCAGTCAAAAATTACCTCTGGATTTTTACAGCAACATGGATATCTATGAAAGTTATAAATATGTTTAATACAATTGACGAAGCGCTAGCAGATTTAGCGCAAGGAAAATTAATTTTAGTTTGTGATAATGAAGACCGCGAAAATGAGGGAGACTTAGTTGGTCTTGCGGATACAATTACTCCTCAGTCGTTGAATTTTATGATTACTCATGGTAAAGGATTGGTTTGTTGTCCATTAAATCAGGAATATGCGATTAAGCTTGGTTTAAAACCAATGGTTTCTGAGAATCAAGATAATCATCAAACCGCATTTACCCAGAGTATTGATCATGTAAGCAGTACTACTGGTATTAGTGCAACGGAGCGATCACTTACGTTAAATCAATTGGCAAACCCCAATAGTCAGCGCACTGATTTTAGAGAACCAGGGCATATATTTCCGTTGATTGCAAAAAATGGCGGAGTTTTGGAGCGAGCTGGACATACTGAAGCTGCAGTTGACTTGGCTAAATTGGCTGGTGCCAATCCTGTGGGGGTAATTTGTGAAGTTATTAATGCAGATGGAACGATGTCACGTTTGCCAGAGTTGGTCAAATTTGCACAGGAGCATAATTTAAAATTAATTCATATTCAGGAATTAATTGCTTATCGTAAGCGGAATGAGAAATTAATTCAGCGTGAAGCAGTAACAAAATTGCCGACTAAATTTGGAACATTCGATATGTACGGGTTTCGCTCATTAATTGATAATCAGGAAGCTGTTGCTCTAGTTAAAGGCACTTTAACTGCTGATTCTCAGCCTTTGGTGCGCATACATTCAGAGTGTCTGACTGGCGATGGTTTTGGTTCACTACGTTGTGATTGTGGTGAGCAATTGGCCGCAAGTCTTACACGCATTGAGCAAGAAGGTGGAATTTTGATTTATTTGCGTCAGGAAGGGCGTGGAATTGGATTACTAAATAAGCTTAAAGCTTATGCTCTCCAAGATCAAGGAATGGACACAGTTGAAGCCAATTTACATCTCGGATTTGCTGATGATTTGCGTGATTACTATATCGCTGCGCAAATTTTACGCGATTTGGGAATTGCAAAAATACGCTTATTGAGTAATAACCCACGTAAACTTAATGCGCTTGGTGATTATGGGATTGAAATTATGGCACGACAAGAATTAATTATGCCAGCTAATGAAGTTAATAAAGATTATTTGGATACTAAAGTTAGCAAATTGGGTCACTTGCTATTTTAAAATCATAATACGACAATAAGCAATAAATTAGATACTTTGTTAATTATTGTTATAATTGCTTTAAATTATTGAATTTAGAAAATTAAATTTGACTTATTTTTATAGGATCAATTATGCCAAATATAGTTAAATTACATCGGGTTTTAAAAAGCACTCCCGAAAAGATATATCGCGCGTTTCTGGAACCAAATGCACTGGTTAAATGGCTTCCACCATATGGTTTTACCACCCAAATAGATCATTTTAATGCTACAGATGGAGGAACTTTTAGGATGTCGTTTACCAATTTCTCTACAGGGCATAGTCATTCATTTGGCGGAAAATATCTGAAGTTAGTTCCATTTGAACTTATATCATATACCGATAAATTTGATGATCCAAACTTACCTGGGGAAATGACTGTAGTAATTCACTTGAAAAAAGCAATTTGTGGCACTGAAGTTAGTATTGAACAGTCAGGTATTCCAGATATGATACCTACTGAAATGTGTTATCTTGGTTGGCAAGAGTCTCTTCTTCAGTTAGCTAATCTGGTTGAACCAGATATTACAGAATAGTACAGTATACAGATTTTATTATTTTGTGATGTAATTTGTTGAAATGGGTAATACGTTGATTAACTATAACAGGATTTATAATCTTAGTAATCAATTAGAAAGTTTTTAAGTCTGGCTTGATATTGCAGTATATTGGGGTGATATCAAATAATTGTAAATTGTCAAATTTGATAAAGTTAAATTTGACTTATTAACATAGGAAATAGATCATGATCTTTGAAGGAAATTTGGTTGCTGGTAATGGCAAATACGCGATTGTTGTTAGTCGATTTAATGAGTTTATCACTAGTAAGTTGTTGGGGGCTGCAAAAGATGGTTTGGAGCGACATGGTGTGGCTAATGAAAATATTGATGTAGTTTGGGTTCCTGGAGCATTTGAGATTCCGCTAATTGCACAAAAATTAGCTCAGAGTAAAAAATACCAAGCGGTGATTGCTTTGGGTGCAGTAATTCGTGGATCGACTAGTCACTATGATTATGTTTGCAATGAAGTGGCTAAAGGTATAGCGAAAGTTCAATTAGATACCGGTGTGCCAGTTATTTTTGGTGTAGTAACAACTGAAAATATTGAGCAGGCGATTGAACGAGCTGGAACTAAAGCTGGAAATAAAGGCTATGATGCCGCAGTTAGTGCAATAGAAATGGTTAACTTATTACAAAATTTAGCGTAAGTTTTGTCAATTAATTTATTAAAAAATAGCTAAGTTGGCGTCTGTATTAAAATTAATATTATATTAAATTTTAATTTCTTTACCCATTTTAGCTATTTTATATTTTAAAATATATTATATATGCTATTGTTTAGTTCAAAAATTTGATAAAATTCAGTTTTGATTAATTATTTTCATGAGCTAATTTAATGTTTAGTTATGTGAAAATAAGTTGCCTTAATTGTTTAATATATTGTTGTGTTTGAAAAGTTGCGATTAATGAAGATGAGAAGTTTAGTTTTGGCTCTTAGTGGTTTGGTTTTAATGGTTAATTATGTTTCTGCTGAAACCATGGCAAATCAAGCTGAATCGGTCGAAATTAACAATAAAATTATACGATTAAATAATGCAACGAGAGTGATGTGTACTACACAGTTACGCTGTAGTTTATCTTTAACAACGCAATTTTATACCAGTTATAATTATCAACCAGTTTGGGTGCAGAATTCTAAAGTGCGACCAGATGTCGAGCAATTTTTAACTATTTTACGTAATTCATATCAAGATGGTTTAAATCCAGCAGATTATCATGTTAATGAAATCAATAAATTATTACAACAAATTAAATCTTTACAGCAAACTGGTCAAATTGTGCCAGCTACATTATTGGCGGATTTAGATGTTACCTTGAGTGATGCATATCTGTTGTACTCTAAACATATTGAAGTTGGTCGAATTGATCCTGTCACGGCTTATCCTGATTGGCAAACCAGTCATCGCCAGGTAAATTTAGTTGCGCAGTATACATCAGCAATTCAACAAAATAATTTGATTCCTAACTTAAATAAAATTAAGCCAACTTTTTCTGGATATGATGCATTGAAAAAGCAATTGGCTAAATATCAAAAAATTGCTGAAGCTGGTGGTTGGGAAAGTATTCCAGTAGGCAAAGATCTTAAAAAAGGTTCTGTTGGTACGCGAGTTGACTTACTACAGCAGCGATTGGCATTTACTGAAAACTATACTTTGCCGGAAGATGAATCTCATCTTTTTGATGCCGCTTTAAAATCAGCGGTTAGTCAATTTCAGGCCGAAAATGGTATCAAAGCTACTGGTGTAGTTGATAAAGCGACGTTGCAAAGCTTAAATATCCCAGTTAGAGAGCGCATTAAGCAAATTCAATTAAATTTAGACCGCATGCGTTGGCTGCCTGATAACTTGGGCAGTAATTATGTTTGGGTAAATATCCCGAGTTATTCATTAGTTATTAAAAACAAAGGTATTAATGATTTAACTATGCCAGTAATTGTTGGTGGTGGTGGACAGAATAAGACTTGTGTGGTTAACAGTCGTATTACTACGTTGGAGTTAAACCCATACTGGGGTATTCCAAATCGTATTGCGACGAAAGAATATTTAGCCAAGATTCAAAAAGATCCTGAATATTTAAATAAACATAATATTCGGGTGTTTAGTACTACTACAAAAAATGAAGTTGATCCAAGTTTGATTAATTGGGAAAGTGTATCGCCTAATAAATTTAATTATTTCTTGCGTCAAGATCCAGGTAAGAAAAATGCACTTGGTAAGTTGAAGTTTTTGTTTCCAAATGATTGTGGAATTTATTTACATGATACGTCAAATCCAAATTTATTTGGGCGTAATGCACGTAGCTTAAGCCATGGCTGTGTGCGAGTAAGTCAACCAACTGAATTAGCTAATTATTTAATTGAGGCAAATGCTAATTGGAATAGTCTTAAACTAGAAAGTGCAATTAATTCTGGTAATCATAAATGGGTAAAACTGAATAATGATTTGCCAATTCACATTGTCTATTACACTAGCTGGGTTGATGATCAAGGTAAACTACAGTTTAGAAAAGATATTTATAAAGCTGATAATGTCGATTTTCCAGTTTTTATTCCCCATAAATCTAATGAGGAGTAACATGAATGAACTTGCTTGAACTAAGTGGATTTAATTTAGAGCGCCAAGGTAAAGTTATCATTCAAAATGGTGAATTGGATATTCAATCTGGTGAACAAATTTTACTAAGTGGAATTAGCGGTAGTGGTAAAACCAGTCTAGGCATGGCTTTAGCTGGACAATTATATTCTTCTGCACATAGATTTCAGTTTAATTTTTCTGAAAATAGTCAATTTACTGCTAAAGTTACCTTAGTTAATCAGTACTATTACTTTAAAGATAAATCTGGATTAAGTGATTTTTACTATCAACAACGCTACAATAGTGATGATGCTGAGCGTGCGGAAACAGTGCGCGAAGTAATTAAATATAGTGATAATGATGCCAAACTTAAAGAGTTGATTGCTGTACTAAACTTAACCGAACGCTTAGATGCCTCATTAATTCAATTATCGAGTGGTGAGCGTAAAAAACTTCAGTTAATTTTAGCATTATATGAGCCAAGCCAAATTATGATTTTAGATAATCCATATATTGGTCTGGATATAGCGTCGCGGAATAATTTAATTAATTATTTGTCGCAACTAGCTAAAACTGGTATAAACTTTGTTATTATTGATGATGATATTGATATTCCAGAGTTTATTAGTAACATAATTTGGATTGATACAAATAAACAAATTCAAAAAACTACGCGAGAAAATTATACGCCAATTATTGATATAAAAGCAGTACCAAAAACTAATCTTATTGGGTTTCAATTGCCTACGTTATTAGATAAATATAATAATATTATTAAATTTGAACAAGTTACAATTAGTTATGGTACCAAAATTGCGCTGAATAAGGTTAATTGGCAGGTTTTGTCTGGGCAAAAATGGCTGCTATCAGGGCATAACGGTGCTGGTAAATCAACTTTATTAAGTTTAATTAACGGCGATCATCCACAGGCGTATGCAAATGAAATTTATTTGTTTGATCGTAAGCGTGGTAGTGGCGAGAGTGTTTGGGAGATTAAGCAAAAAATTGGTTTTGTTTCACCAGAGTTACATTGGAATTTTGACAAGCGCATGACTTGTTTAGAGACAGTTTTATCGGGTTACTTTGATACACCAGGTTTATATCGTAAAGCAAATTCTGAACAGCAGCAAGTTGCTAATGAATGGTTAGTCAGATTAGGTTTATCTGAATATGCTGCACAACGACTGTCTACCGTATCGAGTGGTATTCAACGCATGTTGTTATTATTAAGAGCATTAGTAAAAAATCCTCCGTTGTTTATCTTGGATGAGCCATGCCAAGGATTAGATGATAAGCAAACGGCAAATTTTGTACAATTAATTGATGATTTGTTTGCCAATACTGAGCATACAATTATTTACGTAAGTCATCGTGCTGATCAAATTCCGAATTGTGTTAGTCATGCTCTTCGTTTAGAACAGGGTAGCGTTATTAAAAGTGAATAATTTTAAAATAATGGATATTTTAATATAAATTTTTATGGGAGTTATATGCAATTTAAATTTGCTAAGCGCGCATCCACGTTAAAGGCGTCTGAAATTCGAGAGTTATTAAAATTAACCGAGAAACCTGAAATAATTTCATTTGCAGGTGGTCTTCCTGCACCAGAATTATTTCCAATAGATAAAATAACTGTAATCGTCCAAGATATTTTACAGAATGATGCTAAGGCTGCATTGCAATATAGTGCGACTGAAGGATTTGTCTTATTACGTGAAATTATTGCTAATCAAAGAATGACTTTGGCGAATGTTAAAACTACTCCAGATAATGTTTTAATTACGGCTGGATCACAACAAGGGATTGATTTTAGCGCACGCTTATTCCTTGATGATGGTGATTATATAATTTGTGAAGATCCAAGTTATTTGGGTGCAATTAATGTTTTCAATACTTATCATGCTAAATACCTACCAATTCCAATGGATGAAGAAGGTATGATTATGGAAGAACTTGAAAAAACCTTACAGGCATATCCACAAGCCAAATTAATTTACACCATTCCTGATTTTCAAAATCCAACTGGGCGCACTATGTCGGTTGCGCGCCGTAAACGCTTGGCTGAATTAGCGGCTCAATATAAAATTGCGGTTATTGAAGATAATCCTTATGGGGAGTTAAATTTTGAAGGTCATCGTTTACCAGCTATTCAAAGTTTTGATGCTGAAGGTTGGGTAATTTATCTTGGGTCTTTTTCAAAAACATTTTGTCCAGGCTACCGCATTGGCTGGATTTGTGCCGAAGATACAGTGTTAAATAAGTTTGTAATGTTAAAACAAGTAGCAGATTTACAATGTAGTAGTATTGCACAACGTGAAGTTGCTTATTTCATGCAACGTTATAGTTTAGACGAACATGTAGCTTCAATTATTGCAGTGTATAAAAAACGTCGTGATTTAATGCTTGATGGTATTGCCAAATATTTTCCAGCTGGGGTTAAATATACACTTCCAGCAGGTGGATTATTTACTTGGGTAGAACTGAAACCTGGAATTAATGCAGCAGAATTATTAATTGAGGCATTAAAAGAAAATGTAGCTTTTGTACCTGGTGCACCGTTCTTTGCAAATGGTGGGAATCATAATTTCTTGCGTTTAAATTATTCTAATATGCCAGAAGAACGTATTGTAGAAGGTATTAAGCGGCTTGGTAAAGTGTTACATGCATATTATGATTAAAGTAATGTTTATTTAGTTTAATTAAAATTAATTCTCAGGACTTTATTGCTCCTGAGTTTTTGTTTATCTTGAGCTGTATTATGAATAATCAACTAATTAATGAGTCTAAATATATGATTAGATCAGAGCTTATTGATTCTGATTTTGAGTATATTCATCAAGCATTAAAAAATTCTTATTGGGCAAAGTTACGAAGCTTTGAAGAAAATTACATTGCATTTAGTAATTCACGAGCTTTTATCTTGACGAATCAACAAGGCCAGATTTTTGGTTTTGCACGGGTCATCACAGATTATGCTATTTTTGCATATTTAGCCGATGTATACATTAATAATAATTACCGTGGTCAAGGACTTGGTAAGTTTTTAATTCATCATATTTTACAAGATTCAAAGGTAAGTAAGATTAAAAAGTTGATGTTAAAAACTAAGGATGCACAAAAACTATATGCAAAATTTGGCTTTATTGTTCCGCAAAATTATGAATCAATCATGGAAAAATTTAATTAAGTAGTTATTTAAACATTAAATTCTAGTAAAATACTTATTCTTTTTAGTCTAATCAGATAAATAATTTTTATAACCTTTCTGAGGAAATTGGCGTATGTCAATTCTAAATAATTTATTCATAATGAAACAGCCAGCAAAATTAAATTTACCTCTTGCTGTCCAACGAAAAATGTGGTTTGCGAATTTTATTCAAGCTTTTTTGGTCGTCGTAATTGTTTATGCCACGATGTATCTAATTCGAAATAATTTTAAAGCCAGCTCTGGAATGCTAAAAGATCAGCTTGGTTTTACAACTACGCAGCTAGGGCAAATTGGTTTGGCATTTTCAATTACTTATGGGGTTGGTAAAACAGTCTTGGGTTATTTTATTGATGGTAAACCAGCTAAAAAAATGATCTCTATTTTATTGATTTTATCCGCAATTTGTATTTTATTAATGGGCATAATTTTATCTTTCGAAGGTAAGGCCATTGGATTTTTGATGTTATTTTGGGGGCTTAGCGGATTTTTTCAATCTGTCGGTGGTCCTGCTAGTTACGCTACTATCATGCGCTGGTCGCCGCGTGCAAAACGTGGGCGTTGGCTTGGTGCATGGAATACTTCACATAATTTAGGTGGCGCTTTTGCTGGTATTTTAGCGCTTTGGGGTGCAAACATATTTTTTGCAGGACATGTTTGGGGAATGTTTATTGTTCCAGCCGTGATTGCATTATTAATTGGTGTTATTAGCTTATCTATTGGTAAAGAATGTCCAGAAGAATTAGGCATGGATTCTTGTGAAGTAATTTTTGAAGAACCTCTTGAGAAAGATACTTTGGCAGCTGAAGCATTATCTAAATGGCAAATTTTTATAAAATATGTCTTGAGAAATAAATGGGTGTGGATACTATGTTTGGCAAATGTATTTGTATATATTGTACGAATTGGAATTGATAATTGGGCACCTCTTTATACCAAAGAAATGTTTCATTTCACTTCTGCACAGCAGGTTAACACGATATTTTATTTTGAAATGGGCGCATTATTAGCATCACTAACTTGGGGTTATGTATCTGATATTATTGGTGGAAGGCGTGCATTAGTTGCTGGGCTTTGTTTGCTTGCAACCGCTGTAGCGGTGTTGGGATATCGTTATGGAAGTACGCCATTACAAATTAATGCATCACTTTTTTGTTTAGGTGCACTTATTTTTGGTCCACAATTATTAATTGGCGTATCTGTAGTGCATTTTGTGCCTAAGCAGGCAGTGATGGTTACCAATGGTACAACTGGAACGTTTGCTTATTTATTTGGTGATTCGCTTGCTAAAGTTGGTCTTGCAGCAATTGCCGATCCAACTACTACGGGTCTAGATTTATTTGGCATTCATTTGCATGGTTGGAATGATACTTTCTTGGTATTTTATGCCGCATTAATTATTGGAGTGGTGCTCTTAATGTTAGTGTCTTTTGGTGAAGAGTTGCGTATTAGAGATTTACGCAAATAAAGAACATAATGTTGTGTGAGGTATCATTAAGTATATAGCTGTTGCCTAGAGATTTATTTTGATCAATCGGCGCATGTTTTATCGGTGAACCATTTTTCATATAATCTTAATTTATCTAGCACATAAATAACTATCTTGTATTCATGTATTTTTGCATAGCTATAATACGTTTTTAGCTATTGATTGGCTATTGGTTAATTAGTAATGGGGCTAGACAATCAAAGCACATTTAAAGATGTGGTAAGATACTGTCATGGT
>CAZZAV010000061.1:0-11884 GCA_964652705.1 uncultured Neisseria sp.
AACCATGACAGTATCTTACCACATCTTTAAATGTGCTTTGATTGTCTAGCCCCTTTATAAATTATTAACTAAGCTCTTTGATTGCTAATTTCATCCGTTGCAAAGCTTCATTTAAGATAGCTCGATTGGTAGCAAAATTAAGACGTACAAAACTCTCACCGCCAAAATCAGCACCATTGGATAAACCAACACCAGCAGCCTCAAAAAACTTCTCTAAATTTGTGATTTGATATTTAGCACATAGTTTACGCCCATCAATCCAAGCGAGATAGGTTGCTTCTGGTACAGTAACTTCTAAATCAGGTAAATTAGCCAATTCACGCACAACTAAATCACGATTAGTGCGCAAATAATCTAATAATTCCTCACGCCAAGCACTGCATTTAGTGAATGCCGCTTGACAAGCAGTAATTCCAAAAGTATTAACTTCAGAAAATAATCCTCGCATCGCATTCATGAATTTAGTACGTAATGTTAAATTACTGGCAACCACAAAAGCACAATTCAGGCCAGCTAAATTATAAGTTTTAGAAGGTGCCATCAAGGTTACGGTGCGCTTGGCCGCTTCAGCATTTAAACTAGCAAACGGAATATGCTTGCTATTTAAATCTAACACCAATCCACAGTGAATTTCATCTGAACAAATTAACAAATCATGGCGGATAGCTAATTCCAACAATTGTTCTAATTCATCACGTGTCCAGACACGCCCAACTGGATTATGTGGATTACACAACAAAATTAATCGAGCTTTCTTTGGATTTTGCAAAATCTTTTGTTCTAAATCTGCCAGATTCCACTGCCAAACTCCATCTGTCTTCACTAATTCAGTAGTAATTAGACCTCGATCAGATAATTTGGGTGCACTTAAAAAGGGTGGATAAATCGGAGTAGCCGTAATTACAGCCTCATTGTCCCCAGTTAGAGCCCTGCAAGATAAATTAATCCCTGCAACTGTACCTGGCAACCAAAGAATATCGGCAGGAGTAATTTCCCAATTATATTCGTGCTTAAGGTAGGTAACCACATCGTTTTTAACTACATCTGGCTGAATACTATAACCAAAAACACCATGCCGCAAGCTCTGCTCAAGGCTCGCCATAATTTCTGGGGCTGCTGGAAAATCCATATCCGCTACCCATAACGGCAAAATATCACGCTCGGGGTATTTATGCCATTTTTTACTATAACCTACATAACGATCAATCGGTGTATCAAAATCATACATATATTCAAACTCCATCTCTGTTCAATGCTTTGGCAAAATTAACTAATCCGTTCAATACTCATTTTCGCAATAGTGCAAAGTGCATCGCGATAATTATTTACTGGGAAATGCTCTAATTCAGCTTGAGCTTTGGCAACATAATCACGTGCCAATTGTGAGCAGTACTCCAAAGCAGCACAATTTTTAACCAAGTCAACTACTTGAGCAATATCCGCGTGTTTAGGATCATTAACT
Organism: uncultured Neisseria sp.; assembly: GCA_964652705.1. Lineage (GTDB taxonomy): Bacteria > Pseudomonadota > Gammaproteobacteria > Burkholderiales > UBA11063 > Aquella. Next base: position 1,463 of record CAZZAV010000061.1, read on the forward strand.
GCTGCAATGATAACATCCTTAACACTTTGACTACCATGTGCTAATAAATAAATTAATGGTAAAGTAACCTTACCCTCAAGTAAATCATCACCAACATTTTTACCCATTACTTCAGCGGTACTATTGTAATCTAAAATATCATCAACGATCTGAAACGCAGTGCCAAGATAAATAGCATAATTCGCCAAATGTTCTTCTTGTGCTGTATCGGCATCACTAATAATTGCCGCTGTACGCGCACCAGCTTCAAATAATTTAGCGGTTTTACTCTCAATTACCTTAAAATACTCAGCTTCAGTTAAATCACTACGTCCAATATTAAGTAATTGTAAAACTTCACCTTCAGAAATAACATTGGTACTATCTGCCATAATTTTCAAAACACGTAATGAATTGCTTTGTACCATCATTTGAAAAGCACGAGTATAAATAAAATCACCAACTAACACACTTGCTGCATTACCAAAAATTGCATTTGAGGTCGCACGTCCACGGCGTAGTCCAGACTCATCAACTACATCATCGTGTAATAACGTTGCGGTATGAATATACTCTACCATTGCGGCCATTTTATAAATTAACTCACTAGAATTACCTAGGACCTTGGCGCATAAAATCGTCAATAATGGGCGAATACGCTTACCGCCACCAGCAATAATATATTCACCCACAGTGTTTACCAACGGTACTTGCGAACCTAAATCTTGACGAATCACTTGATCCAAAAGCTTCATTTCATGTTTAATTAGTTGATTAAATTGATCCATTAAATTCTCTGTTATGTTTAAAATTAAGTTCCTGATTATGCCATTTAGTCAATGTACCGCGATGTCCAACACTAATAATAACACTTTGTGGCAAACTCTCAATTAATAATTGATACAACTGTGCTTCCATTTCTTCATCTACCGCTGAAGTTGCCTCATCAAGGTAAATAATGTCTGGCTTATTCACCAAAACCCGAGCAAACGCAATCCGCTGCTGCTCTCCTAATGATAGTATCTTACCCCAATCGGCTTCCTGATCTAATAAGCTTACCAATGCACCAATACCGCAAGCATGCAAAACTGATTCCAATTTTGCATCATCGGGTAAATTATCTTGTAGCGGATAACAAATAGCTGCACGTAAGCTTACATCAGGTAAATATGTACGCTGTGCCACAAATAATTCACGCTTTGATGTGTCTTGAAAAACCTCACCACTGGCAAATGGCCAAACACCAACTAAACTTCGTAATAAAGTTGTTTTACCACTACCTGATGCACCTTTAATTAATAAACGTTGCCCACTAGCCAAACTAAAATTAATGTTTCTTAAAATTGGTTGAGCTACATCTGGCAAACTAATTGCCAAATTTTGTACACGCAGATAATCTTGTGTAGTTGACTGACGCTTTTCAAGACCCGGCAAATTTTGTGCATGATTCGTTGCCAGTTTAAATCCATATAAACGATCCATCACCGCACGCCAACTAGCTAAATCACCATAGCTATTGATAAAAAACGATAGAGATCCTTGCACATGCCCAAAAGCACCCAAAACCTGCATTACATCGCCAAGCTTAATTGCTTTGGCAAAATAGCGTGGTGCAGCAACTACTAATGGAAATATAATTGCCGTTTGACCATAAGCTGAACCAAAAATAGTCAACTTCATTTGACGATAAATAATTGCCATATAATTATTAACTACACTAGTAAAACGTGAAATTAAAGCTTGACGTTCTTGGTTCTCACCTTTATAAAAAGCAATATTCTCACCATATTCGCGCACTCGCATTAAACCATACCGGAAATTTGCCTCCAAATTTTCTTGCATAAAATTTAATCGCACCAATGGACGACCAATTTTAAAAGTAATATAGGTACCAACAATTGCGTACAGCAAAGCAACCCACACCATATAACCTTCAAGAATTATATGATGCCCTGACCACACAAACGACAATGGACCAGACAATCCCCATAAAATCACCACAAACGAGCACAAGCTAACTACATTACTGATTAGGCCAAGAGTAAAACCCAGTGTACTACTAATAAAACTATTAATATCTTCCGAAATACGTTGATCAGGGTTATCTACAAAATTTTTAATAAAGCGAGTTTTATAGTAAGCATGATCTTTTAACCAATTATTCAAATACTCTTTGGTCATCCAGCGCCGCCACCGAATATCTAAAGAGCTTTGACAATAGAATGCAATAATTTGAAATAAAATTGAAGAAAATGCTAAATAACAAAATTTGATAATGCTCTTATAAAACGCAACTTTGTCAAATTGTTGCAAAGAATCATACATGCCGTTATACCATTTATTAACCTGCACGGAGATATATACAGTAAGTAAATTTAGAGTAATTACACTAACTACTAAACCAATTGCCATCCACTTTTCTTCACTAGTCCAGTATGGGCGAGCTAAGTACCAAGCATCTTTTGCCCACTTAAAAGGATTACGTTTAAATGAAGAATCAAAATCATTTTGTCGCATTAACAGTTCCTGTAGTTAATAAAGTGCCCTGTACCGAATACAAATAATATTGTGAAGAGAAAATATATTGTGCACCCGACAAGTACAAACTACAACCAACGAATTTAATTGTACCTGATTGTGCATTTCCACACAGTGAGTATTGTACTGTTCCAGTAAAGCATGTCTGATTCTGATTAACTGGATTACTAAAATAACCTGAAAAAATTGTTTGATTCGAAAAGTTTGTAATATCAATAAAGTTAGTTGGCGTAGATTCCGCAACCGTAAACGTTAAATTCTCATTAGTCATCGTAAAATTACAACTATTTCCCAAGGATGTAACATTACCAATCCCTGGAGTAAAAGTACCGCTAAACGGAGTGCCACCAACTGGCATATTTTGTGCATCACTACTTGAACCACCAGAGTTACATGCCACTAAACTTATGCCACATACACTAATCATCAAGCTTAAAATTAGATTTTTCATAATTACACAACTTTCTAATCAACTAACAAGATTAAGGAATATACAAAAAACACTTAAAAGACATAATTAATATTTAAGCAAAATCTCCAAAATATGCCTGTAGCAAGGTTACGCCAGCCACTGCGGCAGTTTCCGCACGTAGAATCCGAAAACCTAATTGCCATGATTCAAATCCATGTTGATTAGCTAATTCAACTTCGGCGGAGCTAAATCCACCCTCTGGACCAACTAATAAAGTTGCGCTATCTAAAACATCAGAAACAACCAAATTACCTGCATGATGTGGAGAAAGAATTAATTTAACCGCAGATGAATTATTTTTTATCGCCTGATCAAACTCTAGCGGTTCAAGCAGTTCCATCAGAATTGCCCGCCCAGATTGCTCACTTGCTGAAATAATTATTCTGCGCCAATGCTCCATTCGTGAAGCTAATTTATCACTTTTAAACCGTTGCGTATTTTGTGCATACACCGGGATCAGTTTCGTCACACCAAGCTCTACCGCTTTTTGAACCACTAAATCAAACTTATCACTGGCAATAATACTCATTAATAAGATTAGATCCAACTTAGATTCATTTTGCACTAACTTACTGCTAATAATTCTAAGACTAATTTTACGTCGTTCAAAAACTATAAACTCAGCAATATAATCATGTCCATCGCCATTAAATAAACTGATTTGATCACTGAGACGAAGGCGTAACACATTGATATGCCTTACTACTTCATCAGGTAAATTAACTTCACTACCGACAACAAATGGTAAATCAACATAAAACCGTGGCATTTAGGATCCCATTGCATCTAACTCGGAATGAATCCAATGTTCAATTTTTTTGGTAAATGGAGCTGATTCTTTATCATCTGGGTAAATTGGCGCGCCAACTACTACTGAGACCGTACCTGGATATAACCACAAACTATTACGTGGTAAAAAATAGCCTGCATTATGCGCAAACGGTACTACTGGTACATCCAAACTTAATGCTAACTTAGCCACACCGTGCTTAAATGGTTTGCGCACCTTAGGCTTTAATCGCGTTCCTTCAGGAAACATAATGATCCAAAAACCTAAACCAAAACGCTGTTTACCTTGACGAATGACCTGCGCCATTGAGTTTTCACCATTTTTACGATCAATCGCAATTGTTGATAACGCACGTACCGCCCAACCATAAAAAGGAATGTTAAAAACTTCCTTTTTCATAATCCACACACATGGCGGCAAAAAGCAATTTAGAACTACAGTTTCCCAAGCAGACTGATGATTACCCGCAAAAATAGCAGGAGTCTTAGGAATATTTTCAAGCCCACGAACAGTGTATTTAATTCCGCCAACATACTTCAATAAAAATGTGAAATATATGGGTGCTGTCATAATTATTTTATGACGCAATTTTGGTGGCAATGGAATTATTAGAGCAGCCACAATCACATATACTGGTAAAGCTAATACTGAAAAAAACCAGAATAACAATGAGCGAATAATAATACTTAAACTCAATTTATGTTCCACTAGATTCAACTTTCTGAACGTAGGCAATAATATACTCACTTGCAGTTAGCAAATCATCAAAAACTAAAGTTCCTATTGGCAATGTTTCTTTAGCCATAGTCTTTTTACCATTACCAGTTTTAACCAAAATCGGAATTCCACCAACATTATGAATTGCTTGCAAATCACGAATACTATCGCCAATCATCGCCACTCGCGAAATATCCTCGACGTTAAAGCGTTCACAAATATCTAAAATCATCCCTGGCTTCGGTTTACGGCATGAACAATTCTCTTCCGCAGTGTGCGGGCAAAACATAATCACATCAATTTCGCCACCAGCTTGCTCAACTGATTGATGCAACTTCTCATGCATTTCATTTAATGCCTCCATGGTAAATAAACCACGCCCAAGTCCAGATTGATTAGTACACACCACAACTTTAAACCCAGCCTGGCTCAAATTAGCAATTGCATCAACACTACCCGGAATAAAAATAAATTCATCAATACTTTTAACAAATTTATCGCTATCTTGGTTAATTACACCATCACGATCAAGAATAATTATTTTCATAAAAGACCTTTTTAGGCTAGTTCAGAGATTTTTCCATATAAATTAAATTTAGTATAAATTTCAGCCAATAATTTCAGACGATTTTTACGCACTACTAAATCTTCATCCATTACCATCACATTAGCGAAGAAATTTGCTAATGGAACAGCCAACGCACTTAATTGCTCTAAATAACTGTGTACCGCTACACTTGGGTTAATTTTTTCTACAGCAGCAAATAATTCGGCTTCGTAAGCATTAAATAAATGAGTATCTAATTTAGCATTAGCATCGACTTCTTGAGCATTTTTCTTCAAAATATTCTCAATCCGCTTATTCGCCTCAAATAATTCTTGATTACCTTCAGCACTAACCCATAAACTAAACGCTTGACAAGTTTCAACCACTTGCACAAAATTGACTTGAGCATTAGCAAGCACGGCATTCACAACTTTAGTCGAATAATTTTCAATACTAATAAAGTAATTTGCCAAACGCTGTTTGATAAATTCATAAATCTCAGCAGCAGTATTAACTGATAAGTTTTTTCCAGCAAATGCGCTTACGCTAGCATCCAATAGTTGTGCCAAATCTAATTTATATTCTAACAAAATTCGCACAACGCCAAGTGCAGCACGACGTAAAGCATACGGGTCTTTATCACCAGTTGGAATCAAGCCAATGCCCCAAATCCCAACTAAACTTTCTAGTTTATCTGCCAATGACATTACTGTTGCAAGAGCACTATTTGGTAGTTCATCACCACTGAAACGTGGATAATAATGCTGCTCAATTGCATTGGCAACCTCTGTAGTTTCACCACTAGCTAAAGCATAGTATTTACCCATCGTGCCTTGTAACTCAGGAAATTCACCGACCATTTCACTTGCCAAATCAGCTTTTAACAAGTAAGCTGTACTTGCTGCTAAAGTTGCATCAACATTTAATAACGGCGCAATCACAGCCGCAATTTGCTGTAAGCGCTGAACCCGTTCCAATTGGCTACCTAGTTTATTGTGGTAAACAACATTACTCATCTTAGCCGTAAAATCTCTCAGCGGTGTACGTTTATCAAACTCATAAAAAAATTCAGCATCGGCTAAACGGGCGGTTAAAACTTTTTGATTACCTTCAATAATAACTTGTGGATTCTTTGAAATTAAATTCGCCACAAACAAAAATTTATTACTTAACTTACCAGATGAATCTAACAAGGCGAAGTACTTTTGATTTTTTGCCATGGATAAAATTAGGCACTCTTGTGGTACTGCCAAAAATTTCTCAGCAAACTCACCCACCAAAATCTCAGGCCACTCAACCAAAGCCGTAACTTCGTCTAATAAACCAGGCATAACACTAATTTGTAAATCCAACTCGGACGCACGCAAATTAAGTTGTTGTTCAATTATGCTTTTACGCTCAGTAAATTCGGCCAACACCTTACCCTCATTATGAAGTTGAGTTAAGTAATCTGCGGCGTGTGTAATTTTAACTGGTGCATGACTCATAAAACGATGACCAAGCGTAGCATCATTGGCAGTCAAACCCAAAGCACTACAATTTAATACTTGCTGATTAAACATCACAATTAAATTATGTACTGGGCGTACAAATTGATACTCACTGCTACCCCAGCGCATAGCTTTGGCAATATAAATTTTTTTAAGCGCACCATTCACAACTGTTTCAATAACATTATCTAAACTTTTACCTGGCACCATTGCTGCGAAATAAAAATATCCATCCTCACGCTGCTCTAAATCTTGCCAAGCGCAACCACAAGACTTAGCAAACCCCAATAAAGCTGGCGTTGCTTGACCATCCTTAAGACCAGTTACCAAGGCAGGACCTTTACGCAACATTTGTTGACTGGATTGCTCAAACTTAATACCATCAATCACACAGCCGAAACGGCGTGGTGCAATAAATCCGCGCAACTTACTTTCGGCCGAAACAAATCCATCTAACCCAGCAAAAACTGCTTGGCTAAATACATTTCCAATATTGCTTTCCAAATTGATTGGCGGCAACTCTTCACTTAAAAACTCAATTAATAAACTATTATTTGTTAACGTTGACATATTTAAAACCTTAACCTTGAAACCTAAACTTTAATCTTGCTACAAATCGATGTAATTTAAAGAATTAACCGAATCATTGACAATAAAAATAACACCAATACTACTTATAAGAAAATATACATAAATAACCGCATAATTTTACACTATTTTAACTAAACCCTACGGCAAATAATATTTAAGCCCAAAAGGCATGTGTTAAAATATCGTTATAATAAACATCATTAAGATAAAAATGGCGGGGGTAATAAAATGATAGATCAAGATGGATACCGCCTTAACGTAGGAATAGTCCTGTTAAACAAAGATAAACAAGTGTTTTGGGGACGACGTAAGGGTGAGCACTCGTGGCAATTTCCACAAGGCGGTTTAGCTAAAAATGAGACCTTAGATGAGTGTATGTTTCGTGAATTAAATGAAGAGCTTGGGTTATTGCCTGAGCATGTAGAAATTATTGCTAAAACCAACGACTGGCTTTATTACAATGTACCAGGTAATTGGAATAAGCAAAATTCACATTATCGTGGGCAAAAGCAAGTCTGGTATTTGCTCAGATTTGTTGGTCATGATCACCATATCAATGTGAGAAGCTTTATTGAACAAGAATTTGACGCGTGGCGCTGGATTTCATTTTGGGAGCCAATTGACCAAGTGGTTAAATTTAAACAAGATGTCTATCGCAAAGCCCTAAATTTTTTATCACGCTACGTGGGAAACTAAATAATGAATAGTAATTTTCTTAAAGTGCTAAACCAACAAGATGCTAACTGCACGCCAATTTGGTTGATGCGCCAAGCTGGACGCTACTTGCCGGAATATCGTAAAACCCGTGAACAAGCTGGTAGCTTCTTAAATCTATGCAAAAACCCTGATTTAGCGACTGAAGTTACGCTACAACCATTACGTAGATTTGCTCTGGATGCTTCAATCATGTTTTGTGATATTTTAGTAATCCCCGAAGCAATGGGAATGCATTTGTATTTTAGCGATGGCGAAGGACCTAAATTCACCAATCCATTACAATCAAGCTTAGATGTTGACACGTTAAAAGTAGTTGAACCTGAAATTGATTTAGCTTACGTTATACAGTTAATTCGTAATTTAAAACAAGAATTACCAAGCAATACGCCGTTAATTGGCTTTAGCGGCTCACCTTGGACCTTGGCTTGCTATATGATTGAGGGTGGCAGCAGCAAAAATTACGAGAAAATTAAAACTTGGGTTTACAGCCATCCGCAACAGCTTCATAGTTTGCTAGAAAAAGTTAGCATTGCCGTGGCTGATTATCTAGTTGCTCAAATTAAAGCTGGTGTTGATACAGTTATGCTCTTCGATTCTTGGGGCGGCGTTCTAAGTGAAAGCAAATTTGTAGAATTCTCACAGCAATATTTAGCTAACGTATTACAACGAATTCAACTCAGCCTACCAGCGAATAAAATACCAACAATTGTGTTCACTAAAGGTGGCGCAATCTGGCTAGAACATTTAGATCAACTTCATTGTAGTGCATTAGGCATTGATTGGACTGCTGAACTAGGAAAAATACGTCCACAAACCAATAAAGTTCTACAAGGTAATCTTGACCCAGTAATGTTATCGGTTGCAACTCCAAGTATAATTAAAGATGAAGTAGCGCGAATTATTCACAATTATCGTGATGCTAATGCTGGCGGTTTGGATGGATTAATCTTTAACCTTGGACACGGAATCTTGCCAAGTGCTAAAATTGATAATGTTAGTGCGTTAATTGATACAGTTCATGAATTAAGTCAGCGCTAATATGAAAACTCTGCTACGTCATGTTCCAGCCAAATATTTATTGATTGCACTAAGCTTTATCAGTACTAGCTGGTCTTTACCAACTATTGGCGTAGCTGAAACTACTGCAGACACATACTTGCCAAGCTTTTTGGGTACTGACAGTAACAATATCCCAGATGGAGCAACTCAACAAGCTATGGTTCAAAAATTAAATATTCTAGCCACCCAAATCAAAAATCAAATTAATACACAAGAATCAATGATAGTCACCCAGGAAATAGATAAAAAAACCATCACTAGTGTTAATTTAAATGCAGCGCATACTGAGGTTTCACTTGAATCAGAGCCAAGTATTTTACAAAGAATATCTCAGAAAGCTAATCAACTTAATCCTTTGAGCACAAATAATAACGTTGCTGAGAGTCAAATTATTTACCCAGACTATATGCTTTTAAGCGAATTATATGCAGTAAATGCTGGTAATCAAATAAATCCAATTTATGGCACCAAACAATATTCAAATATTTACAGCCTTGATTTGGCAATTAATTATACTTTAATAAAAACCAGTGACCAAACAGTTATGGCTACGTTCATTTCTGCTGGACATGCTGGAGTTGCCACACTACAATACAATGATACACCACAAACACCGAACGATACTACATCATTAATTCAGACGGTTTATACGCAATTAGGTGATGACGTAGTTAACCGCTTAGATGTTCAATTTAATGAGAACATTAGCTCACTAGCATCAAGCGAATCTACTGTAAAAACCACCAAACCAGTTCAATAGAGTAAACTATGCAATTAGATTATTTAACGCCAAGCTGGAATCAAATTGACCCCAATTGGCAAACATTCTTGAAAACCAAGTGTAGTGGACAACTAGTTAATCTAGATAAACAATTGCAAACACTTTCACAAAATGGAAAAATCATCTATCCAACCCAAAGCAACATTTTGCGAGCTTTAAGCCTAGCACCGCAACAAGTTAAAGTAATAATTTTAGGACAAGATCCCTATCATGGTGAAGATGAGGCGATTGGGTTATCTTTTGCAGTTAACGCAGACATCAAAACTCCACCAACCTTACGCAATATTTTTAAAGAATTAGCGTTAGAGTACAACCTAGAAATTAACCACATTAATACCATTTTACTAGAGAAGTGGTTTGAACAAGGTGTCCTACTGCTAAATTCAACCCTCACTGTTTTAAAAGATCAGGCTAATTCACTCTCACATATCGGATGGCAAGCAGTAACCGATCAAATCATTCACTATTTAAGTGAACAAAATGAGCATCTTGTATTTATTTTATGGGGAAATTTTGCACGAAGTAAAAAAGCACTAATTAATCCAGAAAAGCATTTAATTCTCGAATCAGTGCATCCATCTCCGTTATCAGCAAATCGAGGTTTTTTTGGCTGTGAGCATTTCAAATTGACGAATCAATATCTACAAGAGAATAAGATTACGCCAATTAATTGGTTCGTCTAGTTATGTAATGGTCTAATATTTCTGTAGATTATTAAAGCCATTTTATTACCATAATTAT
>CAZZAV010000062.1:0-11142 GCA_964652705.1 uncultured Neisseria sp.
AAATGGCTAAAGAAAAGTTTCAGCGTAATAAGCCTCATGTGAATGTAGGAACAATTGGTCACGTGGATCATGGTAAAACTACATTAACGGCAGCGATTACAACAATTTTATCAAAAAAATTCGGTGGCGAAGCTAAAGGTTACGCGCAAATTGATAGCGCACCTGAAGAAAAAGCACGTGGAATTACAATTAATACAGCTCACGTAGAGTACGAAACAGAAACTCGTCACTACGCTCACGTTGACTGTCCAGGACATGCCGATTATATTAAAAATATGATTACTGGTGCTGCTCAAATGGATGGCGCAATTTTAGTGGTTGCAGCTTCTGATGGTCCAATGCCACAAACTCGCGAACATATCTTGTTAGCGCGTCAAGTTGGTGTACCTTATGTTTTAGTTTTCTTGAACAAATGCGACATCGTTGATGATGAAGAATTGTTAGAGTTAGTTGAAATGGAAGTTCGTGAATTATTAGACAAATATGAATTCCCTGGTGACGATACTCCAATCGTACGTGGTTCAGCTTTGAAAGCTTTAGAAGGCGACCAAGGTCAATATGGCGAGCCAGCGATTTTCAGATTAGCTGATGCTTTAGATGCTTGGATTCCAGAGCCACAACGTGCAGTAGATGGTACGTTCTTGATGCCTGTGGAAGATGTGTTCTCGATTTCAGGTCGTGGTACTGTAGTTACAGGTCGTATCGAACGTGGTATGATCAAAATTGGTGAAGAGATCGAAATCGTTGGTATTCGTGAAGTTCAAAAATCAACTTGTACTGGTGTTGAAATGTTCCGTAAATTATTGGATCAAGGTCAAGCTGGTGATAACGTTGGTTTGTTACTTCGTGGAACTAAACGTGAAGACGTTGAACGTGGTCAAGTTTTGGCAAAACCGGGTTCAATCAAACCACATACTAAGTTCGAAGCTGAAGTATATGTATTAAGTAAAGTTGAGGGTGGTCGTCATACACCATTCTTTGCAAACTATCGTCCACAATTCTACTTCCGTACAACGGATGTAACTGGTGCGGTAACATTACCAGAAGGCGTTGAAATGGTTATGCCTGGTGATAATGTACGTATCAATGTAGAATTAATCGCTCCAATTGCGATGGAAGAAGGCTTACGTTTCGCTATCCGTGAGGGTGGTCGTACTGTAGGTGCTGGTGTAGTTTCGAAAATCGTTGCTTAAACGAAAAGAAAAATAGGTCAATAGCTCAATTGGTAGAGTATCGGTCTCCAAAACCGAGGGTTGGGGGTTCGAAGCCCTCTTGACCTGCCAACAGAAGTAAGCCGGGAAAATATCCCGGCTGCTTTTTTATCCGCCGATATTTTGCAGTAAGTATTCGGTAAATGATATAATTCACACTTGTGAAAATTTTAGAGAATTAAACTTGATGAATACACCAGTTAAAGCTGAAGACATTAAACAACCAAGTGCTATTTTCAATTATGTAGCTATACTATTATTGATTTTAGGATTAGGATTGTTTTATGGTTTACAATTAAATGCTTGGTTGAAGTGGGGTATTTTTATCCTATCAATCGTTGCGGCATTTGGGACATTTTTCTTTCTTGCACCATTGGGAATTAATCTACATGGTTATGTGCGTGATTCTTATCGGGAATTACAAAAGGTTGTTTGGCCTGCACGTAAAGAAACAATGCAATTTACGTGGATCGTATTTTTGTTTGTAATTATTTTGGGCTTATTCTTATGGTTAGTGGATAGTGGATTAGCTTGGTTATTATATGGCGTCATCCTAGGAAAGGGTAGCTAAATGAGTTTAGCTTGGTACGTAGTGCAAGTTGCTACAAATATGGAAGATAAAGTTCAGGGCACTTTGGTTAATAATATTATTAAACGAATTAATGATTCTGTTGATGCTGGTCAATTGGATAAAGCTCAGGCTGTACGCGATGCTTTTAACTTAGGTGCAGATTTAAGTTCAGATGCGGAAGTTGATGATTTCTTAAAGCGTAAAGTAGTTTTAGTACCCAAAGAAAAAGTTGAAGAAGTACGTAATGGTAAAAAACGTGAGAATGAGCGTAAAATATTCCCAGGTTATGTTTTAATTCATATGGATTATAATGATGAGATGGGGCTGTTAGTTCGTAAGACTCCTAAAGTTTCAAGCTTTGTGGGTGTATCTAAAGATTCACGCCCAGTACCAATTTCGCAAAAAGAAGTTGATAGTATTTTGCAACAAGTTAGTGATTCTAAGGAAAAAGCTAAACATAAAGTTGAATTTGAAATTGGTGAAAGAATTCGAATTATTGACGGACCTTTTGTTGATTTTAATGCAATTATTGATGAAGTTATTTATGATAAATTCCGTCTGCGTGTGAACGTACAAATTTTTGGACGAGAGACTGCAGTTGAACTTGAATTTGGTCAAGTTGAAAAATTAAATTGATTTATCTGTAAATAATAAAAATACTCTCCGTCTCGAGAGTATTTTTATTTATAAGTAATAGGAATATTGTAAAGTATTTTTGTAACATAGCCATTTTGAAAACCTCTCGACTGATTACCTGTGTTATAAGCGCTTAGTGCTTTACGAAGTGCTAACTGTGGGTCTGAAGTAGTTTTGCGTGCTGTGATGTAATTTTTAGTTAGAATATCTGCACTAACCTTTAAATTCAAACATGGGTTAAGTAGTTGTTCTGGACTAAGTTTATATTTGCGAATATTAATAATGTTTACTTGTCCAAGCCCAACATCAAAATTATATCCATGCTTATCAAGGTATTTTACCCAGGCAATAGCTTGACTTTCATTTTTTGGTTGAAATTTGAGTCGTGCTCCATTTAGTCCTAAAGCTATTGGATTACCGCGCGATTCAGTTTTTACCAAGGTAACCATGGTAACTGGTGCCACATGAGGACTACATTGTTTAGAAAGTGCATAAAGATCAAGTGCCATAATTATATAGTCCAATCATCAATGTATTTGGTAATGCGAGATGGCGATGGACCGAAGCTTGCATAAGCTGGAACATCATTCATAACTACGCTATTTGGTCCAATTTTTGCGTTATTATGAACGGTTATATTACCTAAAATTTTAGCACCAGCTCCTAAAATTACATTATTACCGATATTAGGGTGGCGTTTTTGATGCGCAGATGTTGGAATGCCTAATCCACCTAATGTTACTTGGTGAAATATAGTTACATTATTGCCTATAACGGTAGTTTCACCAATTACAATCCCCATGCCATGATCAATAAACAAATTTCTGCCAATTTGTGCTGCTGGATGAATTTCAATACCAGTAACAAATCGTGTAAAGTGAGCAAGTATACGAGAAAGGAGACGCAGTTTACGCTGCCACAACCAATGATTAAATTGGTGCAACAAGACTGCATGGAACCCAGGATAAACTAAAATTACTTCTAGTATAGTTGGTTGAACTGGGTCCTGCTTTTGGTAATGCCGGATTAACTCCAGCATTTTATTGACCATCAACGCTAGTAAATAATGCAGTTGATAAGTAGCGCTCAGCAAATGATGGAATAATTACGATAATTTGTTTACCAAAGTTTTCTTTTCGGCTAGCAACTTTGATGGCGGCACTTAGCGCGGTTCCTGAAGATATGCCAACTGGAATTCCTTCTAAATGGGCAATTTCACGCGCCATTACCATTGATTCTTCATCGCCAACTTGTATTATTTCATCAATTAAATCAAGTTCTAAAATACTTGGTATAAACCCAGCACCAAGTCCTTGAAGTTTATGTGGAGCTGGGCTACCACCAGATAAGACTGGGCTTGCGCTTGGTTCGACTGCAATTGATTTAAAATTTGCGTTACGTGCTTTAAGAACCTGTGATACTCCAGTAATTGTACCGCCTGTACCAACTCCAGCCACCAGAATATCTGCTTTTCCATTAGTATCTGCCCAAATTTCTTCTGCAGTGGTATTACGATGTTTTTCTGGATTAGCTGGATTATCAAATTGACCAACGAGATAATAATCTAAATTTTGTTCCGCAAGCTCTTTGGCTTTATTAATTGCGCCTTTCATACCTAAAGCTGCTGGAGTTAAGATTAATTCCGCCCCTAAATGGGTAATCATTTTACGGCGTTCGATTGAAACACTTTCAGGCATAGTTAAAATTAAACGATAACCTTTAGCTGCGGCTACAAAAGCTAAACCAATTCCGGTGTTTCCCGAGGTCGGCTCAATTAAGATGGTTTTTCCAGCTGTAATTTTGCCATCACGTTCAGCCACTTCTATCATATTTAAGGCAATACGATCTTTTACGGAGGCTAATGGATTAAAAAATTCTAATTTAGCTAAAATTTGAGCTTTGAGATTATATTTTTGTTCTAGTTTATGCAGGCGAACCAGTGGTGTTGCTCCAATAGTCTCTGTAATATTGTCATAAATGCGATTACGGAAAGTTGCTGTACTATTTTGTGTCATGATATTTCCTTAGGTTAAGCAAATGGTTAATAAGATTGATTATAAAAAATCTCTCAAATGGTAATTTTGTAGGTTATAATAAGATTTTGATAACGTGATATATTGTGTGGATTAGATTAGCAGCAACAAGAGTTGGAAGGTTGAGAAGCAATAATTAATGATAGATTGTGTTGTAAAAATAAGTTATTTAATGGCGTAGTGAAGCTGCTTTGCAAGCTATGATCTACCGAAATTAATCTATTCATAATTGACTTTCATTAGATTTAATAAAATAAAAAATTCCTGTGTATATTTTAAAGCCAATTTGATTTAATGTCAAATTTATTTAAAAATATGTATAAATTAAAGGTAAATAAAATTATGCAAACTAAGCTTGAGTTACGTAGTTCTATGCGGGTTAAGCGGCGTGATTATATTTCAAACGTAGTCGAGGGCTCAGGTATTAAATTACTCGAACAGTTACTACCACTATTAGAAGACACTAAAAAAATTGCAATTTATTATTCTGCTGATGGTGAAATTAATTTGCGTGAGCTAATGGACTATTGCGCTCGTCGATCGATTGAATTATATGCGCCAGTGGCTACTCGTAGCTCGCGCTCAATGCGCTTTGAATTAATTACAGATTTATGCCACCGTGATATCTTTTATCCAGAAAATTATGAATTAGAGACTGAGATAAAATGGTACAATTTGGATCTCGTGATTTTACCGTTGCTGGCGGTTGACCATTTGGGTTATCGTTTGGGGCAAGGTGGCGGATATTATGATACGACTTTTGCCAAACGACAAAGCCGACCATTATTGTGTGGGGTAGGTTATTCTTGGCAGTTGTGCGAGCAAGTTCCACATGAAAGTTGGGATTTAAAATTAGACTACTTCGCGTCAGAAAGTGATTTAGTCAAATTCTAGTCTGCTATTTGTAGACATTCAAAATAATTTAAACATATGGATTATTTATTGAGGATAATTCTCGTAAGTAAATTTTGCTTAAATAGTAGCAATAATAAATGAGGTTAGAGATGCAATTTATCGATTTAAAACAGCAATATAATTTAATTAAAGCTGATGTGCTAAATGAAATTAATCAAGTGCTTGATTCTGGTCAGTATATTATGGGTAATAAAGTTGCTGAATTGGAACAAGTTTTGGCAGATTATACTGGTGCTAAACACTGCATTGGAGTCTGTGATGGAACTAAAGCTCTTTTGATGGCATTGATGGCATTAGATATTAAAGCAGGTGATGAAGTAATTGTACCGGCATTTACCTTTATTGCAACTGCGTCAATGGTGTCTTTACTGGGTGCAGTTCCTGTATTTGCGGATGTGGATGCCAAAACATATAATTTGGATCCGAGTAAAATTGAAGCATTAATTACCAGTAAAACTAAAGCAATTATTCCAGTTAGTTTGTATGGTCAATGTGCAGATTACGATACGATTAATTTGATTGCGGAAAAACATGGTTTAGCTGTAATTGAGGATGGTGCACAAAGTTTTGGTGCAACTTACCAAGGTAAACAGTCATGTAATTTGACAAAAATATCTACAACGAGTTTTTTCCCATCTAAGCCCCTTGGTTGTTATGGTGATGGCGGAGCTATTTTTACCAATGATGATGAATTAGCAAAAAAAATTCGCTGGATTCGTGTACATGGTCAAGATAAACGTTATCATCATGCCGTATTGGGAATTAACGGTCGTTTAGATACGCTACAAGCTGGAATCTTATTATCCAAAATGCGTATTTTTGCATCTGAGGTTGTGTTACGTACTCAGGTTGCACAGCGTTATGATGAATTGTTTAAAGATTCTGAGTGTGTTACGCCATATCTTGCGAGTGGAAATACTTCGGTATATGCACAGTATACATTATTAGTTAAGGACCGTGATGGCTTGATTAAGCATTTGACTGCAAATAATATTCCAACGGCAGTTCACTATCCGATTCCGTTACATAAGCAACCAATTTTTGCTGAAAATTATCATGGTCAAGATTTATCGGTATCAGAAAAAACTGCGGCGCAAGTAATCAGCTTACCAATGCATCCATATTTAGATCATGCAACGCAAGATCAAATTGTTGCTGCCGTTAAACAATTCATCGGTTAAGCGGATGGAGTTTTTTACTTACCGCATGCCTCCATTCTTAAATGTAATGGGGGTTTTGTATATTATTGTGGCAGCACCATTTTTAATCAATTTACTCCGAGATGGTTATTGGCGTGGGGTATTTAGTCAAATTAGAGTTAATTTAAGGCGATTTGGTTGGATATTATTATGTAGTATACCTGTAATTTTGCTGATAATCAACTATTTGGATATTCCAACTACTTTGGCAGTTAAAGCCATGGATTTGCGGGTGCATAGCTATGTATTTTGGGATTTTATTTGCTCTTGTGCCGAAGGTGGGTTTGTTGGTGGAGTTCTGTTTACGCTATTTATGAGTGCGAGTTATTTTAAATTAGATAAACTTGCTATTTGTGCCAAAATAAGTTTAATGAGTTCGATTTATTCTGGTTTAGCCAATGCGATTTTGAAGTTTTTATTTAATCGTCAACGTCCCGCAATTGGTTTAGACCAATGGCACTTTTTTGCTTTTTTTGAAAGTGGCGTAAAAGGTTTATATGAGTTAACCTATGCTTTTAATAGTATGCCATCAGGTCATGTTATTAGTACTATGGCTGCAGTAATACCATTTATGCTTGCTTACAAGTCACGAGCATTACGTATTGGGCTAATAATTTGGGTCTTAATGGTCGCATTTTCACGTATTTATACAATTAATCATTGGTTAAGCGATGTAGTGGTTTCTTCTCTTTTGGGTATGATAATTGGACTTGCCGTTTATCAAGTAAATGCTTGGAGGATTCCTCGTGACGAAGTTTAAACGTTGGTTGATTCCAGTAATTATTGTTGTCGTGACCGGTGTGGTTTTTGCAAACGATAGCTTAGTTAGTAAATTAGAAAGCTTATTTTATAATAGTGGTTCGCCAGCACCAACTGTTGTTCCCGCTGTTGGGAGTATTGAAGTTGCATTTAGCCCAAATAATGGTGTAACTACGGTTGTAGTTAAGGCTATTGGTGAAGCACAGCATACGCTACTTGTTTCGGCATATAGTTTTACCTCTAAAGATATTGCTGAAGCATTATTAGAAGCTAAAAAACGTGGGGTCGTAGTAAAAATAATTTTAGATAAAAGCCAAGTCAGTCAAAAATACTCTTCAAGCACTTTTTTTGCTAATCAGGGTTTTGATTTACGGATCGACGTTAAACATGCAATTTATCATGATAAAGTTATGATTATTGATGATAAGACGGTGATTACTGGATCATTTAATTTTACCAAAGCTGCTGAAACCAAAAATGCAGAAAATTTGCTGGTGCTACGTAATAATCCAGAATTAGCCAAACTTTATACTCAAGATTGGTGGTACAACTGGCAGCGTGCGATCTCACGCGATGAATTTGTTAATAAAGCAAATTCGCGAGCTAAAGCTAAGGGAGACACCGATGATCAATAATGAGCTAGATACTTTATTTCAGTTAAGTTCAGGTGAGCGTGATTTAACCGAGCAATTACAACAGATTATTCGTGCTGAAATTGAAGCTAATTCTGGCATTATTACATTTAGTCGCTATATGGAATTAGCCTTATACTATCCTAGTTTGGGTTATTATAGCAATCCGCTGTTTAAATTTGGTGAACAAGGCGATTTTGTTACAGCACCTTTAATTTCAAATATTTTTGGGCAGTTGTTGGCTCGTCAAATTAGTGAACTATTTAGTTTTGGTATCAAGCGACAAGTTTTGGAGTTTGGCGCAGGAAATGGTCAATTAGCTATAGATATTTTGATGGCGCTTGGTGATGAACTTGAGACTTATTATATTTTGGAGTTGAGTGCTGATTTGGCTCTTTGGCAGTCGGAAAGTATTTATGTTCAAGTACCGCAATTTGCGAATAAAGTTGTTTGGTTAAATAGTTTGCCAATTGAGTTTGATGGGGTAATTATTGCGAATGAAGTCTTGGATGCTCAACCTTGTAATTTAGCGCATTTTGATGCTGGCTCAATTAATGGCGTTGGTGTAATGTATCAACCCCTCGAAGGCTTTAGTTATGCTAATTATTCTTTAGATGTGGAATCATTGGAGCTTGCCAAGGAGTTAAACTTACCGTACACAGATTACTTAACTGAAATCAGCGTGGCTAGTCGTGGTTTTATGCGTAGCCTTGCGACAATGCTGAAATCTGGTGCTATTTTATTGGTTGATTATGGATATGGTGAAAGTGAATATTATCATGCTGGTAAAACACGTGGAACGTTGCGTGGATTTTATCGACAGCATGTTTTAAATGATGTTCTAAAGTATCCAGGGCTCATTGATATTACAACTAGTGTCAACTGGAGTAGTATCGCAACTACTGGAGTAGGAGCTGGTCTAGACTTAATTGGTTATACAACTCAAGCTGGATTCTTATTTAATTGTGGATTAGCTGAATTAATGATGCAACGTAAAATAGAGTTAAGTGAACAACAGTATTTAGCACTATCCAATCAAATAAATAAGTTAATTTCTCCAGCAGAAATGGGTGAAGCTTTTAAAGTTTGTGGTTTTAGTAAAGGTATTGAGCAAGAAGACTGGCTTGGATTCTGTAATTATGATAAAAGTTATGCGCTTTAATTAATTCACTTCGTTATTATTCATTTAGTTTGGCATTAATTAAAGATAATTGATGCCAATTGTCTGCACATTACACCTTGTACTTTAATTAATTTTTGATAACGTTATCATTGATAATCCTTGTTTTGTAACCTAATGTATACTATTTATATGTTTTATGTTGTAATTTAGTGGATTTGTGTGGGTTATCATGTTTTTTTGTGTTGCAATGCAGTATGTTTACTCAGTTTGATACTTGAGTGCTCGTGTTAAAATATCCCCAATGTAATTATTTTAAAGGTGTATATTTATGTCAACAGATGTTGTTACAGAAAAACATGGTTTCTGGCACATGCCAAAAACTTTTTATGCCGTTTTATTTATTGAATTTTGGGAGCGTTTTGCTTTTTATGGTTTGCAATCTGTTGCAGTTTTGTTTTTCATCCAGAAGTTTGGTCTAAAGGAATCACAGGCAACGGATTTATTTAGCTCATTTTCTGCCTTGCTATATGCTTTGATGATTATTGGTGGTTATTTGGGAGATAAGGTACTTGGTCTGCGTCGTACTTATTTACTTGGAATTATTTTCTTGATGCTTGGTTATGGTAGTTTTGGGGTCGTTTCCGAAGTTCATTCGCTATACTGGGGAATGGGAATGATTTTAGTTGGAAATATTTTCTTTAAAACCAATGCTGGTAATTTTGTTAGTCGTTGTTTTAAGCCTACAGATCCGCGTTTTGATTCGGCATTTACTTATTTTTATATGTCGATTAATCTTGGTAGTTTTTTCAGCATGATTATTATTCCGTTTGTTGCGTTAAAAACATCATATGGATTTGGAATTGGGCTTTGCGGTGTTGGAATGTTTATTTCCTTACTCTCATACCTAGTTTTACGTAAATATTTTGTCATGAGCGATAATGAGACTGGTAAAAATGCAGGTAATAAATTAGTATTAATGTTAATAATTTCTGCTGTTGGAGTTGTATTGTCATATGGATTGGGTCTATTGTTAAGTAATCCATCATTAAGTCGTAAGCTATTATTTTCATTTGCAGCTTTAGTTTTGTTAGTGTATTTAATTATAACATTCAAATTACATGAGAGATTTGAAAAGCGTGGAATGGTTGTTGCTTTGATTTTATTGTTTCAATCGATTTTATTTTGGATTATGTATATGCAGATGTCTACATCATTGACATTATTTGCTGTACATAATGTACGAAACGAAATTTTTGGTTTTGCCATTCCACCAGAGGTAACACAGAGTTTTAACCCATTTTATATTTTTTTATTGTCGCCTATTTTAGCAACGCTATACGTTCGTTCTGAACATAATGGTTCACCAATTTCGATTCCGGCGAAGTTTGCTTTTGGAATGTTGGTTTGTGGTGCCGCGTATTTATTATTAGCAGGGAGTTGTTATTATCTTAGTGATGCTAATGCGACGATTTCTATGTTATGGTTATTTTTTGGGTATGGATTATATTCATTGGGTGAGCTGTTAATTTCAGCAATTGGACTGTCTATGGTATCAAAATTAATTCCAGCTCGTCTTGGCGGATTTGCACAAGCTTCTTGGTTTATGGCATCAGCAATAGGAATGAAATTTGGTGGTATGATGGCAGGATTTGGTTCTGTTCATGAAGATAATGTTTCGTCAAATTTAGATATTTTGCATAGTTATCAAGGATTATTTGCTTATATTGGAATTGGTGCAACTGGTTTTGCCATAGTATTATTTTGTTTTGTTAGGCCACTAGCAAAGGCGATGCGCGAGGTTATGGAACATAAAGTTAAAGTAGAAAAAGTTTAACTTTACATTATTTGAATTAATAAATGCCCGCAATATGAGGGCATTTATTATAAATGTCGTACTATGTGATGGAGTATCATTTATTATGACATACACCCATATATTTTAAATTGGGCTAGACAATCAAAGCGGATTATTTCTAACCAATTTTAGTATTGTAGCATAGAGGTTTTAGTTTCTAAAATTGAATCTGAACTCACATTCTTTTAAATGAAGTTTGAATGTGTTT
>CAZZAV010000063.1:0-11020 GCA_964652705.1 uncultured Neisseria sp.
TGGTACGACTAACTTAGGTTCATTACTACAGGATAAATGGTCTCAAGGTTATTTATGAATCGCTCAGATATTATCAAAAAAATCTCTGAACTTTATCCGAAGTTGAACCGGAAAGAAATTGAAGTAATAGTCAAAGAATTATTTTCTTCAATGGCTTCTAGTATAGCAACTGGTAAACGGATTGAGATACGTGGTTTTGGTTGTTTTTCTCTGAAACATCGTGCTGCTGGAAAAGTTCGTAATCCGCGTCATGGTGTTGCAGTTGAGTCTGGAGAGCGCCATGTGGTGTATTTCAGGGCTGGAAAAGAACTTCGCGAACGCGTAGATATTGTAAGTAAATAAAAAGAACCCCGTCATCAATTTGACGGGGTTTTTGTTGTTTAAAGCTGCGTGATATTCAATTTTCTTCATTAAAGGGATGCTTTTAGCCAGTTTTTACTGATTTAACATAAATTAATTTTAGTTTATAATGTAAAATTATTGTTGTTAGTAGTTAAGAATGATGAGAATGATGAAAAAAGCGGGTTTTACTATAATTGAGTTAATGATGGCAATAGCTATCATTGGTGTTTTTGCTGCGCTTGCGACTCCTGCGTATCAAAGTTATGTAAATCGTGCAAAAATTAGTGAGGGATATAATTTTGCTTCTTACTACACGGTTGCTATTGCCGAATATTATAATGAAAAAGGTAGTTTTCCCAATAACCTTGGTCAGGTTGGTACACCGTCACAAAATGTACAAGCAAATTATGTATCTTCAGTATGTATGCAAAATGGTGGTGCTTTTCAGGTCTTGTTTGGTGGTAATCCGACTACTGGAGCGTTGCAATATGTACCTACGATTGGTGCATCTTCGGGAAGTGTTAATTGGGGGTGCTATGGGATTTTGATTCCTAATGAATGGTTACCTAGCCAATGTAAGACTACTGATATCATTTATAACCAGAATGGTTTATTAATAATTAACCGCATTGTTAATGGTCAAACTAAAAAACTTGCTTATGCATATCCATGTCCAGAGTATCAATCAAGCAGTACGGCTGGAGTTTTGTCAAATTCTTCAATTGATTTCGTACAAAATATGTATGAATATATGCGTGATCGTTTTGGCTATACTAACGATCAAATTGCCACGGTTTATAATTCTTATTCCGAATACTTGCAAAATATGCAGGAATCTTGGTATGTTGAGAATACTAGTGGCAACGCTTATCAAACGTTACAGTGTGGCAATGGTTACAGCCCTGGATATACCTTTGGTTATATGATTGAAATTGGTTCGGTAGTTAGTGCAGGAGTATGTCCTTCTTCAAATCCGATTATTTGGAATTGCCAAAAGTGGGCAAATGGTGCTTTTGTGGTCGATCCAAATTCTAGATGGACATGCGGACCAGATCACCCATAAAAAATTCGTTGGTATAAAAACCAGCGAATTTTTCATTTGTCTTATTTCTTTATACAATTAGCTTGGCACTGTTTTTTGTTGTAGGGTAAGAACATCAAGATATTTGCCATGCCACAAAATCCAGTCGCTCCAGCAAAAAATAGCCCAGCACCGACAAAACCACTTAATAAAATAAATGCAGGATTTACTAGATAAGCTAAAACTACACCTAATAAGATTAAAGTTCCAGCAACCATTTGCACCTGACGCATTATTGGTAAGGGCGCTTTTTCATCTTGAATCGTTGCAAAACCGGATTTTTTCCACTCGCTGACACCACCTGTTAAAATATACACTTTATCATGTTCTAAATTGGCAAATTTATTGGCATTCATTTTAGTACGGTTTCCAGATTGACAATGAAAAACTAAAGTTTTCCCTTTGCCTATTTTATGTAAATCATCGTGATGGAATGACGACAAGGGGGTATTGATTGCTTCAGCAATTCGCTCTCGATTGTGTTCATCTGGTTCACGAATATCACAAAGAATAACTTCGTTATTAGCTGTAAGCTGTTGGTATTCGCTTGGAGTGATTTCAATAATCTTAGCCATGATAGTTTCCTTAATTTAATTATAAATATAAATAATTGTTCATTTATAGGTAGTATTTTAGAATAATCTAATATGAGTTGTCAAGGTTTAATTTAGAAAAATCTAAAATATTTTACTTTTTGTTTTATAATAATAAAAGCTGAGGGTCTACTTTATTTCTAGTACTTGTCATAGCAAATTTGTACATAATTGTTGAAATATAACTAAGATACTCTATGATATAATGCCCCATTATTTAAATATACTATGCTTTTACTCTTATCTAAGGAAGGATTTTCAATGATTAATCAGCTCTCAATTGACGATTTTTATCAGGAAATGACTAAAAAAAATATTGGTGTATATACGGAAGAAGAACAAGCAAGATTACGTAATAGTAAGGTAATAATTTTTGGTCTGGGCGGCGTTGGCGGAATGGAGTCAATTTTATGTGCAAGAAGCGGGATAGGACACATTAGTGGTGTTGATCCTGATATTTTTGAGTTATCGAATACTAATCGCCAGATGTTGGCAATGACTTCAACCATGAATGAATATAAGAGTGTTGCTGCTGAACGCCATTTGAAAGATATTAATCCATATTTGAGTACTAATTTTCAAAATGTTAGAGTAACGGAAGAAAATGTCTTTGAATTAATACACGGGCATGATTTGGTGCTCGAAGCTCTTGATGACATGCCTTCGCGGATTGTAGTGCATCGTGCAGCTCGTAAACTTGGCATTCCTAGTATTTCAATGTCTGGTAGTCCACCACATCGCGGTTTTGTTTCGGCTTTTTTACCTGATGGCATCTCTTATGAAGAAGCGTTAAATATTCAAACTCAAGGTAAATCTATCTCTGATCCTGAAGTTACTCAATTTGTACAAGAAATTAAGAAGAAACGTGCCCAGTTTTCGGTAACTAAGGGCGCACCTCAGTCGTGGGCTGATGATTTTTGTAGTGGCAAAGCTGGCTGGATAATTACACCAATTCGCGCAACTTTGATAGCCGCCTTTAGTTGTCATGAAGCGGTTCAGATATTAATTGGTCAAAAACCCCTAGCTGCAGCTCCTAAGGGCATATATATTGATATGGATAATTTAACTAATCCGGTATCAGTAATTAATCCTGAGTGTGGACACTGGGAAGCTTATCAAATATAGTTTTAAGGAAATATATAATGAATAATTTATCACAAGAAATTTACGCACGTAATTATGGTGTAGTAACCCATGAAGAGCAACAAAAACTAACCAATGCCAAAGTTACTGTAATTGGTGCTGGTGGGGTTGGTGGTATTACATTAATTAGTTTAGCTCGGATGGGTTTTGGTAATATCCAAGTTGTTGATATGGATGAATTTGATTATAGCAATATTAATCGTCAGATGCTATCTGGCATTTCTCGAGTTGGTAAAAGTAAAGCCGAATGTGCACGAGATACGATTCTGGATATAAATCCTGATATCAATGTAACGGTTAGAAAAGAGAAATTAATCGAAGCGAATGCCGAAGAAATTATCGCTGGATCAGATGTTGTTATTGATGGGACGGATAATTTAATTGCTCGGGTAATCATTCATCGTGCAGCGCAAAAATTAAAAGTGCCATCAGTGTGGATAGCGGTTACTCCGCCATTTAGAGGTGGAGTAATGACTTTTTCACACGAGACACCAGCTTATGAATTAGTATTGCGACATCCATCGTATGGTAAAGAGCTAACGCCTGAAGTGGTAAAAGAAGTTTCGGCAATTAAAGATGAGCGTGCGAGAGTATCAGTTGAACATGGTGCCTTGGCTGATTGGGCGGAAAATTATTTAAACAATAATGCACCTTGGGCAGTCATTTGCCCGGTAGCAAATATTGTCGGAATATGTGCTAGCTTTGAAGCATTTAAAGTAATCCTTAAACGGAATGATTTGCAACCAACCTATGCACCAAATTTGGTTAAAATTGATTTGTCGCAAATCAATATGGTTCAAGTACAAACACCAGTAGACGGAAGTTGGAATAATGCAGAGCTATAAACTACTATGTGCTGGAATTGTCGGGGTCTTGTTTTCGAATGCGTATGCTTCTACAATCATATCAAATGAATATACTATTCCATATACATCAGGGCAAACACTTCATCTCAAAGAAAAGAGATTATCTACAACTCAATCTGGTAAAGTTATTGTATTAATAAATCCTCTAAGCATTCCGGCGTTAAGTGCTTTTGATGTACTAGGTTATTCATTGATGGATGCATTAGCTGCAAAAGGTTATGATGTTTGGGGAATTGACTTTACGGGTGAAGGTAGTGCATCCTATCCTGTTCCGATGAGTAAGTCTCCCGCACCTAGCGGCGTGTATCCACTTGAGGCCAAAGATGCAGTTAAAGAACTGAAGAGTGGCGTGGATTATATAGCTAAAAAAACTGGCAAAAAATCAGTTGATTTACTAGGGTGGTCGTGGGGATCTGTCGTTGCGGCGATGTATTCGATTCAGCACCCTAAGCAAGTTAATCATTTGGTACTCTATGGTTCAATGTATTCTTCAAAATTAGCGGAATCTATTCAACCAATATTTATTAAACCATTTGAGTCTCCAGCTGGTGTGTTTAGTCAAAGTTTGCCAGCATATCAAAATATCCCATGGAAAGTAATAAATACTCACTGGAATATGATGTTAGAGAGTAACCCAACTATTGCGAGCGAGAGCGCTATTGATGCAGTTGGCAAGGTTTATGTTAGTGCTGATCCTAAGCCAGTTATAGCAAATTCATTACGACGACCAATGGGACCAATGAAAGATTTATTTGCAATCTGGAATTCTCAGCCGATATATGATATCAGTAAGTTAACTACGCCTACCTTAGTTATTTATGGTGATCAGGATTTATTTGCTGATCATGAATTATATTCTAAATTAACTAATGTTAAAACTAAGCAAGAGATAGTACTCAACGAGGCAACACACTGGCTGATTTATGAAAAAACCAGAGCTGAATTTGTTGATGATGTTGCAGAATTTTTGAATAAGTAGTTGGAATATGGAAAATGTAATTATACTTGATAGTACACTGCGTGAAGGTGAGCAATCTCGTGGTATTTGTTTTTCTGTCAAGGAAAAAATATTATTAGCGCAAAAACTCCGTGATTTTGGGGTAAGCATTATTGAGATCGGTCAGCCTGGTATTTCAAAGACTGAGACGGATGCATGTATTGCAATTTGTGATGCTGTTTCGGATGTTGATTTGTTAGTACATGCTAGAGCTAACCGTGAAGATATTCTGGCGGCAAGAAAAACTTCCGCTAAATGGATTGGTATCTGGGCATCATATAATGATATTTCGCTAGCTACCAAGTTTAGCAATCGTTCACGTGAATGGATAAAGGAACAAGTTACTCAGTCAATCTCTCTGGCGAAAGAACTAGGTTTTATGGTCAGATTTAGTATTGAAGATGCATCGCGCACTTCCTTAGAGCTTATTCATGATTTGGGCATGAGCGCGGTTAATGCTGGTGCTGATAGAATCAGCCTAGCAGATACAGTAGGGATTTGGCATCCTAAAGAGTGCGAGAAAGCGGTTAAATTTGCGGTTGAGAATTTTAGTCGCGAGATAGAAGTTCATTTGCATAATGATCTTGGTTTAGCTCATGCTAATGCAGTTGCGGCAATTGATGCCGGTGCGTCAGTTATTGATGCTTCAGTTCTTGGTTTGGGTGAGCGTGCCGGAATCTGTGATTTAATTACGCTTGCAGCAATCTTGGACAAGCATTATAATGTAAATAGTTATGATTTTAAATATGCTCAAGACTTAGCTCAGTCAATAACTCGCATAGCCAGCGGTTCTATTGAGCATAATCACCCAATAGTTGGTAGAAATTCATTTACTCATGTTTCTAAATATCATGTTAAAGCAGCAGATAATAATCCGGAAGCATATGAGGCGCTTAATCCAAGTTATTACGGTCGAAGCAGAGGCTTTACCGCTAATACTTTGGAGCGGAAAGATCAGCAGCGGCTGAGTAACGATCTTGTGGTCAAGACACCATTTATTAAGGGTGCATCTGAATTATTACATCATCGCGATGGTGTTGGTTTTAGATGGGTTTTCATGGATAGCCGGGTTGATGAACGTAGCCATGTGTATATCATTGAAAGAACTTTTGATAAAGACTATGCTGGTCAAGCACAACCCCATGTTGATTCACATGCACATAATTGTGATAGCGTTTTTGCTTTTATGGGTAATTCTGCAGATGGAACTGGATTGACTGTTCGCGTAACGTTTGGCGAAGGTGAACAAGCAACCACACAAACCTTTGAAAGTCCGGCATCGGTTTATATTCCTGCCAATATTTATCATAGTTATGAATATGTATCGGGTACTGGTCGATTTTTAAATTTTGTACTATCTCCAAATTATAATGAGAGTATAGTCAACCAATAAATATTATGGTTGTGGTGGTTTTTATAGACTTATCACTACAACTATACCTCTTTATAAACATAATCTAATGCAAAAAACTCATTTTAATAAATTGCAGATTATAATGTTGATGGCGACGCTAGTTATTCTGGGTGTTTCTGCTATTGATATTTATATTGCATCGCTTCCGCAAATGGTTCGTGAGTTTAATACTTTGCCAGATACGGTAAATCTAACTATTTCTGCTTATACTTTAGGTATTGCAATTGGAGTGCTCTTTATTGGAGAACTTAGCAATCGCTTTGGACGCCGAAAGATAATTTTAAGTGGCATAATTTGTTTTAGCATTAGTTCGTTTTTTATTGCTCTTTGTTCTTCAATTTATTGCATTGTTTTACTGCGGCTAATTCAAGCACTTGGCTGCTCTAGTTTTATAATTATTCCACGGATGATAATCAGGGATACGATGAATGAAAAAGAGCAAATTAATGCCAATGGAACGCTATTACTCGGAATGATTATTTCTCCCGCAATCGCTCCAGTTATCGGTGCTTATATCAGCCAATACCTGGGGTGGCGTTATTGCTTCGTTTTTAGTTCGGTTATTGGCATTATAATGACCTGTATTGTCTATAAGTGTTTACCAGAAACTAATTTATCCCAGCTAAAAAAATTAGCTAGCATAAAGCAATACCTTACTATTTATCAGCAGTTATTTTCAAATACTTCGTTTATTGCCCTGACGGTAATTTATGCCACAACTGTTGGTGCTTACTTTGCCTTTCTTGGAATCTCGAGTTATTTATATATTGATTTTTGGCATTTATCCCCGATCAATTTCTCGTATATTTATGTGTTATTGGCAGCTGCATATTTTGCGGGCAATTATGTAATGCGAGCATTAAATAAAAATGGTTTGTCTCCTGCTAGAATTATCGGCATTGGCGTTTATTCTGCATTTATTGGTATTGTTATAATTGCATGTGCTAATTTATTAGGCGGTATTTGTTTGATTATAATGGTTACACTTGGTGTAATCTTTATGCGTTCAGCTAATGCGATAATTATTCCTCCAACCCAGATTAGAGTTATGAGTAATTTTGCGCCACATAGTGCACAAGCTCTTGGACTTAATCTGTGCATTGGATTTATCTGTAACAGCTTAGCGACTTATGGCGTAACATTGTTAAAGTTTGCACCACTGACTAATTTGATGATAATCTCAATTATTCCAATACTTATTAGCGCGTTGTTTTATATAAGATTCAACAAGGTTCTATAAGGTCATTTCTACAGCAGTTAGGAACGTTATCAGCAGATTTTCTATAAGTAGAATTTAATTATCTGAAGTTCCAGATTGTTAAATTGTGTTGTGTCATGCATTAATCGGCTGCGCACTAATAAACCTTGAAGTTGTGAAAAAAGTAGCTGACTTTTTGCCTGTGCTGTGCGCTAGAGAAAATAGTCATGAAATCTGATGCATACATCATGCATAGACAAATTTTATCCTGAGTTTGAGTAACTTGCTAAAAAAGGGTCGTTGCCCACACAAATCTTGAGAGCAACATAAAAATGTATTATTGTCAGAGCTGGATTGCATCTGTGTAAATTTTATTGACAGCGACCACGCGCATCAATTGCCCAAATATCAACCACATAATCATTTTCAGTAATATAAAAATAATCAAATAGATTAATTGTTGGGTCACAGTGAGCTACAACTAATTCAAGAACTTCTCCAAGAGCTGGCAAATTTCCACTAACTGCAGTGATTTTACCATGCTCATCACCAAAGCCGTCCCAATCATAATGAAGATTTTCGTGACTAATGACTCGTGGCTTAGTCGCAACTCTATAAAGTGCTTTAGTACCAGCATCGACTGTAACATGAGTTGGGTGATTATTACTGATTACGGTTGTGAGCATTGTCATTGCTGGTAAAAATTGCTGTTCTTTATATTCAATATCGCTATACTCCTGATCCATAACACAATACGATCCAGGCTGAATTTCACTAACTGTGGTTAATTCGGCATCAAGACTAAAAGTTCCAGTGCCGCTACCTGTTTGAATCTGACAATCAATTCCTTGGGCTAATAACTGAGTTTTAATCTCACCTGCGGCTTGTAATATCTGATGTGAGAGCATGCGACGTTGTACTAAATCGCTGATATGCTGTAAATGCCCGGCGTAGCATTGTATGCCTTTAAATTTTAAATTGCTAAATTGGCTTATTTTTTGTACGTAATCAACCGCTTTATCCAAAGCAACTCCTGTGCGTCCGATTCCAGCATCAATATCCAGTAAGACATTTAGTGTTAAATTGCGCTCTTGGAAACCTTGGTTAAGTTTTGCGGCATTGTCAAGATTATCAACTACCAGCATTGTATCTGGAGCTTGTCGAACAACTTCTGTTAGCTGATTGATTTTATTATCTGTTACAATAGGCGAAGTTATTAATATGCAGTTGATCCCCGCTTGTAGCATCACCTGCGCTTCAGAAAGCTTGGCAACACAGATACCAATCGCTCCATATTCTAACTGGAGCTGGGCAATCTTACTACATTTATGTGTTTTGGTATGCGGGCGAACATTGACACCCTTATCTTTGGCTAATTGTTGCATTAGCGATAAATTACTTAGCAATTTACTCTTGTCAATGACTAAGCATGGTGTAGGTAGCTGATTTTTGTGAAGCCCTAAGTATTTGCGTGGCATAACAATCCTTCTTATTTTGATATTTCTCTATCTTCAGGCTTTATTGTACCGTAAAAAATGTTGCTATGTATACAAGCTAAGAGACATTTATGTGCTACAATTTGGTACTGTACATCAATTTTATGAGAGATAAATTTATGGAAAATAATAATTTAAATAAATTAGCATATCAAAAACCTGAATTAAAGTCATTCGATTTATCTGATTCTATCCAATCCGCAAATGGTGCTGGTGATGATGGTCTTGGTGGTGGACTTGGTAGTTAAATAAATCAAGCGTAAAAGTTGAGTAAATTTGATTTGATTATATCTGGCTAATAAATGACTATTTATACTTGTAAATAAAATACATTTTTTAACGCATTTTAGCTTATTGGTCGAGATAACCAGCGAAAGATATGCAGCGTGATAAAACCATCAAGCGAGTTGTTATTTGATTATCTGGTTTATCTGGGATTTGCGGATACTCTTTAAAAAAGCCAAACATTTTATCTTTGTCAAAATATTTCCAAATTATTGATTGTGTCGCAGGTTTAAGGTTGTTTAACCTATCCAGCCATTCTTGGTGGTAAATGTTGTAAGATAAATAAAAATCCGACGCTTGCTCACCACGGTAAACACTCTCTGTAATGGTACTTGGTAAGATATCTTTTAAACCTTCGCGGACTAATAGGCGACGATTTATCATTTTGTTGTCTTTATAGAAAACCCACTGTGGTAGACTATAACAAAATTCAGTCAGCTCTTTGTCAATTGTCGGATCAAGGCTTTTTGTTCCGTACCATAACTGGAGAGCATAAGCCGTTGATTTCAGTGCTGTTGGTGATTTAGTGAGCATATATGCTTGACTATCTGAAATAAATCCTCGGTTAAATATAAGCTCTTGCCCGAATTTGCTTGCTAAAAGATCTTGGTTTACATAGTCAAAGAAATTATTAAATACATTGCGGGGCTTCAGTTTTGATCTTAAGTAAGAGCGAATTCTACCGAGCTTATTGCGGAATGATTCGCCAGTCCATGAGATGGTTGAATTTCCTACTGCTCCAGTTAAGATAACTCTTGAGTTATTTTCCGTCGCAAAATAATAGGAGCTAAGTATCCATTCGATATTAGCTACATTGCGGATTGGCTGGTCAATATATAGATTGAGTACATCCAATTCTCGATAAATATCTTCGTCAACCTTAGAATAATGTTTGTGATGAATAATGTTGGGATACATATTCAATACTGATTCGACAATTGGCATCTCATGATAGTACCAATTTTTGCGATTGCTCGAACCTTCTAAGCCATTGGGGAGTGCCGTAAATGAATATAATTTTCTATTTTCTTTAGCAAGGATTATCGCAGCTTGTGCACTTACGGATGATGAATCCATTCCGCCACTGATCTGACTACAGTTCTCATTGATATTTCTTAGGCATGAAGTTACTGCTTTACAGAATAATTTTCTAAATTCCTGATAATATCCTTCACGACTCATCTTGGGTAATTTGGATTTCTTTAGTTCCCAATAACAATATTCTTTGCATTCTGTTTGATTGACAATTAAATAATGTCCACCTTTAAGCCTAAAGACTTCTTGATAGCTAGTTTCAGTCATGGAAAAAGTATCCAAAGTTATTTCTAAGAAATGGCGTTCATTAATTGTAAGTTGCGAAGATAGCTTTCTAAATGGTGAAAACTCATTGGCGCAAATAAACTGTTTGCCAGCTTCATAGCTATAATAAAGAGGATTATTACTGAATTGATCAACTGCAGCAAATAATTCATTTTTAATTGGATCATAAATAACAAAAGAAAAATATCCAGATAGGTAGTTTAAACAATCATAGCCGTATCTGCGATATGTGCTTAAGATTAGTTTGGCATCCGCAGTTGATTTATTTACGTCAAGCAACTCACA
>CAZZAV010000064.1:0-10748 GCA_964652705.1 uncultured Neisseria sp.
ATACAGTTAATGGCACAAGCGGCAGTATGTTAGTTCGTAACTCAGGTAATCAAGCCGCGACAATTGGAGCAGTTACCGCAGGAGCTGGAATTAGTAATTTATCTGGCTGTAGTTCTACTTCGTTAGGAGTTGGGGCAACATGTACGATAAACTTTAATGTAACTGAATCTGGTGGTAGTGCGAGTATTACAGTTCCTTACACTGGTGGTAGTGCAAGTAGTGTAGTTGGTAATGTCACGTGGTATAACGGTAGTGGTGCTGCATTAGTTTCTATGTCAAGTTCAGTTGACCCCCTGTCATTTCCAGCCACAGTTGGTGGTAGTACGACAATTACTGTTACCAATATTGGTGGTTATGCGTTAACTAACATTAGTATCCCCAATCCCATTGTACAAGGTGGTAGTGCAACAGCCTCTCTTGGAGCTAATGCATGTAGTAGTCTTGAATCCTTGTCGATAGGAGCATCTTGTACTTATGTTGTGAATGTTAGTGATAATGAGGTTGATTTAAGTCAGCAGATTAATGTTGGTTTCAGTGCTAGCTATAGTGGGAGTAATGCTTACAGCAATAATCTTTCTATCACTTATAGCTCAACTGCCAACAGTGCAATAATTGCGATTACACCAGTAACTGCGAGCATGACAATTAGTGGAAATAGCGTGGAATCAACCTCTACTGAATTAACTATAAGTAATAGTGGTAATTTACCGGCAAATATTACGTTATCTGTAACTGGTAATCAACCAAGTTACTTAGTAGAGAGTTCAAATACGTGCACATCTACTTTGGGTGCAAATAGTTCGTGTGTAGTTACGCTGGTATTAGGTCCAACTTACAGTAGTGTTGAATCGAGTGGAACAGTTATATACACGGTTGATTATACGGCTAGCGGTCAGGTACCATCTGGTAGTGTGTCGAGTCATATAAATTGGCAAGTGCAAGCTTATGTCTTAAGTTTGTCATTAACGAGTCAAGTAGCGAGTGGTTCGAGCAGTGGTAATGGTTTGTCTGATGTGCCATATGTATTTGATGGTAATGACTCGGCAAGTAAATTTATTACTTTGACTTATACGAATAGTGGTAATAGTGCAGTAAAGATAACCGGCATACAAGATACCAATTCAGTTTACACTTGGGAAGTTGGTGGTGGTGACACAACTTGCTTGGTTGGAACAACTGTATTACAACCTAATGGTACTTGTAAATTGGTTTATGTCAATGTCTTTGAGTCTAATATTTTAGCTTTAGGTGCATCGGTTGGTGCTGTTTATGCGGAAAGTGTTATAGTGCCGACATTAATTTATCAAGGTGAAAGTAACTCAAATTTGCAGTTCCAAGTGCAGCCCAATCTTGCAACAGGTGGCACGACTATTTATGCACAGTCTAATCAGGCGACGCTGGCTAATACAATTACAGTTAATGAACCTGGAACCAGTAGTGAAAGTGTAACAGTTAGTCATATACTTGCTAACGCAACTGGTTATAGTAGTGTATTTGTAACAACTAAGATGGAAGATTATTTTGTAGCCGGTCAAGGTGTTAATTCTCCTACTTGTGCATCGAGCAGTGTTAATGGAGTTCGTGAGCAGACCTGTACTTTAAGTGATGCTCAGCTTACAGGCTCAGTAACGTATGCGGTTAATCAAACCTTGCTTAATTCTAGTACTGATTTGGATCTAACGGCTTTATTCACTAATGATGCGTCGGATAATGGTTTGATTGTATCGATGAATTCATTGTTTGCAATAGCGAACTTAGGTAAAGCACCACCGCCATTGATTTTTGTTACAACAGCTGCATATCGAGGGGGGTATATTTTACAAGATGCAAATAATAGTAGTCCTGCGCCAAATCCAGCGTTAACTAGTGGTTTGGCGGCAGGTGATTATCTATGTAATTTGCAAGCTGCGACAAATACCACAACTTACCCTGGTACTTACAAAGCTTTGTTAGCTGGGGCTAATCGAGTTCCTGGTGGTAGTGATTGGGTGTTGCAAGCCAATCAGCCTTATAAGAATCAACGTGGTTATACTGTTGGTACGACTGATGCGAATGCTAAATTACCAGCAGTTTTAGATTTCTCGATAGGTGATAATGATGATTTTGTGTGGAGTGGGTTTGATGCTGACTGGGGTGTGTCTAATAATAATTGCGGAACTTGGGCAAGCGGAAATGCTGGTAACGGCACATATGGTACTGCTAGTTCATCAACTTATTTTAGTGAATATGGCTCTGGTTATCTTTATACTGATGAAGGTGGTGATCCTGGTACTATAAATTGCTATAGTCAGGGTAATGCGTCGCGTCTTTACTGTGTGCAGCAGTAATTAAACTAGAGCATTTCTAAAAATAAAAGCAGTGGTTTGATACCGCTGCTTTTACTTATGTTATAAAGATATATTTTAAATTATAAGGCTGCCAAATCATCTTGCAAGATTAACCAAGCTTCTTCAGTTTTACTTAAGTCAGCTTTAACTTGATCAATTTTGGCATTAATCTCTAGTAGTTGATTCACGTCACTAGCCGTATTTGCGACCTCTAAACGTTGCTGTAACTTTTCCAATTGAGTATTTAGCTTACTAATTGCACGATCAGCTTGGGTAATTTCATGACGAAGTTTGGTGGCTTTTTTAAAAGTGTCCTCTGCCGCTGGTGCTTTGTCTTTTGTTGCTTTTTTTGCCAAATTTTCAATTGGATCTTGAGCAAGCAGATAATCTTGATAATCATCCAAGCTGCCTTTAAAGGCCTGCAATTTATTGTTTTCAATTAAATAAAAATCTTCCACCACGCTCTGTAGTAAGAATTTGTCATGGGATACTAAAATAACGGCACCTTCAAAATCTTGTAAGCTAATGGCTAATTGTTCACGCATTGTCATATCTAAGTGATTGGTTGGCTCATCAAGGAATAAAATATTTGGTTTAGTCAAGATAATTGACGCTAGTATTAAACGAGCTTTTTCACCACCGGAGAATTTTTCGACGTTCTTTTTTGAAGTTTCAGCATCAAAACCAAATCGCCCAAGGAAGTTATAAACTTCTTGTTGATTTAGGCGCTTATCAGTTGAGCTAATTAATGAAAAAGGTGTATCATTAGTGTTTAGCATATCAATGGTTTGTTGGGCAAAATAGCCAATCTTAATCTTTGGATTCATTTCAATTTCGCCATCCAAAAGGCTAGTTTGCTCAATAATTGCTTTAATTAAACTAGTTTTTCCCTTACCATTTTTACCGAGTAAACCAATTCGATCTTTAGCAAATATTTGTAATTTTACATTCTCAATTAAAGTTTTCTCAGGGTAACCAATTTTAGCATCAATTAAAGATAACAAATGATCAGAGCTATATTCAGGGCTGTAAAACTCAATAGAATAAGTTCGATTGGAGTTAAGCGTTGGTGAATATTGTAATTTATCGATCATTTTCATGCGGCTTTGGGCTTGTTTAGCTTTACTGGCCTTAGCTTTAAAACGATCAACGAAGCTTTGTAAATGTGCAATTTTGGCTTGAGTTCGTGCAGCATTCTTTTGTTGCTGCATTTCTTGCTCAGCTCGTGTACGTTCAAAAGTTGAATAATTACCACCGTATAGAGTTAATTGTTTGTTGGCAATGTGCACAGTTTGATTGGTTACATTATCTAAAAATTCACGATCATGAGAAATAATTAATGCCAAGCCTTGGTAACGTTTTAGCCAGGTTTCAAGCCATAACACAGTTTCAATGTCCAGATGGTTGGTTGGTTCATCGAGTAACAGCAGGTCGCTTGGACAGAAGAGGGCTTTTGCCAAGTTAGCGCGCATTTGCCACCCGCCTGAAAAGCTTTGTAATGGCTGAGTTAGTTCTTCTAATTTAAAACCTAAATTCATGAGGAGTTTTTCGGCATTTGGGCGTAGTTGGTAATATTCAGGTAAATCAGTGTGATCTTCGGCATAAATATTGTGTGCCATTAAAACATATTCAATTAATTCTTGATTAACATTTTCAATTTCTTGTTCAATATAACTAATTAATGTATCAGCAGGTAGTTCACAATCACCGCTTTCGGGTTGATTTTGTCCGAGAACTAATTTAAAGAATGAGGTTTTGCCAGTACCATTTTGTCCAACCAAACCAGTGATTTGACCTTTGTAAAGTTGTAGATTTGCTTCTTCAATAAGCACTTTTGGGCCGTAGGCCAATGAGAGATTTTTAATATTTAGCATGGGTTCTTTCGTCAGAATAATCTTAGCAGAGCAATATTTTAGCTGAATTACGCTCTTAGGCTGGAGTTATCTCTATAGATTCTTGTTAGTAATTTAGCTTTTAGCTGTCATTTAATTGTATTTGAATACAATTATTTGTTGGATTGGAGCAGATTAGAGTTAAATTTCATTAGTAATGGCGGTATGCTAGATCTTAATTTTTGATGTATTTATGGTCTAATTTGTACTACACAGAGGCGATGCGATTGGTTTTAATGTGAATATTGAGTAAAAGTGGATTGTGTGCTAGAATTACGGGTTAAACTTATGATAGATAAAGAATTATTTACGCAGTTGCGTATTGGAAAAAATGATGATCTTTGATAAAAAATTTGATGTTATTGTAATTGGTGGTGGTCACGCTGGAACAGAGGCTTGTTTGGCTGCTAGCCGTATGGGACTACAAACATTACTAATTAGTCATAACATTGAAACATTGGGACAAATGTCATGTAATCCATCGATTGGTGGAATTGGTAAAGGGCATTTGGTTAAAGAAGTTGATGCTTTGGGCGGAGTGATGGCGCGTGCTGCTGATCATAGCGGAATTCAATTTCGCACCTTGAATAGCAGTAAAGGTCCAGCTGTGCGCGCAACTCGTGCTCAAGCTGATCGTGTGCTATATAAGGCATATGTCCGTTATGAGTTAGAAAATCAACAGAATTTAACATTGTTTCAGCAAGCTGTTGATGATTTAATTATTGAGCAAGATCGTGTAACTGGCGTGATTACCCAAAGTGGAATTACTTTTAAAGCAGCAACGGTGGTTTTAACATCAGGAACTTTTCTTGGCGGTAAAATCCATATTGGTTTACAAAATTATACTGGTGGCCGAGCCGGCGATCCTGCCGCGGTACGCTTGTCTGAGAAATTACGCGAATATGCACTACCAGTTGGCAGATTAAAGACAGGAACTCCACCACGAATTGATGGTCGAACGATTGATTTTAGTGTTTTAGAAGAGCAACCCGGTGATACTCCGGTGCCAATTTTTTCATTTACTGGTAAGCGTGAAGATCATCCACAACAAGTTTCTTGTTGGATTACGCATACTAATAGTGGAACTCATGATATTATTCGAAGCGGCTTTGATCGTTCGCCAATGTTCACTGGTGTAATTGAAGGTGTTGGTCCGCGTTATTGCCCATCGATTGAAGATAAGGTAAATCGTTTTGCGGATAAAGATTCGCATCAAATTTTTCTCGAGCCTGAAGGTTTGACTACGCATGAATATTATCCGAATGGAATTTCAACTTCACTGCCATTTGATATTCAGTTGAACCTTGTGCGTTCAATGAAAGGTTTGGCTAATGCACATATTTTGCGTCCAGGTTATGCGATTGAATATGACTATTTTAATCCGACATATTTAAAATCAAGTCTCGAGTCTAAAGTTGTTGGTGGGTTATTTTTCGCCGGGCAAATTAATGGTACGACAGGTTATGAAGAAGCTGCTGCACAAGGTTTATTAGCTGGAATTAATGCCGCACTGCAAGTGCAAGGCAAAGATAGTTGGTGTCCACGCCGTAGCGAAGCTTATCTTGGTGTTTTAGTTGATGATTTAATTACCAAAGGTGTAACTGAGCCTTATCGCATGTTTACCTCGCGTGCTGAATATCGCTTACAATTGCGTGAAGATAATGCTGATTTGCGTTTAACTGAAAAAGGTCGTGAATTGGGTGTGGTCGGTGATGTTCAGTGGGAAGAATTTAGCTGTAAACGCGACACCGTATTTGGTGAAATAGAACGCTTGAAAAAGGTTTTTATTCATCCTGCTAATATTAATGGAACTCCTGCACAGAAATTATTTAGTTCTGCTTTAGAGCGCGAGTATTCATTGCATGATATGCTTAAGCGCCCTGAGTTTAATTATGACACATTGGCACAGTTACCTGGATTTGAGCAGCCAGTTAGTGAAGATGAGCGAATTTGTGAGCAGGTTGCGACTCAGATTAAATATGCTGGTTACATTGCGCGTCAACAAGAAGAAGTTGGTAAACAAGCTTATTTAGATGATATTCGTTTGCCAGAAGATGTTGATTATAGTCAAATTAGTGGGTTGTCAGTTGAAGTTGTACAAAAATTAATTAAATTAACGCCTGAAAATTTAGGTCAGGCTTCGCGTTTATCAGGAATGACTCCTGCTGCAATTTCATTATTGCAAATCTATGCGAAGAAAGGTTTTCCTCGCAAATGATAAAACAACACGTTAAAAAAATTCATCGTCATCATATTCGTGAGCTAATGGTCTATGGTATGGTCGGAATCTCAGCCCTGGCAGTACAAGATTTGATTTATTGGGCTGCTCATCGTTATTATGCAGTATTTCCATCGGTAGCAATGATTATGGGGAATATTGGTGGTATGTTTGTTGCCTACGTTGGGCATATTAAATTTACTTTTAAAAAAGAACGTTATTCTAAACGTGAATTTGTTAAATTTGTGATTACTTCAGGAATTGGTTTGCTGATTAATGTTGGTGGAGTGCGGGTAATTACCAAAGTCTTATTATTGAGTCCTGCTTGGGGATTAGCACCAACTTTTGTTACACCGTTTATAACTTTTTTGATTAGCAAATTTTGGGCTTTTCGCGTTAAGAAAACAACGGCTGTAAATTGAATTAAAGATAAGTCTGTGTTCATATAATTAAGGATTATAAAATCATGAAATTGGCGGTAGTTACTAGCGGTGGTGCTAATTTTAATTCGATTGAGATTGCGTTACAGCGTTTAGGAGTTAATTATCAATTAACGGTTGACCCTATGGTTATTGATGCAGCCGATGGAGTTTTATTTCCTGGGGTTGGTTCGGCAGAACATGCAATGCATGAGTTAAAAAAGCATGGTTTAATCAGCGTATTGCAAAATTATCGTAAACCACTACTTGGGATTTGTTTAGGTATGCAATTACTCTATGAGTTTTCTGAAGAAGGTGATGTAGCTTGTTTAGGAGTTTTGCCAGGTACAGTACGTAAATTTTCAACCGATGGTGGCTTATTAGTGCCACAAATGGGGTGGAATAATTTAATACCGTTACAAGATTCAGCTTTATTTTGTGAAGTTGATCCAAGTAAAGATGTTTATTTTGTCCATAGTTATTACGCACCAGTTAATTCGGCAACGCTTGCGAGTTGTGAGTATGGTATTGAGTTTGCTGCCATGTCACAGCGAGATAATTTTTATGCAATGCAATTTCACCCAGAAAAATCAGGTAGTCTTGGTGAACAATTATTAAAAAATTTTATTGAGGTAGTAAATGGTAATTTATCCAGCAATTGATTTACGTGATGGTAAATGTGTACGCTTATATAAAGGTGATTTTGCGACGACCAAGATTTATAACACTAATCCAGCAGCAGTTTTAGCTGAATTTGCCGAAACTGGTAGTAATTGGTTACACATGGTAGATTTGGACGGCGCAAAAGCTGGGTGTGTGGTACAAGCTGAGCTAATTAGTCAATTACTTGCCAATGCACCATTAAAAGTTGAAGTCGGCGGTGGAATTCGCTCGACTGAAGATGTGCGTGCATTATTTGCAGCCGGAGTTTCACGTGCCGTAGTTGGTAGTGTGTGTGTGAGTAATCCAACTTTAGTTAATCAATGGATTGATGAATTTGGTGCTGATAAAATTGTGCTAGCTTTAGACTGTAGTTTAGATGCCGAAGGAATTCCCAAAGTTTTAACTCATGGTTGGCAAAATGAAAGTACTTTAAGTGTGTATGATTTATTAGATCACTACCCGCGTGCTGAATATGTTCTTTGTACCGATGTTGGTGTGGATGGAACTTTGGAAGGTCCAAGCCTTGAACTGTATCGTCAAATTCAACAACGTTATCCAAATTTGAATTTGATCGCGTCAGGTGGCGTTGGTAAATTAGCCGATGTTACTGAATTAAAGCAACTCGGTGTACATGGTGTGGTAATTGGTAAAGCATTATATGAAAATAAATTTACTTTGGCTGAAGCGTTAGCTATTGCAAATAATTAAGCTTAATTGAGGTTAATTTAGAATATCCAATAATTTTAATATTTTTTGAGAGCAGTAATCCAGGTGAGGATTGCTGCTTTTTATTCAAAAAGGACTAATTCCTGTGGCGAATAATCTTAATGAAACTAAGCTTTATCGAAAAGTCAGCTGGCGTTTAATTCCAATTTTGTTAGCTTCATATATTTTGGCATATTTGGATCGGGTGAATGTTGGTTTTGCCAAATTACAAATGTTAAGTGATTTAAAATTTAGCGAGACTATTTATGGTTTTGGTGCAGGCTTATTTTTTATTGGTTATTTCTTATTTGAAGTTCCGAGTAATCTAATTATGGTTCGGGTTGGTGCACGAGTTTGGATGGCGCGCATTATGTTAACTTGGGGGATTTTATCAGCTTGTACGATGTTAGTGAAAACTCCACTAATGTTTTATACTGTAAGATTTTTATTAGGTTTTGCTGAAGCAGGTTTTTTCCCTGGAATAATTTATTATTTGGCTGCTTGGTATCCAGAAGAACGCCGTGGACGAATTTATGCTTTATTTATGACTGGGGTTGCAGTTGCCGGTGTGATTGGCAGTCCGCTATCGGGATGGATTTTACAAAGTTGGGCAGGGTTTTATGGCTTAGCAGGCTGGCAATGGTTGTTTTTGCTAGAAGCAATTCCATCAATTGTGATGGGTGTAGTTTTATTTATTTATCTTGATGATAATATTACGGCTGCACGTTGGTTAACTCCGCGTGAAAAACAAACGCTGTTGCGTAATTTGCAAACTAAGGCTAAAACCAATTCAGCCTCCAGATTTAAGCTTCGCCAAGTATTTTTAAACCCAGTTGTTTGGCAATTAAGTGCGATTTATTTTTGTTTTGTAATTGGGTTGTATGGCATAAGCTTTTGGCTGCCAACCTTGGTTAAAGAATCTGGAGTTGCTGGTGATTTGATGATCGGAGTTTTAACTGCAATTCCATATGCCTGTGCAATTGTGGGCATGCTGCTGCTTGGACGCAGTTCTGATTTACGTAATGAGCGACGTTGGCATTTATCGATCGCGGCATTAGTTGCTGGGCTTAGTCTTTATGCCACGACGTTATTTACTAATAATTTAGCTTTTAGCTTGGTATTGCTAAGTGTTGCGACCACTGCAATTTTAAGTATCATTCCACTATTTTGGAGTTTGCCAACCACAGCTTTTAGCGGATTGATGGTTGCCAGTGCAATTGCGTGGATTAATTCGGTGGGTAATTTGGCTGGTTTTGTCAGTCCATATGTAATTGGTTATTTAAAAGATACTACAGGATCAATGGATGGTGGCATTGATTTTATTTGCTGGTCGTTAATTATTGGTGCTGGGCTAGTTTTAAGTTTTAGGCAGAAAAGTTAAACTATTGAAATAATGCCATGAGAACAAAAGATTAAATTAAGTGGTTAATGAATTGAACTAGCGTGAGTTCATAAAGTTGATTAAATCATCTAGTAAATGTATAAATCATAGATCAAAGTAAGGAATAAAAGTTAAATGAATCAATATCGTGTTTTAATTCAAGCTCCAGATACTCAAGGGTTAATTTATAAGACAGCTAAAGTTTTTTTTGAGCATGGCTTAAATATAATTAGCAACCATGAGTTTGTTGATAATGAGCAAAATTTATTTTATATGCGTAGTGTTATTTCAGGTGATATTGATGCTAAAAAGCTTAAAGATTTACTTAGTGACGCGTTACCTGAAGGTATTAACATTACGATTAAATTAGCTCGTAAGAAAAATATTGTTTTGATGGCAACAAAAGAAGCGCATGTGTTGGGAGATTTATTAATTCGTTATCATGAAGGTCAATTGGATGCTAATATAGTTGGTGTTATTTCTAATTATAACAGTTTGCGCCCATTGTGTGAGCATTTTGGTTTACCTTATTATTACATTTCTACAGAAAATATTTCTCGTGATGAGCACGAATCAAAGATTTTGAATACATTAGAAATGTTTGATTCAATTGATTATATTGTGTTGGCTAAATATATGCGCATACTGAGCTCGAATTTTACTGAACGCTATGTAAATAAAATTTTAAATATTCATCACTCATTTTTACCTGCATTCGTTGGAGCTAATCCATATAAGCAAGCTTTTGAGCGGGGGGTAAAGATTATTGGTGCGACGGCTCATTTTGTGAACGAAAACTTAGATGAGGGTCCGATCATTGAGCAAGACGTAATACACATTGATCACGCATATGATTGGCAAGCGATGCAGCAGGCTGGGCGTGATGTAGAAAAAATTGTTTTGGCGCGAGCATTGAAATTGGCTTTAGAAGATCGTATATTTGTGAATGGAAATAAAACTGTAATCTTTTAAGTATTTTATTCTTGGCATTTTATTTTGCTTTTAACGTTAGCGCATTATTTATGATATTTCATATTAGAGTATTCTGGTGAGGTTGGTTATTACGAATATCCAATTTGGATTATTAAAATGTAAATAGTGTATGTTAAACTACAATTTAAATAAAGAGTTACTAAATTTATA
>CAZZAV010000065.1:0-4636 GCA_964652705.1 uncultured Neisseria sp.
GAACCATGACAGTATCTTACCACATCTTTAAATGTGCTTTGATTGTCTAGCACCTAAATATTAATGGTGAAAGTCATCGATTAAAACAAAAGAGGAAAGCTGGAATAATTCCAGTTAAAAGCTAGGAAAAAGAAGTTTAAAATGGTGTATTTTTATTTCGGGATTGACAAATGGAATATGATGGCTACACTAATACGGAAGTATTTCTTTCTTGGGTAGAACATTTTTTATGTAAAGAGCTGCGACATGGGCAATGTGTCATTATGGATAATGCTAGCTTTCATAAATCATCTAAGATCAAACAACTTATTGAATTGACTGGTGTGGCACTAATTTATCTACCTTCTTATTCTCAAGATTTAAATCCTATTGAGCATGTTTGGGCTAATCTTAAGAGATTAATTAGAATACATTCTGACAAAGAACAAAATTTCAGTTATGCTATTGCAGAATCCTAAGGCTTCAGTAAAAGACTTGACGCCTTTCTTAGCCCAACCACGATTTGGTGACATATTATTATCAATACCTGTTTCATCAATGTATACAATTTGTTCTACAGGTATATCTTTAATTTGACCTACAAATATTGCGCGCTTTTGCTCACAGCGCAGCTTGTAATTTACCTCTTTTTTTATATGTAATATCCATACGGTTTAGTACATCATAAAAAGCTCTTATTGAGATATTCGGGGCTAATGCAGCGTGCATTTCCTTACCACTTGAATCTGGGTAGTTATTTAGGTATGTTAAGACCAATTCTTTATCATCAAATTTACGTTTACGACCTTTTCGTATTGGGTGAGGAATATCACAGGAGCCAGTTTCATCATACTGTGTTATCCAGCTGCAAATAGTTGCATAACACATAGATAAAAGCTTACTTATTGCTTTTCTAGAATAGTTATATGTTTGATAAAGGTCAATTACCTTATTTCTTAGATCTTGGGAGTATGCATTCATAAAGATGTATATTAACAT
The DNA here is from genome assembly GCA_964652705.1 of uncultured Neisseria sp. GTDB lineage: Bacteria > Pseudomonadota > Gammaproteobacteria > Burkholderiales > UBA11063 > Aquella. The sequence goes on from CAZZAV010000065.1 coordinate 979, forward strand.
AAGTTAAAGTTTATTTTAGCGCTAACTATAGTTATTTTACAGGTGGTAGTTTATATAATCGTTTGTTGAATTAATTTGGTACTTGGCTAAAGCTGGCTACTGCGTGGCTGGAGTTTGTCATAGTTTTCCGATTGTAGTCGGTGAATTTGGTTCAAATTTTGTGTTAGCAAATGACTTATTACTTTTTAATAGTTTTACTAATTATTTAAATAATGTTAATGCCGTAGCTGATGGTTTACATAGTTCCATAACTAGTTGGTTTTGCTGGAGTTACAATCCTAATAGTGGTGACACTGGTAGGATTGTGAAAAATGATTTGATTACGTTTGAATGGACTAAATTAAATTGCTTCGTAAATTGCAACTTGATAAATAGTACTTCAAATGGTCTCGGTTTAAACCTTTGGTAAAGCTAGGGCTGCCTAGGGTCTTATTTTTTTGTTTTATCATCTATAATAGGTAATGGATTAATTGGGAAACTACCTGTATCTAATATTTCTGCTGGTAATTCAACGTTGATCTGTCCCTGTGAAATTAAATTAAGTAATTGACCAGGTGTATTACAATCAAATTTATTATACAGAGCTTGTAGTGAATTCTTAATCCGTGTTTCGCTATATTCCGTATTAGTCATATTGCTGAGTAATGCGGCAATTTCTTTACGGCTATGAAATCCCAGCAGGAGACAAAAAGCAATTTGTCGTTGATGTTCGGACAGTTCATTGCTTTGAATAGTTGGAGTAATTCTATTGGGTAAAAATTTATTGAGCATTAATTTGCGAAAAATGCCTGGCATCACTCGGCTGGTATTAATTAAGATTCCGACACAGTTATTGGTGCTTGGATTGATGAGAGGGTGCTTACGTAAAACATAATTGATTATATCTTTGCCTCTTTTTAACAGATAGATTGAATCTTGAAACGCCAGTGTTTTGTAAATTATTTCTTCTTGTGCATGGATTTCGGTGTAGTCTTTTTGACTCATTTCCGTCAATGTTTCAGCTGTTTTGCCAAGCATCTCTGTAGTTGCACCAAATTCTTCGGCAAATTTCTGGGTAAAAGCCACAAATTCATGACGAGTATTTTTAATCGATGTTAGTTCGTTGGTATAAATATGCCGTAGTTGCCAAATCTGCCGTGCCATAAATTGATGATCAGTCAATTCAGGAACGCTATTTACATCATTCTGATATTCAGTGGCAATAAACATGCACGTTACCTTTAACTATTGGAATTTTACCTGTTGAATTAATAATTGTATTTTAATGATTAAAAGAAACCGTCGTCAATTATATTTGTTGTTGTTTTCTCGTGCCTTGAATTGGTAAGCTACCAAATAAAACTTTAGCCTCGCCACTAAAACCATTCGTGGTAACTGTTCCGCTAATTTGAGCATTAATTTCGCCCATGGAGATCGATATTTGGGTTTTAAAATCAACTTTATTATCTTCCGTTGTTCCTTTGATGGGAAAAGATGCCTTAGTAGTTATGAACTCTCCAGACAAATTATTACCATTGCTAATTAAGTGCAATGTCGCAAATTTTTCACCTAGTGGGGTTTTAATATTTATATCGAAATATCCATCAACAATCATTTTAAATTCCTTGTGTTATTTTATGGGTTATTTTACCATTAATCTGGGTAAAAATCTTTGAGTTTGTTTTTATTTGGCTTAGTGGTTTTTTGTTTGGTTAATTTAGTTAATTCTGCTGCTAAAGCCGCAAACTCCGTAAAGTCTTGATCACGATATAAGGCTAGATTAAATTGATCAATGAGTCGATTTAAATCGTTATCATTATGCAATTTTTTTATTTCTGAAATGGTATGAATTTTATGCTGCCAATGTAAGCTCGCCCAATCAATTAGCAGCTGATTGGTTAGCTTTAAGTCTTGTTCAGCGCAGGCATTAATTAAAGCCTTAAACAGGTCTTTTCCTGAGGTAATAGTCGTTGATCCCATGTTAGCAGTCAGATTATGCTGTTTTCGAGTTCTTGCACGCCAGATAAAATAACCACTGATTAGCAGTGCCGCAATAAAGACTAAAGCAGTTGCAATAGCAGTATAAAGCCATTTATTATTTGCGGGTTTTTGCGTGGTTATGATTTTATTTGGTTGTGCTGTTACGGCAGAAGATGCAGTGTTTTTATTTTTATCTGGCAAAATTTCAAAACTAGTGGCTGGTAGAACTGCTTGCTGTACTTGATTTTTATCTAGGTCCCACCATTTAATGATTGTTTCTGGAAATTCAATTTTTCCAGCTTTAGTTGCGACATAATTAATGGTGAAAGTTTTGCTGGCATGCAATTGGTTATTGTTAGGTGTTTCCGAATTAACAGTTTTCTCGGGGTAAGCATTAACATTTGCTGGGTTGGTAAATTTAAGTTCAGGGAGCGTGGTTACAGGTACTCCATCGGTTTCCAAAATAATGCTGCGGGTTAAATTTTGCCCGATGGTTATTTTGGGTGTATTTGGCGACCAAGTCTCGCTAATTTTTAATTTACTAGCCGGTAGCCAGTTACTTGGATTCATTGTCTCTGGTATTGGTTTGACGGTTAAATCAACAGGCTCAGTTGTGAGCACAAATGGTTGTTGATCAACTAGAGCAAAAAAGCCATTTGGTCTTCCTGCATTTTTGGGAATTTCACCGTGAATGTGTAGTGCAGGAACTGTGATATTGCCGACCTCTGTTGGAGTTAACAAGTATTTTTGTTCGACCACTTGATAATTACGCCCATTATGTACGTCTTGATATTGTGTAGGTTTTCCTTGTAGTTGAATTTTAGCTGTTGGTAGTTCAAATGGTTCCATGCTTAAATTATTTACTGAAATTCCAACATAGATTTTTAGTTTTAATATAATTGGTACACCAACATAGCTACTTGATTTGCTAGGAATTAATTCTGCAAGCAAATTATTTTTAGCAACCGCTGTTGATTTGTTTGCTGAGCCTTGGGTTACGTTAATTGCAATTGGTGCGGTTGAATCTTTACCAACTTTTAACGCAGGGATAAATTGTTTACCACTTTTTTTAGGTAGCAGTGTAACATTGTAAGTATAGTGTGAGCTTTGTCGCCCATTAATAACGCTAATTTGGCTATTAGTGCCTCTGGCTGCAATTTGGAAATCAGTAGTTAATGGTGTAAGATCCGGAGTTTCACTAGCATCATGGAGTGTGATACTCAAAGTTAGGCTTTGTCCCAATTCAAGATTTTCATTATCAATATTAGCTGGAGCAATTGCATTAGCAAGCTGCAGCATTAAACTTAAACTAACTAAAAGGAAGCTTTTTTTTATCATTGTTGTTGATCTCCTTGCTGCAGTTGATAATCTCGCAAAAATTTATTGCGGAGTAATCCACCTGGATCATCTGGAATTTGTGCCAGTGCTGCACGCATTTGTTGCTCTTGGTAACTTTGTGGTGGATTTTCTGCGTTATTGCCTGTTTTTCCTTGTGGCTGTTCTGTAGCTGGTTTTTGACCTTGAGCAGGCGTTGGATGAGGTTGTGTCTTTTGTGGTGAATTTTTATCTTCAGCTGGTTTTTGCCCAGAATTACTAGGTTTCTCCTGTGGTTGTTTGTTTTGTTGATTAGATTTATTTTGATCTTTTTGATCTTTTTGATCTTTTTGATCTTTTTGATCTTTTTGATCTTTTTGATCTT
>CAZZAV010000065.1:4736-9855 GCA_964652705.1 uncultured Neisseria sp.
GATCTTTTTGATCTTTTTGATCTTTTTGATCTTTTTGATCTTTTTGATCTTTTTGCGGCGGCTGGTTTTTTAGTTTTTCAACCAAATCGCGGTTATGTTTTGCATCAGGGAAATTTGGTTGCTGTTTGAGAGCTTTAGTATATGCTTCAATTGCTTCATCATACTTTTGCAAATTTGCAAGCGCATTGCCTTGATTATATAGTCCACGTGCAGAATTATCTTGTTTGAATTCATTATAAGCCTGTTCGTATTGTTTATCTCGATAGTAAGCAACCCCTTTCCAATTTGGATCGGTAAATTTTGTCGCAGCCTCAGTGTGCTTATGTGCATTGAGGAGTTGCGCAGCTTGTTGATTATTGTTAAGCCATAGGTCTTGCCAATTTAGCGCCATAGCGAGTTGTGGCAGACTTATACCTATAATTAGCCAAGATATTTTTCGTGTTAACATAGTTTGTTAGACCATCCTTTGCGTGCCAAAAGAGCTATTACGCACATAGCTAGCCAAATTAGGTAAATACCTTTATCATCCCAGAGGTTTTCAGTTTGTGATTGAGCCGAATTTTGTGCAGTTAAATTATTTTGGTTTGCTGAATCAATCAAGTGAGTTACATCTGAATTATCGCCTTGAAAGTTTAAATACTCGCCATCCCCGCTTTTGGCTAATTTTTCTAATGCCGAAACATCTAAGTTAGATGCATTATCAGAATCTACGCTACTTAGGTCGGCAATCCCAAGCACTGATGTCGTGTATCCTTGTTTGGCTAGTAATGCCGCTTGATCGAGTGCTGCTTCATCTGGGGTATTATCGGTTAGTAAGATAATTTGCCCATTATTCGCGCCTGATTGTTGAAGTAAATCACCAGCTTTTTTTAATGCTTGAGCAATATTAACTCCTTGAACTGGCACAATATTGGAATCCAAAATTGGAACCATATTGGCAATGGTATTACTGTCGCTGGTTAAAGGCGATACAACAAAAGGCATGCTTGAAAATACTAACATTCCAGTTTGTCCTTCTTTGATCGAGTGGAGTAAGTCTAGAACTTTGTATTTAGCACGTTGCAATCGTGATGGCTTAAGATCTGTTGCATTCATTGATTGGGATACATCCAAAACGATTACTCGTGGAAAATTTTTTTGATAAACCGGTGCTGCATAGCGTGACCAAGTTGGTCCAGCCAAGGCTAAAATAATCAGTAACCAAGATATACTAAGTATGCCAACAATCCCTGATGATTTGCTCGATGGCTGGTTCATTAGTAAATGCTTAAGTAGGTGTGGATCACAATGTTGTTGCCAACTATTTTTTGCTGCTTGCTGGTTTTTATACCAAAGATAAATTAAGATTACTGCTGGAATTAATGCTAATAACCACCATGGGCGTAAGAAATGGAATAAATTTAGCATTATTAGCTTCTCCGTAATTTAATTAAAATTAGAATAAAGCTAAGAGTTAACGCTAAACCTAAACTCCATGGATAAAATGGTGTGATCGGACGAATCATAATTTCAGCTGATTTGATTGGTTCTAATTGGTTAATTTGTGCATAAATGTTCGCAAGTGATGCGGCATCTTCGGCGCGAAAGAATTCTCCGCCTGTAAGTTGAGCAATTTGTTTAAGGCTGTCAACATCCAGATCCTTGGATGGATTGATAATTTGAGTACCAAACATGCCTGGTACTGCAATTTGTTCTGCGCCAAGTCCAATCGTGTAAATTTTAATGTGTTCTTGTGCGGCAAGTTTGGCGGCTGCTAATGGCTCCATCACTCCAGAGTTATTACCGCCATCAGTAAGTAAAATTATGGCTTTACTATTTTTAGGGTGATCAATTAATTGTTTTATGCCAAGTCCCAGCGCATCACCAATTGCTGTTTGAGGTCCCGCAATTCCAAGGGTTGCATCATTTAACATTTGCGCAACGGTTTTACGGTCAAAAGTCAGCGGTGTTTGCAAATAAGCACGCGAACCAAATAGCACTAAACCTAGGCGATCACCGTTACGATTATCAATAAATTGACTGGCAACTTGTTTTACGACATCGATACGAGTTTGTGCTTGGCCATTTACAACCATGTCAGGGGTTTGCATGCTTCCTGATAAATCAATAGTCATAAAAAGATCGCGACCTGTTTGAGCCAGTGCAATTGGTTTACCGAGCCATTGAATTCCTGAGCCGGAAATTACCATCAGAATCCAAATTAGAACTAGTAAGTATTTTAATTTAGATTTGGTGTTGGTGCCATTCGGGTTATTTTCATTTGAAAATACCTGATAGAGTTGTTCAAAAAATGGAACTCGTAGTGCATTAGCAGCTTGTTGATTAGCTTTAGGTAATGTATAATAAATCAGAAATGGTAGAAATATTGTGATTAATTCCCATGGGTAAGCAATTTGAATCATAACACCACCTTCAACCATGCTTTTATTATGGTAATTAATTTTTCTGGGTTTTCTAAAGGTTTATTTTGATATACGTCAAGTAGAATTGATCCTGCACCTTGCGTAAAATTCGTGGTTTTGCCGCTTTTATCTAAAAATTGCAACCATTTGTCACCAAATAAACTTTGTGGCTGTTGCTCTGGGAATTTTTCACGCGCAACACGTTTCAGTAAAATTGATACTTCGGCTAATAGCTGTGGATTATTTTGTAAGGCTATGCTATCTAATAAAGTTATTATGTTAGAAACTCTTTGCAGTTTGTGTAAACGCCTAATTTGCCAGTATCCCATCGCAAACATGATGAGTACTAAAATGGCTATTACGCCATACCAACCTGGTGCTAGAGGGAAAACCGAAACAGCATCAGGTAGTTGTAAGTCTTTTAAATTGGCTAAACTATTGTTTTCCATGACGATGAATACCTCGTTTTAATGTCGTAATTAAATCATCATTGGTTGCAAAACTTAAAAATTGCATGCCGTTTTGCTCTGAAAATTGACGCACAGATTCTTTTTTTTGCGTAAATGGTTGTGCATAGAGTTCGCAATTGCGCGAATTCGCATTAATTTCTAAATTTTGTCGTGTTTGGTTGGTGAACGTAAAGCAGCCTGAGTTTGGTAAATTAGCTTCAATTGGGTCATAAATTAAAATATTGGTCAATTCTGCTTTATGCGCAATTAGGCGTAACGAACGTTCAGTTTCATGACTCATTTGATTAAAGTCGCTGAGAATAATTACATTACTCCCAGTTTGAATTTGTTGTAGAATAAATTGTAATGAATTATTTAATCCTCCTGATGCGCGAATTAATCTGTTGCTAGTTAAATTATTAAAAAGATCTAGCAATGATTGTCGGCTACGTTTGGGTTTAATATAACTTGAATGTGTTTCATTAAAGATTACACCGCCTACTTGTTGATGGGCACCAAGCGCGGCCCAGCCAAAAATAGCCGCTAAGTTGGCCGCGATCACACTTTTAAATGCAACTCTTGTGGCAAATTGCATTGCTAAAGATTGATCAATAATTAAGTATAGAGAGCGTTCACGTTCTTCATGATATATTTTGGTGTAAGTTTTGCCTAAGCGTGCACTAAGTTGCCAATGAATTAAGCGAATATCGTCACCTGCTTGATAGCGACGAACTTCATCAAAGTCCATTCCTCGACCACGTGCATGCGATAAGTTTACTCCTGCGTTTAATGAGTTAACCTTATTTGGGTTAAACAGTTGTAATTCTTTGGCAGAATGGCGCAATGCCAATAATTGATTAATTTCGGGCGTGATGCCTGTGCTCATTCTTGTTACCTAGTAAATTAATTTTAAGTTAATTGATTTTATTGTTGCAATTGTAATGATTCATAACCGCTTGATTTAGGCAATAAAGTCTTACTTTTTTATAAGACCAAAGCTTAATCTTTAATTGCACGAATCAATCACAGATGTTAAATTTATCTTATGGAATTGGTACTAAAGTTAAGATTTTATCAATTACCTGATCGCTATTGATTCCTTCGATTTCGGCTTCAAAAGTTAATAAAATTCGATGGCGTAAAACTTCATGAATCATGACATGAATATCGTGAGGTGTTACATAATCACGCCCTTCAAGCCAAGCGTGTGAACGAGCGGTTTTTTCTAAAGCTATTGTGCCACGTGGACTAGCACCAAAGCGAATCCATTTAGCTAATTCGTCCGAGTATTTTTGTGGATAGCGAGTTGCCATAATCAATTGAATGATATATTCTTCTAAAGCAGTGCTTAGATGGATTGCATTTAATTGTTGTTGGGCTGCAAAGATGGTTTCTTGAGTAATTCGTGGACGATCAATATCAAGATTTTGATTGTCACCGCGATTGAGTGCTAAGATTTTTGCTTCGGCTTTAGTATCGGGGTAACCAATTTTAACAAATAGCATGAAACGATCAAGTTGTGCTTCAGGTAAAGAATAAGTTCCTTCTTGCTCAATTGGATTTTGGGTTGCCATTACCAAGAATAATTTGGAAAGTGGATAGGTCTGCTTTCCAATTGTGATTTGTTTTTCACCCATCGCCTCAAGTAATGCGGATTGCACTTTAGCCGGAGCACGATTAATTTCGTCTGCGAGCAAAAAGTTATGAAATAATGGTCCAGGTTGAAATTGAAAAGTATGTTGCTCGGGAATATAAATATCGGTACCAGTTAGATCTGCAGGTAATAGATCTGGAGTAAATTGAATCCTATGATATGAGCAATCAATGCATCCTGAAAGAGTTTTTATGGCAGTAGTTTTAGCTAATCCAGGAGCTCCTTCGACTAATAAATGCCCCGAAGATAAAAGGGCAATGATTAAGCGCTTAGTTAAGTCAGATTGACCGACGATTTTGCTATCCAAATAATCAAGTAATTGTTTAAATTGTATGTGTTCTGTCATGTTTGATCCTGCAATAAACTTATTTATTTTTGTCTTCTAGTTATTTTTTATACTATGAGATTATGTTTTGGCGAGTGTAATTTTAACATAGTGCTTTTATGGAAATCAAAAATTAGATGTATTAAGTTCTGAGTATTATATTGTGTATTTATAACATTTTCAGCCCAACAATTAATTTAATATACCTGTCGAATATCCAATTTGGATTATCACAATGTAAATAGTGTATGTTAAACTACAATTTAAATAAAGAGTTACTAAATTTATA
>CAZZAV010000066.1:0-9851 GCA_964652705.1 uncultured Neisseria sp.
CCAGCCTTTTTGCGGCAGAACGTTATTATGCCACAACAACTACAACACGTCAAATATTATTCTATCTTTTATCAACAGCATATAGAAAAACATATAGATGAAAACACATAATTTAATAAGCATATCAAATATATATACTAATATCACCCTCAGATTTTTATTTTTAAAATATATGTAGCAAAACTACAAATAACTCAAAACCAGCAAAGAAAACCCTTATTAAACCTATAAAAATAAGAAATAAAGATCACATAATGTAATAACTATATACTTTTTTCCAATATTATATAGCTAGCATCCACTAATATATGATTAAGCCTAAGGTATAATAGCCACTTAATTTATTTATCAATGCTCTATAAGAAAGCCCATCACCCATCATGATATTAACTATTGAAGCCTGTTTATTAATTCTAATTGTTATAAGTAGCGGTAGCTATGTTTGGTACAGTAAATATTCTCAAGCAAAATTGAAGGCTCAACCAATACTCGATAAACAAGATAAACTAATTATTTATTTACTTAGTATAAGCTATGCTTTATTTAGCTTTATACATCTTGGTTCATTCAACCAATTTAAAACTACTTGGGTTGGCGATCAAACAGGTAACCAGCTCACACTTCAATTAACTGAATCTACTCCGATTAACACCATATATTATTATTCAGGAATAAATAGCGGAAAATATCATTGGAGCTATAAAACACAAAATGATCAAGAGAAATCAATAAATGATCCAACTGCAAATCTAGGCTACCCCGCACATTTCAAATGGAACAAAATTGAAATAGTTAACGATGATCCAATTCAGCAGATTAATTTAACCGTTGATCAAGCACCACTAGAAATTAAACAAATAGCTCTCTTTGATAAGGCTGGAAACTATATTTCTAAGGTTAACGTTAGTTCAAATATTACAACCGAGAAAAACCTTTCAAATCTGGTATCTACCATAGAACCACAAAATTATGATAATAGCTTTCTATCCAGCACATTATTTGACGAAATTTTTTATGCAACTAGCGCTTATCAATTTCTTCATGGTCTAAACCCATATGTTGCAGTACACCCACCGCTTGGAATGCTATTAATTGCAATTGGTATTGCTATTTTTGGCATGACAGCATTTGGCTGGAGAATTGTTCCTGATTTATGCAGTATCTTCATACTACCTATAATTTATATTTTTGCTAAACGTCTTTTTAAAACCCGACGCGCAGCAGTTATTAGTACAATTTTAATCATGAGTGAATGCATGCACTATACATTAGGTAGACTTGCATTTTTAGATGGAATAGTCACACTATTCATTGTACTTGAATACTACTATCTATATGTCTATCTTGAAGCTCGCAGCAATGGTGCTAGCTTTAAAGAATGTTATCACACCCTTTGGCTAGCTGGTTTAGCTTTTGGAGTTGGAATAAGTTGTAAGTGGAGCGCACTGTATTCTGCACTACCAATTCTAATCGTTTTAGTTTATGGTGAAATCATTTTAGCCAAACCAAGCTTACGGCAATTTTTACATTCACTATTAATGAATTTAGTCTTTTTTATAATCTTACCAATTAGCATTTATTCGCTGAGCTATTTACCATTTATTAATTCACAAGCTAATGAACCAGAGTTATATACTTTTATTTGGCGTATCCTAAAATATATGTATGATTTTCAAGCTTATGGTTTACAAACAGCGACGCACCCTTATGCCTCAAGCTGGATCAATTGGCCACTACTGACTACACCAATGTCAATTTTCTATTGGCAAAGTACTCAAGTGCCAAATTTAGCAGCCTCTGCAGTCTTAATTGGGAATCCATTAATTTATTGGCTAACTCTGCCCATGCTAGGATTATTATTAATACGTGCGATAACTAAAAATAAAGATTACCGTGCTTGGTTTTTATTGTTGATTATTCTAGCCCAATACCTACCATATGCTTTCATTAAACATATTATGTTTATTTATTACTTCTATAGCTGCGTACCATTAATTATTTTAGGTTTGGTTTATCTAGGTGAAGATTTACTTAACTGGAATAATATGATTACACGCTATGCTGTCTATGCTTACCTAATTGCAACCGTAGCTATCTTTCTGATATTTTTACCAGCACTAGGTGGTTTTGAATTCTCACGCAGTTATGTCGTAAATGACTTACTCTGGCGCAATGGCTGGAATTTCTAAACCAGCATTAACACCATGCCATTCACTGCAGCTTCAAAAAAAAGGGGTTGCGGTGACTATACCACCAACTAGTGAAAGTTAAATTCTAATCAATGACATAATAACATTCCGTTAATTATAATAAAACATAATTGCACCTATATTCTTAGATTATAATCTATGTTTATCACCAAATAACGCAGGCAAAACTAAAGGAGCTCAAGCGAATATGGCAATTTCTGATATTGAAGTAAAACGTGCAACTACTGGATTATTATTAACCAACACCTTTTCAACACTTGGTTTTGCAATTATTTACTCAACCTTAGTTCTATTTGCAACCAGCAAATTACACTTAGACCCACTAATAGCTAATGCCCTCATGGGTAGTTTTGCTGCATTCAACTATGGATTACACCTAATGGGCGGTTATATGAGCGGACGCTTTATTTCTAACCGCCATTTATTTATTGTTGGACAAATCCTGCAACTGATTGCTTGCTTTGTTATTGCTCAATGTACTTATCTAAGTCTAATTATTGGCTTAGCAGCATTTTTGGCAGGTAGTGGACTCAACGTAACTTGCATAAACAATATGGTAACACAGCTCTTTGAGCCAGAAGATGTCCGCCGCGAGAAAGCATTTCTTTGGAATTATAGCGGTATGAATATGGGATTCTTTGTTGGATTTGCAGTAAGTGGCATCTTTCAATTAAGTCAAAACTACAGTATGCTTTTTATCCTTGGTGGTGTTGGCAATATAATCGCAGTAGCATCGATTTTATTCTCATGGAAATATTTACGTGACCGTGATACTTATTTAACCGAGAAGTCTCCAACTATCCAACATAAATATTTATGGATTGCCTATGCTGGTGTCAGTATATTATTCGTTGCACTAACCATGCTACTTCGCTCACCAAATTTTAGTAATTATTTAATGATGGCTGTAGGTGTAATCATGTGGATAATCACGTTAAGCCTAGCTTTCAAATGTAAAAATCTTCAAGACCGCTCACGAATGCTAGCTTTCTTTGTCTTGACGATGGGTTCATTTATTTTCTGGATGCTTTATCAAATTGGGCCGATGGGATTATCGTTATTTATGGACAATAATGTTCGCATGCTGGTAGGAAGTTTTCGAATTGCACCACAATGGGCACTAAATATTAATTCAATCGTAGTAATTATCGGCGGACCAATTTTGGCGCTTATCTTACAAAATATGCGCAAAAATGGTAGAAATATTTCTAATCCAGTATTATTCTCAATGGCACTAATTTTTATTGGTCTAGGCTTTGTCGTGCTACCAATTGGTATCCACTTAGCAGATCCTAAAACTGGCTTAGTAAGTTTTATTTGGGTCTTAGTTTCATATATTCTACAAAGTATGGGTGAACTATGTATTTCACCCATTGGCTATGCCATGGTTGGTCGCCTAGTTCCACGCAAACTACAAAACATGATGATGGGAGTTTGGATGATGACCTCGGGCATTGCTGGAATTGGCTCAAGCTATATTTCCAATGATGCAGTTAGCGGACAGAATTTAACTCATCCATTACTTAGTAATCCAAGCTTTGCTCATACTTTTAACTACGTTGGATATGGCTCAATTATTGCTGGAATAATTCTAATCGCTTTAATTCCATGGCTAAATCGGATGATTGAAGCAAAGCCTAGCGCTGTTTATCTCAACTAATTTACTCGTTTAAAACAAAAATGCCACTAATATCTGGTGGCATTTTGAATCCATAACTCTAAAAGCAAATTATCAATCCTGCATAATTCAATGCAAGATCAGACTCGAAAATAATTAATGTTTGGTTTTAATATAAACATATGCACTAGAACCAATACTTAAAGGATAATTAATCCCATCATAGTCCGTAATTCGAATTTGCACAGGTAACCTTTGTGGCAACATAATCCAATTATTTTCATTTTGAGTCACCGTCTGTATTTGAGTCTTTGAAGATGTAATCTGGCGATTAGCGGCCCATGTATTTCCAACAATCACACCGTGATAAACCTTCGACCACAAATATACTCGCGGTAAAACATAAACAGTATCTCCATCATGCACATGACGTAAATCTATCTCATTAAAATTTGCCTGAATATAAATTTGATCCGAATTAATAAAAGAAAATAATGGTTGATGTTGGATTACTGGAGCTCCAGTTGAAATATACATATTATCAACAATACCATTCGCATAGGCTCTAACAGTTGTTAAATCTAAGTTAATCTTAGCATTATTCACGGCTGCTTTCAACGATGAAATATGATATTTCTGTTGTTCTATTTCTGCGTCATCTACTTTTAACTGCGCTTGTAAAGCTTTTACTTTTTTAGCCAATTCATTATTTTGATAATCTAATTGTTTAACTTCCAATTTTGAAATTGCATAATTCACTTGAGGATTTATTTTTAATGTATATTCATAATTAATTTTCTTATATTCCTGTTGTGCAGCTTCCAATAACATTTGGTTCTTATCTGTTTGACGCTCAAGCACAACGATCTTAGCTTGTGCTTCTTTATAATCTGCAACAACCTGATTGTATGTCTGTAAATACGGATCTTTATATACCTCAAATAATGGCTGCCCTTTTTTCACAGCTTGTCCATTTTTAACATAAATATTTGTGACAAAGCCAGATACATCTGCTGCAACAGGCATAATCTCTGCAACAATAAATGCATTATTCGTAAATGGAAATAAAAACGCGAAAAAGTATAAAAATAAGCATAATACAATAATCGAAAAGATCAAAACTGGAAACTTATTAATCTTCTTAATAAGGTCAATAAACGACATACAACATAACCTTTCAAATAAACCTTCATCTAATCTTTAACTATAAATGCATTACTAATCTTAACAATGATGATTTCAACTCTGCCACTACAGCAAAGTGTCATATTAACTAGTATTTTAACTGCCGACGAATTTCAAAAACCTTCTTCAAATTACAACTAATAAAATGAATCTCTTTTTGAATAATAAGATTTAACTCATAACCAGATAAAACATTATATTGTTGATAATCCACAGCAAATTCTTCATCATTCATATTTTGCCACTGTGATGGTATAGAATAATTCTTTTGTGTATCACCAATAGCATCAATAATTACTTGCAAATTATCAATATTAGATCGAACCAGCTTCGCATACTCATTATTTATATTTTGAAGAGCATCAATATGAAAAGTCATCAAATTCATTAAACGGGCAGTTCGTTGTAAATGAAGATAACAAGTTACAATTAGGTTAATATACTCAACATCCTTAGGTATTTCAGTCCTCACTTCACCCAGTAATTTGGTATATACTGCGGTATTGGATGCAATTTTTTGCTCATATTGCAAATATGACTCCACTACTTTTTCATGTGTAACATTAGGATCTAAAATAGCCACTAACTGCTTTTTCAACTCACTTAAAGGGTTTTTAATACAATTTAAAATACCATTTCTAGCATAACTTGGGAAAAAATACCGCGAAATAATAAATGCAATAAATAAACCAGTTGCAATATTAAATAATCTTAAAAAAGAACTACGCAAATCATTATCATTAAAGAGTAGCACAGGTAACGTCCAAGTAATTAAACCACCAACAGGCTCAAGTTTTGGATCACCCATAAACCAATAAGAAGCTAAAAATACACCAATTACCAAAGCAATCAAATTAATTACCAGATTATTTGCAAATCCCTCAATCACGATCAGACAAAATATTGCTGAAAAAAATGTTCCAAGGAATCTGGCCTTAGCTTTGTTAATTGAGCCACCAAGTGTCGCGCTATCAAATAACGCCATAGGCGCGCTCATAAATACCCACATCGGATCAGACACACCTACATAACTAGTGTAAACAAAGGAAATTACAATCGCCAATGACACCCGTGTCGCGCGAATTAATTTATCATCAGTAAATGCCATCTACTATCTTCACCTATATTATTAATGTGATTCAGCAATATACTTATAACCACCAGCTAATTCTTGATACAAATTAACTAAAGTTATCGCCTGTTGAAGCTTAGTTTCATTGACTCTAATCGCTAATTTATCTTGTTGAATTTTATCACTCAAGATATTTTGCAATCCAATAATCCCAGTTAGATATAACTCGTTACGTAAATTATATTTTTTATCAAAAGCAATTTTAGCCTTAGTAGTATTAAGATAATTCATCGAGTACTGCTGATTGGAAGACATACTGTTGTCAGTATCTCTTAATGCTTTACGCACCGTCTGGATGTAATTGTAAACTTGAGCTTGATAAGCACCTTTCTGTGCTTCAATTTGACCAAACGTACTAGGATTTATACCCCAATTGATGTAATCATCTTGAATTGGAAAGTAATTACTCGGCGCGGCCAAGGTTCCATTACCGGAACCAGCACCAAAAAAACTATCTAATTGTAACGAAGGGAATAAAGAACTATATGCAATTGCCACCGAAGTATGGGAGGCTTTTACCTGATATTCAGCAATTTTAATATCTGGGCGATTTTGCAAAACTGTTGCTGGCAAATTGCCTGGTTTAAACAAACTAAAATCAATTTTAACAAAATCATTCTTGGTGTCAATACTACCAGGATTCTGATTAATCAAATAACGTAGAGAATTTTGACTAAGTTGAATATTATTCTGAGCTATATTAATTTGGGCATCAACCATCTTTTGTTCAACCAAGATATCTGCAATATTTATATCTTGATCTAAACCGACGGCAATTTTATCATTATACACTTTAACTAATTTACTAATATCACTACTTAATGCCATCAACAATTTGAGCTGTTCTTGTTCGGCAATTAAAGTAAAATATGCCGTGCTAATTTGTCCAATTATGGTTAATCGTACACCATCAACCATCGCACGACTCATCTCTAAATTATATTTTGCCAACTCTTGCTGTTTTAACAGCTGCATAATATTAATCGTATATTGTGGCCATATTCCATAAAATGTACCTGCATTACCAAAAGCAGGATTTGTAGTGTAGCCACTATATAAATTTACAAATGGAATCCAACTCAACTGAATCTTGCTTAATTGACTACGGGCACTATCTAAATTACTTAATGCAACACTTACATCCAAATTACTCTTTAGACCACTTTCAATTAAATAATTAAGTTTATTATCATTAAACTGTCGCCACCACGCCAAGTAAGGTAAACTTTCAACATTTTGAAAGGTATTATTCTGTGAAACAAATTGCTGAGGAAGATCAATATTAGGCGTTTTAGGGGAGATCAACCAGCTACAACTTACTAATGCTGAACTTAAGGTCAAAATAAATAGTAAATTTTTATTTTTATACATCGAACCGCTTTTTATCAAACACACTTTAAACACAATCAAACTTATCTTATAATCATTAACCTAACTCAATTACATTGAATTCTATGCTGGTAATACTAGACATCAATAATCTGATCAATAGATAACAACTTCACTGATTCTACCGTAGTAAACCATATTGGAACTAATAAGATATTTTATATAACAAAATAAAAACTATAACCACCCAAATCTTTAGTTTAACCACGAACTAACTCTCGGACAATTAATGTATTGTAACTCTTTTATGTAATTCTCTCTATACTATTTCATACTTTTATACTTATAGGGAACATATACTGGATTCCATATATATTCATCTAGCATAATATTGATATCATCATCAGAAATATTTTCATACAAAGTTAGTCCACTTTTAATGGCTTCCTTAGCTACTTTAAAAGCAATATTTCTGGCTATATTTCTGACTTCCGTAAGTGGCGGTAGGAAATTAAAGTTATTTTCTGATTTTATTGGCGAAAATTTAGCAAGTTCTTGAGCGGCTATTAAAAACATTTTGGTTGTTACTCTAGATGAACCAACGACTATAGCACCAAGACCAATTCCAGGAAAAATATATGAATTATTCACTTGATCGATACGTTTGAATGAACCATCTTTGGACTTATATTTAGGAAAGGCTGTGCCTGTTCCAACGATTGCCTTTTCATTGGTCCAATTCAATACGTCATGTGGATTAGCTTCGGCTTTTTCTGTAGGATTAGACAATGGAAAAACAATTGGTTTTTCGCAATTTGAAGCTAAAATATCAATTACATCTTTATTAAAAATTCCTCCTTGCGCGCAAACACCAATAATCATAGTAGCTCTAGCATACTTAACTGTTTCTAATAAATTAATATTCTTATCATTAATAACTTCCCACGTACTAATTTCATTAATTGATCGACAAAAAGGTTTTTGAAAGTCTAATGAGTTAATACGATCTGTAATTAGACCATTACTATCCACTAGGAAAAAAGCTTTATAAGCATCTTCACGTGCAACTCCTTGGTCAACCATTGTTTCTACAATTAGATTAGATATCCCAACACCCGCAGAGCCAGCACCAACTACAACAATCTTTTGTTTAGGTAATTCAATGCCTGACGACTTACATGCCGACAATAAAGAACCAACCACGACAGATGCAGTTCCTTGTATATCATCATTGAACGTACATAGTTGGTCTTTATATTTGTTTAACAATCTTAATGCATTATTTTTCGCAAAATCTTCCCAGTGTAATAGTATCTTTGGAAATTTCTTCATTATTGCTTGTATAAATGCGTCAATAAAATTATCATACTCACTACCACGGATACGGCTATGACGCCATCCAAGATATAGTGGATCATTTAGTAGCGCCTCATTATCTGTACCTACGTCAAGTATTATCGGAAGTGTTTTATGTGGTGGAATTCCTGAACATGCTGTATATAATGACAATTTGCCTATTGAGATCCCCATACCTCCAGCACCTTGATCTCCTAAACCTAATATTCTTTCACCATCAGATACAACAATTACATTTGTCTCATCAAAATGCATATGGTCTAACATATTATCAATTCTATCTTTATCTAAATAACTAATAAACAGACCACGTGATTTTCTGTATATGTGTGCAAAATTTTGACAGGCTCTACCAACGGTTGGAGTATAAATTAAAGGCATTATATCTTCAATATATTTGTCTAATAATGCATAAAATAATGTCTCATTACGATCTTGTAGGTTTCTTAAAAAAATATGTTTATCTAGGTCATCAGCAATACTCATTACGACCTGATAATTCTTATCTACTATCTCATCCAGTGGAAAATATGCAGATGGCAAAATACCGTATAGTTGAAACTCTTCTCTTTCGTCTGAAGTAAAACTACGTCCTTTATTCAATATAGCGTTATTAATTAGCTCATAACCCCTTACGTTAACTTCTAAAAATTTTTGACCTGATTCATCATATTTAGTTGTAAATTTCATTTTATTACTCCATTAACTATTGCATATATATAAATTATAATATAGAGTAAATGTTTAAAGCTATGAGCAATAATGTGCAAGGATATGAACTAAATATTATTACTTTAATATGTCATAGATTTATTCAGATTAAAAAATACAAAAAACTTAATCCATTAAAATAACTTGCCATTAACTATAATTGATATAAACAATTTACAACAATGTCTACATTTGTTAAATGACCATAAACCACAAGTATTTTTACCACAATTCTCGAATGAATATTATAGCCAAATATAATGGTAGGCAAAATTAGTACCAAAAAGTAGTTGAATCTTAGATATAATTC
>CAZZAV010000067.1:0-6516 GCA_964652705.1 uncultured Neisseria sp.
ATTACAGGTAAATTTCATTCCTCCGCAGTTAGTTTCGCTACATGCTGACTAATTGCTGGAATTTGCTCGTTGGTTCTCACCAGAAAATTCGCTTTGCGTAATGTTGAGCGGCAATGGAATTAAGTTATGAAAAATAATAAATCAAATACAAAAGAGCGCTTATTAAACCATGCTGCAGAGATATTCGCTTTAAAAGGCTACCATCAGGCAACGACTCGTGAAATTTGCAAAGCAAGTGAAATAAACATCACCGCTATTCATTATTATTTTAATGATAAAGCTGGATTATATCGTGCAGTAATTGCTGAAGCATTTGATGAACTACCAAAGCCAGAAATTAATACTCCAGAGCTGTTAAATTGTAATTCCATTCATGACGCGATGATGAAATTTTATACAGTCTTACTAAGACCATTTCTGGCTAATTTTGAAAGCAAAAATCTACCATTTAGTAGATTTAATTTTACTCATAATATTATTACACGTGAACAATTTGAACCAACTGGTCTAATCGATGATCTTATGGTTATACCGGCTAATGCTATTCACGCCCCACTTAATGTCTTACTGTGTAAATACTTGAATCTTCAAGCTATAACCGATGATATTCATCGCTTGTCATTTGCTATAACTGGAATTGGATTCTCCCTTATTCACCCACGACATATTGTCAATCATATGGCACCAAATTTGCTAAGCGAACCTGAATGGCAGAAAAATATGATTACACGGTTGGCTGATTACGCAGTCTCAATTATTACCTCAGAAGCAGCTAAACTCAATAAATAGAATTATTTCTTCAAGTTTACCCCCTCCATAAAACATAGACACCACAGTCGATTATAAATTACAAATTTATCGTCTATAAATTTACATTTTATTTTAAGCAATAATTTAAATTCATTTATGATAGAATCCACTATTCTAGCAATCGCTAGATTTAATTTTAAGTTTATCTAATTTAACTACAAAGAATATATACTCGAAGTATTTGATTCTTGGATGCGAAGGGTTGATAAAAAAGACGATGCAGTGTAGACAGAACTACATAAAAAGCCTTTTTTGAAATCCGACAAAATCCAAGATTCAAAGAGAATGAGTATAGACCTAGGTGTCCAAAACATGCAGTTCAACAAGCAAAAATATAGTACCAAAACATATAAAACATCAAGTATTATGTTGATTACATTAACATTTACTCTGTTTGGCTGTGCCGTTGGACCTGATTATGTGCCACTGACTACGCGAGATTTAAATATTCCCACTAAATGGCACGCCAAACTACCACATAATGGAAATAATACTCAACTGGTAAATTGGTGGCAGCAATTTAATGATCCGACATTGATTTATTTTATTGAGTCGACAATTGCCAGCAATCCAAGTTTGGCACAGTCTCTAGCTAAGATTGCTCAAGCGCAGGCTAATTTAAGAGGAAGTAATTCTTCTTTTTATCCGAGTATAACTGCGGCAGGAAATGCCAGTGCACAAAATAATGCATATAACGGAACCAGTATTGGAGGTAATACTGGAACCAGTTCACAAGATTTTATCAGCGCTGCTACAGGTGGCGGTAGCTCTTACACTGGAGGCTTAAATGCATCATGGGAATTGGACTTATTTGGTGCGATTCGTCGTAATACTCAAATCTATCAAGCACGTTTAGATGCAAGTATTTCTGATTGGAATGATGCCAGAGTTTCTCTCGCTTCACAAGTCGCGGATGCTTATGTAAGTGCCAGAGCTTGTCAGTCAGTGCTGATGATATATGAAAGCCAATTTAATTCACGTACTGCGACACAAAAACTAACTGAGCTACAAGTAACAGTCGGAGTATCACCAAGAGCCGATCAGGAACAAAGTGCTGGTTTGGTAGCCCAAACACTTAGCAATATAGAAAACCAAAAGGGAACGTGCTTACAGTATAACAATGAATTAGTCGCGCTCACAGGTCTTAAATATAATGTTATTAAAGCAGAAATGGCAAAAAACTACGCTAAAATCCCTACCCCAAGCTATTTGAATATATCCTCAATACCTGCAAATGTAATATCACAACGCCCAGATATATCCTCCGCCGAGAGAAATGTTGCTGCAGCAATGGCTAATGTCGGCTATGCAACTGCCAACCGATACCCATCAATTTCATTAACAGGCTCCCTTGCGGCAAATGGTGGCACAATTTACGCAAATCAGCCAAGCTCATGGTCATATGGACCTGCCATAACATTACCCATTACAGATGGTGGATATTTAAGAGCTCAAGAGTCGTTGGCTTATGCACAATATGACGAAGCAGTTGCAAATTATAAGGTTAAAGTACTAACTGCGATCAAGGAAGTTGAAAATGCATTAGTTAGAATTAATGCTGCTCAAAAGCGTGAAATAGCAGCAAGTGACGCAGTAAAAAACTATGGTGATTACTTCAATGCTATGAATAAAAAATACCAAATTGGCTGGCTAAATTTACTTGATTTAGAAACAGTTCGAATTAACTTGGTGAGTTACGAGCAAAATCTTACCACAGCAAAGCTTGAAGAAACAGAAGCGTGGAT
This sequence comes from uncultured Neisseria sp., assembly GCA_964652705.1. Classification (GTDB taxonomy): domain Bacteria; phylum Pseudomonadota; class Gammaproteobacteria; order Burkholderiales; family UBA11063; genus Aquella. The sequence continues at coordinate 2,556 of CAZZAV010000067.1, forward strand.
CGCCCTCTATAAAGCAGTTGGCGGTAACTGGAATGAATCACAGCTAACAAAATTAACGATAGGTAGCTAAATGAAAAAACAACTCTTTTTACACACAAACTTATCCAAAAAAGTTTTCCTATTTGCTATGTTGCTATTGATTTGCGGCTGCACTAAGCCCAAATCAACCAATACAGAAAACCCAGTTTTAACCGTCTCGGTTAGCACTCCAAAACTACAAGATATAACCAACGTCGTTCATGCCAATGGATCAATCAAGGCATGGCGCGAAACCATCATTAGTGCCGAAGTCGGTGGATTAGATATTAGCGAGGTAAATGTAGATGTTGGTGATAAGGTAAAAAAAGGTCAAGTTTTAGCAAAATTAAATGCGGCAGAATTAAATGCAGATTTATTAAATCAGCTAGCCAATCTTTCTGAAGCAAAGGCTAATCTAGAGCAAGCCCAAACTGAGGCGCGACAATCAACATTATTAGAGAAAGCAGGCGCGGTTAGTACTCAAGATTTATTATCATACAAAACCAAAGCAAAAACAGCGCAAGCTAAACTTGAAGCAGCGCAGGCACAGCTCAAACTACAACAAATAAAACTTAGTTACACTGAAATCAAAGCACCTGATGATGGAGTAATTTCTTCAAGAACCGCAACGACGGGAAGTATTATTCAAAATGGGAGTGAGTTATTTAGGATGATTAAAGCTGGAAGGCTTGAGTGGCAGGCAGAAATAAACTCTAGTGATATGTCTAAAATTAAAATCGGACAGCATGCCAGCATTACAGATAATACAGGAAATATAATTAATGGAAGCGTTAGCAGAATAGCACCCGATTTAAACCAGAGTACTTTAAATGGTTTAATTTATGTCGATATCCCGCCCAATCCAGAACTACGACTAGGAATGTATCTTTCAGGGGAAATCAATGTTGGAGCAACTTCGTCAATGACAATACCATCATCAGCAGTAATTAACCGCGATGGTTATAACTATATCATGCGCTTAAACAAAAGCAATCGGGTTAATAAAATTAAGATTCAGCTAAGTGATTACATGAATAATGCAGCAATTGTTGAATCAGGAATAAAGCTTAGCGATAGAATTGTAACACTGGGAAGTGGTTTTTTAAATGATGGTGATCTCGTGCGTGTTGTACAGGACAAAAGCAAATGAATATCTCTGAAGTAGCCATTAAACGCCCAATTCCATTCATTGTCCTGTTCATCCTAATGACTATCGCAGGCCTTTATGCATTCTCCAAGATTGGAATCAAAAATTTCCCTGATATGGATTTTCCTATGGTAACCGTATCCGTTTCATTGTCTGGCGCAACTCCAGAGCAATTGGAAACTCAAGTTACCCGTAAGGTTGAAGATAGTGTTACCAATATAGACTCAATAAAACATATCAATTCTACAATCACCGATGGAAACTCAACAACCACTATTGAATTCGACCTAGGTAAAAATTTACAAGAAGCAACTGACGATGTCAAAGATTCAGTAAATAAAATCCAATCACAATTTCCGCCAGGTACGACTACCCCAGTAGTATCACGAGTTAATATTGGAGACAGCTCAATTTTAGCCTATGAAATAAGCGCTAATTTAGATGCAACAGATCTATCATGGCTGGTTGACAATGAAATCAATAAAGAACTTTTAGCAGTGCCTGGGGTGGGGAAAATCACTCGTCAAGGAGGAGTAGATCGAGAAATTCAAGTATTAATTGATCCAGCAAAGCTGATCTCAATGAATACTACTATTAACAATATCTCCAATCAACTTTACAATGTTCGCCAAGATTTTTCAGGTGGTCGGGCAAATATTGGCAATCAGGAACAAACTATTCATGGTGTTGAAAATATCCATAGTGCTGTTGATTTGGCAAATTTAAATATTCCGCTGGGGAATGGAAATAATGTTCGCTTGGGAAATATCGCCCAAGTTAGTGATAGTACAGCGGAAATCCGGCAAATGGCTTTTATGAATGGTAAGCCTATTACCAGTTTTCAAGTTTATGCATCGAAAGGCTTCAGTGAGTTGGCGGTAGCAAACTTAGTCCGTGCTAAAATTGCAAAATTTAGAGAAAGTCATCCTAATATCACGATTAACGAAATTAGTAATAGCGTTCAACAAATAAAAGACAATTATGACTCATCCATGAATGCGCTTTATGAGGGATGTATTCTGGCGATTATCGTGGTTTGGCTATTTTTACGCGATTGGCGGGCTACGCTTATCTCAGCTACCGCATTACCCTTGTCAATTATCCCGACCTTTTTGTTTATTTATTGGTTAGGTTTTAGTCTAAATACGATATCCTTGCTCTCATTGAGTTTAGTTATTGGCGTCTTGGTGGATGATGCAATTGTTGAAGTTGAAAATATAGAACGTCATCTCAAATACTCTAGCTCACCTATTCAAGCATCGATCAACGCTGCCGCAGAAATTGGTAATGCCGTAATTGCAACTTCATTTACCTTAATTGCGGTGTTTTTACCGACAGCTTTCATGGGCGGTATTCCTGGACGCATATTTAAACAGTTTGGTTGGACAGCCGTAATATCGATTTTTATTTCGCTACTGGTTGCAAGGCTTTTAACCCCAATGTTTGCTGCACATTTTATGAAACCACGTCCAAGCCACAATAATGAGTCAGATAAACCTAGTAAAATAATGGTTCATTATCTAAATATGGTTAAATGGTGCGTGGAACATCGTAGAAGAACATTATTAATCGCAGGAGGATTTTTTGCCAGCTCACTTTTATTATTGATATTTATTCCCAATACTTTTTTCCCAGCAGAAGAAGGAGATCAAATTCAATTTTCAGTTCAAGTACCTCCCGGAAGTAAAATTGAAACTCTGTCCAATGTCTTGTTACAAGCTACACAGCAAACTAAAAGCATTAAGTCGATTGCAAGTGTTTATGCAACTATTGGCAATGGTGTAAAAAGCGGTGAGGATATTTCTACTGACGGAAGCGTTACGAACGGTTCTCTCACCTTTAATTTAATTAATAAGAACTCTCGCCCACATCATCAAACTAAATCACAGCTGGAAAAACTAATCCAAGACCAGTTAAACATGATTCCAGGAGCAAAATTTTCTGGTGGAAATGGCAATGGAGAATGCTACTCTTTAGCTATCACAGCAGAAGATAAGGAAGTACTCAATGATGCTGCTAAAAAGATTGAAACGGCACTCCGTAGCTTAAAAGGAATTGGAAACATTAGCTCTGATTTTGACTTATCACGTCCAGAGATCAAGATTAAACCTGATTTTAACAAAGCCGCTAAATTAGGAGTTACGGCAAAAAATATCGGTGAAGTCATTCGCGTTGCGACCTCCGGAGACTACAGTAATAATCTGGCTAAAATTGACCTTAATGATCGTCAAATACCAATTAGAGTACGCGTAGATGAAAAAGCAACTCAGACATTGAGAGCATTAGGTAATTTACGCGTAAATGGAAGTAATGGAACAGTGCCACTGGCAAGCATTGCGGGCATTGCGGAAATAACGTTAGGAAACGGACCAATTAACATCAGTCGGACAGATCGCAGCCGAATTGTAACTTTCAATATCGATTTACAAGGACGCAATCTTAGTGAATTAGATAACGAAATTCGTAAATTACCCATCATGCAGCATCTACCTAATGGAGTAAGCAGAATTAACTCTGGTGACATTGAACGAATGCAAGAAATGTTTAGTGGTTTCATCTTAGCCATGATTTCTGGCGTTATCTGTGTATATTTTGTTTTAGTAATTCTCTTTGATGATTTTAAACAACCAGTTACCATTCTTTCAGCCTTACCATTAGCGGTTGGTGGTGCTCTGGGAAGCTTGGTCTTATTTGGTTATAGTTTATCTATGCCATCATTAATCGGTATTCTAATGCTTATGGGAATAGTTACCAAAAATTCTATTTTACTTGTGGATTATATTATTATTTCTAAAA
>CAZZAV010000067.1:6616-8957 GCA_964652705.1 uncultured Neisseria sp.
CGAAATAGGTAATAATATATCATGTATCTACTAGTTTTAAAATAGGTGTAAAAAGCGAATTTCAGCACCTATTTTAGATATTGAGTATCTATTATGCTACCTGATAACGTATATTTATCAATCGCTAACTCCAAGATTTACCGCTAAATATATCTAGTAACCAATATGACTGTGGATCTGATGGACAAAGGTGTGGACCACATTCAATAAATACACTTAAAGTATTTAGCAGCAATGTAACAAATAGCACGCCAATGATAATCTTATGAGTAGCTATAGTTTTTTCTCGTTTTTGGTTTTCATTACCATGTAATAGACCACCCAAACATCCATATATAATGAAAATCATACTTACAATGAAATTCCAGGTATACATGTGTAGCCCGAATACACTAGAACCAAATCCACCACTATTAGGAACTATGTGTAGCAAAACTTGTAATGAGCTTATCCACGAATTTATCATTGCGCTCAGAATCATCATTAAGTAATTACTCTGATTGCGACCTCGCACTAGATTTATTACCAGTCCTAAACTAATCGCATATAGCCCCATGCGTTGCATTACACACAAAGCACATGGCAACTCATTATCCACGAACTGATAAGCAAAAGCCATCATCAATATGAAAGTAAGTCCAATAATTGCAATACTATCAAGCGTGTCCAAGATATTATTTTTATTCATGTTTGATTAGTCCTATAGTTGAATATTAATATAGCGAATTGTATGCGGAATAAAAAATGCAATCCATAAAATAATGAATAAACCAAATAAAAAATACGTGTTTTTAGATTTTCTATTAAATATGCAGACAAAGATAGATATTAACAGTAAGAAAAATAGCCCAGTCATGGTTGTTGTCCTTATTAATTTTTTATACATTGAATTATAACAGTCAATTATGCCGTTGTGAAATAGATAAAATTTCTACTCGCAATAATAGCAAGAATATTTATCTTGTTAACCTCAGCCATTGAATCCTAAAATGCAGTCATCTGATTATGTATCCATCAGAGCATCTAAATACTAATTTATATACTTTACACTTGTACTCAGACTACTTATTAGTATCAATTCCACTCTATTTATAGTAAAATTCAGCTTACTATTCTTTTGCGGTATTGCGATGCTAAACTCTAATAAAACCATCTTGATTTTGCTAATATTCATGATTTCGATTGTGGGATATTATAACGCATTAGCATTTTATAAAATCATGGATTATATATTTAGTCTAACGGAGCATAAAACTAATTTATTTTTGTCAATTTCATTCATTAACGCGTTACATTTTTTCTTCCGCCCATTAGGTGGATGGTTATGCAACTGGCTACAGCGAAAAAGCAAAAATCTTCTCTTGCCCTATTTTGTTTTGTTCTATGCGCTATATAATTTTTGTATAATTAATCTGGTTAACTTGTTCAGTCTCAAATTAGGCATAATAATAGTGCTCTGTAATTTTGTACTAATTGGCTGTATTCTGGGAGGTATTTTCCCACAAATCATCCTTAGCCTATTAAATCAAAAACAACCAAACACCACTCGTAAAATCATTCTTGGAAATCTCTACTTTGCTGCTATTTTCACTGCGAGCATTCTGGCAAAATTTAGCCTCTTTTTGCATAATTCAAGTAACGATGATTGGTTTTTTCAAATTGTACCATGTTCATTTGTAATAGTAGCGATATGGCTATTTTTTACTAAATCTTTATGGGTAGACTTCAAATTTAATAATTCGCCAATTAGCTTAGCTCATTCTTGGTCTAGTACCATACGTCACCATTGGCTAGTGATTTTACGCTTTACCTGTTTTTTAACTTTCATTACCAGTCTAAACGCATTTTTCACTACCGCAATGCCTTTTTATTTAGAACGCTATTTAAACTATCCAGAAAAAGAGGTTTTATTACTACAAGTTTCACTCTTTATTTGTGGGATTTTAGGGTTAATTATCGGTGGAATTTATCATAGTAAATTAGGTAAAAGATTGCACCTAACTATGGGAATATTAATTAAAATAATGCTGTATTTTCTATTTAAGTCATATATAAACAATAACTTTTATACAATTGCTATTTTAGAATGTTTCTGCATGCTTGGTCTTGGGCTGATGATGTCAAAAATATTGAATCTAATCTATAGTATTTTCCCACCAAGCTATAAATTAAGCGGCGTTACGATTATTTATGACTTCTCTTTTGGTCTGCTCTCCGGAATTTCGGTTTATCTTTCAACCTACTTAATCCATCAATTTAACAATTTATATATCCCATCAATGATTATTGTAGTTTTTAGCTACTTGTCGTTAATTAGCCTGTGGTTCACACCAAATAGTGA
>CAZZAV010000068.1:0-8266 GCA_964652705.1 uncultured Neisseria sp.
CTATACTACAATACTAAAATTGGTTAGAAATAATCCGCTTTGATTGTCTAGCCCCTATTTAAATTAAGTACACACACAGGGTTTACTGTTACAACTATTGGAATTTCCTGTGTTGAAGTAGTAGCATTTGCAATGTTTATTACGCCAGATAATAAAATTCCACAAAGTAACTTAGTCGAATGTAATCGAACTGAAAGTAAACTAATATTTTGCGCCATGATAAATTGCCTAAAGTTGCCATATAATATAGCATCTGAGTTTATTGAATAGTCGCACACCCCATGTAATCGCGTAAAACTTCTGGAACTGTAATTGATCCATCTGCATTTTGATAATTTTCGATTACAGCAACTAATGCTCTACCAACAGCCAAGCCAGAGCCATTTAAAGTATGCACTAAATGATTTTTGCCTGTAGAGTCTTTGAACCGAGCTTGCATTCTACGAGCCTGAAAGTCGGTCATATTTGAGCATGAAGAAATTTCACGATATGTATTTTGTGATGGTACCCAAACTTCAATGTCATATGTTTTGGCAGCGCCAAAGCCCATGTCGCCACCACATAAGGCCACAACACGATATGGAATTTGCAATGCTTTCAGTACATTTTCGGCGGATTGCACCATTTCTTCTAACGCGGCAAATGAGTGTTCAGGGTGAGCAATATTCACCATTTCTACTTTATCAAATTGATGCATTCTAATTAAACCTTTGGTATCGCGACCATAACTGCCAGCTTCGCTACGGAAGCACGGTGAATGACACGCATATTTAAAAGGTAATTCATGTTCTTTAAATATTTCATCTGCTGCCATATTGGTTACAGAAACTTCAGAGGTTGGAATTAAATACATATCATCTTGGTCACGCTTGGTTTTAAACAAATCTTCTTCAAATTTTGGTAATTGCCCAGTTCCAAATAAGGCTTTAGCATTGGCCATATAGGGCGAATATACTTCTGTATATCCATGTTCTTCGGTATGTAAATCAAGCATAAATTGGGCTAATGAACGATGTAATTTAGCAATTTTGCCTTTCAAAAATGCAAACCTACTACCGGCAACTTTTGCTCCTGCTTCAAAGTCAATTCCGCGTTCTAAAGCCAATCCTAAATCAACATGATCTTTTACTTGAAATTCAAAGTCACGAGGTACACCAACTTTGCGTATTTCAATATTTGCCGTTTCATCTTTACCTTCTGGAACTGATGCATCAGGTAAATTTGGAACAGTTGCTAAATATGCATTTAATTGATTGGAAATTAGGTTGAATTCTGTTTCCGTTTTTTTTAATTCTTCACCAAAACTTGCCACTTCTGCCATAATCGCCGTAGTATCTTCACGTTTAGATTTTAAAATACCAATTTGTTTCGAGCTTGAATTACGGCGTGCTTGTAAGTCTTCCATTTTAATTTGCAATGATTTGCGTTGTCCATCTAAATTGATAAATAGTTCTTTATCAAAGCGAAAGTGTTTTACCGCTAAATTTGCAACAACACGGTCTAATTCTGTACGAAGTAAATTAATATCTAACATCTTTTTTCCTTATCCAAACGGATTATATAATACATTATTTTAACATTTTTTTAGTATGAAGTTAATAAGCTCTGCAAAATTAGCAAATAATTGCTCGTTATATTCGATTTGTAATTTAGCATGTTTCAATAACTCTTGGTGGTGCCCAAACATTATGCTGTTAGGTAGTTCTTGCATTAGTTCTAAATCATTATGATCATTGCCAAAAACAAAAATATTTTCTTTTGCTGGCAATGGTAACTCCACTAGACCATTAAATTTGTTTACATTTGCCGGCATAATATCAAAACATTTATCATAGAAATGATATTTAATAACTAATCCACGTTCCTTGCTATATTTTTCAAAATGCTCTAACCAATGATTATCTAAAATTAAAATTTTATAGGCACCATCTGCCAAGATATTATCAACTTGCTTACATCTTTGTTGACCACTAATTTTGACAATATCTTTAAATAACCAGTGCTCTATACTAGGGTGGTAATAGCTAGAGTGTCCATCTAGTAAATAATTAATTTTATGGTGTTCCAGAAAATTTATGATTTCAGATAGGTATTCGCTGGGTAAAAAATGTTGTGCTTGTGGTGCACCTTCGACCATTACTAATCCACCGCCAAATACAACACTAGGTTGTTCACTACACCAAGTTGGCATAATTGGAACAAAGTCACGCCAAGAGCGCCCGGTTGCAATAATGATCTCATGACCAGCATTTTTGATCTCAAGGAGCACTCGTTCAAAGCGTTTTTCCAATGGTTTTCCATCATAAACTATAGTGCCATCAAGATCGAAAACAAAGGTTTTTTTGATGTCTGGTACTACAGTTAGCTGTTGAACAATTAGATCAGAGCTAAAAATCATTTTAAATTCTCTTTTTTGTGTAATATTTTGGGTCTAGGATTATAGCATAGATCATGCTATAATAATGTAACCTAGCTATTAGAGGAAGTCAGATGTTTACACAAAATCATATCGAATTTTTAGCACAAGATTTATCACAAAAAAAAATCCTCGTTGTAGGTGATGTAATGCTTGATCGCTATTGGTTTGGTGACGTCAATCGAATTTCGCCTGAAGCCCCAGTACCAATTGCTAAGATTAATAAAATTGAAGATCGACCTGGTGGAGCGGCTAACGTAGCACGTAATATAGCCAGTTTGGGTGGAAATGTAACATTGTTGTCTGTTGTAGGTCTAGATGAACCAGCCCAAGTTTTGGAGCGGTTGTTAGGAGAGGAGAAAGTTGATGCTATCTTAAAAAAAGATCAAAGCATTAGCACTATTGTAAAGTTACGTGTTTTGGCCAAGCATCAGCAATTACTTCGTATTGATTTTGAAGAGACGCCATCTCATGAAATTCTTGCAGATGCTCTTGATAGTTATACGGCCATTATTGATAATTATGATATTGTGGTTCTCTCAGACTATGGTAAAGGTGGTTTAACTCATGCGACCAAAATGATTGAGATTGCTAAGATTCATGGCAAAAGAATTCTGGTAGATCCTAAGGGTAATGATTACAGCCAATATCGTCATGCAACGATGATAACACCTAACCGTAGTGAGATGTGTGATGCTATGGGTAGTTGGAAAAATGAAAAGGAATTACAAAAAAAAGCCAATCAGCTAAAAGAGCAATTATTTTTGGATTATTTATTGGTTACGCGAAGTGAAGATGGTATGACTTTATTTGCTGATGAATCTTATCATTATCCGACATTTGCCCAGGAAGTTTTTGATGTTTCTGGCGCTGGAGATACTGTGATTGCAACATTAGCATTAATGTTGGCAAATAACGCTGATATTACAGAAGCCGTTAATTTTGCTAATTTCGCGGCTGGAATTGTAGTTGCTAAGTTGGGTACTGCAACGGTGAGCAAACAAGAGCTTATTCAACATTTAAATCAACATTTAAATTAAGTATACAGAGAGGAAAGTATGTTAATTGTAGTAACTGGAGCCGCAGGGTTTATTGGTTCAAATATTGTTAAAGAGTTAAATCGTCGTGGTCATTATGATATTATTGCTGTGGATAATCTTACCAACGGTGACAAATGTCGTAACTTAGCCGATTTAGATATTTTAGATTTTGTTGACAAAGAAGATTTTTTACAAGCGATTTTAGATGGTGATTATGATAATCAAATTGATTATATTTTTCATCAAGGAGCTTGTTCAGCAACTGTAGAGGCTAATGGTCGCTATATTATGAAGAATAATTATGAGTATTCATGTATTTTGCTTGAGTATGCACAAAAAAATGAAGTTCCATTTGTTTATGCATCATCTGCTGCAACCTATGGCACAAGCCAAACTTTTGTTGAAGACCGTGAAAATGAAGTTCCTTTAAATGCTTATGGCTACTCTAAGATGCTGTTTGATCAAACTGTTCGACGTTACTTTGAAGGCGGTTTAAAAGCATCGATTGTGGGTTTAAAATATTTTAACGTTTATGGTCATCGTGAATTTCATAAAGGTCGTATGGCATCAGTGATTTTGCATAATTTTCGTCAGTATCAAGAGCATGGCAGCGTTAAATTATTTGAAGGTTGTCAAGGATATGAAAATGGTGAGCAATCACGTGACTTTATTTCTGTGGAAGATGTAGTTCGTGTTAATTTGCATTTCTTTGAGAATCATACGCAGAGTCCTGATGAGATATCTGGAATTTTTAATTGTGGTACAGGTAAAGCCCGCAGTTTTAATGATCTTGCGCTAGCAACCATTAATGCATGCCGTAAAGTGGAAGGTGAGAATACAATTAATTTGCAAACTGCTGTTACTCAGGGAATTATTGAATATATTCCATTTCCGGGGGATTTAGCAGGTAAATATCAGTGCTTCACGCAAGCTAATAGCACACGTTTGGTTAAGGATGGGAATTATAAAACACCATTTTTAACTTTAGAACAAGGTGTTGAAAATTATGTTTCTTTATTATTAAGTTAGATTTTATGCTAAAATGGTCAGAATTTTGAAATTATCTGACCTTTTTTGTGAGTTTAGATTAAGATGAAAAAACAATCCGCTTATAGTTTGATGAGTATATTGGTTTTTATGATGGGTGTTAGTGCTGCAAATGCTGCTGCGACTCTTGCTACTACAGAATCAACGCCGCTTAGTAAGTTTGATTTTTATTTATTGGCGACTCAATGGATACCTGGATGGTGTGAAGTTGGCTCTGGCAAGAGTGGCGCTAATTTAGATGATTTACGCGCCTGTCAGCAGCAAGTTAACCGCCCATTGATGTTTCATGGTCTTTGGCCAGAAAGCAATAATGGGACTTATCCAAGTTTTTGTTCTTTAGTTCCTAAGCTTGATCCGTCTAAATTAACTTTTGTTAATCCATTTAAAAATTATTTAAATAATTCTGACAGTTTTTTGGATCATGAATGGAATAAACATGGAACATGCTCTGGGCATTATACGGCAGGCTTGGAGCATAACGATCCAAAAGAGTATTATAATCAAGTCAACCTATATTTTTCACAGAGTATCAATCTTTATCAGAAGATTCAAATTCCAACTTTATCTTTAGAGTTGAAAACTTCAGAACTACAAACAATAATACATAAAGATAATCCGACTATTCCAAATGAAGCCATTTTAGTTTTGTGTAACAGTGACGACCGGCAGCAAAAATATCTGACTGGTTTGTGGTTTTGTACCAGTAAGGCACATAATAAATTTATTGCGTGCCCTGCGGCTCTTCAAAAATTAACCTGCACAGGAACTATGCTTACTAGATAACAGTTTTAAAAATTATTTTTATTTTTTTGCTGAGCATTAGCCATAATTTGTGCTAAAAATTCACTTTGTGTGGTTGGTGTCTCTTGTGACACAGTATCCGATTTGTTCGTGGAATTTGTTGTACCACCAGTCCGAACTTTTTTTAATAATTCCGCTTGTGCAGCTAATCTTGCGTCGCGTTCTAAACGTTCGATATCTCGACGCGCATGTTGTGCATCAAAACGTAGACGTGCACGACTTTTGCGTTCGATGTTCCAATCTTGATTAGGATCCTCAATTAAGCTGATGCAATCAACAGGACAGGCTGGGATACATAAGTCGCAGCCGCTGCATTCATCCGCAATCACGGTATGTAACATTTTATTGGCACCAATAATAGCATCAACAGGGCAAGCTTTTATGCATAATGCACAGCCAATACATGCATCTTCCTCAATTAGGGCAATCTTACGTGTTTGAAATACACCATGATCTGGATTTAATTCCAGAATAGGTTTTCCTAGTATCTCAGCCAACGCTGCGATTCCATCTGCACCTCCTGGTGGACATTGATTGATTTCTGCATCGCCAGTTGCTAATGCTTCGGCATATTTCTGACAGGATGGATAACTACAACGCGTACATTGAGTTTGTGGTAATACATTATTAATTTGAGTAATTAAACTAGTGAGTGTTGTCATACTTTGTCTCTGTGTCATAAATAACATTTAATTGCATATCAGAAAATAAATCTGCTATAGTTTGACTAATCTTGGGAAAGTTATCGGCTCGGTGTAATTGCCAATGAATTGTTTCTTCAGGGGAGGTTGAATTAGCGAGCCATACTTCAATTTGAATTTTATTTTCTTGACTTGAAATTTTTACATCTGGATATTTGCCATCCAAGCGTAGTTTTTTAACTAAATTGCTTAGTCGTAAAGATAGATTAATTTCATTACGATAATATTCACCGACTATGCTAGCTTCGCTTAATGCGCATGGTGGAAATGGAATTGGAAAAATTGTTGCCGAGTCATGGCGCAAGGAAGTGCTAATTAATTCTAATAAATTTAGACCTAACTTCGTGTAGTTGGCAGGAATGAGATTTTGATCTTGACCTTTTTCAACTAAAGTTATTCCGATTAAAAAGCGTAAATGAACTTCTTCACCTAAGCTAGTAATTTCTTTCGCACTAAATTGTTCTTCATTCCAAGAGCCAATGTTATCAAGTTGTGTAATTAATTTGAATAAATTTGATGGGCGCAACTTACTAATTCCATCAATATCATAAAGTTTACCGCTGATAAAGCTGTTATCTGAATGAGTTAAAACTTGCTTTTCTGCAAGTAGCTGAGTTAACTTTACTTGATCAATTTGATTGTTTAGTGTTATTTGTTGTGTACTGCCAATTACTAAAATTATTGGTAATGCAAATAGTTTAGCAATTTTATTTTGCTCAGGCTTGTTTAATGCAGTTTGTAAGCTGTTCCAGATATAATCTGCAGTTGCTTGTGATGGTGCTAAATTGTAAGCTACACTTAGAATTTGATCTTGAGATTGTTTTAATAGGTCTGTAATTAATGCGGTCATTAATCGGTTATCCTGATTTGGCGTGGACAAATCATGTAATGCTTGATTGATTAATATATTTGAATCGGGGTATATCGCACTAAACTGGCGTGGATCTTTTAAATTAAGTGACATGGAAATATATCCTTGCAAAGAGCAGTTATTTAACTTACAATTCTTCATTGAAAATAAGTTAGTCTAGATTAATTTGAATTTATTTATATTATTTAAATCATTATGATTTAATTTTTTATGTGAGATTTATGCAAAATTTAAGTACTTGGTATCAGCAGCAAATTAAGGCTGGGGATTTAACCTTTGATCAAGCGCAATTAGAGTTGCTACAGCAGCTAGATGGTTTTTTAGATAATTTTGCGAGTCTTAATTTTATCACGCGCTGGTGGCGCAAAGACCATAAATTAGGGTATTATATTTATGGTGATGTTGGTCGTGGTAAATCCATGATAATGAATAATATGTACACGTTTACTCAAAGTAAGCGTAAGGCACGGTTACATTTTCATGAGTTTATGCATGAAATTCATCAAAAAATGACTCAAATGCACAATATCGATGATCCATTAGGCATTATAGCTAAAGATTATAAACAATCTTATGATATTATTTACTTAGATGAAATGCATATTAGTGATATTGCAACGGCTATGATCATGAAGCGTTTATTAGAAGGTTTATTTGCAAATCAAATTTACATTGTAACTTCTTCTAATTATCATCCTGATGGATTATGGCCTAATGGTTTAATGCGTGAACGATTTTTTCCTGCGATTGAAGTTATTAAAGATCGTTTAAATGTGGTTAGTTTAAATAGTCAACAAGATTATCGATTGATTAATAATTCGATTAATCAATTATTCATTATCCAACAGGCAAATGGTAATACACAGCTTGAAGAAGTTTTTAATGCAGTTAATCAAAATAATCCGAGTCAAAATAATGTAACTGTTGAAATTTGCCAACGTGAAATACCGTGTGTAAAAGTTGCTGAAAATATTATTTGGTTAGATTTTGCAATTATTTGTGGAAATATGCGTAGCCAACTTGATTATCTGGAATTAGTGCAAAAATTTAAATGGTTTATCATCAGTAATATCCCACTTTTAACTGCGTCTAAAAAAGATTTTGCTAGAAGATTTACGTGGCTAATTGATATTTTGTATGACAGCAATAGTAAGCTTTCCTTGTCTGCATCTGTTCCAATTAAAGAAATTTATTGTCAAGGAGACTTTGCAAATGAATTTGAACGAACTATAAGTCGACTTGAAGAAATGCAAACCCGTGAATACCTAGAAAAAAGTTGACACGCGCCTGATATTATGAGTATAATACTGGTCTTGAAAGCAGAAAAGCTTACTGAAAACGGGGCGTAGCGCAGTCTGGTTAGCGCACTTGATTTGGGATCAAGGGGTCG
>CAZZAV010000069.1:0-7896 GCA_964652705.1 uncultured Neisseria sp.
AAATTATCCCAAAAAGAAGCGTGTGCATTAAAAGCAATCGCAGAACAAAGTACAGCTAATAATATTTTTGGTTGCCCAAGTTTCCTCATAATTATTTCCTCATCATAAATAAAAATTAATACACGCTAAATTATTTAGTAGCCAGTGCTACCTTGTGACGTTATTATTATATACTGTTGATTTTATTACAATAGATAATTTTGTCTATCCACAGTTTCAAATCAACTTGACTAATTAAAAGCATAATTCCATGCTGCCGCAGTAGCGCTCGAAAGACACCTTAACTGATTATAGCTTTTAGTTTTAGCATCATATTGGTTAATAATTAAACTACCATCCGTTCCCTTAACTATTTTGTACATTGGAGGAAACATGGCTGTATTTTGTGCCAAATTAGCAGTTGCCTCAATATCTGGCATAACCTTTTTCATTTCTGTAATATTGAGATCCACATTGGCATTTTTACTTACATAAGCATTATATACCTGATCAACTGATTGCTGAACTACGCTCAACGCTCTTAATTTGTTATCTTTGTTCGCAGGAGTATAAAAATTCTCATCACCAGTTCCAAACCAAGTTTCTCCTTTACCATTCACCAAAGTTAACCCAGTAGTACCATCTTGATCATGCATTAATTTAGTCAAGAACGAAGCAGGTCCTTGACCCAAATTTGCACAATAATTAACAATCTCTACTCTCGGTGTCCGTGAATGTCCCGTAGCAAAAAGATCGGTTAGAAAGTGATCTGCATAACCTTCAACAAAATAAGCATACTTAAGCTCCTCAGCATTAGTCGCTTTACTGGCGTACTCTAGAGCCAATGTATGACCAGCAACATAAGACTTAACCGCATTCTCACCAAAATGATCATAGTTGTACTGTGCTAATTTTAAATAAAGACCAGACTTTAACAGCGATCCAGCCGCACCACCCCAACCACCAGTAGCTTTATTATATTCATAATTATATTTATCTGGCACCACAAGAGTAGAACCTGTATCTACAAATTTTTGTACATCATTAATTACATTACTATAAACAGTAAAAACAGCAGGAATATAATCCTTATACTTATCAAAAGCCGCTAAATTATTTTGGAATGTAATCGCTGGAGTTAACGAAGATCCAATTATTTGTTTTGGTTCCCCAATAATATCTCCACCTAGCCAGAAAATATCCGCAAAGCTTAAATTCATCTGCCCGTACGAAGTCTGTAATGATTTTACAATTAATTTATTCCCATAAATTTTGTCAACGCCACCTTGGCTGGATGGAAGACTTAATAAAGCATAAGCCCCCAAATCAAAATGTTCTGGACTATCAAACTGTAATTCATGACCACTTTGTAGTTGTTTTTGTGCTATATTCTCAGCAAATATACTACCAAGTGGATTTAACAACATTCCTAAAATTGAAAATTGTAAAAGAGTTCTTTGTAATTTCATGATAAATTCCTGAGAAATTCTAGTTAATAACATAAAGCTGAGTACCATTCACCAAATTATACGAAACAAAGTATAATTTGCCTGTCTGTTTATCCACATCAAGATTGATTAATTGGCTACCAACTGTTAAAGAATTCTTAGCAACCTTACAGCCCCATTCATCTGTTGAATTGGCTGCATCACTAATCTGACAAAGAGCCAAATGGGGTGTTTGATTGCTGCCGCTACGATATATCGCCAAAGTATAAATATTATGATTATAAATAGTAAACTTTGGCATTGCTTCAAAACCTTTGCTGGCTAAAGCCACAAAATTTTCACCTATTGGCGATTGACTTTTACTATCTAGTGATAACCTCACCAAACCGTTGTCATTCTGATTTATCGCAATCATCTCATTCCCATCAACCGTAAATGAGTCTTGCCATGATAATAACAATTGATTATCTTTAAATAATTCTTTACTGCTATTTTCTGCAAAACCAACCAAATTACTCGCATAATTAGCGTAAATCATTCCGCCAGAAAAACTCGCAGACTTAAGTGCGAACTGTGAAGAAGACTCATATGATACGGGGTAATTTCCAACACGATCAAAGGAAACAGTCGCTCCAGGTTTATATTTCAGCCAAGTATAATCATATACACTCCCATTTAAATATGCAACTGGTACATACAATGTAGAATCATCCTGATTTACAACCATATCTCCGATCAATGAATACTGATGATCATTAGGAGTATTTAAATAAATGGTTTGATAACTACCAGAAGAGCTTGCATTTTTGTCAATTTGAGCATAACCAAAAGTACTTTCTTCTTGGTCCGCAAGTGAGAGATAAATACTACCATTACTTACAAATAAATTATTAACACTGTACTCAGCATTAAGTGCTACACCAACCTTCGTATAACTAAAATTTTCATATTGGACTTCTGTTGATTGATTACTACTATTTGCAGCACTATTGCAGCCATATAATAACGCACTCAGAACAATTACAATTGCTGAACATTGAAAAAATTTGATTTCACTCATCACATTTTATCCTTGCATAATATAGAATTTAGCTAACTACACTTACCTATCAAACACCTCAAACAGATAAACGTAGCATAAAAAGCTCAAGTTACCTACTTTAAATACTTTGTGTAGCTAATAATTACAGATTATAAGTTCTTAAGCGATTATTCACAATAGATGATTTTGTCTACTCTGATATTTTCGATATTATGTAGCAGTTGCACAAAGATAGACAAACAAAAACACGATATTAAGTCGTGTTTTTGTTTAATGTTACATAAGAAAATTGTTTTGACGAAATAACTTATAAAGTAAAGACTGAGGTATTAACTATAGTATTTAATAATTCTTTGCTTAATCGAAGAGGATATATCTGATTTTAATTCTATTAATTCGTTATCCAATTCTCCCATTTTTTTTAAAATTGATATGCTTTTATTTTCATATTCTGAAAACAATCTTGCAAAATCAGCATTGCCATTTAACAGCACCTCTGGAATAGGTAAATTTTTAATAATTGGTTGAGCTATGTTTTTTTGACATGCTCCAGAAGCCATTGAGGTTAAGTATTTTTGTACTTCAAACAGATTTATGTAATTAGAAATAATATCCGCACTATATCCTTCTCTTATTTTTGAAGTAATAACAAAACCAGATGCGACATAGGTTTTATCCTCAAAATTAAACGATGGATGATTAGTGGAAATAGCTACGCCAATTGTACCTGAACGAGTAATTAAAATCATATTTTTTTCTAATTCAAAGAAATTAGTAACTTCTTTGACTTCATCAGTTAAAAAATTTTGATTTTTTGCAATTAAACCATACTCTTTTATTTGAGAAACAGATAAATACAATGTATCTGTTTCTTCCATTGAGTAATAATCGGTTTTTATATTCATTCCATTTTGTATTTTGTCAAGAATAGAACCTAATGAAACCCAAGTTATTTGTTCGTTTGAAAAAAAATTATCCGCTATTTTTATGTTATGTTTAAAATGTGTGTCACAACGAATAGGTGAAAATAATGTTAAATACTCTACTGAGTTATGTTCTTCGATTATTGCCATATCTTGTACTCCTTAATTAAACCCAAAACTGTTTCTTTATCTCTCTCATTAATTTTCTCCCACGCATGAGAATATTTAATATTATAAATCTTATTATCTTTGTTATCATATACACTTAAAAGTTCATTTTGTTTATCTTTTGAACCCTTTTTACCTGCTTTATAACCTACTTCGCTTACTGAGAAATTATAAAATTCTAATTTTTGAACATTTGCAACTTTATGAAGACACCAGCGTTCCTCAATATTTTCAATAGTATTTTTTACAGCTTTTTTTATATTATTGTAATTATCCTCTTTAAAAATATAGCCAGTTTCAAAAAAAGGTAGTATAACAAATCCAGTTTCAAACTCATTTAAACATCTCTTTTCAAGTTGCTCTAATATGTTTTTAATATTATTAGGTTTTCCTATTTCATTTTTTTTAAAATTTACTTTTGATTTTTGAGTAGGTAAAATATTATTTATTTTAGCTGATTTCTCTTTAAATTCGATACTAAATTTTCTCCATAATTCAGTAAATTTTTCTTCTTCTTTTTCTGTTTTCTTGGAAGCGAAAAGTAAACTAGTATTGGTTGGTGTATGAGGTAGAAAAGTATGCATCGGTAATGAAACTATCGCTTTAATGTTAAAGTGCTTATACAGAAAAAATCTACCATCTATGTCATCTTCAACTGAAAAAAAACTTTCTGGTAAAACAACACCAATTCTTCCTTCTGGTTTAAGTAATTGATACCAACGTTCTAAAAAATACGCTTCAGATTTACCTTTAATTTCAAAATTATTTTGAAATTTTTCTTTATTAACTGGTACATTAAAAGGTGGGTTTGAAATAATAAAATCAAACTTGTTTAATGATGGTTTACTATAGTAATCTTTTTCCTTGGAGACCTTTGATGATAGAATGTTTACTGCACCAGTAATTTCAACACTTTCATAATCCTTAAAACTACTTAAGCCATCCGCGTTATAAATGTTTGTGCTTCCATCACCATGCAGGATTAAGTTAATTTGACACGCAGTTGCTAACACTTGTTCGCTATCAATACCATAGACGTAATCTATAACCCACTTATATGCATTCTTATCTAAGATATGTCTATCAATAAAATCTTTAACATCTTCATCCCCACTAGATATTTTTTTGTGATTTTCATTAATATATTTTTGAACAAAATGCATATAATTAATTAAAAAAGTTCCTGTACCACAACTAGGATCAATTACAAATGGTAATCTATAACGCCTATCTTCCGTAGGGTTTTTCAGTCTTGATTTTACTACCTCGTCAACATCCAAAACTGAAAGTATAAACAATACAATATTTGGATGAGTTAAAAATAAACCCTTAGTTTGTTTAAATGCATCCCTAATGACCATTTCATAAAATTCGCCTAATATATCAATATTCTTATATCTATTTTTGTGAAATGAAAAACTTTGAAGTAATTCAATACATTTAGAAGCCAAAGAGGGTGAAAATTCTTTGAAATCAATTCCTTTGATATGAAATAATTCGATCGACTTATCCTTAGATAAATATTCTCGAAAAGCTTTCCGATACAACAAATCTAAGTTGTTAGATAATTCATTCTCAGATTGTGACTTTCCGCCAATAAATCTATGTTGAAATCCATATGGCATACCTAGATTCGTTTTTCGTTCATCATATATTTTAGCCAAAAGAATTTTGTTAAAATTTTCAAATTTTTTATTATCCTCTAATGTACCACCCCAAATAAAATCCCAAAGTTGCGACCATACTCTTTTAATTTGATTAATGTTAAAGTTGTCGTTTAAATCTCTAACGTTTTTATCTAAATTAACTTCGTCACCAGCTAGTTTTACATAAACATCATGTATCTGTGGTTTTACTCCGTGTGAAATTAAATCTATAAAATGTGGTGTTCTCCCTTGTTTTTCCCACTCCTTATATGTCTTTGTGATTTTTGTATCAATACCGATACACGATATTGGGAAATGTTCTTTATTTATCGGAACATCAACCGAAAGATGAAAAAGATACTTAGCCTTGTTATATTTTACAATATTTTCAAATGGATCAAATAATTGTTTTTTTATTGAGTTATCATCAGTTCCCAAAAAATTATGTATTCGTTTTACTTCACATAAAATTTCAATAATACCATTCGCCCCTGATTCATTCTTTATGCAAATATCTGTTTCAACAGCTCTTACTCCTTCCTCTCTATGACCCCCAATGGTAAATGAATTTTCAAGCTCTATAGTATTTGAAGCATAGCCATATGTTTTAATTAAATGTAGAACTATTAAGGCTCTAGTAATTTCTTCATCTGTAGGCTTTCCTGATATTGTTTCGTGACATATAATATTTTTTGTATATGATAGAATATCTAGTTCTTTATTATATGTAACATATACCATATCTGGATCTAAAAAATTAATTGCATTATAGAATGCAATTCTTTCTTCATCAGTAAATTTATTATTAGTCATTAATTTTCCTTATATTTATGTTTATTTTAAAACTCTACAAATTCAACTCTTTTACTCCAATAGCATCCATGCATTGCATAAAGAACATCATGCTAAATCTACCACGATTTATTTTATTCACGATACTAGAGTATGTCTCTGTTACACCTATTTTGTCTAATCTTATCACCAATTCAGTATAATCAACATCATTTTTAACTAAAAGTGATTTTAGCAAATTAGAACATCTTTTTTCAAACCCCATACTACTCCACCTAAATTTTAATTAATGTCATTATTATATCATAAGCTATACATTTATCGCATAAATGATATTTGGTTATTGACTTAATATCGCAAATATGATACAATTACTTCATAAGTGAAAATTAAATGGAATACATATAATGGCACAACATTTTTTATTAACTGCAAAGGCTAGAACTCTGTCGATAGCACGTTTATTTAAAATGAATGATGATGAAGCACTAGAATTGTTTAGTCAGATTCGTTGGAATAAAAACGACGGTAAACCGATTTGTCCTGCTTGTGGTTATAAGGATAAGATATATACCATTAAATCTCGTAACCAATATCGTTGTGCTGATTGTGATCATACATTTAGTGTTACATCAAATACAGTTTTTGCAAATCGCAAATTACCATTACAACATTACTTAGTAGCTATTGCGTTATTCACTAATGCAGTTAAATCATTGTCTGCTTTGCAACTATCTCGTGATCTTGATTGTCAATATAAAACAGCTTGGGTTATTATCCACAAAATCCGTGAAAGTCTTGTTGATAATAGCAAAATTCAATTAAATGGTGTTTGTGAAATTGATGGTGTGTATGTAAATCATTACATCCGTCCAGCTAATAGCATTAATGATAGAATAGATCGCAGAAAGGCTTTAACGCCAAATAAGCGAGTAATTATTTCAATTCGTCAACGTCATGATGAATTAAGACAAGGTGCTAAGAAAACTTTAACCTTTGTACTTAAATCTGAAAATAGTCAAGCGATACGCAAATTAGC
This sequence comes from uncultured Neisseria sp., assembly GCA_964652705.1. Classification (GTDB taxonomy): domain Bacteria; phylum Pseudomonadota; class Gammaproteobacteria; order Burkholderiales; family UBA11063; genus Aquella. Next base: position 7,038 of record CAZZAV010000069.1, read on the forward strand.
ATTAAAACACATAAAATTAGGTAGTCAAGTTCATACTGATGAAGCTACTGCATATGATGATTTACATGCATTCTATGATATGAAACGTGTTAATCACCAAGTTGAGTATTCAAGTAAATCTGGTGCATCTAACAATCAATGTGAGAGCTATAATTCACGATTTAGAAGAATGCAAATCGGGCAGGTTCATAAAATTGACAATAAATACCTCGATATTTACGCTAATGAAATTGCTTACCGTGAAGATACAAGACGTTGGAGTAATGGAAAAATATTTAATGATATTTTACTAAAATGTGCCAATAGTCCTGTACCACATGATTTTTCAGGGTATTGGCAACTAAATAAAAGATTTGAAGAAAAATTGAGTGCTTAATTTTTAACCAACTATACACCAAGATAGCATTTTTTGATTTTCACTAACTTGCTTAACTAAGCCTTTCTGCTCTAATTTCCTTAGGGTCTTTACAATTGTGTTCTGAAACTGTACAGGTTCTTTATCAAGGTTAAATCCAACTTTATTTGCAAGATGTTCAGCTATTTGACGACTTGTAGCAGATTCATTTACTAATCTTAGGTAATCTAAAGTTAAAATTTTACATTCATTTGGTTTAAAAATGTAGGTACGATTAGTTTTAACTAATGATGATTCACCAGATAGGTATTTGATGGTGGACTCGATGCTATTATAGTTATAATCCAATTCAATTATCTTGGCTTTGCATTCTTCGATTTGTTGATTAATTACGAGTTGTTTATTTTTTAAACATTGAATAAGTTCAGAGTCAGGAATTAAAGTAACATTCATTATAAAATCCTTGAAATAAAAGGAATTTTACAATAAATAACTAGTTATAAT
>CAZZAV010000070.1:0-7082 GCA_964652705.1 uncultured Neisseria sp.
TACCTGATAGTGCATCATCACTAAGTAACATTTGTTTGCTGTTCATGATTCCACGTACACAAATATCAACATGGTATTTAGCTTTAATTGCAGCGCGTGCTTCTTCGACTTGATCTAGGAAAGTAGAACCAATTCCACCCGGACCAATCAGACCAACAGAAATTACCTGATCTGATAAATAGAAACCAGAGTGTGCTGCTTGAAGAGCTTTATTGATGTCTTTACTATTAATTACTGCGGAGATATTACGCTCTGAAGCACCTTGGGCAATTGCGCGGATATTGATATTAGCTTTAGCTAAAGTTTCAAAGAATTTACCTGCAACCCCTGGACTACCAACCATACCGTCACCGACTGCCGCTAGAATAGCACAGCCTGTATCAGCAGTTACTTTATTGATTTGTCCATTTTCAATTTCAAATTTGAGATTGGTGTTTAGGGCGTTAATTGCAGCATTAACTGATTTGTTAGCAATTGCAAGGCATAGTGAATGCTCTGAGCTAGCTTGAGAAATCAAGATTACCGATACTTCACATTGACGCATAATTTCAAAAATGCGTGCAGCACTTCCAGAAACGCCAGCCATACCAGCACCTTCAATATTCAAAAGTGCAATATCATCAACATAAGTTAAGCCTTTGATTAAGTGCTTAGATTTAGTTGAGCTTTGGCTAATGTAAGTTCCGGCTGCAGTAGGGTTGTAACTGTTTTTAATATACATTGGGATATTTTCTTCAGCAACTGGAGAAATTGTCATTGGATGCAATACACTGGCACCAAAATAGGCTAATTCTAACGCTTCTTTGTATGATAGGGTATCAATGCAAAATGCTGATTTTACTTTAGCTGGATGCGCAGTATAAATACCGTCAACATCCGTCCAGATGATTAACTCTACTGCGTGGAATAAACGTGCAAAAATTGCGCCAGAATAATCGCTACCGTTACGTCCTAGTGTAGTACGTTTACCATCGGCAGTTGAAGCAATGAAACCGGTAATTACTAATTGATCAAAGTCTTTGTTAGCAAAATATTCTTGTATGGCTTTTTCGCTGCGTTCCCAATCAATCCCGACAACTCCGCCACTTTTATAAGAATAAAGCACTTCAGTTGCATCTAAGTATAATGCTTTGCTATGTAGTGACAATAAAGTAGCTAAAATTCGTGCCGACCATTGCTCTCCATAACCTAAGACAAAATCTTGAATCTCAGTTGAGTAAGTGCTAATTTGATTTACTGTATCAAAAATATTAGCGATAGTTTTAAAGTCATGATTTAATACCGAGAACAATTCTGCATGTTTATTTTCAGGTAATAGATTTTTAACAATTAATTGGTGCATTTGTTCTAGATTAGCTAAATCCATTTTCCAAGATTGGCCATCGCGAGCTGCATCTAGCATATTTTGTAATTTGGTCGTTGTACCTTTAGTTGCGGACACAACGATAATTTCTTTTGAACCATTCAAAATTTTGGTTACTTCAATAAATCTGCTGGCGTCAGCAACACTTGATCCGCCAAATTTGTGAACTGTATAAAAATTTCTAGCTAATTCCACGATAGTTTGCACTCCCTAGTTATAATGCTTATATGAGATGATGTTTTAGGTTTATAAACCAATAACGCTACGGTGATAGATTAAAATACCACTTCCACTGCCATAAGCTTTAAATTATTTTATAGCTATATAACACTGGAAATGGCATGACATGCCTCGATTATACCATTTAATCCCAAGTGCTTGGCGGGTTTTACTCTGCTTTATTGCGCTGCAGCATTGACTTGGGGATTAGCATCACTTGGATATTCATTTATAGTGGGGTGAGTGAGTTAAATCAGATGAAACTATAGTATTGCTATAGTTTTTAATTGTTGTGCTTTAAAACAACAAAATCACTGAATTTTATCTAAGAATGAGTTCATGTTAATGGTCATATTAATATAAAACTCAAACTCTTCTGGTGTAAATTTGTTAATTACATTACCCAAGATCTGATTTTTTTCTTGAATAATGCAATTGTAGATACTGACACATTTTTCTGTCGGTAATAAATGGATAATCCGGTTATCGACTTGATCAATTTGTTTAACAATATAACCAGAGTCTTCCAGTTTTTGAATCGCTTTAGTTACGGTAGTTTTGTCAACTCTAACATTTTTTGCTAATTGTTTTAAATTGATATTTTCGTTTTCAACTATACGTGTGATAAAGACAAATTGACCGCGCTGCAATCCATATTTCTTAAATATTTTTTCATAGATTCCATTAACATGTCTGGATAGGTTATCTATTTCTCTGAATATGCTGCTTTGTAATAACATTTTTAACATAAATCCTAAATTAATAATAATGAACTGGGTGAAAATTTGTCCTCTGGTAATTATACCATACAAAAAGAGCACCACTGTAAATTAGTTGAACTATCAACTAATTTAGTGATAAGATAACGCTTCCTTTTGAGTCTAACGTTATTGGTACTGGACTTTAGTTTAACAATATAGTTTGACTCAGAACGATAATAAACTCTTTTTTTGATAACGAGAATAATTTTTTACAGTAAATAAACTATGCGTGAAATTCTAAATTATTTAGTCTTCTGTGATAAAAGATTTTTTGGTTTAATTGCTGTTTATGGCGTAATTGTTGCGCTACTTAATTTAGCACTTCCTCTTTCAATTCAAGTGCTGATTACTTCAGTAATATATACTGCATTAATTCAGCCTGTTGTTGTATTGAGTGCTGTTTTACTCTTCTTAATTAGTTTTGCAACTGTGCTTAGCGTACTTCAAAAGCTGCTAATTGAGATTTATAAACGGAACTCTTTTGTGAGAATGTCTTCTGATATTTTATTAAAATCAATTTATAGCAATTATGAGAGTTTTCATTCTCATAATACCAGCGATTTAAGTGGTCGTTATTTTGAAATATTTAATATCCAAAGAAATGCATCAGAGCTTATTATTGAAGGATTACTTATAGTCCTAAGTATTGTAGTAAGCTTTATTTTATCTAGCTTTTATCATCCCTATTTCCTTATTCTAAATTTAATAATTGCTATAGTAATTTGGATTACATGGGCGCTCTTTTCGAAAAAAGCGATTTCTAGGGCGATTTCTCGCTCTGAGGCGAAATTTGCGGTTTTTGCTTGGATTGACGATGTTTTTAGAATGAATACATTTTTTAAATCTGGTATTAATAAAGATTATGCGGTTGGTAAGGGTCGTAAATTAGTTAACGATTATATTGATACTCGTAAGAAATATTGGAGTATTACTTTTACACAGATAACTATTTTAAGTGTGTTGTATGTAATGGTAACGATTGCTCTTTTAAGTATAGGGTCAATTTTAGTAATTAAGTCTCAGCTAAGCCTCGGGCAATTGGTAGCAGCAGAAATTTTGTACACGACTTCATTATATGGTGTATCAAAGCTCAGTATCTACTATGATAAATATTACGAATTGATTGCATCTGCTGATGAAATGGAGCATTTATTAGTAATTGAAAATGAAAAACTAGGCAAAGTAACTGACATGAACCAAGCTGGAATAATCAGCCGTAAAAAATCATCCCTACTCCTAAAACTGGATAATGTTATGTATAAGGATTATTTTGGTGTTCAGCATAAATTCAATATTGCTATTGCTCATAGTACTAATAATTTATTGTTATCAACAGATCAAGTTAGCAAATCAATTTTGGTTAAATTAATAACTAATCTCATCCATTCGGATTCTGGAAATATCACTTTTAACGATATCCAAATATCAGACTTTGATCAACATTATTTACGTAGTCAAATTACTTTAATTGATGATGCAAATATGTTTGACTGTACTATCCGTGAGTTTCTCGAATATGGTGTTTCTGATTTAATGCAAAACCAGATTAATAATGTGCTGGAGTTAGTTAATTTATATAATGTAGCATATTCGCTTGAGAGTAAACTAGATACTAGATTAATTGGTAATGGTTTCCCATTGCAGGAACAGCATATTATTCAATTGAAGATAGCTAAAGCGATTTTAACTGAGTCCTCAATGATTATTATTACCGAGGTTTTTGATCGTGTAGATAAACAAGTTCAGCAAAATATTTTAAATTATTTGTCTAATGAAACCTCTACTACAGTTATTTGCTTTTCTGAAAATGAAGATAATCACATTAATTATGATAATTTTATTCTATTGACTAAAGAGTCAGGTTCATTCATGACTGATAATATTGGTGAGCTTCGTGTTCTTATTAAACGCTATTTGGCTTAGGTGGAATGATGAGCTTTGATTTAGATAAACAGTATGCAATGTATAAACAAGATGATGTTAAACCATTTAATACAATTGATGGTATTTTGATTTCTAGGTTTTTTCCTCGGTTAGGAATTTTGATTCTGATTTTATTTCTTACTTTTGTGGCAATAATGTTTGTCCCATGGGTACAAACTTCGACTGGTAGTGGACAAATTACTGCCTTGCATCCAGAGGATCGGGTGCAGCAAATTGTTTCTACAGTAGGTGGACGTGTCAATAAATGGTTTGTTAGGGATGGAAGTCGTGTTAAAAAAGGTGACAAGATTGCGGAAATAGTCGATGTTGATCCATATCTATTAAGCCGCTTAAACTCCGAAGTTGATGCATTACAAGAGCGCCTTAACTCTACGGCTGAAGCAACTAAACTTGCATTAAGTAATCTTAATCGACAACAAAATCTCTATAAAAATGGGCTTACATCTAAACGAGAGTTTGAGTTAGCACAAATTAACTATCAGAAGTCACTTGCAGATCAACAATATTATAAATCACAATTAATTAAGTCTCAGTCTTCATTATCGCGCCAGTCTAGCCAGTTAATAGTGGCGGATCGAGATGGAATTGTAATAAATACACTCGCAAGTTCAGGAAGTAAAGTTGTAAAGTCAGGCGATGTCTTGGCTACATTCTTACCGGCAACAGATAATATAGCGGTCGAGATTTATATTAGTGGCAATGATGTTCCATTGGTATCGCCAGGGCGTAAGGTTCGTTTAGTATTTGATGGATGGCCATCAATTCAGTTTAGCGGGTGGCCTTCTGTTTCGATTGGTACTTTTGGTGGAGTGGTTAAAGTTGTAGATTATGCATCTGGCACAAATGGTATGTTTCGGGTTTTAATTGAGCCTGATGCAAAAGAGCCTTCATGGCCATCCAAGAATTTCTTAAGAATGGGAGCACAAGTACAAGCTTATATTCAGCTAAATAAAGTTTTGTTAGGATATGAGCTATGGCGTGAACTAAATGGATTTCCAATTGCGATCAACAATAAGAATAATAATGCTACTCTTAATAGTAACTCAATATTTAACGATGATTATGACAAGAATAAAGATGGAGGTAAATATGATAAATAATATGCATATCAAAAAAATATCTTTATGCATATTTACTTTATTATTCTCCGCTGCAAATGCCTATGAGCTGAGAGTTGCTAAAATTGAGAGCTCTATTAATAGTTGCTATCCCAAAGTTCTGAATGCGGTTATACAGCAAGAACTAAATAGCGCTAAAGCTAAGAAAAGTGAAGCTCCTTTTGATACACGTTTGGATACTGATTCTGTTCAGCGTCAGGGTAGTACATATAATACCACATACCAAAAGATTGCCTTGGAAAAACGTTTTTATGGCTCTCCTGTTTCCGCTTATGCTGGATATGATATTTCTGGTGGCTATACTCCACAGTATGATTCTGCTCAAATTACTTCAACTTTAGGACGTCAATTTGTGGGTTTAAAGATGAATCTATTGAGTGGGTTTACCATGGATGAGGAGCGTCTCAATGTTTATAATTCAATTCTGGATAAAGAAAAATCAGATTATGAAATTGAACTATCCAAGCTTCTAGTAAAAACGGAGGCAATGAAAGCTTATCTAGCATGGATGATGGCAGGGGCTGAATTAACTTCGTATGAAAGATTATTAAAAATTGCCGAAACTCGTCAAGCAGCAATGGAAAAGAGACTGAAAAATGGTGATGTAGCAGAGATAGCGGTTAAGGAGAATTATAATAACGTATTAAAACGGCGTGTAAAAGTAATGTCTTCTCAGGATTATTTTAACAAAGCATCACAGTATTTATCATTGTATTATCGCGATAATCAGTGTAACACAATTGTACCTAGCCAGAATGTATTGCCTCGTGGCTTGCCTAAAGTAAAAACACTTCCTGACATACCTATTATTAAAGAAGTAAACGAAGCAGTCCAGAACCGTCCAGAATTTAAGATTATTCAAACACAGCTTCAGCAAATAATTAATCAGCAAAAATTAGCCAATAATTATTTATTACCTAAACTTAATTTAGCATTACAATATAATCAGAATAATTCGGATACTGCGACATCATACTATTTTCAACTAAATCAGCAAGAAATGGTAGGTAAGTTGCAGTTCTCTTTGCCTCTTGATAGAAGCTACGGTAAAGGAATGAGCGCCGAGACAGATGCAAGCTACCGTAAACTCTTAAATGACAGGCAGCTTTTATTGGAACAGCTCAAGTCTCAGATAGAAACGTTACATTACTCCATTTCTGCAACAGCAAGCCAAGTAGATATATCTAAATCATCTAATCAATTAGCACAAGATTTGCTTAGTGCTGAGAATAAGCGGATTAATAATGGAGACAGTAATTTGTTTATGCTAAACCTGCGTGAAGATAACGCAATTAATGCTTATTTGGATTATATCAATGTGATTAATAATAATTATCAGGCTCTGATTGAATACAATTTCTTGACTGGAAATAATATTAGTATTTTGAAAGCATACCCAGAATTTAATTAAATATACTTATCGTCTTTGAATCTTGGGCTTTGTTTAATTTCAAAAAATTTCTTATGTAGTTCTAGTTACAGCTATGTCATCTTCTTTATTAATCCTTTGCACCTAAGGATCAAATACTTCGAGGATATGGTTTATCTCGTGAGTTACGACTATTAAAATAGTTGAGCTTTCAACCAATTTGATGCTAATATAGTGCTTCTTGTAAAATATGAAAGGAACTGGTAATGGAATTAATTCTAAAAAATGATGATGTGATTCATTTGCTA
>CAZZAV010000071.1:0-6824 GCA_964652705.1 uncultured Neisseria sp.
CATTACTGCGGATGAACATGCTCCAGATAATTCCATTACATCTTTATTACTGTAACCGCTATTTATCATTAACTTTGCATATTCAAGCTTCTGTAATGTTGTGAATGTTTGTTTTGTCTTTCTCATCTATTATGTCCAATTAAATTTGTTAGTTATATTAACCTGTAACCGATATATATCTCTACAATTTTATTAGATCATTACACCTTCTTACGAATTAATTTTCCCGTATATACCAAACTTATGCATGATTTAATCATGCATTTAAAATCAGTTCATAATTTATACTTCAAAAAGTATTATCCTAACATGCAAAGGATAATTTTCATCCAACTAACAAAAATCAAATTCATTCACTGGTACAGTGTAATTTTTGCAATTAAAAACACCTCTATCATCAATTTACCTGGATAATCTTAATAAAATTATTGAATATCAACTATGTTATAATTACCGCAATAAATTTTTAAAATCAAAAACATAATCTATGCTTAATATCGCCCAAAATTTAAATCACGTCAATGCCTCGATTAATAAAATCAAACATGACGCAACCGTGGAAGTAGTTGCAGTAAGTAAAACTTTTTCAGAGCAATTAATCCAAAATGCATATGACTATGGTCAGCGTAAATTTGGTGAAAACTACCCCCAAGAACTCAGCCGTAAAGCACTACAATTAAGCGATCTAAATATTGAATGGCATTTTATCGGTAATATTCAAAGCAACAAAACACAATTAATAGCGAAATACGCTAGTTGGGTACATACAATTACTCAATTTCATCATGCAAAACGCTTAAACGATCAGCGTCCAGCTGATTTACCACCATTACAAGTTTTAATTGAAGTAAATATTAGCCAAGAACAGAACAAACTTGGCATAAATAATTTGCATAAATTAATTCAGCTTACACAAGAGATTAGTACCTTACCACGGCTTAAATTACGCGGATTAATGGGAATAGCAAGCAATAGTCATGATCCTCAGCAAATTAAGGCACAATTTCAACAATTAAATACCTATCTTACCCAACTTAATACACATAATTCATCTCAATTAGACCAACTTTCAATGGGAATGTCGCAAGATTATCCACTCGCGATTGAGGCAGGCGCAACGCTGCTAAGAATTGGCAGCCAAATTTTTGGAGCAAGAACTTATGAAAACTAAAATTGTTTTTTTGGGCGGAGGCAATATGGCCGAAGCAATATTTTCTGGATTGGTGCATAATCAAAATTTTGAAATCGAAGTTATTCAGCGTAACCCAGAAAAGTCTGCTCGATTAAAAAACGTGTATCCAACAATTAAGATTACAAGTAATTTAGAATATAAATTACATACCAATGACATTTTAATTTTAGCAATAAAACCACAACAAGCAAAAGAATCCTGCGAGGCAATTAAAGATAAAATCAATCAGTGTTTAATTGTTTCAGTTATGGCAGGAATGCCAACTTCTTGCCTAAGTGAATGGTTAAATAATCCACGAATTATTCGCACAATGCCAAATACACCATCTAGTATCGGTAAGGGAATTACAGCAATTTACTCACCTGAAATTATAACTTCGGATGAAACTCAATTAATTAACCAAATATTTACCAGCATAGGAATTATCTATCCAGCTAAAAATGAGGCCGAAATTGATAAAATAGTTCCAATCAGCAGCAGTTCAATTGCTTTTGTCTATTATTTCATGGAAGGTCTAATTGAAAACGCCGTCAATGAATTTGGTTTCGAACGTGAACAAGCTACAACCATAATAAAACACGTAATTAGCGGAAGTTCAGCATTATTGGATGCAAATTCTAGCATCACTATTAATGAGCAACGCGCTCGTGTTACATCAAAAAAAGGCGCAACCGAACAAGGTATTTTAACGTTTGAGCGTGAACAGCTACATGATATTACCCGCATGGCGATGCAAAATTGTTATGCTCGCACACTGGAAATGGCAAAAGAGTTTAGCTAATACAATACAGTAACTTACAATCAAAAAATGCATTTATTTGCAACATATTATCGTAATGATATATCATTACGTATTCTTAGCTATCATTTTAGGATAGCTATTTTTATAGACAAGAAATAACCATGGAAAAAAAATATTTACCCATAGACCTACACTGTCATAGTACATATTCCGATGGCGCGCATAGCGTACGTGAAGTCTTCGAAATGGCCAAAGCAAATGGTGTTAAATTCCAGGCGCTTACCGATCACGATACGGTAGATGGTATTAACGAAGCACGCCAAGTTGCCATCGAGCTCGACTTTACACTTATACCTGGAGTTGAAATCTCCGTTACTTGGCAAAAAAATACCTTAATTCATATTGTTGGCCTAGGAATTGATGAAAATAATCAACAACTGGTTAAAGAATTGGCTAATCTCAGAGCTTCACGGATAGAACGTGGCAAAAGAATTGGTGCAAACCTAGCTAAAATCGGAATCCATGGTGCTTTTGAGGGAGCTTTAGCCATGGCCAAACAACCTGAAGCACTCAGCAGGACACATTTTAATCATTGGCTGGTTGCACAAGGCCATGCCAAACCAGGGAAAGCTTTCGACAAATTCCTAGCACCAGGAAAGCCTGGTTACACTCCACAAATCTGGGCAAATTTATCTGATGCTGTTAATTGGATTACCCAAAGTGGTGGTGTAGCCGTGATTGCACATCCAGGACGCTATAGTTTTACACGAACCAAATTAATTCGTTTAATCGAAGAATTTAAATCTTATGGTGGCAAAGGCATTGAGGTTATCAGTAGCTCACATAGCCTACAGGATGAAGAAAATATTGCTGCCCTGTGTAGACATTGTGATTTACTGGCAAGTTTAGGCAGTGACTTCCATCAACAAGAAAGCTACCGCAAAATTCTCCCTGGTGTAAACAAAGCTATTCCATATGGATTAAACACAGTGTTTCCTCTAATTGGAATTGATGAAACTCAATTTATGGAGACCAAAGTACATGCAGAGTAAATTAAAACATGAGCTAAGTACACGTCATATTTTAATGATTGCACTCGGTAGTGCAATTGGTACGGGATTTTTCTTTGGTGCTGGGGAATCAATTAAATTAGCGGGACCAGCAATTTTACTCTCTTATGCAATTGGCGGCATTATGATGTACATCATTGTGCGAGCTTTAGGTGAAATGGCAGTAGCGGAGCCAAGTTCAGGATCTTTTAGTTACTACGCTTATAAATACATCGGCCCTTATGCCGGATTTGTCTCTGGCTGGAATTACTGGTTTAATTATATTATCGTTTGTATGTTGGAGCTAACCGCAACCAGCATCTTCATGGATTATTGGTTTCCAAACTCAGTGCACTGGATTATTACGCTAGTTGTTATGATCGCATTTACAGGAATCAATCTACTCAATGTAAAATGGTTTGGCGAATTTGAATTTTGGTTTGCTGGAATCAAAGTTATGACGGTTATTTGTCTTATTTTATTTGGCATTTATATTTTAAGTTTCTCTCCAAGCAGTAATCAAGGTGTATCAAATATCGCTAATTTATGGGAGTATGGCGGATTTTTTGCCAGTGGCTGGCACGGATTTTTGTTTTCATTTGTTATAGTTGTATTTTCATTTGGCGGTACTGAATTGGTCGGAATAACCGCGGGTGAAGCAGAAAATCCTAAAAAGACTATTCCACTTGCAATTAATGGAATAATTGTACGGATATTATTATTTTATTTGGCAACATTAGCCATTATTATGTGTTTATATCCATGGAATAAAATTAACGCACAAATCAGTCCATTTGTTGATGTTTTCAAACAAATTGGAATTGGCAAAGCTGCGAGTTTAATGAACCTAGTCGCGATAACCGCTGCTCTTTCATCATTAAATAGCGGAATTTATGGTACAGCGCGTATGGTCCATAATCTTAGCAAGCAAGGAAATGCACTAAGACAGTTTACTCAATTATCATCCAAAGGTATCCCAAATAATTCAATTATTTTCTCAATTATTTGTATTGCATTTACCGTTTGGCTAAATTATCTTTATCCAAAGCAAATTTTCAATATTTTACTCTCTGTAGCAACGATTGCAGCCATTATTAACTGGATTACCATCTTAATCACTCATGCTTTCTTTAAACACAAATTTAATGGTGAGAGTAGCTACAAAACACTACTCTATCCACTTAGTTCAATTATTGCTATAATATTCTTAATTAGCGTTGCAATAATTATGTATTTTATGCCAAGTTTTAAAATGGCAATTGTTATTGCACCAATTTGGCTAGCTATATTAAGTTTGGCATATTACTGTAAATTAAAATTTGGAGATTCACAACATGCATGATACGAACAATAACTTACAAGGCAAATTAAAAAATCGTCACATCCAGATGATTGCATTGGGAGGCGTAATTGGTACTGGGCTATTTTTTGGTGCGGCTAAATCAATTCAGTCAACTGGACCTTCAATAATTTTATCTTACATTTTGGGTGGATTCGTCATCTATACAATTATGCGTGCACTTGGTGAAATGACGGTTCATCATCCATCATCTGGATCATTTAGCGACTACGCCAATCGGTACATTAATAATTATACTGGTTTTATCGCTGGATGGACGGCTTGGTTTGAGTATACTGTAGTTTGTATGGTTGAGCTAACCGCCGTTACCTTCTTCTTGGATTATTGGATTCCAGGGTTACCTCATTGGCTAATTTGCTTAGGATTGCTGGTTGTGTTCACTTTGGTTCAATTAGTCAGTGTCAAATTATTTGGTGAATTTGAATTCTGGTTTGCAGGAATTAAGATTGCAGCAATTCTAGCCATGCTCTTTTTTAGTGCATATTTAGTAACCTTCAATCCTCATATCCACGCTGGGACAGTAGAAAATCTTCATACTTATGCCAGTTGGCATGTCTTTTTTGCCAGTGGAACCAAAGGTTTTTTCTTTTCCCTTGCTATTGTAATCTTCTCCTTTGGTGGAACTGAATTCGTATCAATTGCTGCGGGAGAAGCAGAAAATCCAGCTAAAAGCATTCCTCGTGCGATTAGCGGTGTAATTTTACGAATTATATTATTTTATGTATTTACCATGATTGCAATTATTTGTTTATATCCATTCAACAAACTAGATGCTCATATCAGCCCATTTGTTGACGTATTTAAACAAATTGGAATTGATCAAGCTGCTGATGTTATGAATGCAGTGGCAATTACAGCCGCTCTATCTGCATTTAATAGTTGCTTATACGCAGGATCTAGAATGTTATTTAGCTTGGCTAAACAAGGCTCTGCCCCAAATAGTTTTTCTAAAACAAACAATGTCAATATCCCACGAAATGCACTACTTTTTACCAGTTTTTGTGTTTTAATTAGTGTGGTGGTAAATTACGTTTTCCCAGAAAAAGCAATTATGTACCTGTTAACCATCGCCACTTGTGCAATCTTAACGGTATGGTTTTTAATTCTCTTAACTCAAATTTATTTCCGCAAGAACACACCACTTGAAAAAATTAGTTACCGTCTAATTTTATATCCATTCAGCAATATATTTGCAATGTGTTTCCTAGTTTTGGTGATGTTCATTATGTTATGGATTGATGATATGCGCATGAGTGTTATCGTTACGCCACTATGGATTTTTGTCTTATCTATGCTCTATGTTTTCAAAAAGAAAGCCGGTAATAAATTGAATTAAGCACTGACTGATTCAATCCCCATAATTTCTATATAAAATGGCGTATTATAATTACATAATACGCCATTCATAACATTAAATCTCTAAAAACAAATTAATGGATTTGACCACGTTGTGAGCGAATAACTAAGATTACACCACAAATTAACGAAACTATTGCAATAAATTCATTCAAATGTGGAAAACGTTGTTCAAAAACAAAGCTGTAAATCAGTCCAAAAATGGTTTCAGAAATAATTAGTGCACCACCAATTGACGGTGGACAATTCTTAGCACTATACGCCCAAAATATATTTGCTAGCCACGATGCACCAAATCCAAGCACCATGCTCCAAAGTATAAATTTAATAAGCTCTGAATGTGAGAGCAAAATCATTGCATGTTCTTGCGACAAAAAGATTGGTACAATAAAAATTAAACTAATCACACCAATTAATGAAGAATAATCTAGGCTGTGAATCTGAGCATGAGAGGCCATAAATCGTGAATTAGCAATCGCAAACCATGACCACATGACTAAGGCAATTAATAAATAAACTATACCACGTACGTTTACACTTTGTAAGGTTGCTAAATTGCTACCAAAAATTAATGGGTAGACTAAAAGACATGCCAAACCAAAGATAATTAAGATTAATCCTGTTATTAGACGAGGATTAAAAATTGGACGGCTAAATAAAGTTACAGTAACAGGTAAACTTCCTATAATTAGCGACGCAACAATTCCATTGCTTTCACGGACACCAATAAATAAAATTAAACTATACAGCCAAAAGCCAGTCGCACTCAGAATTACCACTTGAATAATTTCGCGAAGAGTTAAATTTTGTAACACTTTAATTAATTTAGGTAATGAGAACAGGCTAATTAAACCAAAAAATAAAAACCTACCAAAAGTAATTTCTAAGCTGGTGAAATTGGCTAGAACCATTGGAACTAAAAATGGTGTGCCCCAAAATACCCCTGCCAAAATTCCAGCCATAATTCCGCGATTTTGATTATGATACATTTTTATATTACCTAAATGAGATTTAAATTAACGCAAGATTAAGTATTACGCTTACTGATTTGTTCGTTTAATTGGGAATGAGTATAGTGGTAGACTTTGTCAATACCAATATTCTTCAAATCTAAGATATAAAACC
>CAZZAV010000072.1:0-6799 GCA_964652705.1 uncultured Neisseria sp.
ATTAGGGCAATAAACTGGCTTTAATAGTCTACAGAAATATTAGACCATTACAGATGCTAGTGGTAAAGAATTACGTAATGCGCTCGCCCCAAATGTTTGTCAGAATTGTTTTTATAATACCTTAAATCGACTTGGGATCACATATAAAAAAAGAGGTAATATACAAAAACCGCTGCGAAATAAAGAGAACTGAGTTTTTAAATAAGTTGTGTGATTTAGATATCAATAAGATCGTTTATATTGATGAGACAGGAATTGATAACAATTTATCTAAGCTACGGTGTTGGTCATTGCGTGGTAAAAAATCGTTTACTCAGGCATTGGGTTTTAGAACTAAACGAGTTACGATAATTGATAAAGATAGTGCGTCTTTGGTTGTGAGATTGTGGCAGTTGCTTCTTAAGGGTTAACTTATTTAGCAACTGCATTGATTAAATATAACTATTGGACTGTAAAGTTATTACTATTTTTACAATCAAGTGGATAAATAGCATTGTCATCAGCTGGTGCGCCAATTATTTTTAGTATGCGCTTATATGCATTAATTCTATTTTGTGCTTTGACATCTTTATCCCCTCCTCGTTGAGCTCCACATTCCAAACCACCATTGATAATATTTATGACTGATCCAAAGCCTGGTTTGCGATTGTTTTTGAGATCTGCGGCATTTGGTTGCCATTGATTGGTCATTACAGCATGAGCAGATGGCTTAGGTGGTTGTGGTGTCATCCAAAACCATAATGCTGAACCCCAAAGTAAGCTACTTCTTGATTCTTGATTAGCCTCTTGGCTAGTTACTAAGCCTGGGTCCATATATAAATTATAACCATGTCGATGCACAAAATCTGTTTCGCCAAATGCGATATAGTTGTATGGATAGCTCAGTTGAATTGGACCACGACCATAATAATACCGATTTGATTTCAGACATTCTTGTTCTTTATCAGGTTTTGCTTGCCATTGGCAATATTTTCCTTTGGGACGTTTAATTTCAAACGCATAATCAATTAGTTTATTACGTGTTGTCACAGAAATATTTGTATCACTACAAGTATATGGTAGTGTAATTCCTAACGCAGCTAAATTCTTAATATCTTCTGCGCTAGTAAACCAAGAACAAAGCTGCTGATTTTTGATACTTTTGAATTCTTCTTTGGTGCTAAGTTTCTCTAATATATCAAACGGTGTTTCTGAAGCAAAGCATAGGCCCGTAGTTTCTTGTTGTACATTAGCGAGAAATGCAGCTAATTCACGTTTTGCATTGGTTCTATCTCCAGCTAAGAATCCACGGAAGTATGGCGTTGTTTTGGCAAAATTCTCATATGTGTATAGAGTTTTTACAGATTGAATGCTATCTGGTTTTGGTGCTTCACCACTGAAATCAATTTTCTTACCGTGGGAATCCGTCGTAATTACAGATGGACAGTTTTGAAAATTACCTCGCAGTTCATTTAAATTTCTAAGGGCATGTTCGTATTCTGGGGCTGCTTTATCCATACATTTTTGATATTCTGGAGTCCAATATACTGGAGGGTTTGCTTTAGGAAGCAAATGTGCGCAAGAAGTTTCCGCGGCAGCTGTTTTATTTTTTTCTTGAATAAACGTGTTATATGCGTCAGTGTATTGTTTTTTTAATTTTTCGCCATTAGATAACGGAAAAATTTCGTTAAATTGTTGCTTGGTGATTAGACCATGAACTTCATCGGCGAGTGCTAGATTAAAGTTCATCGCGAGTGCTATTGACAAGAATTTTTTTATCATTGATGCCTCCCAATTAAATGTATGATGTGTGAGTAACTTAAAAATATAATTGATTGTACATCATGCGTATACATTTTGCAGCTATTTGTTGTAAAAAATAAGTTGTTATTTAATCTTGGTGGTTGAGTTTGGGTTATGCTAGTTGTAGAATCTGTATTTTTATTGATTGATATTAGTATTTTCATCTGATGCTGGTTGGTGTAGATATTAAGCAACAATCTTTATCTAATAATTATCATGCGTTTATACTAATGTTAAATTTTTAGATATATTGATAATTTTCAATTTTTTGCATTGAGTATATTTCTTGGGTTTAATTTCTGACTAATTACGGTAAAGCTATTTATGAGGTAATTATATTGTTCAAATTCAATATGTTAGTGCTTAGTATAGCGTATATGGTTTTAGTCCGTTAATCTGAATGAATAATTTGTGATTAGAGGATTTTGAACTGTAGACTATCTTGGGTAGGTAATCAAATATTGATTTTATTTGGGTCTGGATTGAATTAAATAGATTGTTAATTAATATACTTTGATTCGTGAATCCAATTGCAAATGAGAATCATTCTCACATATAATATCGCTTGTGAAATTAGTAATCAGATATTTATAGGAAATAGTCATGTTCAGACGGTTGGTGGTAATGGGGTCCGTGTTATGTAGTTATTCTGCATTCGGTTTAAATGATTTAACTGCAGAAACTAACGAAATTAATGAGAGTTCAGTCGAAGTAAGTGACGTAAGTTCGGATTATATTAATCGGCAAGCATATATTCAAAATCCATATATTGGTATGCCAAGCGGTGGTGGTACACAAAACATAGCTGAAAGCCAGTATGTTGGAATGACTGCAGCAGAGAAGTTATTTACAACAGGTAGTTGGAATGTTTTTGGTGCAGTCAGTTATGTTAGTCAAAATGGTGTAAATAATTATGGATATGGTGCTAATATTTTTGCACAAACTGGTCAGCTGGGTGGATTTTCAGTTGGTGGTTTAATGACGGTGATGAATCCTGTGTTTAGTAGCCAAATGAATCCAAGTGATGTTGGTGATCAAGCACAGGGTCTATCGATCTATCAACAAATTACGCCACAAGAATTATTTCTTGAATATCAATATAGCAATATTGTTCAGGCCGACGCTGGTTGGATTGGAATTAGTAATAGCCCATGGATGACTTATTATCAAAATAATGCTTTGAATTTAGTAACTTATCAAGGGGCGATTGTTAATGTTAATCCTGGTGGTGGCTGGCTCTTGAGTGCTTTTGCAATCAATGGAGCACAGCTGTTAGGTGAAACTGGTTTTAGTCATCAAACTATGTACAATAGTCAATTTGATTATGGCACTGGAACTACCGATATTGGTGATGCGGGTAGCCCAAGTACCTTTGCAGTTGGAGCAAATTGGAGTAGTGCAGGAGGTATGTTAGATGCACGCTTGTGGGGATATCAATTTACTGATTATGCAAATATGGCATATGCTGATACCACAATTAAGTTACCTGTAAATAACGACTTAGGCTTTACTCTTGGTTTCCAAGGCGCGATGCAGGGTGCAAATAGTGCTGGTAATGTATTAAATGATAATGGTTATGGTAGTAGTGTTGATAGTAATATGTTGGGTGCTCAATTGGGATTTAATTATTCGATTCTGGGATTGCAATTGGGTTACAATAATATTTGGGGACCAAGTGATGCCTATCAATCGGGTGGCTTAATTTCACCATATACTTATCAATATGCAACCGATCCATTGTATACCACTGGTTGGATTCAAGGTATGGTTGAGCGTTCTGCTGGTCAAGCTTACAAAGTAGCGCCATCGTTAAGCATCTTGGATAATAATTTAGTAATTACTCCGAGTTATCAATATTATGCGACAACAATAATGCCAGCTAGCTCTGAGTATGATTTGCAAATTAGTTATAATATTCCCGAAGTAAAAGGTCTTACTGTATTTGGTGGTTATGGATATTTAACCAATGTTAATGATGATGGTGATAATGTTTATCAGGCGCAATTAATGCTGAGTTACATTTATTAAGTAGTTAATCGCGATTATATTAGATGGCAAATCAAGTTTTTGGTTTGCCATCTGCGTTTATTATTAGTATATTTATTTTCTAGGTTGGACAAGAATAGTAAATTATGATAAAATGCCAAAAATATTTTAGGAAATAAATTGTGAAAATAGTAAAAATGAAGCACTTATTGGTGTTGTTGACTGGACTAAGTGTTTTTGTAACTGGATGCTCGACTGAAGCATCCTTTAAAGTAAATGCAGATTTAACTGCTCCATATATTACTGATGTAGAAAATCAGCGTAGTGATGATTTGGCGTTAGCGTCTCGGCTTGAAGAGGTTCTTAAGTCACAAATTCCTACAAGCAAATTAAAAGTTGTGGCTGATCATTATAATGTATTATTAGTTGGACAAGTTGCGAGTAATACCGATAAGGCTACAGCTGAGAGCATTTGTAAAAAATGGCCAAGTACACAAAAAATATTTAATTATTTAACTGTAGCGCCACAGCCATCGTTGAATACTAATTCGTCAATTAGTAAAGAAGCCATGAGGCGTGTTGACATGCAGTATGATGTTGATTCAAATGCAATTATTATCACCACCGTAGATAATGTGGTTTATTTGATGGGAACTAACGTTGGTAATTTAACTGCTTTGAATGATATTATCAAAGGTATTTATTCAATTGATGACGTGAATAAGGTAGTCAATTTAGAACAAAAAGGACCATCTGATTACGTAACAAACTAAGTTAAATTCAACTTTATTTAATGACATAGTCTGGTCAATAAAATAATTACGGCAGAAATCAAAAAAGCTTGATTTCTGCTTTTTTGCTATTGGGTTCTTAGATCAAAATCAACAATTAGTATTGTAATGATGAATATTCAAAATTCTCTAAATAACTTATACTGAATACTCAAAGTAGTCATTTGTGATGTCTATTTATTGGAGTATTATCGATAATTTAATTTACATAAATTGAACTCATTTTTAAATTAAATTGTTATTTATGGTATTTACAAAAGTTATTAAGAATGAAGCATGATGAAATTTCTATATGAGTTGAAAAACTCTAAATGGTTGGATTTAATTCTGTTGCTATTAGTCGCCATAGTTTGGGGTACTAGTTACGGAGTTGCTAAAAATGCTGTATTATATTACCCTGTACTAGGCTTTATAGCATTAAGGTTTTGTATTACATCAGTTATCTTTCTACCATCAGCTATTAATTTAAACATCTCAGAAATAAAATCTAATCTAAAAGTTGGTATCCCATTAGGCATAATCTTGCTTTTAATTTTCATTAGTGAAACTTATGGGTTATCCAAAACTACGGCATCTAACTCAGCTTTTTTAATTAGTTTATATGTGGTTTTTACACCATTTATTCAATGGCTAGTATTAAAAGAACGCCCACATAAAAAGATCAGTATTGCCACATTCTTATCTCTATTTGGTGCATTCTTATTAAGTTATAAGCAAGGTAATTCCTTTAATTTTACTCTAGGAGATTATTTAATTATATTTGCCGCAGTCATGAGAGGAGTAATGGTAACATTAACTAAGAAATTAACACAAAATACAATTACAAATACAGTATTTCTTACATCAATTCAAACTGGAGTTGTCGGCATAGGTTGTTTATTATTAGGGCTAATGATAAACTTTCATCAACTTACGATACTTCCAAAAAATACATTATTTTGGAGTGATGTAATTTATTTGGTTATTTTCTGCACGATGTTTGCATTTTTTGTGCAAAATTTTTCGGTAAAACGCACTTCGCCAACTAATGTATCATTACTAATGGGAAGTGAACCATTTTGGGGAGCATTATACGCAGTAATGGTAATGCATGAATCTTTAAGCTTAATTGGTTGGGTTGGCGGATTAATCATTGTAATAGCATCTCTATGGGCTACCATTAAATCAAAATAAATAATACGGATGTTTGATTATAAAGACTATGGTATTATAGTAGAATAAAAAGGCAAAACTAGAACGTTTAATTAATAATTAGCTAGTTATGGTATATAACAAGTAATCATAAGAAAAAATGGATGCAGAACATAACTACAAAAATCTTTAAAAATCCTAATTTACCATACGGTAGAGCTACGCTTCAATCAGGTAATTCAATATAACCCTAAATTACATATTCATGACTCGCTGACGCTAGCGGCACTAAAAAACGGATCATTATCCATTTTCCCACATAGCAGTCAGCTTCTCAGAAATGGTACTGTTGCGTTGATTAACCCGTATCATGCTCATTATGGTAAGATAGTAGAAATAGGTAATGATGGTATTTATGTGTTATATCTAGATATGAGCTGGTGTGAAGAGGTACAAAAGAGTTTATTTGGTCAACAGCATAAATTTTATCCGCTACGGGGCGGAGTTATTGATGATCCATTACTGAATAGAGATTTTTTTATTTTAGCTGATACGTTATTTAGTGAGGTATCAACTGCAACAAAGGCATATGCAGTTAAACAGTTTGCATCACAGCTATTCTGTGATTTTTGTGATACTGATAACTCGACTACTGAAACTTCATTTGCTTATGCAGTAAAAATTTTCTTGGAACAAAATTTTCGGAAAAATATAACTCTTAAAGGTTTGGCTACGAGATTTGAAATTTCACCATTTCATCTACTTCGTGCATTTAAAAAAGAGTATGGTTTACCGCCACATGCCTACTGTCTCAATCTCAAAGTACATTATGCCAAAAGTCTTCTTGACTGCCACCATTCAATTTTGGATGCCGCATTGTCTGTCGGATTTTACGACCAAAGCCACTTTTATCATGCTTTTAAGCGTGTCTTTAGTATTAGTCCAGGAGAATATCAAAGCAATTTTATACAAGACTAGGGTTCTTATTATAGTTTATTATGATGTTTTTAACGGAGCAAAACAATGAGTATACAGCAAACACATAATAATAAAAGGGGCTAGACAATCAAAGCACATTTAAAAATGTGGTAAGATACTGTCATGGTTCA
>CAZZAV010000073.1:0-6357 GCA_964652705.1 uncultured Neisseria sp.
AAATGAAAAGGATGAGTACGCGCTCCTAATTTTCACTATCGTTTCTAATCATAACATAAGGGGAAAGTTATCATGAAAAATAAAGGTTTTACTATCATTGAATTGATGATTGCAGTGGCGATTATTGGAGTTCTTGCAGCAATTGCAATTCCAGCATACTCCAATTATTTAAACCGCGCTAAAGTTTCTGAAGCTTTCCAAATGGCAGGGCCTGCACAAACTGGAATTGCCGAATGTGCACAAAATTTAGGCACCGTGACTGGTTGTAATGCTGGGACAAATGGTATACCTGCAAATCAATCTGGTGCCTATGGCTCCAATGTAGTGTCAAACGGTATGATTACATTTACTTTTGCTTCGGCTGGTACAGCTTTAAATGGTGGTTCAATCGTCTTATCACCGATTTTGTCAGCTACAGGTACAATTAACTGGGCTTGTCGAATAACCGCAAATAGTTCATCTTTATCTGCAGCACAAACACCTTCTTCTGCTAATTGTTCATAATTTCAATCTTATTAATGCTGAATGGATGATTTAAGGTCATTCAGCATTAATTTCTATTACGAATATTAAATGCTCCACAAAATTGAAACTTTTTATAGATTAATTTTATTAACGCTAATATCAGCTCTATTCATACTACCTTTTATAATAAATTCAAACCTAAATACAATCCCGCTTCATAGCAGCTTTATTCGCGACATTATGTCCATAATTACTTTAACCTTAATAATTACATTGGGTATATGCAAAAATATCTTTTCTCAATCAATCAAAATACCTAATATTTTATTATATCTGATACCAATTGTTTTATTTTGTGGTATTCAATTTACATTAATTAAACCTAACTATACTGCACCTTATCTTGATGTGATGAGTTCATTTACATTAATTACAGTAGCGATCTTAATTTTATATAATAGCAACATTCCACTACAATTAATACAAACCATCATAGCATTCAGTATAATTATAACCTGCTACCTACAAATTACCTTCTCTATACTTCAATTAATTAATTACCAATTAGAATATAAGCTTCTTTTTTATGGATTTACCGAACCATATTATGCACTCGTGAATATTTTCAAAATTTCAGATGATGGGCGTATTACTGGTGGTATTGGCCAACCAAATCTGCTTGCTGATATACTCTCTTGGGGGATAATCGCAAATATCTATTTATTTAACCAACGCAATAAGCACAAACCATACCTGTTTTGGTCTAATCTAATAATTACTTCCATATTTATTACATTGACACATAGCAACACTGCATATTTATATTCAGTTGTGTTATTCATTTATTCAATCTGCTTATTGAAATTTAAGTCTAACCAATCAAATATTCATTATTCGTATAAACTGCTATGCAGCAGCCTTATATTAATGCTAGTTATACTCACCTACAATGTTATTATTAAATATAACTTACTAGGATATCTAGACACCAATCACTTAACTAACGCATACAAGCAAATTGCCACAACCAAACCACATGACATAAATTCGCATGATCGACTCATAATGTGGGGGCGAGCATGGATGATGTTTATTCAACATCCATTAATTGGCGTTGGCTGGAATCAATACTTACAATACTTCTTGATTACACCAACGCCAAGCTTTCTATATAGCACAGTTGGTGAAATGGCAGCATATGAAAACTGCCACAATTTAATATTACAGCTACTAGCAACCACTGGTATATTTGGAACTTTAATATTCATGGCACTAATTTTGTATATCATTCAGCATCTGGCTAAGCAAGAAATAAAGAACCAAATTTTACCGCTGGGAATCGCTTTAATTGTTTTAACCCACTCGATGTTTGAATATCCATTATTCAATGTGGCAATCTTAATACCAATTTTAATAATAACCACAACTTATGATAGAAAATATTTCATACTTAATCCTAAGTATAAAACAATATTTCTAAGTATAACTGGCATCTTAATTACTTTAGTCTGGTGGCAAATTTTCGTTGGAATAAATAGCTTTCTACTATTAAGTCAAATTAAAAAACCTACAAAATATGAAATAAATAATCAGCCATACAATGTATTAAATGTCTATTTTGCTACAGCCAACAATCCATATTGGGATGCAGCAGCTGACTCAGTTCTAACACAAAACCTACTTTATTCGGTGCGAACTCCACAAAATATGCAATATTTTGACTTGACTTATGCTGTAATTTCAAGGAGTTCAATATATTACCCTAATCCATCATTCTTGCTTCGCCTAGCGGTTTTAGATACTGTATTAGGGAAAAAAGAAAAAGCACAAGCCGAAGTTAATTTAGTTCTAAATAACTATGGCAAATTTGAATCAGACTTTAAAATTTTTTTTAATGCAGCAAGCAGTCATGATAACAATTTAAATAAAAAATTGCTAGAGCTGTTACCTAAATAATTCATAATTAATATAATGATTTAAATTAAAGATTTCATTAACATATCTCTCAAAATTAATCAGCGTAAATCTACACCTACATAAATCCATCACTAAAACACACCCACTAAATTGATTTAAAATTCACAATTTTTTCGCACTAATTACATGCTAAAATACCAAACTCGTTAAAAAATTTAATAAAAAAGCACAATTTCAACAAAATAACTCAATAAAAAATCTTGAGTTGGTTTATCTGTTTTTAATTAATCTTAACTAAAAACGTGACAAAAAATTATGGATAATTAGCAAATATTTACAAGGAACTCATATGCAAAGAACAGATTATTGCGGTTTAATCACGGAAAAATACTTAGAAAATACGGTTACAGTAAAAGGCTGGGTACACCGCCGCCGCGACCTTGGTGGATTAATATTTTTTGATATGCGTGATCGTGAAGGATTAGTGCAAATCGTTGCAGAACCTGATACCAATTGCTTTATTAATGCTAATGAGTTAAAACATGAATTTGTAGTAGAAGTCACGGGAACTGTGCGTAGCCGCCCTAATCCAAACAAAGAAATAAAGACTGGCAATATTGAAATCTTAGCAAATAATATTACTATCCTAAATACCGCAATACAAACTCCTATTTTAGTTGATGATATCAATGTAAGTGAAATGAATCGCTTAGCTCATCGAATTATTGACTTGCGTGGACAAAAAATGCGCAACAACTTAATGATTCGTAGCAAATTAAGTCGTGAAATTCGTCGTTTTCTTGATGATGAAGGCTTTATGGATATTGAGACGCCATTTTTAACTCGCTCAACTCCAGAAGGAGCCCGTGATTTTCTAGTTCCATCACGAGTGCATAAAGGGCAATTTTATGCTTTACCACAATCACCGCAATTATTTAAGCAATTGCTAATGGTGGCAGGTTTTGATAAATATTATCAAATTGTCCGCTGTTTCCGCGATGAAGATTTACGAGCTGACCGCCAACCAGAGTTTACACAAGTCGATATTGAAACTTCATTTTTAACTGAAATCGAAATTCGCTCAATGGCTGAACGATTAATTCGCCAAGCATTCAAAAATGTTTTGAATGTTGATCTACCAGAATTCCCAGTTATGACCTATGCTGATGCGATGTACTATTATGGATCAGACAAGCCAGATTTACGTTTAGAAAATTTAAAATTTGTTGACTTAACGGCCAAATTAAAAAATAGTGGTTTTAAAGTCTTTAATGAAGCAGCCAATCGCAGCGATGGAAGAATCATTGCATTGAAATTACCAAGCTCGGTAAACCTATCACGTAAAGAATTAGATGAACTAACTAAATTTGTCGGCATATATGGCGCAAAAGGTCTACCTTACATCAAAGTCAACGACGCCAGCAAACCAAACGACGAAGGCTTGCAATCTCCAATTGTCAAATTCTTAACTAATGATGAATTAGCTGCTATCGTAACAACCACACAAGCACAAGATGGTGAAATAATTTTATTCGCTGCTGATAAAGCTAAGATTGCAAATGAGTCAATGGGAGCATTAAGATTAAAAATAGGTCATGAAAAAGGACTAGCATCAGGCGAATGGAAACCGCTTTGGGTTATTGATTTCCCAATGTTCGAATACGACGATGAGGCAGACCGCTATGTAGCCTGTCACCATCCATTTACAGCACCAAAAGATGAGCATGTTGAACATTTAGCAACCAATCCAGCTAAATGCCTAGCCAAGGCTTATGACATGGTTCTAAATGGCTGGGAGCTTGGTGGTGGATCAATTCGTATCTACCGCTCAGATATGCAATCTAAAGTATTTGATGCGCTTAAAATTAACAACCTTGAAGCACAAAATAAATTTGGCTTCTTATTAGATAATTTGCAATTCGGAGCTCCTCCACATGGTGGTATTGCATTTGGTTTAGACCGCATTGCATCAATGATGTGCAAAGCCGAATCAATTCGAGATGTAATTGCCTTCCCTAAAACAACCCGTGGTCAATGTTTACTCACTAACGCACCTAATGACGTCGATGAAAAACAATTGAATGATTTAGGCATCACTAAACTAGCCTTAAATTAAAATAAATCCGGGGAAATAAAACCCCGGATTTATTTATTATGAGTAGCTCATAAAAATCAATCATCCGCAAAATGCTTTTGCATCTTCTCACGACGTTCTTGAGCCTCAATACTATAAGAAGCCGTAGGACGCGCAATCAAACGTTTAAGCCCGATTTCTTCCCCTGTATCTTCACAGTAACCATAATCCCCAGACTCAATCATAGCTAAGGCAGAACGAATCTTTTGTAATAATTTACGTTCACGATCGCGAGTTCGCAGTTCAAGGGCGTACTCTTCTTCAATGGTTGCACGATCTGATGGATCAGCAATATAAGTTGTGTCTTGCTCTTGGAAAGCTTGGGTAGTCTTTTTGGCATTATCTACCATTTCACTTTCAAGCGTTAATAAACGATGTTTAAAAAATGCTAATTGCACATCGTTCATATATTCATCTTCTGACATACTTAGAATATCAGCATCGGTCATTAATTCTGGACTTAACATTTTAGGCATGACGACCTCTTACAAAAGATTAGCGTAGACCATGATCTCTCAGCTAATTTTATTATTTATATAATTAATCTGTAAAATCAACATGTATTTATGCTGACAAAGGTGCATATTATAGCTCGAAATATGATTTTACACAATAAATATTTACATTTTATCAACTCTTATTAACTAAATAAACCAAGATGTTAATAAATGTAGCACTTAAACACAAAAATATTTTTAATAAAACAGTTGACAGCATACTGGCACTTCGCTATAATACGGTTCTCTAAGTTACAAAGCTTACCCACTTGGAGAGATGGCCGAGTGGTCGAAGGCACTCCCCTGCTAAGGGAGCATACGCCCAAAAGCGTATCGAGGGTTCGAATCCCTCTTTCTCCGCCAAAAAAAGCTTTAAAAACAGTGCATCCGTAGCTCAGCTGGATAGAGTACTTGGCTACGAACCAAGGGGTCAGGAGTTCGAATCTCTTCGGGTGCACCAACTTATATTCAAATAGTGTCCCTATCGTCTAGAGGCCTAGGACATCGCCCTTTCACGGCGGTAACACGAGTTCGAATCTCGTTAGGGACGCCACTATTTAACAGTGGAGCGGTAGCTCAGCCGGTAGAGCAGCGGACTTTTAATCCGTTGGTCGCGAGTTCGAATCTCGCCCGCTCCACCATTCTTAAGTTTCCAAAATTATGAAATTTAAGCAAACTATAATGTTAAGTTGTTGTGTTACATCAGTCTTAGCTTATACACAAAGCGATTTGCTTTCTGCGCAGTATAATTATCAATCTGCTAGCGATAAATTAACTTTAGCCAAAAATGAAAAGCGTGATGCTTCTCAAGCATTAAATAAAGCTAAAACTCAGCTTGATGAAGCTGAAAAATCTTATCAAACAGCACAAAAGCAAATGCAAGGAACGCAAGCACGTTACGCAAATGCAGAATCTAGTTTATTGCAAAAAAACAAAGATTTTGGAATTGCAAATGACAATTTAAATCAAATTTGGAATAGTTTAAATAAATAAACTAAATTCAAAATCTACTGTCCCTATCGTCTAGAGGCCTAGGACATCGCCCTTTCACGGCGGTAACACGAGTTCGAATCTCGTTAGGGACGCCACTATTTAACAGTGGAGCGGTAGCTCAGCCGGTAGAGCAGCGGACTTTTAATCCGTTGGTCGCGAGTTCGAATCTCGCCCGCTCCACCATTTACTTGCTCAAGTCTTATTATACCAAACTCAGAAAACAAAAGATATCAATAATTATGTAGCTATAATTAAGAAGTGGCTAGACAATCAAAGTATAAAGGCGTGCTATATAATTAACGCAAAAATAAACCTTGTATAGCCTTAGCAATAGCTAAGCTTAAATTATTT
>CAZZAV010000074.1:0-6317 GCA_964652705.1 uncultured Neisseria sp.
TGCGAATATACAGGTAGCATAGTTGAAATCCCCATGTCCTATGCTCAGCAGTAATTGTCAAGCCCCCATTATTAGTACCAACCGAAATTAGACACTTTCCATATACCACATTTCATATTGCATAGGTGTTAACCCATTCAATCTGTTGTGTGGTCGCTCATTGTTATATTCATCCATCCAAAGTTTTATGCGCAGTTTTGCCTCGGCTAAGGTGTTAAATTCGTAAACATTTAGTAATTCATGTCTAAATGTTCCGTTAAACCTTTCACAATAACGATTCTGCATCGGTTTTCCCGGTTGAATGAATTCCCATTGCACATTATTTTCGGTACACCATTTTACAATGTTGTAACTTCTGAACTCTCGTCCATTATCACTCCGAATCTTAACTGGTAGCTTATTTGCTGCTTTCAGTTGATTGAGAACATCAATAACCTTGCGGCTGTTAATCCTGAGATCAACATACATGCTTACTGCTTTACTATTAAACTCGTCAATAATATTCAGGATTCTAATTTTTCTTCCATTGGCTAATCTATCATGCACAAAGTCTAACGCATAAACTTGTTGCGGCATCGTTGGTACCGATAGCGGTCGCTTTTCTACCTTGAGCTTTTTATGATGTTTGATTCGTAAGGCTAAGTTATGTTTCTTGTATAACCGATAAACCTTTTTATGGTTTACTACAATATTCTGTTGGCGTAATTTCTGGTACAGTTTACGATAACCATAGCGTTTATGTTTTAGCGATAACTCAAGTAAATTAACTTCAACAGTATCTTGTACTTCCAACTTCTCATAATAATAGCTACTACGGCTGAGATTTAAACTGTTACAAACAGCACGGGTACTTAGTTGGTGTTGTTCTTTAGCATAAATCACTAATTCTTTCTTTGCCGAAACGCTTAAAGCTTTTTTTCGATAATATCCTTCAGCATAGCTATTTCAAGACTTTGGTTGGCAAACATTTGTTTCAAGCGACGGTTCTCATCTTCTAATTGTTTTAGTCGTTTAATATCTGCTAACGTCATACCAGTATACTTGTCTTTCCAATTATAGTAGGTTGCCGTTGAGATACCATGTTTGCGACATAACTCTTCAATCGTCATAGCACCTGTTTTAGCTTCATCTAAGATCTTAATAATCTGATTCTCGTTAATTCGTTTAGTCATAGCAATACTCCTTAATTTGACTAAATGTTATCAAATTGTCTAATTATGAGTGGTTCTATTATACGGGGCTAGGACAGTATTAATTCAAGTTAATGTATGCTCTGTTTCACTGATTTCGAAATCATCTCTAATTTGTTCTAATATATCAGTATAAGTTTCAGATCTAATGCTAGCAAAAAGAAATATATTATCATCACAACGTGGCCTATAAATCATTCCTATTAGTAGCTTGAAATGTTTATTTAACGCATCATTATTCTTAGGCTTAATTTTGTAGAAAATATAAGCTTCATTTATAAAAGATAATATTTTATCCCTAAATGTTTTTCTTGCTGATTTTTTGAAGTTATTCTTTAATGTAGAGTTATTTGATACATACGAAGACAACACAAATAAAAAATTAATATTATATGATTGAATAAATAACGTATCTCTATCAAATAATCTATTCTTAAAATGAACTTGAAATTTTGTTAATTCATTGATATTTTTGAGATAATGTTGATTGAAATCATATTTATCACCAATTACTGCTGAGATAAAGAAATTTGGCGTAATATTATACCCTTCAGTTTCATTGTCTCGATATCGAGTATAATTATTCAATTCTTCTGAGTTAAGCAGGTCTATATTATATTGAATAATATTCTTAGCATAGGTAAACTGTTTAGCTTTAGAATACTTGCCAACACTATCAATTTTACTGTAGTATTTGCTATCGCCAATAAAGTATATATCTTCATGCATCATTAATGAGTTATATTTAAAAATATGATCAATTTGTTTTCCATCTGCATGTTTTTTTAATTCAGGTGCAATGCTGTTATCACCTATTAAATCATCAATCATATCTTCAAATACAATGTTGAAATCCCTAATCAATAAAACTTCTTCAAAGAGACCTTTTGATTTTGTTTTCTCACTACGTTCAAAATATATGAATAGTATGTTATATAAATTAATCATTTTGTCTGAATAATATTTATATTTTATCTTTTTTAATAAGCTTGAACCTTTTGTTAAGATTTTTTCAAACTGCAACCCTTTAATCAAACTATAGTTTTGAGGTATTTGAAAATTAAATGCATATTTTTCTTTAATGTGATTTAGTGTTGAATAAAAAAGTATCAATAATTCTTCATCATAATTTACTTTTTTTCCTTTTGTTACTAAATCAATATAAATTGGTCGGTTATTATGAATAATTGGCTGTTTTTTGTTAATCGTCTTGTGCCAATTGATTTTGTTTTGCTGTGAGTGGGCTGTTTTTGCAATGAATGTAAATAATTCCTGATTTTCCTTGTGAAATCTTAATAAACTTAAAATGATATCGAGTTCAGTACTTGAGTTTTCATCCAAATTGGTTACAATTTGATTGATATATTGATTTTCTGAAATCGAATTGTAAAAATGTCTTTTATTAAATTGCTGAATCGCACGATACAACCAAGTTGAAATTTCAAAAATTAGCTTGGCTTTACCTGTCTCCATTAGTCTATTTTTTATTGCAATTGTTGGATTGAGTAAAGATTCTGGTGTAAATTCACCAAAAGCTAAATTATTTTCATTGATAAAAACTTTAGGAAATATAGTGACAGAATCACCTTTCCCATTGCTTATATGTGGGTTGAAGTAATATCCAACAAAATTAATTTTTGATTCAATGCCATTAACAGGAAAATAGTATCTTTCAGTTAAAACTTTTGAAATATCTTCAGTTTTATAATGATATTCTTCAAATAATATTATCATTGTTAAGACTATAATCCATTGAATTTCAAAAATGCTTTTACAATATCTATCGCATTGCTGTTATAAAGCTCTCCAAATTGAAAGTCTATTGGATTATTTTCTTCAAGTTCATATTTAAAAATTGAACTTTGAGTTCCAAATTCATCCTTGTAAACTTCTGACCATAAGTAGAATAAAACCTTAGACCTGAATTGATCAAATGTTATGTTCCCGTCTTTAGGGTTTACAAATCGATTTCCAAGTTGTTTGTCCTCACTACC
Organism: uncultured Neisseria sp.; assembly: GCA_964652705.1. Lineage (GTDB taxonomy): Bacteria > Pseudomonadota > Gammaproteobacteria > Burkholderiales > UBA11063 > Aquella. The sequence goes on from CAZZAV010000074.1 coordinate 3,185, forward strand.
TGTCAGTTCTTTAATTTTTGGATTGATGTTCTTAATAAATTCACCCCAATTGTATGTACTATCTCCGATAATGATATTTAAAGAGTACGCATCATCATAATTGATTGGTACAAACTCCCAATCCCAACGTCTTTTAAATGCACTATCCATTGGGAATAATGATTGGTCAGACGTGTTCATAGTTGCAAAAATATAAAGATTATTTGGAATAACAATTATATCAAAGTTCTCTGTTTTGATTTTTGCCTTGTAATTTTCCATTGCTTCTTGACTAAGAGAACGTTCAAACTCTGATTTTAGATAATTAGCTAAATCATGGTCGCAATTGATTTCATATTTTGAGTATCCATCCTCATCCCTGTCCAGACATTGAAATAAGTCTCCAAAAATTTGAGCACAGTTACCCCTGTTTATTTCTTCTATGATTAGATAGTATGGTTGTTCAGGATTTTGCCAAGCATTGCAATATGCTTTAGTAAAAGCTTGCGGAACAAAATTATACTTTATCGTATTTCCGTCCATTACGGGTTTATAACTTCCTACAAATGAGTGATAATCTGTTTCTGGGTGAAAAGTTGTTCTAGTTAGTTTTTTATCTTTAGTTATTCTTTCAACTTCTCTGCTTTTACCGGTTCCTGGAGAACCATAGAAAATAATTTGATGAAGAATTTTATTAAAATGTTTATTTTTAGCTTGTTTGGCTGTGGTTTCTTCACCAATTTTGTAATATTCAGTAATATTAAAATTAGCAATTAACAAACATTTTAAATTGTCTTGCCCTGAGTATAATGGTTGTATAAAAGGTCCTCTTGATAATTCACCAGGATTTGCAGAAATAAGTTTTTTTTCAAGTCCTAATGTATAATTCTCTGGACCTTGATTAACAACATCAAAAGATAACTTTAACTCGGTGAAAATATGTTCTCTATTTGGTAAATTATTATTAAAATGAATATTAGTTTCACTTTTAGTACTAAAAAAAACTTCGGCTATGCCAGTCAAATTATATGTGCAGGTGAAAATTTCAATAATATTTTGCATTTCTATATTATCGTCAAATTCTTTGTTTTGCAAGCAAATACAAGCAACATCTATTAATGGCAGTTGTATTTCTTTAAGCATAATTTTAAAAATATTGATATTCCAGTCTATTGGAAACGTAATGTAAAGAAGATCTTTTGAGTTAAAAGATTTCTTCTCATTATTAAAGCAAAATTTATCTTGTAATGAATTCGATAATGAGCTTTGAATCACCTGATACTGTTTATTTGTTTTTATTTTATTATCATCTTCAGAAATTATTGCTAATATTTCAAGTAAGCCAAAAAATTTATTGAGAGACATCCTATGCTGTTCACCAATATTTGTTATATTTTTCCAAGATTGTAAAATGGTTTGTTGTGAAAGAAATTTCATTTTTATTAAATACTTTTTAACATTTTTTTAATTATTGCTTCAACAACAGGAATAGCTACGGAGTTTCCTAATTGTTTATATGCTTGGTTATCTGATACAGGAAATATAAAGTTATCTGGAAATCCTTGTAATCTTTTCGCCTCAAGTACTGATAGTTTACGCTGTAAGTCCCATAATTTTGGTACTCTATTTGCTATAATTGTTGGAGCATAAGTATCTTGACATGTATAAAAAGCTTCTTGAATTTGTGTTTTAGCCTTATCTCCAATATGAAATCTTAGAGACCCATCTGATTTCTGAAACGAAAACACTCCATGCCTTCCTTTTTTTGTATTTGGGTGATATTTTGAATTGTCATGTTGCACGCGGTTATCATTAGAACTAAAATGAAAATTTATACGTTCTATTTCAGACTCAGATAATTTAAGTTTATTATCCATATTACTATTCAAATCGATAATATTTCTAAGTTTTGCCCCTCGCATATTCCCACTAGGAAATTCAAAGTCAATTTTTTCCTTAAAACCCACACAATACCAACGCTCTCTGTACTGTGGTAATCCGAAGTCATAACTATTAATTATTTTCCATTTTATGGTATAGCCTAAATGTCTTAGTGATTTTTCTATTGTCTCTAATGTTTTCCCTCCATCATGTGACTTTAACCCTTTTACATTTTCTAATAGAAACATTTTAGGTTTTGTATCCTCTAAAATTTGTAATATGTCAAAAAATAATGTTCCTCTTGTTTCATCAAAACCATGTTTTAATCCTGCATAGCTAAATGGTTGACATGGAAATCCTGCACACAATAAATCATAATTTTTGGGGATAAATTTTGATGTTTTGGTTATATCGCCAAATGGTAATTCCATAAAATTTGTTTCGTACGTTTTTTTAGCAAAACTATCCCATTCGCTAGAAAATACACAATGACCACCTGCTTGCTGAGCAGATAACCTAAATCCTCCTATACCTGCAAATAAATCAATAAAAAGGAATTTATGTTTCTTTGGTAGTATATTTTTATTATTACAGTTCATCTCTATTAGTATATGATCGACAATATCATATATATCTTTCCTATTTATTGTGATACTTAAACCAGCTTTCTTGAGCTTTTCTAATATTTCATTGAATAATATGTCATAGTAATGCTTCTTAATAATAGTAGTTGTGCTTTGTTGATAATGATTAACTATCGCATTAAATTCTTCTATTTTTTGAACATGGTTCATGCATTCATTTATAATTGCTTCTGTTGAAGGGTTATTTGTGTGTAATCTGTACTGAATATTTATACAGCCATCTATTTCTGTGATAAGTTGTTTGGACATTTTTGGTTAGTGTACTCTAATAAACAGTAATGTTAGCTGGCACTTAATTAGTACCTTCATTATGACAATCGTTTGTGGCACATATGATAATTTTATGTGTATGGAAATAATGCCAAATATTTATAACAAGATTTTATCAAATTATTTAATTAGGTAAAAGGTTTTTTGAGTTATCCCATGGCAAATGCATCTGAATATTAAATTACATCAATAGTCTTATTTTTAGCTTTAACACCATTTGATGAAAAACCTAGTCAAAAATTGCTTCGTTTTGTCAAGCCCCCAATATTAGTACCAACCTAAATTAGACATTCTCTATATACCTCATTTCATATTGCATAGGTGTTAACCCATTCAATCTGTTGTGTGGTCGCTCATTG
>CAZZAV010000075.1:0-6251 GCA_964652705.1 uncultured Neisseria sp.
AAATAACTTAACCAAAGTTAGTGGTTTTATATCTTAGATTTGAAGAATATTGGTAAAGTCTACCACTATAGCTACCAACTCTATTATTCGGGATGTACCTCCAAATTTGCTTAAATTTTCTGAGGGTATCTTTGAAATTGATTATTTTTAATTTTTTTGCTTGATTAAAATTATTTATCTTGAAATCTTAAAGTAATAGATTTAATATTATCTTTTTAGAATCAATTACATAACTTATATTTTTTATATTAAGCACAAGCAAATTAAGTTAACAATCTATTATCTTGTTTAGCATTTATACTCAAGCAAGGAATAAGCATTCAAGTAATCTGTGGCTCAATTATTGATTAATTAGATGCAGAATGTTTTTAATTATTTTCTTGACAACTGGCTAATTTTTAAGTTATATTATTGGTAGTAAAAATTATACTACTCTATATTTGAAGGAAAAATAAATGACAAAATTAGTTGTAATTACTGGGGCAAGTTCTGGAATTGGTAAAGCTACTGCATTACGTTTATCGCAGGCTGGCTATTCATTATTGTTATTAGCGCGCCGAGTGGATAAGTTGGAGGAATTAAATTTACCTAATACTTTGTGTCGTAAGGTTGATGTAACAGATTTAACAAGTTTTAAAGCTGCAATTGATGAGGCGGAAGTTAAATTTGGCCCAGTAGATTTACTAGTTAATAATGCTGGTGTGATGTTATTGGGTAGTGCTATTACACAAAATCCGCAAGAATGGCAACAGATGTTAAATGTAAATGTGATGGGCGTGTTAAATGGTGTGCAAAGTGTTTTAGCTAATATGGTTAAGCGTAATCACGGTACAATTATAAATATTTCTTCTATTGCTGGACGTAAAACTTTCCCTGATCATGCTGCTTATTGTGCTACTAAATTTGCGGTGCATGCTTTAAGCGAAAATATTCGTGGTGAAATAGCTGGTTCGAATGTTAGAATGACGATTATTGCACCTGGAGTGGTTGAGACTGAATTACTCTCACACACAACAAGTGCTGCAATTATTGATGGCTACAAAGAGTGGAAAGCTAATACAATTGAACAAGGTTTAAATCCAGATGATATTGCACGTGCAATTGAATTTGCTTATGTTCAACCACAAAATGTGTGTATTCGTGAAATTGTGATTGCCGATACCAAACAGGATGCTTAAATGCAAAACTTAAGGCTTAGTTTAGAAAATCTTGGTTTGGCCAAAGCTGAGGTTTTGGTCTATATCGATATTTTACAAAATACTAATGCGAATGGTTCACAAATTAGTAAACGAGTGGATTTACCAAAACCATCTGTGTATTTGGCAATAGATAAGCTTTATCAGCGAGGATTGATTAACCTTATTCCTGGTAAAAGTAAACAATATCAGGCACAAGATATTACCATTGCTTTGACTAAATTACGTGATGAATATAATACTAATTTAGATAATGCTTTAATGCAATTACAACAAATTCAACAAACTAATATTCAGCAAGAGTTTATTCATATTTTAGGCTATAATAACTTTTGTGCACAACTAAAAGCTATTTTTACTCGAGCAAATCGTGAGCTCTATTTGCAAACTAATATGAACTTGAATTTATTTGCGTTTGAGTTAAGTGAGTTAGTTTCAAGAGGTGTGCGGATAATTGTATATTCATTTGGTGCTAAGTTTAATTATTCATTTGCAGTGGAAGAATACTATGATTCTGGAAAACCTATTTCAATAGGTTCGCGGATGCTTGTAGTTGCGGATCATGTTGAATGTTTAATGAGTTGTGGTAGGCCAGATGAAGAATATTTATCCATTTATACCAAGCAAAAACTACAAGTTAGTTTATTGGCAGAAAATATTCATAATTCCATTTATTGGCTGAAGCTTTATCAGGAACAGCCAAGCTTTAGCTATCCATGTCGATTAAACACTTTGGCAGAGCAGGAAATTTATTTAAGCGGATATTCGTTATAAAGTAATAATTATTTGAATTATGCTTAATGTAATTTGGATTTATCAGCCGTTGTTTAACTTAAATTTGAAGAAAGTTAATTATGAAAATAGTTATATTAGACAAGAAAACAATTGCATTTGCATATGAAGTTGATTTCAGAGCGTTTAATCATTTAGGTGAGACTGTAATTTATGATAATTTGGTTAAACCGGAGGAAGTAATTGCCGCAACTCAGGATGCACAGGTTGTTGTATTAAATAAAGTTATGCTAGATGCAAAATTAATTGAACAACTTTCAAACACAGTTAAATTGATTGCAATTACTGCAACTGGTTATGATAATGTTGATGTGGATGCCGCCACAAAGCGTGGAATAAAAGTGTGTAATGTACCAGGCTATGGCACGAATGCGGTATCACAATTGGCACTATTTTTGATGCTGAGTTGTGCGATTCAGTTTGTGCCACAGTTGGATTATATGCGCAATACCAAATGGGATAAACAAGCTGGTTTAGCCATTAGTATGAACGAGTTGGCTGGTAAAACACTCGGGGTTGTTGGACTTGGGGAAATTGGTTTGGCGATTGCTAAACTTGGTTTGGCATTTGGTATGAAAGTTATTGCTTATAACCGTAGTGTCAAACATGTTGCAGATGTAAAACAAGTCGCATTAGATAAATTGGCTACGGAGTCTGATTTTGTTTCTTTAAGTTGCGCTTTGACTAAGAATACACAAAAGATTATTAATGCCGAATTTTTGAGTCAGATGAAACCAACCGCATACTTAATTAATACTGCTCGTGGTGGTCTAATTGATGAAGCTGCGTTAGTTGCTGCATTAAAAGTCAAGCAAATTGCTGGTGCTGCATTAGATGTTTTATGTGATGAACCACCCGCAGATGACAATCCGTTATTGAAACTAGATAATGTAATTTTAACCCCTCATATCGGTTGGGCTCCAATTGAAGCACGCCAACGTTGCGTTGATATTGCCGAAAATAATATTAATAATTTCTTATATGGTGACCCAGTAAATTTATTAAATTAAAGATTTTATTTTTATTAGAAGCAGACTACTAAGTCTGCTTTTTTATTGACATAAGATAATTATTCTGTTACATTAATGGAATAGTGCTATTTAAAAAATAGTACTATTTTATAAGAATGTTTTTATAAGGAGCATATTATGACGAATAATCAGCATAAAGAAGCATTAGCGCAAATTGAACTAATGCACCAATTGGTTAGTGGTAATGACAAGTTATTTTTTTCTGGTCGTAAGATAATTGTAATTGGGGTTATTTTATGTCTAGTCGTGCCATGTGAATCAGTTTTTACGTCCTTACTAGCAGGGATAAATTCTCCGTTGCAAATTTTGGCGCGAATTGCTTTCTATTGGGTATTGAGTTGGCTTGGAATTAGGATATTTGCCAAGAAAAACGTGTCTAATGTAAATCTGACACCAACTTTGCAAAGTGTTTTAACCTTACATAATGTAATTTTACAAATATTGATCTTGTTAGATATTGCTTTAGCGATTGGTGGATTTTCTGATCTAATTTTATCATTTAATTTTATTTTATTAGGCTTACTATTTAACTTATTTGGACGTTTTACGTTTAAAGTTTTAATTGGCGTAGCGTGGAGCTATATTGTGCTGGGCTTAGCTAGCTTGGCACTACATCAATTTTTACCTGATTGGGCGTGGATAGCAGAATTGTATTACCTTGGAATTAGCTATGTTGCAATGGGTGTTTTTATTGAGTACCGTAAAAATGCTTAATTTAGAGCTGAATGAAGTTTTGCACCAAGCTAATCGAACCAAAATCATGACTTATTTATTAACTTACGGTAAAACTGATTATAGTCAATTAAAAAAGCAATTAGAATTAAGTGATGGGCAAATGACAACTCATATGCGAGTATTACTAAGTAATCAATATGTTGAACAAAATAAATTTTTTGAACAAAATAAACCGAAAACTGTTTACGAAGTAAGTCAGCTAGGACGTAATGAATTTTTACGCTATTTGGATAACTTAAAACAAATTTTATTACACACCAAGATGGAGTAAATGATGATTAGTGAAATTTTAAAAAATATTCCGTGGTACGTTTATTTAATTTTATATTTTGTATTAGTTCGAGGCATTAAAGCTTTAAAAGATCAAGTTGTTGATTTGAAGAAAGTGTTAATTTTACCACTACTGATGAATATTTGGGTGATAGTTGAAATTCAAGAAATGTTTGGATTTGGGCACATATCGGTGGTATTAAAGTGTTTGCTAAGCATGGTATTAGGCATAATTTTAGGTTGGCGTTTAATTCGTGGTCAGGTTTCTTGGGTTGATAATAGCGTTTTGTTACGTGGTAGTCCAGTTACTTTAATTTTAGTTTTAAGCATTTTTGTTGCTAAATTTACTATTTTTACCTGGAGCGGATTTCATCCTGAACTGTGGAGTTATACTTGGTTTGCAACTGGTGTTATAATGATTTTTGCGGGCATTGCTGGCATATCATTAGGTAGATTGGCATACATGATGTCAATTATCAAGACCAAGAATAATGCTTCTTTGTCTTAATGATTTATAGAACAGAAATTGCTCATGCTTTTTTAATAGACTCATTGAATGTAGTGAAAGTAAATTATATAGTTGTGGTGCTTATCATAGATTTGTCATGAGCGGTACTTTTTATTAGAATAAGAAGAATTCTAAATGTTGTTAAAACTGGTCATAAGTAGGTAATGTTCTATTCATAATTTAAGCTAGCCTGATATAATAAATATCATTAATCAGGCTAATTATTTTTAATTAATGTTAGTATGTATATTGCCATAGATCATTGAGGAATCCGCTTTCACTGGTGGTGTTCCCATCTCCACCAAAGATCCAAATTTTACCATAGTTATCAACCCAACCAATTGCATCACGACGAGCACCAGGTTGGTTGCTGGTTGTTAAAACTCCTTGGGTTCCATAGTTGGAAAAAGCATTACTTTCGTTACTCCCACCTACCCAGGTCCATTGATTATTGCTTGGGTTGTAGCTCCATAAGTCATTTAGGAAACCTTTGGTACTGTTAGCATAACCGTCGCCACCAAACATCCATAAATTGCCAAGGCTATCTGCCCATGATAATGGAATACGATGTTCGCGTGCTCCTGGAATTGAATTGCTGGATGCAATTCCCAATTGTCCGTAAGTTCCATAATGATTGGTAGTATTGCTGCCACTCATCCATGTCCAGAGATGGGTTGCAATATTGTATTTCCATAAATCGTTAAGGTCGCCATTTGGAGAACCAGTACCATCTTTGCCATTCCCTCCAAAGACCCAGAGATTACCATTACCATCATTCCAGCTAATTGAATCAAGACGTGCACCAGGTTGATTATTGGGGCTAGATTGTCCTTGTACACCATAAATTCCAGATGCATTAGTTGTGCTTTCACCACTTACCCATGTCCATTCGTTGCTAGCTGGATTAAATTTCCATAAGTCATTGTAATCTGTGATGGTTGGAATTGTAGTTGAACCACCAAATAACCATTGTGTGCCGTTACTTTCGCTCCAACTAATTGCGCCAAGACGAGCACCAGGAGTATTATTTAATCCAGGAATGTCTTTAGTTCCATAAACTCCAACAGCTCCGACGCTATCTGAGCCACTGACCCATGTCCATTTATGGTCGCTTGGTATAAATTTCCATAGATCATTTAATGCTCCTGGAATTGGATCTTTGGCGTATCCGTAGCCACCAAATAGCCATAAATTTCCTTCAGCATCACTCCAACTAATTGCACCAATCCTTGCTCCAGGTAAATTGAGGGTCGAACCAAACCCTTGAGTACCATAGCTGCCTCTTGAGTTAGTCGAGGTTGAACCAGCAACCCAGGTCCAAATGCCTGTGCTTGGAACGTATTCCCACAAATCATTTAGCATTCCACTTGTACCGTTTGCGCCGTACCCAGAACCACCAAACAACCAGAAATTACCTGAGTTATCAACCCAGCTAATTGCGAGGTCGCGTCCGCCTGGCATTTCAATTGGAGAGCCATATGCACCAAAAGAGTTAACTTGGTTTGTGCCACCCATATAGGTCCAACCACTAGTTGGTGTTGTTGAGTTATTACTGCTACCTGAATTGCAGGCATTTAAGCTTAAAGCAACTAAGCTTAGTGCGAGTATTTTTTTTAAATTTTGCATAATAATTTAGATCCTTGTAAGCTGTAATGATTTATTGTGGAATTGTTGCTACGTAACCATAATCCATTGTTGGTGTTCCCATTTCAAATAACC
>CAZZAV010000076.1:0-5686 GCA_964652705.1 uncultured Neisseria sp.
ACCAATTTATTTAACGTATCACTTTCAACTTGACGGGTAAACGCAGCAACAATCGCTGATTTTAGTTTAGAAACCAATTGTTGATCTTTAATTTTACCAACTAATCCATCAGGCACTTCAACCCCAAAATCACAGATATAAATCTGCTCATTTTGAGCAATTTTTACTTTATACGGTTTTTCATCCAACAGTTTAAAACCAAAATTTTCAATGATTGGCAACCCACGTGACAAGCTTACTGTGTCATTAAAACGAATTAGCTTAATTTGCCACAAATTATCTGCATTAGATTCTCCATCCGTAATCGCAATTGCATACTCATTGTTATGACTCAAGCTTGACATTAATTTACAATCTTCCGTAACTTCTTCGAGCGAATAGCGATCTAAGTACTCAGCCGATAAAGCTAAAGCAAATTTATTATATGCTTCTGGACTTAAATTTTGCTTTAATTGCTCTAATAATTTACTCATTGTGTTTCCTTCTAAAGTTTACAAAATACGGAACTGCTCACCAGATAGTTCAACATGCGCAGTCACACTTATTGACATAACCCCTTGATATATATTTATTCACTATATAAACTGTGAATATTAGGAACTTAACTATTTAATTATAATTATTTGTACTAAATTTTTAATGTAGGTATTATATGTTATTCAGACTATGTATAAAACAGATAATGTGCTGCAGCGCAATAGTAGTAAATTTGAGGAATTTCTAATTTTCAGATCAGTAAAGAGCTTCAATGCCTGTGTCTAGCTAAATTTTAAATTAACTAAAGGTTGTGGATAAGCTAGTACCCAAAACAACGTTAGCTGTACTAAGAACATTTTCAGAAACTTCCCATGGGCTAAATAAATACTTATCAGGTAACAATTTTAGCTCAGGAACAAAGCTGCGAATATAACTACCTTCCAGATCAAATTTTTATCCTTGCGTAGCAGGATTAAAGATTATATAGTATGGTGGAACATCGATACCCGTACCAGCAAACCATTTCTAACTGGCATTTATATAAGTATAATCACGAATTTTTCAAGCCATTAAAAATTAACCGAGTAAACGACTGCAGTTTGATTTTTATTTGTTCAAGCGACAAATCGCGAAACAATATTTCAACCATAATATAACCGTGAAATAACTCACACAGCTGCGAGATATCAACATCTTCGCGCAATTCTCCATTATGTTTAAATAACTCTAAACGCTTGGTAATAATTGTCAGACGCTCCTGAAGGTAATCATGGTGATCTCTAACAAAATTATTTTGAAAATTAACGTTAAACCGCTGAAAAAGAAAAATTTTGTGTAAATCTTTACGTTGCGTAAAATTATCCACAAACCAGTTTAATAATAATTGTATTTCATCTTCCAAAGATGTTGATTGCGGCAAATTTTTTAAAGTTTGCATATTACTGTCAAACCATTCAGTTACTAATATTTTAAATATATTACGCTTATTGTCATAATACTTAAAAATCAACCCCTCTGAGCATCCTGCCAATTGAGCAATATCTTTGCTGGTTGTACCATCAAATCCTTGTTGGGCAAAGAGTACCCGTGCGGCATCAAGAATTTTTTGTTTGTTAGTCAGATTATTTCTTATCTGAATATGTTCATGTAGCATAATTATTTTTACTCTTTAATTTAGTTATTTACGTTGGTTATGAATAAAATGCAGCAATTCTGGATAGTACTTTAATTTCCGCAATTTGATTGCCAAGTAGAATAACACAAGGCTCATCAAAATCAGTATACCACTGGCTAAGTATAACAACCACCATTCAAAATGTTGCCATCCCGAATAAGAATATTCCAGAAAAGCAGATAATGAACTGATAATCAGTAAAAAAAAGCCACTAACTAGCGTATGTCCAATGTTGTAGGAAACAGAAATTGTACTGAGCCTAACCAGAGGTGAATAAATCGAAAATGAAACCTGCATATTCAAAACTGCTAACGCGCCCGATATTATGCCAATAAATAATAAACTCAGTTGTAATAAAAAATTAAACCATAAAGTATAAATAAAAAATACAAGCACTGGTACTGTTATCAGGATCAAGTACGGCAATATTATTCGTGAATACTCAAGTGTTACATATCTGAAAACCAGAAACGAACTGATAATACTCCCCACCGAGGAAAATAGCAACAAATGTCCGATATAAAGATAGTTAAAATTAAAACTTTTTAAAAAAAACAAAGGAACAATAAAAACAAGAAACCAGCCAAGGCATGCACGCAAACCACTGAGCAAAGAAGTAAACAACATTTGCCACGGATAAATGACACATATCATCCAACTTGGTAGCATCTTGGACATGTGGGGAATTTGATTACCAGTTCTTCGTTGATGCATAAAATAGCGTAACAGGTAAATTATAATACTGAACACGCCACCAATAGCAAAAGGTAGACGCCAGCCAAATTCATACATTTGCTGACTATCAAGAGTGTGATTTAAGATACTATTAACAACAAGAGCAAAAAAAACTCCGATTTCTGCACCAGCCATTAAGCCAAAAGCAGAGATACCACGTTTTTCGCCCAATACTACCGATAAAAATCCAAATTCTGACTGAGCCTCGGCACCACGCGCAAAACCTTGTATACTTCGTGACAAAATTAAGAACAGAAATGTACTCCAGGTTTTATGTGCGACTAAAACAACCATAATCAAGTTGGCAGTAACCAAGAGCCCCGCAATCAACCAATTAATGATATAAATCCGTGGATAAAGATAATAGATTTTGCTATAACAGTACATTCCAAGCGGGCGAAATAAATACCCACCAAGAAAGAGTGCTAATACAATACAAATTTTAAATTTACTATTAAAATAATCTGGAATACAATTAGTTGCAAAATATATTGTCATAAAACCAAAAATTACAAAATCATAATACTCGTATAAACTACCCAGAGAAGCTAGCAATATACTACGCCGCTCTGCAGAACTTAAATTTGATTTTAAAACAGTTATTATTTCTCGATAAATCATAATGCCTCAATCAACCCCAGATTAAAATTTAATTACTTCTAAGTGGAATAGAATTATAACCACCACCTAAATCCTGATAGAGACTAATTAATGTCGTCATTTGCAATAGCTTAATCTGGTTTAGAGCAATTTTCGCCTGGTCAACATTAAGTTTATCTGCCATAATATCATTATAAGCAATAATTCCTTTTTTATACAGTGCATTATTCAGCTGATATTTATCAAGAGCAGTAAGATATGCTTTATTGATAAGCTCGTAGCGATGATTGGAATCACGATGGTTAACTAAATCATTATCGACATCGCGTAGAGCACCTCTTACAACTTCAAGATAATTGGCATAAGCAAATTTTTTTGCACCACTAAAACTTTTAATCTCGCCAAAAATAGCTGGATTAACTGACCAAGTTAAATAGGCATCTGTTGTTGGTGTATAGATCCCATTAGAGCCTTTTGCGTCTACATCTGATTGGCCAGCAAAATAATCAAGCTGAACCGCAGGCAACAATTGTGAGGCAATCACTCCGCTATTTTGGGTTGCCAAGCGGAGCTCAGTCTCCGCCAATTCAACATCTGGCCGATTATTTAAAACAGTTACTGGCTGAGCTCCTACATCGGGAAACTGAGTGCAAAAATTCTCAAAGTGGACATTAATCATCAGCGGACCCGGATTCTGGTTCAGTAAGTATTGCAACGCGTTCTGTGCTTTTTGAATGTTAACCACAATCAGCTCGCGCTGTGCTCTTAGCTCCCAAAGGCGTTGCTGAATCTCATCGACATTTTGCGCTGGTACAAGCCCACGTTGAAAATCAGCATTTTTAATACTTTCCCATTCGCTCAAATCAGCAAGATAATTGTCTACTAACTCCAAGCGTTCAGATTCTGCTAGGTAAGTAAAATAGCCTGTAGTAAATTGAGCGATAAAGGTGAGCCTAGCTGCCGAAACTGCATATTGCTGTGCTTCAACATTGAGGGTTGCAGCTTTATGCTGTGAGATAAGATTAAAAATATTCAGTGCAGAATATGAAGGCCAAGCACCATAAAAATAATTAGGATATCCTAGTGCGGGATTAGTTGAGTATCCGGCATAGAGATTAATTCCCGGAATCCAACTTAAATTTACAGCGCGAAGCTGTCCCTGTGCAATTTCGAGATGAGCAAAAGCTTTCTGTACACTATTATTAACTTGTAAGCCTTGTTTTATCAAATGGTTTAGCTGTGGATCATTAAATTGTTCCCACCATGCCAAATAAGGAAAATTACTCTCATATGTAATTGATTCATTTATGTATGCCCAATTATCAGCTACTTCAACATTAGGTTTCACATATGTCGGATTGATTAGTGAGCACCCGTCCAGAATAATCAAGATAAGAGAGAAAAATATCAATAGCCAGACTTTAATTATTTTCATCACATAATTCCTTGTATGTATTATTTAAATCATCAATAATTCGTTGGTTTAATAACTTGTAAGCCTTGTTTTATCAAATGGTTTAGCTGTGGATCATTAAATTGTTCCCACCATGCCAAATAAGGAAAATTACTCTCATATGTAATTGATTCATTTATGTATGCCCAATTATCAGCTACTTCAACATTAGGTTTCACATATGTCGGATTGATTAGTGAGCACCCGTCCAGAATAATCAAGATAAGAGAGAAAAATATCAATAGCCAGACTTTAATTATTTTCATCACATAATTCCTTGTATGTATTATTTAAATCATCAATAATTCGTTGGTTTAATAATTGTAGTTTCTCAGGTAATTGTTTGCCGTTAGATTGACTATGCAGGTACCATAAACAGACCATACCACGAAAAACTTTCGAAATTTTATGCTGGAGATCATCGGTTAAAATTTCCTTATTACGTTCATAGATAGCATCATTCAATAGTGGCTTCAGTTGGTTCCAGCTTGCTCTGGTCGAGCCAATCAAACGAAAGACACCTGAAGCAGTAAAGCGGTTGCTCTCTGCATTTGCCGCAATTGACAGAGCTTCTTTGAGCAGGTTTTTTTTTCGGCGGGAATAATTAATTACTGTAAAATTGCTATTACCAAACCAGAAGTATTCCAATAAAATGCAGATCGCAAAAACCAGTATGGTATAAATGGCTCGATCGACAATGTAGTACTGCATGGCAAAGCTGGATGAATTACTCCACTCAATACCAATATCAGAAAAAAGAGTGGTTACAATGATGTAATAGTTATATCTCATTGCAAAGCAATACACCATTGCCCAGGCAATGAATACCATAAAAAAAATTGCTGTCCGGTAATCAAAGTGGATAATGTAAAACATGATACTCATCGCACAAATTCCAATAAAGGTACCAGGCAACCGCAGATAAGAGCGTTTTAGAACAGTTCCGGGATTAAAGCCTACATAAATCATACATCCGGTAATGACAATCCATGAGGCGTGTGGCAGATTAAATCCTTGTTCAATTGCAACAAAAAGCATATATGCAACACTGATCTGCAGATATCTTTGCGTATAGATGTCTAAATTTTTAAACATTGTCTATTCCACTCACTTATTAAGCATTTCATATTTTGATTGATCGAATTGAAGCTAACGTTTATATTAACCATAAATTCAGGATAATCAAGAGTTATTCCTTGATTGATTACCAAGGACCGCTCTTGACGAGCACGCGCTAATGCTTGCAC
>CAZZAV010000076.1:5696-6148 GCA_964652705.1 uncultured Neisseria sp.
CCCGCTTCATCGCTAACTCAAGCTCGCAATCACGCGCTAATGCTTGCACAGCTGGTGCATTTTCGGCTTCGCTAAAATGTGCCAACTCTAGAATATGGACATACAGTAGTGCCATCCGTAACCCTACCCTGCGCGCCGCAAAACCGTGTTCTTGGTAACCAAGGCTCATCGTATAATCATACATCTGAAAAAAATGTACAAACACCAGCTCCGAAGCGCCATTGGACTTAACAGCAAGGAGTTCCAAATTTGCGGAAAACTCCAAAAGTGCAAAGCTAAAGCTTCGGAGCCAAACCCGATAAAAGTATATCCGGGGATATAGATACATTACTGAAATACCAACCGCCATTGCAAGCAGAAAACTGGTACCGTAATTTATCCAACCATTCCAGTTACCGCCCAAATTAATTCTCAGTTGGGTATAAACAACAACTTGCATTAAAGTAATCATC
>CAZZAV010000077.1:0-5990 GCA_964652705.1 uncultured Neisseria sp.
AATACCTGCCTGTCACGCAGGGGGTCGCGAGTTCGAGTCTCGTCCACTCCGCCAACTTAAAGTATAAAAATTAAAAACAAAAAAGCGATAACTAAAGAGTTGTCGCTTTTTTTATTCATTTACTCGATTTATAAAGGCTCGACTAACATGAAAAAACCTAATTCAAAAAAGACCAATAAGAAAGAAAATGAAACAGCTCTCTTCCCTATCTTATGTATGGCAATTGGAGTTCCTGTTAGCTTAATCTTATTACTTTATTTAGCATTACACTAAATCCAAGCAAAAAAATATTTTACCAATTTGGCTTCCAGATTACAAGGATATGATATGTTATTAAACATTGAACAACGCTTAGCAAATCTATTAAAAGTTCAGCTTCACCAAGTTACAAATACTGTTGAATTACTTGATGACGGAGCAACCGTTCCGTTTATTGCACGTTACCGTAAAGAAATTACCGGCGGTTTAGATGATACACAATTACGCTTACTTGCCGAAAAATTAATTTACTTACGTGAATTAGATGAACGCCGCGAAGCTATTCTCAAATCCATTCGTGAGCAAGAAAAATTAACGCCAGAATTAGAAGCATTAATTTATGCAGCAGACAATAAAACAACCTTAGAAGATTTATATTTACCATATAAACCTAAACGCCGAACTAAGGCGCAAATTGCTAAAGAAGCTGGTTTAGAACCGTTAGCTTTAAGTTTAATCGAAGATCAAACCCAAGACCCACTCGAGTTAGCTAGTAAATATTTAAATCCAGAAGCAAATATTAGTACCCCACAAGATGCACTAGATGGTGCACGCTATATTGTTTTAGATATTTTTGCTGAAAATGCTACCCTACTTGCTAAATTACGCGAACGCTTTACAAATGAAGGTATTTTATGCGCTAAAGTAGTTGCTGGCCAAGAAGAAGCTGGCGTTAAATTTAGTGACTATTTCGCACATCAAGAATTAGTAAAACATATTCCATCACATCGTGCATTGGCTATTCTACGCGGCAATAACGAAGGATTTTTAAGTATTTCCATCGAATATCCAGAATTACAAACTTTAGCACGTGGTGAAACTTCGAATTTTGAGCAGCTGATAATTAATGAGTTTGAAATTACAGCCGATCTTGCTGCAAGTAGCTGGTTGCGTGAATGTGTACGTCTAGCTTGGAAAGCAAAAATTTATCCATCACTAGAAAACGAACTGCTTGGAATTATGCGTGATCAAGCAGATACCGAAGCAATTAAGGTATTTGCAACTAACCTGCATAATTTACTACTACAAGCTCCTGCCGGTAGTAAAACTACCCTAGGGCTGGATCCAGGCATTCGTACTGGTGTTAAAGCCGCAGTAATTGATAATACAGGTAAGCTACTTGCGACACAGACAATTTACCCATTTACACGTAACCGTGAAGAAGCAATGTTAATTATTGCCAAATTATGCACATCACATAATGTAGAATTAATTAGTATCGGCAATGGAACTGCTTCACGGGAAACCGAGCAATTAGTTAAAGATGTATGTAAACAATTTAAAGAACTTAATTTACAAATTGTAATTGTTTCTGAGGCTGGTGCGTCAATTTATTCTGCATCTGAATTTGCAGCTAAAGAATTTCCAGAGCTTGATGTAACATTGCGTGGCGCAGTTTCAATTGCACGCCGTTTGCAAGATCCATTAGCAGAATTAGTGAAAATAGATCCTAAATCCATTGGGGTTGGTCAGTATCAACATGATGTCAATCAACACAAACTAGCTACTAGCTTAGCAAATGTCGTTGAAGACTGTGTAAATGCAGTTGGTGTTGATGTAAATACCGCATCTGCTCCCCTACTTGCACGAGTTGCCGGTCTAAATAGCGTAATTGCCAATAATATTGTAACTTACCGAGATTTAAATGGAAAATTCAATAACCGCAAGCAATTAACTAAAGTTGCACGTTTAGGCGATAAAACCTTTGAGCAATGCGCCGGATTTTTACGAATTAATGATGGCAAGAATCCCCTTGACAAATCTGCTGTACATCCAGAAAGTTACCCATTAGTTGAAATAATTGCTGCTAAACATGGTGTATTAATAACAGATCTGATTGGTAATAGTCAACTTATAAATTCAATTAAAGCCACTGATTTTGTTAGTGATGGCTATGGACTACCAACTATCCAAGATGTTTTAAAAGAATTAGAAAAACCAGGTCGTGATCCACGCGGCGAGTTTAAAACCGCACAATTTAAAGATGGTATCAACTCAATATCTGACTTACAAATTGGTATGGAGCTTGAGGGAATTGTTAGCAATGTAGCAAATTTTGGTGCGTTCATTGATATTGGTGTTCATCAAGATGGTTTAGTACACATTTCTGCAATTGCAGATCAATTTGTGGCTAACCCAAATGATGTGCTTAAAGTTGGGCAAATTGTTAAAGTACGTGTCGAAGAAGTTGATGAAAAGCGCAAACGGATTGCATTAACCATGAAAGGTTTAAATAAGCTAAATATTCCAGTAAGCACAAACCAAAACCGTAATAATAATTCAACCAATCGCTCACAGCAACCATTACGACAGGCTCCTAAAGCAACCTCACAGATTGATAATAGCAGCATGGCTGCAGCTTTTGCTAAATTGAAACGCTAATGCACGGCAATAACTTCATCCATGATATGGCATTAATCATGCTCGTTGCGGGCATGGTTACGTTATTATTTAATCGTTTTAAGCAACCAGTTGTCCTTGGCTATCTAGTTGCTGGGATTATTATTGGCCCGCATATTACCCCTGCGCTAATTCATGATACACAAATTATCAATACTCTCGGTGAACTCGGGGTTGTGTTCCTAATGTTTTCTCTAGGGTTAGAATTTAGCTTAAAGAAAATTGCTAAAGTTGGAGCTGCCGCATTTATTGCTGCAATTTGTGAAACCAGCCTAATGATTTTTATTGGCTATAATCTAGGACATCGCTTTGGTTGGTCAGAGATGGATTGCTTGTTCCTTGGTGCGATGTTAGCAATTTCATCAACGACAATTATCGTTAAAGCGCTTGGTGAGTTAAAACTCAAACAACATAAATTTGCTCAAATGATTTTTGGAATGCTGATTGTTGAAGATATTCTTGCCATCGGGATTATTGCAATTCTATCAGGGATTAGCACTAGTGGCACAATTAGCAGCGATAACATCGTCAGTACTCTCGGGCAATTATCCCTGTTTATTATTGTAACAATGGTTCTTGGATTAATGACAATCCCACGATTACTGGCTTATATTGCACAGTTCAAAAGCAATGAAATGATGCTAATTACCGTATTAGGATTATGTTTTGGTATTTGCCTGATGGTAATTGCGCTAAATTACAGTATTGCACTTGGTGCTTTTATGATCGGAGCGATTATTGCCGAGGCTAGACCACTACATTTAATTGAAACCTTAGTCGAGCCGCTTCGTGATATGTTTTGTGCTATCTTCTTCGTGACTATTGGAATGATGTTTAATCCAAGCATCTTACTTAATCACTACATCCCAATCCTAATTATTAGCTTAGTCTTAATTAGCGGTAAAGTGATTGGTTGTAGCTTTGGAACATTTATTTCTGGTCAAGATGGAAAAACTTCATTAAAAGTCGGTATGAGTATGGCACAAATTGGTGAGTTCTCATTTATTATTGCTGCACTTGGTGCTAGTAGCAAAGTTACCAGCGATATCTTGTATCCAATTGCAATTGCTGTATCAGCGCTTACGACTTTAACCACACCCTATTTAATCAAGCTTTCTGATCCATTAGCTAGCGCAATTGGTAATAAGTCTCCCAAATTTCTAAATAAATTAGCCCACCTGTATACGACGTGGGTTGCAGATTTACACCCACAAGGTGATAGCGCATTAATCGTCAAAATAATTGGCAAAATTACCGCACAAATTATCGTTAACTGCGCATTAGTTGCAGCAGTATTTATCGCCAGCGTATTTGTAACTAGCCATTTAGATGCAATCTTTGTTAAATATCATGGTGCAATTTTACATGAACAACTTCACAAAAGCTTAGTTTGTGGAATTTCTTTGTTAATCTCACTGCCATTCCTGATAGCCGCGTATCGTAAATTAAAAGCTTTCAGTATGATTTTAGCTGAGGTAATTATTCATTCTGATGCTCTTGGTAAATACACATATAATGGACGTAGAGTTATTTTTGAAACATTACCATTATTAGTAATTACTGGAATAATGAGCCTAATTTTCTCGATTAGTGCACCAATTTTGCCTCGATTAAACGTATTATGGGGCATAATTATCATTACAATAATCATTGCAATTTTATTTAGAAATCAATTTATTCGCTTCCAATCATGGCTACAAATTGAATTATTTAGCGTGATGGAAGATAAAACAGAAAAATTGTGACCATGCAAAATATAAAAACCTCACCAATACATACTGGTGAGGTTTTTATATTCAAAACACAATTTAATTATTTATAGCATGCGGTCAAACTATTTTCTGCCAATTGGCGAATTTCTACTTCAGAAAGTTTTAACGCATCAGCAATTGCAAAATAATTTTCGTTAACATAACCACCAAAATAAGCTGGATCATCAGAATTTATCGTGGCAATAACTCCTGCATCCATAAAATCACGTAATTGGTGTAAGCTTAGATCAGGCACCGATTTTAAACGTTGATTAGATAATGGGCACATAGTTAAGGCTAACTTATCACGAGCAATTCGACGTACCAACTCAATATCTTGAATAGCATTATTACCATGATCAATCCGATCAACACCTAAAATATCGATAGCTTCCCAAACATACTCAGCAGGACCTTCTTCACCAGCATGTGCAGACAAATACAGCCCTGCATCTTTAGCTTGTCTAAATACATTTTTAAATAAATGCGGTGGAAATCCCAATTCTGAAGAGTCAAGACCAACACCAATAAATAAATCCCGATATTCCATCGCTGCTTCAAATGTACGTAATGCATCGCTTTCTGGCAAATGACGTAGGAAACACAGAATTAAGCGTCCATCAATACCTAATTGAGTGCGAGCATCATTGAGCGCACGGTTAAAACCTGACATAAATGTAGACCAAGCAATTCCACGTGGAAGATGTCCTTGTGGATCAAAAAATATCTCTGCGCGAACAACATTTTGTAAACTTACACGCCGCAAATATGCCATCATCAAGTCGTAATAATCTTGTTCTGTCTGTAACACAGACATTCCACGATAATACAGATCTAAAAATGATTGTAAATTCTCAAAATTATATGCTTGTTCAATTTGATTCACGCTTTTGTAAGGTAACTGAATTTTATTACGAACCGCTAAATCCATCATCATTTGCGGTTCCAAGCTCCCTTCAATATGAATATGCAATTCAGCTTTCTTTAAACTTTGAATTAATTCCTGCATTTATCAACTTTCTAAACAATTATTTACAATAGATGACTGTATTTTAACTGATATATCCATCTAATACGTAATAAATATAATTAACACGACCAAAATCAAACTTGCTAACTACCATAAAAAAAGCCCCAAAATTAAAATTTTGGGGCTTAGGACTTAATCAAATCTTTTATTCGGTCTCAATGACTTAGATGCAATTCGATATGCATGTGCTTCCACTTCACCAGATTTAGCTATCGTTTGAATAATTAACTTTAATGTTGTATAAATTGCTCTCATGTTTTATCTCCTTTAAAACTTACCAGCAGAATTAATTATATGAGAATCCTACACATTTAGGTTTACTATTTTGGCAAGCCGTTACCCATATAATTAAACTAGCAGCACGTATTATAGCATAAAACTACACCATTTACAATCATAACACTTCATAAACACGCTAAATATCGTGCTGGTAGCAAATTTTATTACATAAAACCATGTATAAACGCCACACAAAACCAACACTAGTTATCATTATATTATAGTTAACGCAAAAATAAACCTTGTATAGCCTTAGCAATAGCTAAGCTTAA
>CAZZAV010000078.1:0-5434 GCA_964652705.1 uncultured Neisseria sp.
TATTAGTTATGCTATAATCCACCCCATATTCTTTACGGAAAGGTAATAGTAATGAAACAAAACATTCATCCTTCATATAAAGAAGTCTCAGTTACATGTAGTTGTGGTAATGCATTCGTTACTAAATCAACTTTAGCTAAAGACGCATTGCATATTGAGGTTTGCTCAGTATGTCACCCGTTCTATTCTGGTAAACAACGTTTAGTAGATAGCGCTGGTCGTGTGGATAAATTCCGTCAAAAATACGGTATGTTTAGCCAAAGAACTACTAAGTAAGTCTCGATACTTTGCTTATGTTAAAATGGGTAGCTTTAGAGCTACCTATTTTTATTTCTAGTTAGAGGATTTAAATTTTATGCTCACTTATTCTACTAACAAAAATCCACGGCGTAAAGACCGTCCTTGGCTATTGTTCATAATGGCTTTAATTTGGATTGCTGGAGTTACATTCTTTCATGCTCCATGGGAGCCTTACGAGCCATATGTAGTCGCAATTGTAAAAAGTATTATTACAACTAATTCATGGCTTGTTCCTTATCTTACACCAAGTGCACCATATCTTGATCTCCAGCCATTCTATTTTTGGTTGTTTGCCTTAATAATTAAAGCGTTCAGTTTTAGTGATGTTGCTAATGCGGTACGTTTAATCAATGCATTGATAATTTTTGGTGTTATTGCCGTGATGGGGCAAATTGGTTCTGGCTTAAGCGCATTTAGAAATGGTCGCAGTGTGATCATGATTTTAATCAGCTGTGTTGGGTTTATTAATAATGCCTATCAGCTTTCGCCAAATATTGTGGTCTTATTTGGCTTTGCATTGTATTTTTATGCCTTGCAAAAATCTGCTAAAATGCCAGGGATTTCGGCATGGATACTTTCAGTCGGCTTAATTTTAATTTCATTAAATTTTACGGGGCAGTTTATTGTAATTGCTTTGTTAATGTTAATTTTATTGCCATTATTTAGTCGAGAATGGAGAAATCAAGAGTATTTGATTTGCGCAGGTGGTGGTGTTGCATTATTTATCTTGTTATTTAGTTCCTATGTTTGGCAGCTAAATAGTATTGATCATGCTTTTTACCTTGAATGGGAAAGTAAATACATTAATTTTTTGAGTTTTAATTTATCTAATTGTTGGGAAAGTAGCATTTTTCTCGTGCAAACCTTAGCTTGGTATTTGATTCCAGCTTGGATTTTGGTAATTTGGACTTTGTATAAACGTCGCATGAAAATTGTACGGGACAAAATTTTACAATTAAGCCTTTTAACTGCTGTCTTGTTAGTGATTTTTGCTATCTTGAGCGGACGCCAAGATGAATCAGTTATATTTCCAATTATTATTCCGTCTGTGTTATTAGCATCGGTAGAAATTGATTCAATTAAAATTACAATTGTTTCATTGTTGAATTGGTTCTGTATTTTTACTTTTGGTCTTGCTGGTGCGTTTATTAGTACTTTATATATTGCTTTAAATTTTGGCCAACCGCATGATTTATTTCTTAAAGCCAAGTATTATGCACCAAATTATGCGTTTCAGTTCAATGCTTGGCAATTGGCTTTGGCTATTTTGATTACTTTCATTTGGTTGTTTATGATTACGCGGAAACATATTCGTGGACGAGAAATGGTGACCAATTGGGCCAGTGGTACAACCTTTGTTTTGGTTCTTTTTATCTCATTATGTTTACCATGGTTTAATTCAGTGCTTAGTTTTCAAGATGTAGTAAATAGTAGCTTGCCGTATTTGAAATCGAGTAACTGTATTGCTACAAATCAGTCCAATCGTACTCAAAACGCGCTTTGGTATTATTATGCTAATTTGCGTTTGGAACCTGAAGTTAATTTTGTTCAGGGACGTTGTAATCAGGCTTTGATTTCTGTTAAAGCCAAAGATAATATTAGTATTCCTGGTTGGAAAGAAATTTGGAGTAATAAGCGTCCAGTAGATTTTAGACGTTATGTTTTACTTGAACGCGAGAATCCATTGCCTGATTAGAAAATATATTGAAATAAACAAAAATCCCCAGTTTTGCGACTAGGGATTTTTTATTTACTTTACTTGTTTAGAATGGCATTTTAAAACCAGGCGGTAATCCACCTGCAAATGGCATTCCTGCTGTTGCGCTACCCATTTTGGCTTGAGATTGTTCTTCAACTTTACGATTAGCATCATTAACCGCAGCTGCAATTAAATCTTCCAACATTTCTTTATCATCCATAACAGCATCATCAATAGATACTTTTTTGATATCATGTTTTCCAGTCATGCTTACTTTTACCATTCCAGCACCAGATACGCCTTCAACTTCTAGTTTGGCAACTTCTTCTTGGGCACGCTCCATGCTTTTTTGCATTTCTTGGGCTTTTTTCATTAGACCAGCTAGTTGGTTTTTATCAAACATTATTTTTCCTCTATGATTAAATATAAATTTTAAAGTGCTTTAATTGAGTTAGACAGTATTTTAGCAGAAAAATTATTAATTAAATCCTGAATTATTGGATCATTATGAATTGATTGTTCGGCAAATTTTTGCGCATCTGCTATTTGATTGATTTCAAATTGCT
The DNA here is from genome assembly GCA_964652705.1 of uncultured Neisseria sp. Classification (GTDB taxonomy): domain Bacteria; phylum Pseudomonadota; class Gammaproteobacteria; order Burkholderiales; family UBA11063; genus Aquella. The sequence goes on from CAZZAV010000078.1 coordinate 2,566, forward strand.
TTAAACTACTGCCGCCACTACTTTCAATAAAGTTAAAGCTAAGGTCAAAGTGCTGCTTGTAGCATTCAAAAAGCATGCGTTCAATTTCATCGACACAAGCTTTATTTACCAATTGACGATAGGCGTCATTTATTTCTAAGCTAATTTCATCGCTATTTATTGATTCTAGTTGTGATGCATTTCTTAAAACAATCGCTAGATTAACATTGATTTTATCTAATGCAATAGTTTTTACAAAATCTAACCAATTGCCATTAAATGTTGCAGCTGGTGATTTGTGTTGAGTAGTTAATGGCTGATTACTCGGCTCATTTGTTGGCTGAATTGGCGTTGGTTCATCGGATGGTGCAAGTGATTCTAGCCGTGGCTCAGCCGGATTATGTCTAGTTAATGGTGAAACGTCGGTTTCTTTAATTGTTACCGTGCTTTGATCTTCTGTTTCCCATGGTGGTATTTCTTCGTTTATTGTTACAGGAGTAATGACTTGTTGATTTACCTCGGTGGTTTCATTAATAATTTTATGTTCGGCGGTTTTTGTTATTGTTTCATTTTCGATAGTAATGGGAGGTTGTGCAGTCTTATTTTGCTGGCTTGCAGAAGCAAGTTGAGTTGTACAATTATTTGCCTGAATTATAATTTGCTTTTGTTCCTGTGAACCAATGCTAAACGCAATCATGCGTAACAGACTCATCGTGAAAATTGGATATTTATCATTAACCTTACGCAATTGCTCAAGCCCAAGATTACTAATTTCAAAATAAAGTTGGCAGTCTTGTAGTGAAATCAGTTCTGCTAGCTGAAAAAGTTCTGGGTCAATATTCGTTTGGGGGCTGAGTTGTGCTAGTCCTATTTGAAATAAATTATGATTAATTTGCTCCATGATATTTTCAAAGTTGCCGCCTTCGCTATTCAGGCGTTGGCAAATAGAAACTAATTCAGCACTATTGGATCTTTGTATACATTTTAAGAGTGTAATAATTGAACGATTATCACTAATTCCAAGCATTTGTTGGCAAACTTGTAAGGTAATCATGCCATTAGCAAAAGCAATTGCTTGATCGGTGAGCGAGAGAGCGTCACGCATACTACCACTGGCTGCTGTTGCAATCACTTCAAGTGCATTTGCCTCAAATTCAATTTGTTCATTAGTTAGAACCAGAGCTAAGTAGTCTTCAATTTCCGGTGCAGCTAAATTACGCAATTTTAATTGTAAGCAGCGTGACAAAATAGTGATTGGAACTTTGTGTGGATCGGTGGTTGCTAAAATAAATACTACATGTGCTGGTGGTTCTTCCAAGGTTTTTAGCATTGCATTAAATGCTGATTTTGACAGCATATGTACTTCATCGATAATGTAAATTTTGTATTTGCCACTACTTGGTGCGTATTGTGCATTTTCAAGAACTTCACGAATATTATCGACACCAGTATTAGACGCGGCATCAATTTCAATTACATCGACAAAACGTCCAATATCAATTTGTTGGCAATTCTCACATTTACCGCACGGTTCATTTGAAGTTGGGCTTAGGCAGTTAAGTGCTTTGGCAATAATTCTGGCAATGGTGGTTTTACCAACTCCGCGTGTTCCGGTAAGTAAATACGCATGGTGTAATCTACCACTAGAAATAATATTTTGTAAAATTTTGACAGTATTATTTTGACCAACTAAATCACTAAATTTTTTTGGACGCCATTTTCTGGCAAGTACCGTATGACTCATATGTATAAATTCTTTATTTAAATAATATTATAGTTATAATTTTAGCATGAATTACTGTTGGTTCAAATCAATAATGACTTGGGTCTTGTTGTAGGTAGGATTGGTCAGCGATTTAGTTTAATCTTTGTTTGTGAATTGTTTGAACTAAAAATTTGGGTAATGGTGCTGTGGTATATTTGTAGTTTTTAACAATGCAACAAAGTTCTAGATTATCCATGGTGCTCAATTATGGTCTTATTTTGAGCTGGTGTCAGTTTTGATAATTGAGATTGTGCTTAGTTGTTTCTTAGATCTATTAGTGAGCACTGATACTATTATATTCGCTGGCATTTAGTTTTGAACTTTTTTTGTACGTGTCTTTATCGATGTGATTAAATTTCTGACATGAGTTAAGTATTAATTTTCCATCTGTTACGTTACATTTTACAATTTGCTCAGAATAGTCATCAAAGAATTTAACCATGGAGTTTTTTCTATCTTCATTTATCATACAATGTTTTCCCATTTCTGCTATTGATTCACCATTTTTAATTTCGAAAATCATTTTGTGCTTTTCACAATAGCACGCCATTTTGGTTAGATCTAATCTGTCTTTTGGTAATGGATTTGATGAGTTTGTTGCGGCAAAGGCATTGATTGATAAAATATATAGTAATGATAAAGTTATTTTTTCATATGTAATTAAACCTTTTAGAATTAATAATTTTAACTAAAGCAATGTATTATATCATTTGCTTGATTTTAAAATTAAATTCTTTGTTAGTACTGTAATCTGAAACATACCTAAAAAATAATCTTTTTCACCGTTTTAATTTATAGCTTTTTTGTTGGTATACTTTGATTTAGCGTTAAATATGTTATTTCTGGTAAGTAATTTTGATGCGCATTATAGGTGATGGATAAATTCTATTGGGTATTAGTTAATTTGTGTATTTATGCAACATCTATTTATCCAAAATTGAATAGGTGTTATACAAAATTGTCTGTATACAATCTGTTTGTTGGATGAGTATAATATCGCAACTTAGTGTAATTTGATCATATTCTAATATTAGGTCAACTAAAAAAGAGAAAAGGGGAATTAAATGAAGAATCAACATAGAATAAAGATACTAGCGGCGTCGTTAGCGGCTGGTAGCGGTATAT
>CAZZAV010000079.1:0-5406 GCA_964652705.1 uncultured Neisseria sp.
GGGCTAATCTAAAAAGAGTTATTCGTAAAGATACGAATAGAGAAAATAATTTAAGTTTAGCTATTGCTAAGGCTATACAAGGTTTATTTTTGCGTTAACTATATTTAAGAAGTGAAGGTAGTGCTATGCTCGTAAATTTGCAAATTAAAAATTTTCTTTTAATCGATGAGCTTGAGTTAGATTTTTTTAATGGTTTAACTGTTATTACTGGTGAAACTGGTAGCGGTAAATCAATTACGATTGATGCGCTGATGTTGATTTTTGGTGCAAAGGCTAGTGCAGATATTATCCGTAGTGGGCAAAACCAGGCTTCATTTAGTGCCACGTTTCAAGTCGATAATAGTAGAATTTTATCGTGGCTGCAAGCACGTGAATTTTTAGATAGCAGTGAAGAAAATAGCATTATTTGTCGTAGAGTAATTGATCAAAATGGTCGTTCCAAGGCGTATATCAATAGTTTACCAGTAACGCTTGGGGTGCTTAAAGAGCTAGGTGAAATGCTGCTTGATATTCATACGCAACATGCTTCGATTGCCTTATTAAAACCCGAGAATCAACGGATGCTGTTGGATGAATTTGCTGGAGTTAGTGATTTAGTCGCTGATTTGAGCGATAAATATCGTTTGGTCAATGCTTTGCAAAATAAATTAGATGCAGCCGAAGAGTTTAGCCAAGATTTGGTATTGAAACAACAAATTCTTAGTGAAAAAATTGAAGATTTAGCCAATTTAAATCTACAGGCATCTGAATGGGATGAGTTACAGATTCAGCAAAAGAATTTGGCTAGTGCCAGCTTAGTGTTACAAGAATTAGATTTTGCACTGAATTTGGTTGGTGGTGAGCAAAGTTCTTTGGCTGATTTGGCGGCAACTATTAATAGCCGTCTAACTAAAATTAGTGAATTTTTACCAAATTACGCACAAGTTACGCAATTAGCTAATAGCATTGAAGCTGAGATTGGTGAATTAGATCATGAATTACAATTAGCTGCGCATAAAGTTGAGCAAGATCCTGAACAATTAGCCCAAGTCGATTTACGCATTGATGAAATTTATACTTTAGCACGTAAATATCGTATTCAACCTGAAGAAATTTTGCCGCGTTTAGAATTATGGCGCACAGAGTTAGCAACGCTGGTGCAAGACACCGATCTGGAGAGCATTTCTCGGGAATTAGCTAGTGCTAAAGTTGAATATTTGAATTTGGCGCAACAAATTTCTGTTAAGCGACATAAAGTTGCCGCTGAACTAAGTCTTAAAGTTACTAAGCTTTTGCATAAGTTAGCCATTAGTGGTGAATTTAAAGTTGCGTTGCAAGCAAGCGAGCAATGGACGGTAGTTGGAATTGATAATATTCAATATCAAGTATGCTTTAACCAAGGTATGATGCTGCAATCATTAACCAAAGTTGCCTCTGGTGGTGAGTTATCACGGGTCGCTTTGGCGTTGTATGTTACTTTGAGTATTAATAATCCGCCAGAGGTGATTGTCTTTGATGAAATTGACGTTGGAATTGGCGGTGGTGTGGCTGAGGTCGTGGGTACATTACTTAAGGAGTTAGGTGTTGCGAAGCAAGTAATTTGTATTACGCATCAACCACAGACAGCTTGTTGTGGGGATTTACATTTACAAGTTAGTAAACAAACTGTGGCTGGGCATACGCAGTCGCAAATTAATTATATTAATGCTGATAGACGAGTGAATGAAATTGCACGAATGCTTGGCGGTTTGAATATTACTGAAACAACGCTCAATCATGCACGTGAGATGCTTAAAATATAAAAAAGGCAACAATTAAGTTACCTTTTTTCATAATCCATCTAAATAGATTAATTACATCATGTGTTGACCGCCATTGATTGCGTATTCAGCACCAGTAATATAACCAGCTAAATCAGAAGCAAGGTAAGATACTAAGCCGCCAATTTCTTCTGGAGTACCTAAGCGTCCAACTGGAATTTGTGCAATAATTTTAGCACGAACTTCTTCTGGAACCGCCATAACCATATCTGTTCCGATGTAGCCAGGTGCAATTGTGTTTACCGTTACGCCTTTACGCGCTACTTCTTGAGCAATTGCCATGCTGAAACCATGTACACCAGATTTTGCAGCTGAATAATTCGCTTGTCCGAATTGACCTTTTTGACCATTAATTGAAGAAATGTTAATTACACGTCCAAAACCACGTTCAACCATGCCATCTAAAACTTGTTTAGTCATATTAAACACGCTGTCTAAGTTAGTTCTTAAGACTGCGTGCCAGTGATCTGGAGTCATTTTTTTGAAAGTTGCATCACGAGTAATTCCCGCATTGTTAACTAAAACATCAACAGGACCGTGTTCAGCTTGAACTTTTGCAATTGCTGCAACTGCTGAATCCCAATTTGCTACATCGCATTCTACAGCTTTAAAATCAAAGCCTTCAGCTTTAGTTTTTGCTAACCATTCAGTAGCTAGTGCGCTATCACCAATGTAAGTTGACACAACAGTGTGTCCAGAATTAGCCAATGCTTTACACATAGCCGTGCCTAATCCACCCATTCCACCAGTTACTAATGCAATTTTCGCCATTCGAGTCCCCTTTAAGTTAAAATACGGTTAAAATATTATCAAAATTATAATTATTGTACAGGTTTACTTTAGCTTATGATTACTATTTTCATCCATCGTTTGCTGCAGAGCTTTTTGCTGCCGCCACTTAATTCGCTACTGATTATATTACTTGGCGTGGTTTTATTCAAGCTGCAGCGCACAAAAAGAATGTTAATTATTTTATTCGGTTGTTTGACGCTTTATTTACAAGCTACACCGTATATCGCTTATAAATTGAATAAAGCAATTGCACCAGAGCCAATGAAATTAGCTGATTTAAATAAGGCTCAGGCGATAGTTTTACTTGGTGGTGGGGTTAGCAATAATGCTGATGAATATAATACCAATGCAATGTCTAATTCGGATACTTTTGTTAGGATACGTTATGCAGCGTATTTAGCTAAGATTAATCCAGATTTACCAATTTTTGTGTCAGGTGGTGCGATTGATAGTAAAGATTCTGAAGCAAGTTTAATGAAGCGTGCTTTAATTAATGAATTTGATGTAGAAAATCCAATTTACTTGGAACCAGATTCAAAGACCACCAGTGAAAATGCCAAATACACTGCTCGAATTCTACAGCAGTATGCGATTTCTAATGTGGTATTGGTGAGTTCAGCAAGTCATATGCGTAGGGCGAGTGCATTGTTTGAGTTAAGCGGGATCAAGGTTATTTCCGCTCCAACTGGCTTTTATTCTTTAGGTTTTTATAAATTACCTTTACTTTGGTTTGTTCCAACGGCAAGTGCGATGGTGACAACTTCTACTATCTTACATGAAATTTATGGATATGTTTATGACGTGGAGAACTTATGAATACTCTTAGTTTACACCATTTGATTCAAACTTTGTTCATTGCTCCCGTTAATGGAGTTTGGATCATTTTATTTATTTTGATTAATTTTAGAAATAGCACTTGGATATTTGCTTGTCTAATCTTTGCTGGACTGTTTATTTATATCCAGTACACACCATTAATGGCAATTGCTTTGAGTAAATTGATTTACCCTAGTTTTGATAGCTTGTTGATAAAGAAAAATATTCCAGCTCAGGCTATAGTGGTGCTTGGTGCAGGCTCTGGAATTGAAATTGATGATTTGGGGAAACTCCATGGATACCCAGTTGGTTTAACTTTATTAAATGTTAAATCTGCTGCGCTAGTTGCCATGGATAATCCAAAGTTGCCCTTAATTTTATCTGGAGGTTTTACGAATCAATATTTTAGTGAAGCTAGTTCCATGCAAGATTACTTGCAAAATAATTATACTTTATTAAATAAAATATCAATTGAGAGTCAATCGCTAGACACCGATGAAAATGCTCGTTATACGGCATCTAAATTAGCTAAATTGGGTGTGCACTCTATTATCTTGGTTACACAAGCATCACACATATGGCGATCTGTGGCATTGTTTAATAAATACGATATCAAGTGTATTGAGTACCCTTCTTGGGATTTATATACTTATTATGGTGGATGGTGGGGCATGATGCTTCCAAATAGATCTTCTTTTATCCAAACTCGCAAAATGATTCATGAAGTGCTGGGATATGTTGGGAATGTAATTTTTTAAACTTTAGCGATGTATAGTAGCATTTGAAATAGACGGTACATGAACTATAATTAAGTTTTATTGTATAGAGAGGTGTTATTATGAAAACTATTCTGGTAACTGGTGCAACTGGTTTTATTGCTAGTAGTTTTAGACATGAATTTGGTCAAAAGTACAACTTCATAAATGTGAGTCATGAAAAAGTTGCTAATCATATTACATTAACTGAGCTTGAAATGCAACCAGAGTTACTTAAGGATGTGGATTATATAATTAATTTGGCTGGGGCAAATATTGCCCAACAGCGCTGGAGTAGTTCTCGCAAAAATTTATTAATTCATAGTAGAATTGATACAACACGGCGCTTGATTTCTCTTTTCAATCAGTACAACATTAATGCATATTTAATTTCTGCTAGTGCCATAGGTATTTATTCACCGAATGTAGAGGGTGACGAGTTAATTACGATAAATTATCAAGATTACATGAATTTTTCTCAAGAGCTAACTAAAAAGTGGGAATTAGAAGTACAGAACTATCGTGGTAAATATGCAATTGCACGTTTTGGGGTAGTGTTATCTGCACAAGGAGGGGCGTTCCCTCAGATGTTGAATCCATTTACTAAATTTGTTGGTGGCAGAATCGGGACAGGAATGCAGTCTTTTTCTTGGGTAGCTTTGCCAGATTTATTATCTGCCTTAGATTATATGCTATCACAACAATGTTGTGGTGTTTACAATCTGGTAGCTCCCAACGTAGTTACAAATCAACAGTTGTCTACTCATATTTCTCAAATTTGGAATCGTCCAAGTTGGTTAAATTTACCAGCTTGGTTAGTAAAACTAATATTTGGACAGTTAGGTGAAGAGTTATTTTTAAATAGCATAAATGTGAAGCCAACAAAATTATTAGATTCGTCCTTTACTTTTTTATATCCAACAATTGATTCTTGTTTACATGCAATTCGTAGAAATCTAATTTAAAATTTTGAATTTCATGGGGTTGATTGTACGTTTTTTGTTGTTACTCTATTCTTGGTAGTTTCATAGATGTGCTGTAATCTGGCTAATATTACGTCTTGCAGAGTAAACTTGGCTTTTTTGTAAAAATTTTTGAAATTAAACAGCCTATGTATATGTACTTGATATATTGGTTGAATTATTGGTGATGGTTGTATTGTATAAGGTTGTTTATTGTATTATTGTTGAATAAAGATTTGACGTGTTGTAGTTGTTGTGGCATAATAACGTTCTGCCGCAAAA
>CAZZAV010000080.1:0-5008 GCA_964652705.1 uncultured Neisseria sp.
CATTCATAAGGATGTATATTAACATAAGTTGAAGTTTATTTTTGCGCCAACTATACGTCGTTATTCGCGGTAGATGGAGGGAAAATTTAGTTAGTTGTTTTCTCAAATTAAAGACATTTTTCGGGTGGTAATAGTTATCATGATTTCTTTCTTGTTAATTTCTAATTAATTGCGAAATATCTATAGGGTGCTATAATTAACCTCTAAATAAGGATATTGAATATGTATGTTTCAAAACGATTAGATACACAGCTTGCGCACCAAGTTATTATGACAAATGACGAGTATTTGTGCTTTCAAATTACACAATTACAGCGCTTATTTGTCGGTGAGCTATTGGCGATTAAAGATATTAGCCTTAGATACATCGCATTCTCAGAGGAGTTTGCTGCTGAGTTTGGTCTTGATGACAGCCATTTAGGTACTTATGGTGATGACAATGTTGATCAAGCTACCATTGATATGATTCTAGCTCAAGAACAACAAATTATTCATGAATATGGCTATCAGGATTCCTCCTATTTTTACAGGAAAAACAACTCACTTAAAATTTGTGGTATTCGTAAACGTCAATTGATTAACCCCTTTACTGGAGATTCAGTTGGTTTGGCGATCGTTGCTTCTAAGTTTGACCCAGGATTTATTCGTAAAGTTTTTATCCGTAAACTATTTCCACGGGTAGTTAAATTTAAGCCTGAGACAAATGTAAGTTTGACTGATCATCAGCAACATGTTGCATTTTGCTTGCTTGCAGGATTTCATTCTCGCCGTGAGATTGCACAAATCTTGCATGGCAGTATTAATCAAGAAGCTTATGAAAATAAAATTAAACACAGCTTACAAATGCTGTACAATAAATTTGAATGTAACTCCACTAGCCAATTACTGAACTTAATTGCAAATAATGTCATTGAGGTTAGCTTGCCCATTGACTTATTACCTAACGGTACTAATTATCCTCTCGAGTAACAAATATCATGCTAATTTTAAATAAGTATAAATCTGCACCACATAAAATACAATCAAATGAAGAATATTTGGCAACTCAAGTTTGGCAGTTAAGGTCTGTATTTGCAAGTGAAATCTCGGCAATTAAAGATGCTAAATTAGAATATTTGGCTTTCTCCAAGCCATTTGCTGAGGCTTTTAAATTTGATGAGTCATTTTTAGATCGACCAATATCTCTTTCTAATTCAATTGAGTGTGAAATAATTCAACAAGAGCGACAAATCTTGGTAGATAGAGTAATGCATGATTCGCTCTATCAATTTAGACCAGAACCAAACATTGAAATGTATTTGATGCGCAAACGCCCATTAATTAATCCTGCAACAGGCGATTGTGTTGGAATTTCAATTCTTGCTGCAAAATTGGATATCGCCAAGCAAAGAAGAGTTGTTTTGAAGTATTTTATGGGACAACAAATTGCATCTGAATCAGTACTTTCAACTCCGGAACTTACCGAGCAGCAACAGCAAATTATCGCGTGTATTTTGCTTGGGTTTCAGCAGCGGAAAGATATTGCGAAAATTCTGGAAAATATAACTGAGGGTGCGTATGATGAGGTGCGAATAAAAAATCAACTTCAAGCGCTATATCAGAAATATAAGTGCGCATCATTGAATGAGCTTGTGAATCTGGTTGTTGCGAATTATAAAAATGTCGGGCAGCTTTCTGGCATTAGCCTGAGCGAAGAAAGTTATAGTCTTAAATAATTTTTAATCTTAGGTTTTATTTATTGCTTGGAAATAGGATTTTGGATAATTACTAAATTTTTAATTTTCTTCGTTTGTTGTATAAATCAGATATTAAATGGATTTAATATGAGTTGTTTGTGTGCTTGCTTTTGGTTATACATCTGATTTGACTGGTTATTTATTTATGCACTGGATGGATAAGTGTTATCTATGATCAGCTATTTACTTAGTATACGATTGGTCGTATAATCTCGGAATATAAAAAAAATAATAATTCTAATTCATTCTGAGGGGAATATAAATGAAAACGAATATCAAGAAAATTTGGACATTATCAATTTTGGCTGCCGCATTATCTGCATGTAACAGTGGTGGATCTGCCACAGGATCTGGTTCAGCTAATTCACTTAATAGCATCGGTTCGCAAGCTGTAACAGCAGATGCGTGTAGTGGAATTCCAGCGTGGAATGCTGCAACGGTATACGCAACAGCTGGTACTACAGTTGTTTATCAAGGTGTTGAATATAAAAGTAGCTGGTGGACACAAAATGAAAAACCAAGTGACAGTGGTCAATGGGGTGTTTGGAAAGTAGTGCAAAAATGCGGTGATACTCCAACTCCTACGCCAACACCAGCGCCAACAATTAGTCCAGAGCCAACGCCAGTTCCTACACCGACGCCTAGCCCAACTCCAACACCATCGGGTGATTATCCGTTATATCCAGCTGGGCTTGGAACTTACGTTGCTGGAACAATTGTACAGGGTAGCAATGGATCGTTATATAAATGTTTATCAACAACGGTTGCACCATGGTGTAATAGTAGTGCTGCTTGGGCGTATGATCCAGCAACAGGTACAGCCTCAGATCAAGCTTGGGAAAAATTAGGTGATGGTCCAATTCCTGGTCCTACACCAACTCCGACACCGACAATTACTCCTACTCCAACCCCAGAGCCAACGGTAACTCCAGTTCCGCCAACTCCAGCCAATGGTCAGATTGTAGTAGGTTATATTGATGGAACTGCAATTGGTGCGTTTGCTGCAATTCCAAATGCTGCATTCTCGAAGTATGATGTGATTGTGGTAGGTTTTTCGGCATGTGATGCAGGCAATGTAAATTGTGCTAAAGATGCTGATGCTAATTTATTGCCAATTTTCCAAAAAGTTTCACAGTATGCGAAACCAGGTGCAAAAATGTTATTAAGTCTTGGTGGTCAAAATGGTAGTCATTCTTTTGCAACCAATGTATCTTCAAGTATGCCAACTTTAGCGAATGCTTTAATTGCTAATATTAATTATTTAAATAGTAAAATTACTACTAGTACTAAAATATCTGGAATTGATTTAGATGTTGAAGCAGATAATAGTGGTGTGAATTTAACACCTCTAGCTCAAGCAATCCATGCCAAAGGTTACACGGTATCAATTGCACCCCAAGCATCTACTAATTTGATTGGTACGTCAAATCCAAGTGTACCAACAAGTGTAAGTCCTACTAAACCAGCTAATTTTATTATGACGGCTGCAGGCATGAAGAATAATGATTATGGTCCTGCAGTTGCAGCTGGTTATGTTGATTATATTTTCTTACAAGCTTATAACTCTGGTCCTGGTGTGATCCAAATTAATGGTAGCAATGAAGGATTGCCTAATTTCCACCAAAATATGGCACAGGTTATGAATAACTTAGTAAGTGCAAACTGCGGTACTTTGAATACAACTACGCATTTTTATGCAAATGGTAATCAAGTATGTATTCCTCCAAAAACTAAAATTGTAATTGGTACTGTTGCCAACAAAACAGCTGGTGGTGATGCAACAATGTGGCAAAATGAAGTGCAAACGGCCGCTGGTAATGCCGCAATTCTGTCAGCATTTACATCTTCAGTCCAAGTTGCAAAACAATATCCTTATTACGGTGGTGTAATGGTTTGGGCTTTAGGTAATGATTATTATCCTTCTGCTTGGGGCAACAACACTTGGGATCCTGTTGGCGCATTCACAAATAATATCATTAACTTAGCGTTTTAATTAAAAATCATTCTCTTCCTCAGAAATACAATTGGTTAACATTAAGTTAGCCTTTTGTATTTATTTATAAAGTTGTTGTGAATTAATGCTAGAATCTCGACCTATTAATTTTTATTTCTGAACTAAAAATCTCAGTATTAACATTTATTCCTGCCTTAAGGCTGCTTTAAAGATATGATTGTTCGATATTATATCTAATTTTATATCTCAATCAATTTCAGCGGTCAACTTCATTTTGGAAGCAATGTTACTAGTGATATTTTATATTCAAATGAAAATTAAAGTATTTTATACTTTTTATATATAAATTTGTAGGCTCTATGAAGTATCGATGATCTCAATTAAATTACACACTTATATTATTTACAATAGCGGCATTATTAAGTTCATGTGTTGGGGAAGGTGGAGGATCTACACAGAATACAGTTAATTCTACCTCACTAAATAACGCCACCAGCACAGCTCTCTCAATAACAGTTTTGGCTGCATCAAGTTGTCTTACGGCAAATATGAACCTTACTTCAGATAGTTATAATGTTAGTAGCTATATTAATATTTTAAATACTTGTAACACCGCTCAATCGTTGGCTGCTGCCAAAATTAGTTTTCCATCACAAAATGTGGCAACACGCCCAATTCTACTTGGCTCATTTGTTGATAATAATGATTACATTGCACCATATTATACTAACTTTACAATGAAATTTACGCAAATGCAAGGTAATTTAATTATTGGGGCGATTACTGCTGGATCAAATGTTGCTGGGACTAATAGTATCCCTGCAAATCGAATATTTAAATTTACTCTTTATAATAATCCTGTTTATAATGCACCATTTGATGTAGCATTAGCAAATAATTATCTGATGTTAAATGATGCTTATATAAAAACACCAATTCCAATTGTTACCAACCATGCTATATGTGTGACGGCTCAAGTTAATTTCTCGGGTAAAGATAATTATTATTTAAATGGCTCAATTGGTTTGACTAATAATTGTTCGAATTACGTTTCATTAATTTATACCTTAGGTTTTAATGCTGTAAACGCTGGTGGACTTCCAGTTACTTTAACGCCATCAAGTGTATATACCAATGACAGCAAAATGTACTTAGATTTTAAATCCCTATCTGGTGGTCAGGTATTTGGTGCGATTACAGCAGATAGTCAATATCCACATCTTGCTCCTAAACAGAGTATTTTGGTTCCAGGTGGTTTGAATATATAGTTAACGCAAAAATAAACCTTGTATAGCCTTAGCAATAGCTAAGCTTAAAT
>CAZZAV010000081.1:0-4877 GCA_964652705.1 uncultured Neisseria sp.
TTAGGGCAATAAACTGGCTTTAATAGTCTACAGAAATATTAGACCATTACAATCACGGCTAGTAACAATGACAGATTAATGACTGTTAAGAGCAATAAGAACTGTTTAACTAATTCTTGATCATTACTACTCTTAACGACCTCTTTATTTGGTAATAATGAGATTATGAAATTTGAAAATATTAATATGAAACATCCTACATTAAATAAGATCATAACTATCCTTTGCCCTATTTTATTTGCTACTATTTAGCACTTGATTTATATAGTAAATTACAGTTTTCAGTGAATTGTTCTTTAAATAAACGCATTGTCTCGTCTCTAGATCCTAATCTATGTGGACCATTTAGGATTATATTGACTGAATCGTTAAATGCAGAACTATTTTCATTCGCTCCAATATAATTTGGAAATTTTTGGTAAAACCAATTAAGATCAAAACCAGCCGTACATATAGAATTAAAATCTTTATTTTTACTTATAAATGCTACTTGTTGATTTGTCAACGTTGAAAAATCATTTGCAATTAAATAAGCATCACAGGTGAAATTTATCCGTTCACAAAATATATTAGAATTTTGGGCGATACTGAACCACTTATCAAGTTCATTTTTCATTTTAGCTGAGTTGATATAATCTGGTGATTTTTGTAACTTATTATTGTCATATGTTTGGTTTAAAACAACATATAAACCAGCTAAAACTGGAATTGCATATGCCAAAATACGAGTGTTTAAATTATCCTTATAAGATGAGTGCCATAATATAAAAACCCAAAAAAGTACCCCAGGAATTATCGCCAAAAACATAAATACCATCTTATTCCAATTTATAAATTTGTGTAAATTAAATCTTAATTTTAGCTACAAACGTATTTTTACCAAAGTCATAGTTAATTGGGCTGCTGCAATTACAATAAAATTCTTCATCGGACTCTTTACCAAATTTAACCCATGTTTCATTTAAGTTATGTTTAAACGATAATGCGTTAAGAGTACAAACATTGTCAATGCAACTACCGCCATGTTGAATTGCTAAATCCTTAAGTTATTTGGTAGCATCTTTGTTGTCCTTTAATCTAGAAAAGTCCATCTCAAAATATTTTACATACTGTGGATAAATATCAAATTGTGTAATAATATTATATGAAACGATTGCAGGTACACCAATTAGAGCTGAGAAAATACTGCCCAAAATATATTTATTAATCAGTGGGCCACCACGAGAAGTAAACTTCATATGCTTTATGGCGATAACAACAAATATGCTCAAACTTAATAAAGCAGATATCCAAAATTCCAAATAAATCCAATTTGGTATAACTACGGATTTAATAGCATCATTCATAATTCCCACCGGTTCTTTCTACGTTGTTTCTTCTTTTTACCAAACACATTAACTGCGATACATTCACAAATTATCTGTAAGATAATAATTACTAACTCTGTCATATTCAACTCCATTTACTGGGTTACTACCATTCAGTGTGCTTGCACTTTGGGTATGCAGAACATCCTAAGAAGAATTCATTTTTTTTCTTAGAGTTTTCTCGTCTAACCATTGCGGACCCACATTTTGGACATAATTCACCAGTAGATTCTGATTTAGGTTTAGTTGGCTTCCATTTGCATTTTGGAAATCCATTACAAGAAATATATTTACCATGTTTGCCATCTCTCTCAACAAGATCAGATTTACATTCTGGACATTTATCCCCTGTTTTAGTTCCTTGAGCTTCTGTTTTTTTAGCTTTTGGTGGTGACCATTCACATTTAGGATAGTTACTACAGCTTATAAATGGTCCAAATTTTCCAATTTTCTCCACTAAATCAGAGCAACATTCTGGGCATTTTTCTCCGGTTGGTTTGGCATCTTTACGCTCTATGCTTATAACTGGAACACCATCAAGGTCGTTAAATTTTGTATTGCAAACTTGGCAACTCCAAAATTTGCCATGCTTTCCGGTAAAACATTTTAGTAGTGCCTGTACGCTTTTTTTTGCACAAGATGGGCATGGTATACTTCCAGAATTCATCTTAATTTTTATTGGTAATTGGTAAAATCCTGAAATTTTATTTAGTTGAGGATCAAACTTATACCAAAACTTATCTACAACCTCCTGAGTGCCTATTTTTTGAATTTCATCAAAATATTGTTCATACTCTGCAGTTGTTAGTGGGCTGGCCAAGAATGATAATTCATCACGAACACCTACATCACAAATAGCATTTATAAGCATATGCCCAAGTGGCGTGGCACTAAGATTTTTGCCAGTTAACTTAATAAACTCACGTTCTTTCAGCGTTTCTAACATCTTAGCTCTGGTTGCTTCAGTTCCTAAACCAGCAGTTTCTTTTAGAATGAAGCGGTATTCCTGAATTAATTTATTTGTTTTAATTAAATCATATCCCATGCCTTTAACTAATTCTGGAATTTTATTATGGATGTTTGCCATAGTTTTAATAATTGTACCCTCGGTGTATGGCTTAGGTTTTTGGGTTTGTTTAACTATAATATTGGCTTCAGTACATGTTAGTATCTGACCATTACTTAAAATAGGTAGTAGCTGTTCATCTTCTTGATTTTCAGCTTCATCATCTGAATTGTCATTTATAAATATTGCTTTCCAACCATAATCAATGATGGTTTTCCCTGTTGCCTTAAATTGATATGGCATGTTGATTTTACTTTCTGGAGAGAAATATTCACCAACTTCAAAGTAAATATCAACTTGATCAAATTTTAGCAGTGGGTAAAATTGAGCAATATATCGTAGGCAGATTATGTTAAATAGGTTAATGGCTGCATCTTTGTTTTTACCAGCTTTGGCCATTACTTCAGATAAATTCGATAAGTTTGCACCTGTTGGAACTATCCCATGATGGGCCGTAACTTTGGAGTCATTCCATACTTGAGATTTTATTTCTATTGATGGAGTAAACTTAGAATAATCATTCAATGAAAGCAAATTTTGTATGATGTTCTTAGCTTCATTAAATTGTGATTCAGGCATATATTGACAGTCAGTTCTTGGGTATGATGTTAACTTATTTTCATAAAGAATTTGTGCCACATCAAGTACTGTTTGCGCAGAATAACCAAACTTCTGATTGGCCGTAGCTTGTAGTTCTGATAAATTAAATAATAATGGTTGTTTTGTTGTTTTACTTTGTTTTGAATAACTTCCAACCTTAGATGGTTGGTTTATTATTTGTTTTGTTATCTCTTCAAGCGGTAATTTATCTAATAAACGGTTATCTTCATCTAATAGTGCTTGAATAAACTCAGGTAAAACTAGTTTTGATTTAATTAATGGAACTTGGTTATTAAATCCCGCGCTTAACTCATAAAAATCTTTTGATTTAAATTTTTTGATTTAAATTTTTTGATTTCATTATCTCGGTCTACAATTAGCTTCAAAGTTGGAGTTTGTACCCGACCAATGGATACAACTCCTTTGTATCCATTATCTTGAAATGTATTTGAAAATGCCCTAGTGAAATTCATGCCAATTAGCCAATCTGCACGTTGACGTGCTTCGGCTGCAAGCTTATAACCAATAAATTTATCGTTTGGTTTAATGTTTTCAAATGCATTGCCAATTGATTTATCATCAATTGCAGCCAACATTATGCGAAAGACTGGCTTATCATTTTTTAAATAATCTAGTAATTCATCAACTAACAGTTGCCCTTCTCGGTCAGGATCTCCTGCATTAATCACTTGAGAGCAATTATTAACTAATTGTTCAATTGCCCTAACTTGTAACTTAATACTATCACTCTCTTTTATTTTATTTTTATAAGTTTGAGGACGCATTGGCAGAGGAATGCGCCATGACTTCCATTCTGAAGTATAATCCTCTGGATGAAACTGCTCTAAAACATGGCCAAATAACCATGTGACAACATACCCATTATTACATTCAAAATGTGTTTGTTTTTTATTTATAACACCAAGGTGTTCTGCAATTGCTCTACCAATACTTGGTTTTTCAGCTATAATTACTTTCATGATTTTTCCTTAAATTCTAACATTTATAATAAAACTCTAATTAAATGCATATCCAATTTTGCCCAGTGTATTCAATATACAGAACGCCAGATTTTTTACAATCGCGAAAAAAGTGTCTATGAAAATTATTGGAAATTTTGTAATGTTCTTCACCGTTTTCAAAATGACAGTTTGTAAGGAATTGATTGCTACAAACAAGAGTTGGAGCATCTAGATGTTTGATATTATTCAAAACATGAGGCATTATTAATGCCGTATGTTCACTGCACATATGCTCATGTACTTCAATTAGATTAACGCCTTTTCCAATAATATTATTTGTAATTTTAGGCCTTAAAAATTTTGATAACCAATTCTCTTTATCAATTTTACTTACAGCTTGTTCAAATTCATTAAATGCAAAATTAAATTTTAGATTAGGCTGCCTGCTCTTATTAAGGTAGTCCTGGAGAACAATTTTCAGCTCTGCATATGTACTAACCCCTGGGGCGGCACCATGTTTAATGGAGTCATCAACATATTTATATAAAAATTTAAAATATGAATCCATATATTCATTACTTAATTTTGTTGGGTTAATATTGTCCATAACCTCTCTTAACGTATAGCGATGGTCAATATGGAAATCTGATCTAACACTTCCAATTATGGTTATGTTCTTCATATGTGAACTTTCAAATGATTTATTTTTTTAAAATTAATTCAATATAAGTGTTTTTTTAGATAGCTCTGGATGGATCATTTTTTTTAATATCTTAGGTTTAATTTGCTCAGCAACTGTAATCATATAGTTAGCGCAAAAATAAACTTCAACTTATGTTAATATACATACTTATGAATGCATACTCCCAAGATCTAAGAAAT
>CAZZAV010000082.1:0-4718 GCA_964652705.1 uncultured Neisseria sp.
TATTTGTAACTGGTTTTGGTATAATTCAATGTATTTAGTTGCTTAAATTTTTTGTTAAAGGTAATGAATATGGTTAAATTAATTAGTAGTTTGTTATTATGCTCTTTTGTGATCTCTGCTCCAGTGTATGCTGATTCAAGCGCTTCTTCTGCGCCTAAAGCTGCTTCAGCAGCAGCTCTTAAATCAATGTCAGCAGCACAACTGAAAGCTTTTGATGGAAAAAATGGTCATAAAGCTTATGTAGCATTAAATGGTAAAGTTTATGATGTTACAAATATTGATGAGTGGAAGGGTGGTAAACATTACAAAGGAATGGTTGCAGGTACTGATTTGACCCCGTATATCTCTCAATCACCACATGGCGCTAAAATTGTTAACGAACTTGAGTTAACTCCTGTAGCAACATATAAAAAATAATCATTAAACATTATTACAAAGCCTCAACAATTTTGAGCAAGATCAAAATTGTTGAGGCTTTTTATTAATTGTTTTACTATTGTTAAAAATATTTTATGCAATTAGGAAATTATTTATGAAAAAAATGCTATTAATTTTATCCGTAATTTCGGGGCTTTGTTTTGCAAATAGCAATGAATCGGCAAATAATTCGGGGGAAAGTAGTAACAGCTCTACTGCTACACCGACTTCATCTGCCAGTAGCTCATCAGGGGGTGGTAACGTTGCCGCAGCAGCTGTCGGCGCAGCAGCAACACTTGGAGCTGCCGCGATAACAGCAAACGCAATTAATAATAGTGCTCAAGGTTCAGCTAATAATGTTTATGTAGAACCAAGCACGGCTCAAAATAGTCAAAATGCAAATGTTCAACAAGCCAAACAAAATGAGTTAAATAAAATAGATTCAGTGCACAGTACTTCTTCACAACAAGCTCAGTCTACAACAGCGAATAACAAAAAATTGAAACATGATGCAAAAGTTACAACTACGACAAAATCAAGTAAAAATACTAAGGTTATAGTTGATGATAAGCATCATGATAAGCTTCATCATCACGATGATGAACGTCAACTCTAAGAAACTAAGTACAAAACTTGACGTACATAAATTGATGGTACTATTTGGGTAGTGCCATTTTATATATGTGCAGCAAATAAAAAATGTTGCAAATTAAATTGATTGATATGTAATATTAGCTTTAACTAAATAAATGCTAAATTACCGTATATTTAGAGATTTTTAGCTTATCCACAAAAGCTGTTAGTAACTCTGTTAGTAAGTATTGTGAATGGGGGCTAAACTATTGGGGCATAAGCGTTTGTAAATAGTTGCCTAAATTAATGTATTATTTTTAACATTAAGTATAACAGTGTGTTACGTAGTGTAATCTGATTTATAAATGACATGCGCAATATTTAAACTAGTTAGCATATTATCTGTGGATAAATTGACGATTTTATGAGGTTTTAAGCACGATTTTGCCTCTATTTAAGCCGTTAAATCAATGTGTTTGATGTATTTGTAATAACATTAAAATACTTGCCGTGCAGTCAAAGTTAGTAATTGCTAAGATAAAAATTCACATAGATGCTCAATTATAATTGCTTGATGAGTATGAAATCTGCTATAATCTTGGACTCGCATTTTTGTGTGGGTAGTACCAGTTTTGTACATGATAAAGCTTGCCTTTTGCAGTGGTACTAAATTAACCTTTCTCTACGCCAAAGCATGGGCGGGAGATGTTTTAAAACCGTAAGGAGTTTTCATGCGTCATTATGAAATTATTTTCCTTGTTCATCCAGATCAAAGTGAACAAGTTGTCAACATGGTTGACAGATATAAAAAAATTATCGCTGATAATGGTGGTAGTATTCATCGTCTAGAAGATTGGGGTCGTCGTCATTTAGCGTATCCTATCCAAAAATTGGCTAAAGCTCATTACGTATGCATGAATATTGAATGTGGTAACGCAGTTTTAGACGAACTAAACCACGCATTCAAATTTAATGATGCTATTTTGCGTAATTCAATCATCAGCAAAAAAGCTGCAGTTACTGAGCCATCAGTATTCATGAAAGATGAAAAAAGCAAATCATTAATCTAAGATGCACCAAGAAAACGAGGTAAAGTTAACAGGTCTGATTAGTAAAATTTATCCGCCAATGATTACTCCAGCAGGGGTAAAGGTTGCCAGAATCGTGCTTGAGCATAATTCTGAGCAAATGGAGGGTGGAGCACTGCGTTACGTTAAATGTCGAATTTATTGCGTTTATGTAGCAGCAGAAATTAGTCAGGAGCTATTAGATCACCACGTTAGTGTAACTGGGTTTCTGAGCGTTAATACGCAAAAAAAATTAGTTTTACATATTACCAATTTAAAAAATTTGGATTAAAGGAATACACAATGTCACGTAATATATTAAGAAAGAAAAAGTTTTGCCGCTTCACAGTAGAGGGCTATACTGAAATCGATTATAAAGATGTAGAATTATTAAAAAACTACATTACTGAAACAGGGAAGATTATCCCATCTCGCATCACTGGTACATCAGCTAAATTCCAACGTATGTTGGCAGAAGCTATTAAACGTGCGCGTTTCTTAGCATTAATACCATTTTGCGATCAACACTAATTTAGACTGAAGGATAATCACAATGAAAATTATTTTATTAGAACGCGTAGCAAATTTGGGTAGCCTTGGCGATATCGTTGACGTTAAAAATGGTTATGCTCGTAACTTCTTAGTTCCTCAAGGTAAAGCAAAACGTGCTACTGAGGCTAATTTAAAAGAGTTTGAAGCGCGTCGTGCAGAATACGAACGCAACCAAACTGACATCTTGTCAAATGCTCAAGCTCGTCATGCTAAGATTGATGGCGTAGTATTTACTGTAAATGCTAAAGCTGGTGTTGATGGTAAATTATTTGGTTCGGTTACTTCTATGGATATCGCTGAAGCAATTAATGCTAGCGGTGTTGAAGTTAAACGTTCTGAAATCGCATTACCTCATGGTCCATTGAAAACTATTGGTGAATTTGAAGTTGATGTACTGTTGCATCATGATGTTCACTCTAAAGTTAAAATTAGCGTGGTATCAGAAGCGTAAGCTTTATTTCTCACTTATAAAAAAGCACCGTAAATATAAACGGTGCTTTTTTTGTAACAGTATTAATACCAAAGATAGTATTATTCAGTAAGTTCAATTTGATTATTTTCAGGATCAAAAATACAACTTTCATAATATCCATCTCCTGTAGTTCGCGGATAAATAGCTATTTTATATCCGTCTAATTCTAGCGTGTAAGTTAAATCATCAACAAGTTGTTTACTTCCAAGAGAAATTGCTAGGTGACTGATTCCTAACCGTGCCTTACGATCGCTTATTTTGTCATTGATTAAACTGTTCGAATGCATTAACTCTAGTCGACAACCTGAGCCAAAATCAATGAAGTAGGATGTAAACTCCTTAGCTTTATTCTCATACTTATTATTATGAGTACCATTAAAATATTTGCAGTAGAAATTCTTCATTAATTCAATATCTTTTACCCAGATTGCAATGTGTTCTATCTTTATCATAATTTTATAACCTTTTAAAATTTTAATTGTCAGTAGCGGTTTAATTTGACATCATTGTATACAATAGAGGAAAATATTACCTCCGTTAAAATGACCTAGACAAATCTTAGTTGAATTAAAAAACACTATGTTTCAAGAAGAATATAATGCAAAGAGGAAATCATCTCATTACCTTAGATTTTGCTGAGCGCTTAATCAATAGCTTTAATGGTTCTGCGCATTTAAAAGAGTTAAGTTCAGGCAAATACTTCTTTAGTAATCAAACTAATGCTACAAATATAGGCGTTTCGAATGTTCAAGAATTAATCGGCTTGACAGTTCTGGATATTGACCAACACATGCGTCTAAACTGGGGAAGCTTAGCTAGTAAAATAGTGATGTTTGATGAGCAGCTTAAATTTCAACAAGCTGAAATTATTAATGATCGGCAAATATCTTTGCTGCCTAATGGCTTTGTGGCAATTCATAATATGAAAAAATTACCATTACGTAATGCCTTAAATAAAGTAACATGGATATTAACGATGAGTGAGCAGGTTACTAACCGGCTTAACTTAATTGAATTATATCGCTTATATCAGCATTTATATAAACACAGCAAATTATCAATTCAGAAATTCATTAGCTATGTTAAAGCGGAAGATTTATTTTATGAATTACCAACCGATGCAGAAATAAAAACTTTGCTATACAGGCAGCGCTATCATACGGTAAAAGCAGTTGCGGAACAGATGTTAGTTGCACCAAAGACGGTATCGTCTCATTTAGCAAGTCTTAGAGCTAAAGTTATTGGGGATTTTTCAGAGTTATATTTAGATCATTAAAAAATTAAGGTTTAGTCAGGTGATGGTAGTATCTGCTAAATGTTAATTTTACGATTAAACATGTGATATATTTGCATATGAAGCTGACAGTTTCAAGAGCTTATTAAAAACTGTCAGTCAAGTTGCGGAGCTTAAATAAAGTTTAGATTGTTACAATTTATAGCCAGTATTTCTCAATTCCATTTTGCAGTGATGATTTGTGATTCGGCAAGTTCAGCACGTGAATGGCAGCCTGATATAGCTACACCTTTGGCGCTGCTAATCGGTGTATTGTCAGGTAGTATGATTGCTGTCCAAGTAATATAGCATTTAAAAAAACCATTATTAAAATAAGTACCAATAAGCCCAGAGCCTGCGGGAA
>CAZZAV010000083.1:0-4644 GCA_964652705.1 uncultured Neisseria sp.
AGTGGTAACTACTCATACTGGTAAAGCTGGTAAATCGAACATTTTAAAACAATGTAGCCTACTACTAACGGGTGTTGCCTGCTGTGACTTAATTGTAACTGAACTGGCAGTAATAGAAGTTACCCCAAATGGACTAAAATTACTCGAAATCGCAGATAATACTACTGTGGAAGAAGTAGTTGCTAAAACTGAAGCTCCGTTAGCATTAGCTGATACGATTAAAACTTTCACTACTAATTAAAAAAAGACCTTGAGGTCTTTTTTTAATTAGTATGCAAATGTTTTTCAACCTGCTCAATTACTTGATGAGGTTTAAGTAAGGTTGTATTAATAGTAACATCACTAACCATTTTATAAAACTCGCGGCGCTCTTCAAAAAGTGATTCAATTTTTTGCTTAAGATTTTGATTAGCTAATAGTGGACGTTTGTTTGGTGAACGTGATAAACGCTCAACAATAATCTCTAGATCAGCAACCAATTGAACTACTAGATTCTTTTGCCGGGTAATGATTTGCCGGTTTTCCGGACGGATAACGCAGCCCCCTCCCAAAGAAAGGACGTAATCATTAGCTTCAGCCATAACCTGATTTAAGGCAAAAGTTTCTCGATCACGAAAACCATTTTCACCCTCCAACTCAAAAATAGTTGGAATATCGACGCCACAAGTCTGTTCAATATACTTATCAAGATCAATAAATTGTTTATTTAAGCGGTCAGCCAAAAATTTACCAATAGTCGTCTTACCAACTCCGGTAATACCTACAATAATAATATTTTTAATTGTCATTATCCAAACTACTCGAAATAATCCGCGGAGTTATAAAAATTAATAATTCCTTTTTGGCGGTTTTGGTTGATTGTGATTTAAACAACCAGCCTAAATATGGAATATCCCCTAATAATGGTATCTGCTCTTCAACTTTTTGCTGATCATCAACATAAATACCACCAACTAAAATTGTTGAACCATCTTTTACCCGCACCTGAGTATTAACACTATTGGTGTCAATTGAAGGCGTTCCCTGTACCTGTAATTTAGTATTCGGACTATCTTTCTGTACTTGAACATTAAGTAAAACGTAACCATCATCAGTAATCTGCGGTGTAACTTGTAACGACAACGTCGCATTTACAAATGCCACATTGGTATTACCAGCGCTGGTTGCTTGCTGATACGGAATCTGTACCCCTTGCTGAATGTTGGCTGCCTGATAATTTGCGGTCATTACTTTAGGACTTGAAATAGTTCTACCTTGACTTTGTAACTCTAGTGCATCAACTTCCAATCCTATTAAGGTGTTGCTGTTAGGAGCAAAGATGGTTGACATTGATGCACCACCCGAGATACCAAAGTTTTGGTTAACAAAACCTGCTGGACTAGCGCTAACTGCATTAATACCAGTTTGATTAATTGTTACACCATTTTCTAAAGTGTTAGAATAAGTCAAACTACCGCCAATTCCAGCGAGTAATAATCGCATACCAAGATCTTTTTCAAAGTTACTATTTGCCTCAACTATTCGAGCCTCAATTAAGACCTGCTTCACCGGAATATCAATTTTATCAATTAAATCTTTAATATCTTTTAAATGTGACGGTGTATCATTGACAATAATTGTATTAGTTCTTGTATCGACTAAAATACTACCTCGCGAAGATAATAATGAATTCGCATTACTACCCTGAGCAAGCGTAGTGCTACTTCCACCAGGGCCAGTTGAAGTGCCAGTAGAAACACTTCCACTATTACTAGCAGAAGCACTACCTGTACTTCCAGAACCCTTTTGTTGAATCATTGACTGAATAGTTGCGGCCTGAGAATATTTCAAACGAATGGTCGCAGTGTCCAAAGGTTCAGTTGCTTCTTGAGTTTTCCTGCCTTCTTGTTGCAATTTACTCATTGCATCTAATTCACCAACAGGCGCAATTCTAATAACATTTCCATCGCGTTTCATCCCCAACCCTTTAGTTGTCAGAATAATTTGCAATGCCTGATCCCAAGGCACATTATTCAATTTAATTGACATTGAACCAGTAACACTATCACTAACTAAAATATTATAACCACTAAAATCAGATAATAACTGTAATAGAGCTCTAACATCAATATTTTGAAAATTAAAGGTTACTTTATCTGTTTTGTTATCACTAAGCGTTGGAATCGAACTATCTGATAGAGTAACTTTACGAATATTGATAATTAATTTATTCTGCAATTGATATAATGCGTAATCCCACTGATTACGATTAACAATAGTCAAAAATAATTTGTTATTTCCAGATTTGGTATCTATATACTTAATCGGCGTATCAAAATCAGTAGTATCAATACGTTTAATTATACTTGAATTAAAACCTACTGCATTTAAAGTCAATTTTAAGCTATCACCAAACCGCTCTTCTTTTACATCAATTTTACTATCGCCAGTATAAGGAATTTCAACAACACCACCACCGTTATCATCTCGAGTAAATTTAATATCATTAATTTGAGTAGCATAATTAGCAGCTGACTTTTTAGGCAAACCAATCAAGCCTACATTTTCATGTCCAATCTGACTTTGTCCAATGCTATTCGTAAAGCTGAGATTAATAAAGGTTCCATTTTGGTTAACCTGATATTTATATTTAGCACCACCAACAATAACTGTTCTGGTTCTGCTACCGACCGTCACTAAATCTACTTCTCTAACAAAACCACTTTCAAAGGTATATGTACTTTGATTAGTTGAGGTACTAATATTTTTAAAATCAACAATTAAATCATTTCCTGCTACAAATAGCTTTGGCACAGCATTACCCGCAGCATCAAAGCCAAATGAGATAGTTTGGCTTTGATTTGCTACGTTATTATTAACACTTTGCAAAGTAAGTGCACCAGCATAGGTATTTATCAACAGAAAAAGAAGCGTGTATTTTTTCATTTTTGGGTTAACTTTGGTTGTTTCTTCGCTTGATTATTTTGATCTAGCTTAAGCATAATTTTATTAATAAAGGTTTTTTTATCTTCAATTTGTGGCTCATCAATTTGAGCAGAAATAGGTGTGATTAAGGTAACTTCACCATCTTTTATCTTATCGCCAACTTTCAGTTTCAAAGTTTCATAAGGTGTTTTAATAAAAACATAATCCTTGCCCTCATACTTTAGATATCCTACCATCTGCACTTGATTTAAATTATAGCTTTGCAAAATATCCGACTCTCTTTTATCCAAACGGTCTTGGCTAAAAATATTATCATACACTATCATTTTATAATTTGCTGGCTTAAATGTAAACTCAGGTAAGGCTGGTGGTACATTGGTCGATGGTTTTGCCCGCAAATCCTGAACAAACTGCTCTAGATCGCTAGTATCCGCCATAACCTGCGTTACCATTAACATAAATATAACGATTAATTTGAGCACTTTAGTCACTATAAAAAATAGTTACGTCACAACTAATACTAATCTGAGCATCATCAATCCGAGACATTTGAAAATTAGATAACTCCATTACTCGAGGGATTTTAGCAATTTGATAGAAAAATTTAATTGCATCATCAAAAGTGCCACTGGCACTAAGCGAATACACTCTTGAGTTGATTTTATCACCTTTTGCTGCTGACGAATCTTCTTTTACTGCAGCAGGAGATTTAGGAGTAAAATTCTTTATTTTAAAATCAGAGTCTTCAGAGACCTGGTTAATCTGAATCAAAACATTCGGAAGCTCTTCTGATGTTGGAAACTGTAGCCCAACTTTGGCATAAAGATCATTTAAAGCTGACTCTTTTTCCCTATATAAATCAATACTATTTAACAATGAAACTTTACGAATGAGATCGTCTTTTAACGTTTGTTCATCTTGCTGTAGTTGAAATAATTTATCTTTATTTTCATAAGTAAAGTTCTTATAAATTAGAAAAGACAATACCAACATTAATATCAGAGTAAATAAAATTAGTGTTGTTAATCGCCACATATAAATGGGCTTTAGCTTCAGCTTACCTAAATTAAGACTTGCCATCGGGAACCGCTACCAAATTAGGTTTAATTTGAACTGTTATCATAAAATCATAACTACCATCTGCTCCTAAATTATTAGAAACTAATTCAGGATTATCGAATATTCCTTTTTTATCTCGTAACTTATCCAAAAGGCTCGCAAGATAAAGGGGACTCGCAGCAGTCCCTGTTAATTGACACATCATACCATTCCAAGTAATCTGTTTATAATAAACTTGCTCTGGAGTTACCTCTCCCAGCTGCTGGAAAAAAGTCACAGTATCATCACGTTTATCTTCAACAACTTGCAGTAAGCGCACTTGTTTTCTAATTAACTCTACTTTTTTATCAAACTCTCTAATTGGTTTTAACTTATTATCTATCATATTGATATTTGTAGTTAGAAATGCATTTCTGGTATCTTGATGTATGATATGAATTTCATAATAACTATAAATAATAAAATTAAAAAATAAGGAAAGCACAATTCCAACACCAAGAAAAAAATAAACCCTTAATTTACCAAAATTAACTTCTTTAATTCGATAATTATAAAGATTAATTCTATTCAATTTTTTGTCCCCAAGTAGCGAGAGAAACTGCTGTTATTATGCGTAGCAAATCTACTTCACGAATATAAGAATTTCCACCTTGAAATAGG
>CAZZAV010000084.1:0-4528 GCA_964652705.1 uncultured Neisseria sp.
AATTAGGGCAATAAACTGGCTTTAATAGTCTACAGAAATATTAGACCATTACAAATATACCTGTCATAATTTCCTTAGGTAAAGACGAACAACTATTTGCCTCTAAAAATGGCAGTACACCATATAGTATTGCAGAATTATCTGATGGAGAGAGAAATGCATTACTTATTTGCTCAGACGTTTTAACTGCTGATCAAAATCAACTTATAATACTTGATGAGCCTGAAAGACATTTGCATCGTTCAATAATTTCCCCTCTATTGTCCTCTTTATTTCAAAAAAGAAAAGATTGTGTATTTGTTATTTCAACCCATGATATTTTTCTACCAATTGACCAGCCAGAAGCAAGCGTCTTACTTTTGAGAAGTTGTGAATGGAATGGTAAAAACATAAGCAATTGGGATGCGGATTTAATATCTGAAGTTGACCAAATTCCAAACTCTATAAAACATGAAATACTAGGATCTAAAAGAGATATTTTATTTGTTGAGGGAACCTATGAAAGTTTAGACAGACAAATTTATCAATTAATTTATCCAAATGTAACCATCATGCCGCAAGGAAATTGTACACAAGTCGAAAAGGCGGTTGAAGGAATAAAAGGCACAGAAGGATTACATTGGATTAATGCTTACGGCTTAGTAGATGCTGATGACAGAACAGAAGAACAAATACAAAATTTGATCCAAAAAGGGGTTGCAGCATTAAACAGTTATTCTGTTGAAAGTCTGTATTACAATTTGGGAATTGTAAAGAAAATAGCAGAAAAAATATCCGGAGTAACAGGAGAGGATGCGAATATTATCTTTGAAAGAGCAATTTCTAATATTATTAATGATCTGACGCTACATAAAGCAAGGTTATGTGCAAAACTTTGTGAAAAGCAAATTAGAAATGGCATAATGGTTAAATTACCTAATCATAAGGAGATCAGAGGAAAACAATATTTTAATTTAGATTATAATGTACAAGAAACTTTAGAAAAAGAAGAAGCATATTTTGACAAACTTGTTGATGAAAAAAAACTAGATAATTTAATTTCACGCTATCCAATTAGAGAAACTCCGGTATTAACAAATATAGTAAGAGGTCTTGATATGCTACCTCGCGCAAAATATGAAGCTGCTGTAAGAAAGTTAATTATAGATGATAATGAAACAAAAGAATATTTTAAAACATTACTGAACCCTTTGACGACACTAATGGAGCAAAGCCTGCTCCAAAAAACTAAAGGGACGTAACCCTTTTATTTTTTGTGACCTATATGTGAAGAAAGGACGCACGATGGCGTCCTTTCATTGTTACAAATGTAGATCCTTTCAAATATCCACAATAAATTAGCAATAAGTAATTATCACTAAAAGTTATAATTCCTCATAATTAAATGGGGCTAGTTACCATAAGCATAAACTGCTAGGCTTTTCTAAATTACAGTGAACGTTATTTTATTTCCACGTTCTAAATTATAAAACCTCAAGTACATTAAATATACAGAGATTAACCATATTAACTAGCTCTAAGAAAAGAGCTTTAATAAAGTAATTAGTAAGAATACTATTTACTTGATGTTCATTTAGACAAGTATTCAATTGTGCATTGAATAAACATCCTCAAATGATTAGTAGTATCTCAAGTAGAATTTGTTTTATCAAACTTCACTCTTTCGACCGAAAACTCAACGCACTCTAAATAAATAGAATGGCCAGGGAACAGCGTTATCGAAATTAGAGAATTTACCTGGTACGTACAAACTAAGTTTTTATGAAGATTCCTAGAAAAAGGAACGCATCGAGTACCCACCACGGGAACACAAAGCATTCCGAGTGAGTACAAAAAAGATTAGCTGCACAAAATCCAGTAGATATTATTATCCCATTCTTATCTTCGTTTTAGAAAACAAGTTTTTCAAAAAATATTTCTATTTTTTGTTTGGAATTTAATATTTCCCAGATCCGCACAAACTATAATTGACGGAGATTTTTTTGAAAGTGAAACAGCTGCGACTAAACAACTGCCAACTTAATGACTCAAAAACCATTCCCCAAATCATGGTCGCCCATGATTCTCATTCCTGTTTTTTGCTAAATTTCAAAAGTCAAGAAGACTAAATTCATTTAGACAATAACAGTTCCACCTCCGACTTTCGTTCACAACATGGCTTGGTGCCACCACATTGCTATCTGTTTCCGACCTAATCCTTGGTACCACCCAAGAAAAAATGTCTGACGTATCAGAATCTACTCATCGAATCTCCCACTCATAGATCAGTGTAACTCCTTACGGTATTACGTTTCACACGATTAACGGAATGCTCTACAGCATTCCTACCACTTCGTATTACTCAAATCTTTAGAGTTTCCCCGCATAGTTACAATTCCTTTACAATGCGCTGTTTGCCGTCTTGCGATTAGTTCACTTTGTGCTTGATTTTTTGTCAAAGCACCGATATGTGGGTTATAAGGTTCCTGGAAAGTTGCCCCCATATCAGTATAATAATCGTCTCAAGTTTCGCCTTATCGGCACGGACACATCTGCATCTTACCACATAGAATCCCAGTTGGATCCATGTACATTTTTAAACTATGTCCAGCGATCTAACATTATTCCGCGACTCTGCGCGGCATTTTGCTAGTACCAGTTATTCCAACAGCCTTTCGACCGTCTCATAACCCTGCGTCCTTTCGGAACGCCTCAGCAGCCTTAAATGTGTGGCTCCGTCATATAGATTGCTTTACATTAGGAGGTGGATTAGTAAGCTTGCCAGCTCACAGAACTTCTTTTAGGGTTTTCCCACATAGTTGTCCTATATCACCACTTTAATTGTAACAGGCTCATCGCTTCAGTCGTGGCTCGCGCCCTTTACTTTCACGATTAAGTTACATCAGTTACTTAACGTCATAGGTGCATATAGCACATAACATAACTCTTGTGTAACCAGTAGTTTTTGCAATAAATGCGTATCTACCTGCTGGCTCACGGTCATCCAACCTGCACCCCAGGGTACATTGATTGTTTTTTGGATGTGGATAGATAGGGAGATGAATCCCTAGCCCCACTCGTAGCGCAGCGAACCACTCTTCGCGGTACTGCGCTTCGGCTTGAAGAACAACAACAGATTGGTAATCTGTGTTGTCTGGTGAATGTTGCAACTAAATAGAATTGGCGGTTCCATCTAGTTGCCAGTTTGAGTCATTAAGTTTTATAAATTTGGTTTGGTAAACCAAAATGAATTGTTGAGTCCGCTAGTTTCCTTTCTAGCTGCGGACATCAAAAACAAATTAAAATTTGAATAAATGGCTTCGCAGCTAGTTGGGTTAGTCGTCCCAATTTTGCTTTTACAAAATTAATTACTGATTGGCAATCAGTTTATAGGAATCGCCGCAACTTTAGTTGCAGCTTCAAAGTAATCAAAGTTATTTTATCATAAAACCTAGGCCGGTCTTTACAAAAAAATAATTTTGAGCTTTGTGGGCTCACGCCCAGCATAGGAACCTTATATATACTGCGTCGCCATTTTATATAATAAAATTTGGCGACTAAGCCTAAAAACCCTTATTTTTAAGGTTTTTTATTAAATTACTTCAAAAAACTCTGTTTTTTGCAATTCTATAAATATTTTACAATAAAAAACTGCAAAATAAATTTTAAAAATATAAAAAATACGCGTTTTCGTTGGTATTTTTAATTTTTATTTCCACTAAACTTATGTATTGATTAGTGGAGTTCAGACATGAGTAAATATTCACATAAAGCTAATTTAGAAGAATTATATTTTATTACCACATTAACTGGTTTTATGAAAGAAGTACAAAAACAAATACAAATTGGCTATAAATATTATTTTGAAAACAAATTTGAATATACAAAACTTAAAGATGTTTTAGGCAGATTGGATGAAGATTATCATGTGTGTGAATCTTCTGATGACAGATGGCACAGACAACAAGAAAATAAAGTTAGCGTTCAACTTATAATGTTTTACCACGGCGGAGATATTGTTCACTTTGTTCTTTTAGCCAGAGAGGGAATAAATGGTTCAAAAAATCATAATTTTTTTAAGACCCTTAAACCTAAAGATGCAACTTTGGGACATCAACGATTTACACTGAATCAATACATGTTGATTCGATGTAATAAACAAAGTTATGAACTAAAAGATCAAAATATTCATGTTCCAGCCGTCAGAGGACAATGGAGTTATGGATTACAAAAAACTTATATTGAAGAGATTAAAAGTAATTTTACTCAATATTTAAAGTTGAATGATACATACCACCTCAATCAACTTTATAAAAGCTTAACCAAACTAATTGCCTTCGGTAAAGTTAGAACTAATTATGTTAATTTGAGAATATTTATGGCTAGAGAGATAAATATTAGACTTAAAGCTGATAAATTTTTTAAAACAACGATTGCTGGAGATTTTTATAACATGCCAGAAAAATTGCCAATATTAAAAGGTATTAAAATACCTATAGTTAACGCAAAAATAAACCTTGTATAGCCTTAGCAATAGCTAAGCTTAAAT
>CAZZAV010000085.1:0-495 GCA_964652705.1 uncultured Neisseria sp.
AGAGTGGTTTGCACCGATTTTGCAAGGTGGCACTGAATTAGAAATTAATCCATCGGCAATTAGAACTATTAGTAGCTGGGAAGAAAAGCATCTACCGCGAGCAATAATTCGCCAAATTTTGGAGTGGGAGCAGAGTAAGAGCATTTCTTTAATTGAACGTGAGATTTTATTAGATCGTTTAGGTGAATTAGGTTTGGATGGTGAATTTGAAGATGATGAGATGCAACTAATTTTGGAAGGTTTAACTTACCATTTGCAGCATTATAAGTATAATCTGTTAAATTCCAGTGGCAGTGGTAGTGCGTATTACTGCTCGAATAATTTTACAATACATTAAAAAATATTAAAGGTTAACTATGGCACGTAAGCTATTGATTGTTGAGTCTCCTGCTAAAGCTAAGACTATTAGTAAATATCTAGATAATGAATTTACAGTTTTAGCCTCATTTGGGCATGTACGTGATTTGCCCAAAAAAAATGGTTCACTTGATGTGA
>CAZZAV010000085.1:505-4063 GCA_964652705.1 uncultured Neisseria sp.
ATTTTTTGCCCAAGTATCAATTAATTGCAAAAAATCAAAAACATGTAGATGTAATTTTGGCGGTTGCTAAAAAAGCCGACACTATATTTCTGGCAAGCGATCAGGACCGTGAGGGAGAAGCGATTGCTTGGCATATTACTGAGATTTTACGTGATAATAATTTGTGTGCAGGGCGCCATGTTGCTCGGGTAACATTTAATGAAATTACCAAGCCCGCAATATTAGAAGCGGTTGCTCATCCGCGTCAGATTGATGCCAATTTGGTTGATGCTCAGCAAGCCAGACTTACTTTGGATTATCTTATCGGGTTTAATGTTTCGCCCTTATTATGGCGCAAGATTAAACCTGGTCTATCCGCGGGAAGGGTTCAATCTCCAGCTTTACGCCTGATTTGTGAACGCGAAGATGAAATTAAGAAATTCGTTCCAGAAGATTATTTTGGTGTACATTTATTTAGTCATAAAGAACGGATTAAATTTCGTGCTAAATTAATTGAGCATGCGGGAACTAAAATTGAAACCCGTACCATCACTACCGAACAGTATGCCAAAGATATTGTCGCGGGTATTAGTGGGATTGAACAGGCGAAAATCCGTAAAGTTAGCAAGAAACAAAAAAAGAAAAACCCAACTGCACCATTTATTACTTCATCCTTGCAGATAGAGTCATCCCGTCAGCTGGGCTTTGCCACTGATCGTACTATGCGTATTGCTCAGACCCTTTATGAAGGGGTTGCATTAGGCAAAGAATCTGTCGGTTTGATTACTTATATGCGTACCGATTCAGTGCAATTATCAGCTATAGCCATAGAAGAAATTCGCGAATATATTACAGCAAATTTTGATGGGCGTTATTTACCTGCAAAAGCCAATGTTTATATTAGTAAATCTAAAAATGCGCAAGAAGCCCATGAGGCAATTCGTCCTACTTCAATTTTGCGTACACCCGATAGTGTTAAAGCTTATCTTAATGCCGATCAGTTTAAACTTTATGAATTAATTTGGCGGCGTACACTGGCATCGCAGATTAGTCCGGCGGTTTTAGATACGACCGCAATTGATTTTGAGCTAGGGAACACGGTATTTCGAGCTAATGGGGTAATGGTTAATTTTGATGGTTTTATGAAAGTCTATCAGGAAACTTTTGAAGATAGCGTAGTAAATGAAGACGAAGAAGCGCGCTTACCAGAGTTGGTTGAAGGTGAAATGGTACCAGTTGATAGCCTTGATATTACTGCGCATCAAACCGAGCCTAAGCCACGCTATACTGAAGCTTCTTTAGTTAAAGCACTCGAGGAACTAGGAATTGGTCGTCCGTCGACTTATGCATCAATCATTGCAACGCTTAAAAAACGTGAATATGTGGTGATGGATAAAAAACGCTTTGTACCAACTGAAATTGGTGCTATTGTCAGCTTATTTTTAACTAATCATCTGACTAAATATGTTGATTTACAGTTTACTGCCAATTTAGAAGATACTTTGGATAATATTGCGATTGGTAAGAGTGCCAAATTACCGACGCTACACCAATTTTGGGATGAGTTGCACGCTTTGGTTACCGAGAAACAAAATATTTCAAAGATGGAACTAACCAGCGAAAAGCTTGATGAAAACTGTCCTGAGTGCGGCAAGCCGCTTATCTCGCGCTTTGGTAAATACGGGCGCTTTATAGGTTGTTCAGGCTATCCAGAGTGTAACTATATGCGCAAAGTCGATAAAGATGGGAATAGTGAAGTTGTTGCACCTCCTGAAGAAGTTGAAGGGCGGGTTTGTCCTAAAGATGGAGGCAAACTATTAATCCGTAATGGTAAATTTGGTAAATTTATCTCGTGTGCCAATTATCCGAAATGTAAACATATTGAAAATATGGATACTCCAGAAGTTGAA
The DNA here is from genome assembly GCA_964652705.1 of uncultured Neisseria sp. GTDB lineage: Bacteria > Pseudomonadota > Gammaproteobacteria > Burkholderiales > UBA11063 > Aquella. The sequence continues at coordinate 2,395 of CAZZAV010000085.1, forward strand.
AATGCAGTGGGTTGTCCGGAATGTAAAAAGGGTAAAGTTATTCCGAAAAAAGGGCGTTTTGGTGTGTTTTATTCTTGTAATAATTACCCAGAATGTAAAACTATTTTCAAGTATGAGCCAATTAGTGCTAACTGTCCAGAGTGTAATTATCCTGTAATGATGGTACATACCACCAAAACTAAAGGCACGCAACATATTTGTCCTAAATGTAAACATAGTGTGAAGGTGTAGTTTATTTCATTTTGCATTGAGGTTGCTGCATTATTGACCTATTTTGACAGCATCTGGTGCATCTATTTTCATAAAATCTTTAAGCAAATAATACTTGCTTAAAGATTTTTACTATCTATACTCAAACTGATGTGAAATACTGGTAGGCGACAAGCGACGAAGCCTACAGCTAGTAGGTGAGGAGCTTGGCAACGACCCAGTATGATGAATCAGTTTGAGTATATAACCTAAAAATCGTAAAGGAGACTTATCAAAATAATGAATTTTGTATGAATTGAGAAATTAGGAAAAGGACCATACGCAAATGTCGAAAAAATTATTATTTATAGCTGCTAGTAGTGCTTTCTACTCTTGTAATTATTGTTTGGCAACGGAGTTGCTAGAAGTAGAGTCAAGTGTTTCACTGGCAGATCAATATCACCAATTAGCAAATCAGTATGCTCAAAAATCAAGTTATTATAATTCAATTGCCACGCTTTATGAATCACAGCTACTGCCAGTAACCTCTGTTAATCCTAGTATCTTTGCTCCACCACCAGCTAAACCAGTATATAATCCATGGTTGGGCTCGCAGTTTGGTTTTGGCGCAGGAGGTGCCAGTGGTGACACTAATAGTAGTAGTGTCAATGGTAGTGCTATTGTTAATTATAAACCAGAATCAGGGGCTGTTGGCTGGCAATTTAACAGCATCGGTCAGTATGATAATCTACAAACTTCTGGATCAGGTTCAAATAAAAATAGACTATATCTCCAACAAAATGGTGCATATATGTTCAATAAATATAGCGGGATATTCGCTCAAGCGTCTTATTTGAATGATGCAAACGATGGCTTTTATTACGTTTGGAATGAAAATATTGGTTATAAACTGCAGATTTTTAATAATGACTTAATGGGTTTGCAGCTAGCGCTTGGACCGGGGTTGCAGCAACGTCACGTTGTTTCTACTAATGTTGCTGGTACACAGCCACAATGGTTAACGCAGGCAACCTATAACCTTAATCTAAGCAATATCCTAACTTTCTATGAACAGTTACAAAATACGGCTGCTCAGAATAATACGACAACCTACTCGATATCTACCTTAAACATACAAATAAATAAGAATTTTGGCATTGGGATTAATTATCAATTGACTTATAATTCTAATCCGCCAGCTGGTAATGCAGCAACTAACGCAATTTCTAGCTTGAATATGGTCTATGGGATAAATTAAAATTCTTTAAACTAGGTAATGTAGGTCGCTACGTTGTTTGTGGGGTATTAAGATTAATTTATTGTTTTAGTTGCTATTTGTAGAGTTGTTAAATTTAATTAGTAAAATAAATTCAATTTTTACTTGACGAGAGAGTGGTTTTTGGATACAATGAGTACCTCATCAATGGAGAGGTTACCCAAGCGGCCAACGGGTCCGGACTGTAAATCCGGCGGTTTTACC
>CAZZAV010000086.1:0-3691 GCA_964652705.1 uncultured Neisseria sp.
AGCTTAGCTATTGCTAAGGCTATACAAGGTTTATTTTTGCGTTAACTATATAAATTAATTAACTTTCGAATGTTATCTGTAACGGTAATAATTACAGCTAACAAAACATCATGATAAACCTACCCAACTAAATACCAAGTAGGTTGGGTTTCATGACTTGGTCAATCATACAAACCTGAATAAAACTTAATGGTTATAGCGTAAATTAACACATACTATTTTAAAATTTGCAGACTATAAAAATAAGAAATAATTAACATATATTCAAATATGAACCATATAAAAAATGATATAATTTCTAAAATATAGGATATATTTGTATTAATTTTATAATATACATATCCAATATCAAGAGTAAAATTTGCGTTAACATATTGAACCTAATTTAATTTTATATTATTAATTTACAATCAGCCTGTCTACAATAATAACAAAGGAAAAATAGCCATGCCTGAAGCACCTTATGCACCAAACGAGATTCAACGAATTGCTGCTGTTCAAAAGACGCGCATGATTGGAACACCTGCTGAGGAACGATTTGATAAGATTACAAGGTTGGCGCGTCGTTTATTCGATGTACCAATGGCAGCAATTGATCTAGTTGGTGAGAAGGTTGCATGGATTAAAAGTGCCCAAGGTTTTGATGCCGTTACGGCACTTCGTAAGGATTCTTATTGCCATTACACGGTTCTAGAAGATAAAGTATGCTTAGTTGCATCCGATGCACGTAATGATCCTAGATTCTTTGATAATGAGTTTTCTAGTCATTGGGTTTTTTATGCCGGTGCTCCATTAAGTTTTGAAGGACAAAATGTAGGCGTATTATGCATTGGTGATAATAAACCGCGCAATCTTTCGCAAGAAGATCGAGATGGTTTATTTGATTTGGCGGCCATGGCTGAGCAAGAACTAAGTATTTGCGCACTATCTGAAGCACAAATACGACTATCACAAAGAAATGAAGAACTAGAAAAGAAAAGCCGCATAGATCCATTAACTCGAGGATGGAGCCGAGAAGCCATTTTCGAAATAGCCAAAGAAGAGCTTCTCAATACTCGTGAAAATTTATCAACCGCTATCATAATGATAGATATTGATCATTTTAAAACAATTAATGATACATACGGTCATCCAGCTGGCGACGAAGTCTTAAAGATAGTTAGCGAACGAATCCGCAATGTAATTCGAACAATGGATGCTGTTGGTCGCTATGGTGGTGATGAACTATTAACAGTGCTAACTAATGTAAATAAGAATGAGATTGCACGCATTGGTAATAATATCTGCAAAGAAATTTCAAATTCACCGATAATTTATGATAGCCACAAAATTAAGGCAACGTGCAGTATTGGTTATGCACTACAAGAAAAACATGACTCAATTGATTCATTAATTAAGCGCGCGGATATGGCACTCTATCGTACAAAATTAAATGGCCGCAATGGGGTTTCAGGCTAACTCGCATGTGTAGACATGAATTAATCTTCAATTTGTATTATTTACATATTTATAGATAATCAAAACTCCTAACTATTACTATAGCATTCCACATGCAATTTTTAAATCAACAAATTACAGTATTTATATGTGGAATGATTCTTCATTACAATTTGTTAATAAATTTAAACTCCGTTATCAAAAATATAGTTCATCAATTCTTACAGGCATACCAAATTATTTGTATTAATTACTCTATTCGTAATGAATTTATAAATTTGGCAAAAGAAAGTCTAGATCTTTATATCAGTAGTCTATATATTCCAACCACTAAATTGATTATTCGCGAGGAGTTGATTAATTTAAAATCTCAAATTGTTGCATCACCTGAATACCTGATTAAACATATTACCACACATAAAATTAGTGATTTAGAACAGCATAATTGCATCACTCATCAACATGCACAATATCCAAATATTTGGCGCTTTGGAGATGGTGAATTAATCGAAATACATAGCAATCTTTTACATAATACATTGAGTAATATCGTGAAGGCTGCAAAGAGTGGTTTGGGACTAGCATTAGTTCCCAAATTATATATTCAACAAGAGTCATCTAATCAAGAATTATGCGTAGTTCTACCAGAGTTAATATCTTATGAATTTAAGATTTATATCTATTATAATGCTTCTAATCATAGAAAAAATGTCATGTCTATGTTTTTAGATTTCTTAAAAAAGCGAGTAACAGGTTTAATTGAGATAAAACGATAAATATTTTAATCTATCGCTATGGTAAAACAAATTTAAATTGCTGTAAATCACCAATATACTCCAACAAATACTGACTATGCAAGTCTAATTGCCCCACTACATTAACTCTCACATCAGCAGGTAAATCGCGCTTACATATTTGTAGTTCACCACTATAACGTAAGTAATTAACATTATCAACACATACAGATCCTCGTTGACGAGAAGAACAATTTTCCACTTCAATTTTCCGAGAAACATAATTATTTTCAAGCAATAATAATCGACTTTCTTGACTACGAATTACATCTTCGGCAGAATCTGGGCGATTAGTATGTATTGAATTAAAAAACTCCTTGTAGCATGCATCTGTATTATACTCCACCAAATCTAACTCAATTAACGCTAAATTTAGTTGTGCCAATCTGCCTAGCTCTTTAACACTAGCATAAGCATCACCAAAAAATAAATTATCTACACCAAGCTGCAACAAAATTTGTCCAACAATATGTGGTGGCATATTCCTAGTAAACTCCAGTGTCGGCAAACCATCATAAAACGGGCCACGTTTACTATGATCAAGTGCAATGAACGCACTAACTGGAATTTTATATTGTTTGAAAATAAGGTTTTTCTGTTGCATGGAATTGGTGCTAATTCCAGTATTTATTCGTGGATAATAATTATGACATGCAGTTAAATTATTTGAATTAGCACCTGATTCCATAATTTCCTTTATGAAATTGGCACTAATTGTACTAGCATTTAATTCAATCATTAAACCGCATGAGTTATTACTATATTCTGCAATAGTATTTGGTTGGAACCCATAATCTAAACGAATCCCAGCCAAACCAAAATCTTTAAATACAGATAAATCATTTGCTTTAATCCCAAGATATGTATACGCATTTGGTGAAATATCTGCAATTACTTTCATTCCCAGGCTCTGAGATAAATTAATAACCTGCTGAAATTCATCAATAATTTTTACATAACTTGCTTCAGGAATATGTAACGAAGTGAAAATATGGCGAAACCCAGCAGCATGTGCATTTTTAATGTATTCTAAATTATCCAATAAAGAATAATCCATTCCCAAAAAAACTGATATTCCACGTTTCATCATACACCACTCAAAATTGTAATTAAGATGTTATTTTAATAAATTCATACCTTCAATCTAAAATTATAACCTAAACACCAAGCCAATTATTAATCATTTACCTATCATCACAATCAATAAGAGATTATTTTAAGTATAATAATTAATCAGAACTCTTGTTGCAACATAATAAGCTACTAAATGATGAAATATACTGGTGTACTCCTTATAACATCGGAGACTCTCATGATAAATGTTTATTTTATGAGTAAATTAATGTATTATACTTTTAAGGAACGAAAATGATACGACATAAACGTATTATATTCATCTCACTGCTAATATAGTTAACGCAAAAATAAACCTTGTATAGCCTTAGCAATAGCTAAGCTTA
>CAZZAV010000087.1:0-3382 GCA_964652705.1 uncultured Neisseria sp.
TGCTACAATACTAAAATTGGTTAGAAATAATCCGCTTTGATTGTCTAGCCCCTTAGTAATATATTGACATTAAAATAATAACTTTAGTAAAAAGGTGTCAATTATGAATAAATTTATCCGTGTGGTGCCAATAATATTTATGTTTGCAGGGTGTAATTCAGGTGGCTTGGTAAATAATGGTAGTAACATAAATGGTATAAGTAAATTAAGGAAAGAAAGTAATTTGCCACAATACCAATTAGTTGAAACTGTTCGAAATGGAGTTAACATACCATTAGCACCAACTGCAGTTGATTCAGCTCAAGGCATTGGCGATTTATTATCCTCCGCAAAAGAAAAAATAGATATTGAAGCATACTATTTTGATGATCAACCCCAGAGTGAATTTAATCGTAAGATTATGCAAACTTTAGAGAAAAAAGCTCAAGATGGTGTGGTAATTAGAATTATTATTGAAGCTAAGATGTATAACAACTCGCTAATCCAGCTAGGAAGATTATTGAGTTATCCCAATGTACATATCGTTAAAAATAGTTATTTTAATTCTATTAACGGCATTGTCCATGCTAAATTAATAATTGTTGATGATAATTCTTTTTTTATCGGCAGCCAAAATTTAGATTGGATTGCCTTTTCATTAAATCATGAGGTTGGCGTTGTTCTAAACGATAAAAATCTTGCTATATAATTAGAGCAAGTTTTTAATGAAGATTTTAATCAAAACCAAATTTATGAGAAAACCCCACCAGATTTAATAGTTCCAGCCCAGGCAACTGGTAACTCATTTATTGCAACTTCTCCTAATTTCCCAGGTATTCCAAGTGAAATTGATAATATTGTAAAATTAATTAATCGTGCTGAATCTACAATAGAGATTCAGGCAATGCAGATAGAAAATTATGATTCTTATAGCAAATCATACTGGTATCAATTACAAAATGCATTGATCAACGCTGCTAATCGCAAAGTAAAAGTACATGTCATGATGTCGAATTGGGAATTTGAGCCATGGAATACGGACTACAATAATGCATTTTTAGGTGAATTAATTAAGACTCCAAATATTTCTGTTCGCTATTCTACATTTCCTCAATTGCAGGGTACAGAGTTATGTGTGCCATATTCAAAGGTAGATCATGCAAAATTTATGATTGTAGATGATAAAGATAGTTGGATTGGAACTGGAAACCTTTCTCAGAATTACTTTACAGCATCAAGAGATTTTTCGGTGTTTATGTTAAATAATCCAATATTTGCACATGAACTTAGTTCTGCATTTGTTAATGTTTGGAATAGTGGCTATACATCCAGCTATTACTCGCCAGTAGCAACGGTGATTACTCCAAGCATTTGTACTCAGTAATGAAAGTTGTAATAACTCTGTGATTTTGTCCATTTTTTGATTTGTAATAGATGTTGCGGTGTGATTATATGTAATAAATTTGCCACCTAATTAAATTGCTCACAATTACAATAATGATATATTGGAGATTGGTTGCTGTAAAATAGTTAGTTTACTTTTTTTAGAATGTTTATTATGAAAAATACAACTAATTTAATGATGATGGTTGCATTATTTATTATTCCTTTAACAGGGCTTAGTATTGATGTGTATGTACCGTCACTACCATCAATTGCTAGTTTCTATCATTCATCCGCAAATAATGCACAAAATACCATCTCAATTTATATTCTTGGCTTAGGACTTAGTCAGATTATCTGCGGTAATATTATTGATGCATATGGCAGGCGTAAGACTTTATTAGCGAGCTTAATTATTTATATCTGTTTAGTTTTACTAATTATTACGTCTAAATCGATTAATTATGTTTTAGCTTTTAGGTTTTTTCAGGGCATTAGCATGGGGTTTATTGCTGTATCCGCTCGTAGTGTTTTTGTTGATCTATTTAGCGGTCAAGAATACTATCGAAAAGCTAGTTATATGACAATAGCATATTCAATTGGACCAATTGTTGCACCTGCAATCGGTGGATTTCTTGAGCACTTATTTGGTTGGGAATCATGCTTTTATTTTATGTTCATTTATGCATTGCTAGGTACGATTTTAGTTTATTTATATTTACCAGAAACGATAAAACATAAAGCTCCATTTAATTTAGTAACTATTTGTAGTCGTTACAAAAATATGTTACAACATAAAGAGTATGTTTTAAATCTAATTTCATTAAGCATGTTGAATTCATCGTTAATGGTATTTGCACTAGTTGGACCATTTATTATTCAGAATAAATTACATTATTCGCCAATATTTTTTGGTCAGATGGCATTGTTATGCGGATTATCATGGTTTATTGGAAACTTTACCAATCGATTATTAATCGAAGTTGGGCGTAACCATAAAATAACAATAGCATTAATTATTGCAGTAATAGACTTATTAAGCATGTACGGACTATCATTCTTTTGGTTTAATGTCTATGTTATTGTTATTCCTATTTGTATCTTATTAGTATGTACTTCAGTAATTTTCTCTAATCTTTTTGTTCATTCGCCAACCTTATTTCCAATCTTTGCTGCATCAGCATCGGCATTTATGGCTGGTTTTTTTGGCTTGTTATCTTCTGGAATTTGTTGGGTATTAACCACATTAATCTCGGTTAATACTCAAGTACCGCTAATCTTTGGATATGCGAGTCTAATACTAATTATTGCAATTTGTCATTATGCAGTGCTACAAATATCTCGTAGAGTTTGATTATTAAAATTTTGCGAAGTTGATAGTTGAATAAAGTATGGCATAGTTTATAGCTTATCTTATTTTTACTGCAATTGATGGAGGATTAAGTAGTTGTGACTCAGGTGCATGCTCCAGCTCTACAAATACTACTGCAACTTCCACAGCACCTGTTTGACCAGTTAGTTACACTATGAAATTTATTGATATAAATATAGTAAATAAAACTCTTAGTGTTGTTTTTAATAATAGTAGATTTTTCTATTTATTTAATATATAGTTGGCGCAAAAATAAACCTCAACTTATGTTAATATACATCCTTATGAATGCATACTCCCAAGATCTAAGAAATAAGGTAATTGACCTTTATAAAACAGGTAACTATTCTAGAAAAGCAATAAGTAAGCTTTTGTCTATGTGTTATGCAACTATTTGCAGTTGGATAACACAGTATGATGAAACTGGCTCCTGTGATATTCCTCGCCCAATACGAAAAGGTCGTAAACGTAAATTTGATGATAAAGAATTGGTCTTAACATACCTAAATAACTACCCAGATTCAAGTGGTAAGGAAATGCACGCTGCATTAGCCCCAAATATCTCAATAAGAGCTTTTTATGATGTACTAAAGCGTATGGATATTACATATAAAAAAAGAGGTAAATTACAAGCTGCGCTGTGAGCAA
>CAZZAV010000088.1:0-2923 GCA_964652705.1 uncultured Neisseria sp.
TAAGCTTAGCTATTGCTAAGGCTATACAAGGTTTATTTTTGCGTTAACTATAACATTAATATTTATCTGTTTGTTACCTTAATCTAATTCAGTTAAGGTTATAGTTCTTTTCTTTTTAACATTGCAAAACTTACGATTGTGAGCAAAGTGAAAACTATGGTAGAAATGATAATATTCATGCTTGGATCATATTTAAGTGTGCCAACAAACCAAGATCCAAATGCTGCAAACACATATTGTAATGAGCTTAATAATCCAACAGCAAATGAGCCTTTCTCGGTAAATGAGGTTAAAACTTCAACTTGAATCGGTGGGTTAATAAATGCCGTTGCTAGTCGAGTCAACCATCCAGTGAACGTTACGACAATTATAAATGCCACTATTTGATGGCGTAAAAATAAACTTAATACTGTTAGAGCAATGACGATTCCTCCGAGAATTATTCCAGTTTTTACCAAGGAATATGAACCAACATTACGCTTGCTATAGAAAATCATTATCTTATTACCAATGAGGTAGCCAATTGCGATGAGAGTAAAAAGATATGAATAATAAATTTCAGAAATATGGTATTCATTTATATACATATAACTTGACATGGAAATAAAGGCGTAAAATGCCGCGAAGGTTCCACCAACTACCAGCACATATCTAATAAACAACCAACTCTTGAGCACCTCTAGGTAGTTGATACATAATCTTACAAGGTTAAAATTACTACGGTATTCATGAGTCTTATGGTTGCTTTCTTTCAGAATGATGATCGCAGATACCCAAAAAATACCCAATAGTATGCCTAGTAATCTAAATGTCCAGCGCCAATCAGAGTGTTTAATAATAATGGCACCAATTACTGGAGCTAAAGCAGGAGATAGTACTAATCCTAGTAAAAATAAGCCTGTTACGGATAATAATTCATCCTTGTTGTAGACCTCCTTAATGATTAGTCTTGAAATAATGTATACCCCTGCGCTCCCCATTGCTTGAACAACACGGAAAATCAAAATTGTATTAAGGTCTGAACTTTCTGAAATAATAAAAGTAGCAATTAAAGAGCAAAGTAGCGTTATTATAATAATACGTTTTCTACCAAAAAGGTCACTAATTGGTCCGACGATTAAAAATAAGAATGCTTGGGAATAAACATAAAAAGTAATGGTGTGATTCATTTGCGATGGAGTCACATGAAATTCATGCGCCATACTTGGCAAACCAGAAACGTAAATATCTGTCGAGGCCTGGGTAATAAAAAGTAAGATTAATAAAATAAAGATTAAAATCTTTTTGTACGATGCTTCGCTAAAATTCATAGGTTTCTTTCATGGATAAGCAGGTTTATTTATGGGTGAATTATAGCGTATATTTTAATGACATAAAAGCTTTGTTACCAACCTGAATCATTTGTTGAATATTTTTACCAAGCTTAACTTAGGTTAATGATTGGAACAAGAATATTATGTTAATTTACACAATTTATTTGCAGCTAATATATCTTCTCTCTATTTTAAGCTAACTCCATCTAGTTAGTGCTTAATAGAATGTATATTAAGTCATTATGACAGTTCAATTGGTGCAAATAATAAATATATATTTATAAATTTAAATAATTCGTGATTTTATTAGTTTTTTTGATGTTTTTACTATTGTGGCTGATTATAAGTTAATCATTAGAGGTACTCATTTCATGATCAAGCTTGTCATTTACTGTTAATTATTCAAAATTGTAACGATATATTCAATATTGATGCTGAATGTTAAATCAGTGGCTTGTAAAATTAAGCATGTAACAACTATTCCTCAAGTATGCATTTGGGTGGTTATTGGTTAAGATTTTGTTTATATTTTATTTATTGAGAAGGGTTCTATAGGTGAGAAAATTTTTGATAGTGCTGTCCTTTGTTTTTACGTGTGCCAATGCCGCCGAAGTAAAGGTTGCTTCAGTGGAGTTTAATCCAAAATTTATGCAATTAAATAGTAACATTAATGGCATTGTTGATGCAGTTACGATTGCAGCAAAAAATGATGCAAAGTTAATTGTATTACCTGAAGCAGCGACAACTGGATATATTTATCAAGATCGTAAACAGCTGGAACCGTATTTGGATACAATTCCAGGTAAAACAACTGCTGCATTGGCTAGTGTAACACAGAAGTATCACACTTATGTTGCAATTGGCATTATTGAGCTAGATCCTGAGACTGGGATAGTTTACAACTCTGCTGCTTTGATTGGACCTAATGGTTACATTGGCAAGTATCGTAAAAATCAGTTAAATTCTAGTGATAATAAATGGTCATCACGTGGCAATCTTGGATATCCAGTTTTTAATACTGAAATTGGTAAGATAGCCCTTTTGATTTGCTATGATGATACGCATTTGCAATCGTTACTTTTGCCGAACTTGCGCGATGCTGATATTTTAGCTTATATCACCTCATCGGATATTTTGCCAAAATTTGAGAAGGGTAGTAATACTAATCATTCTACGATTGGAAATATTTCATCGATTGCTGGCTGGGTTGGAATCAATGTTGTTGCGAGTAATCGGACTGGTAATGAAACTAATCCGGCGACTGGTGAAATTACACATTTTGTTGGTGGTGCTTCAATTTGGGACAATACAGGTACGTTATTAAACAGTGCACCAGTTTCAACATGGACTGATGCTGAGCATCCTCATACTATTTATGCCACAATTGATACAGCTAAACCTAATTTGCAAAAGAATTTCTGGTTAACTCATCGTCGACCAGAGTTATATCAAGACTATAATTATTATCGTGCTCCAATCGATCCAGTTGCAAATAATAATCCACATCAGATTTCTGCATTGTTAATTCAATATCAGCCTGATAATGATAATGTTAATGCTATAGTTAACGCAAAAATAAACCTTGTATAGCCTTAGCAATAGCTAAGCTT
>CAZZAV010000089.1:0-2923 GCA_964652705.1 uncultured Neisseria sp.
TGGTTTTATATCTTAGATTTGAAGAATATTGGTATTGACAAAGTCTACCACTATAAAAAACCCAATAGCGATCTATAATTAAACAAAAATAATGAGATTGTGTTATCGTGCAAAATTAACAGTTATAATTATGGACACCCTGCTGTATATCCTGATTAATGATGTTTCTATGAGTTCGAAAAGGTTGGTCTAGATAATAATAGTGCTTATTATAAATGAGATTAAAATATAATTGTATAAACTGCCTAGCATGGTTTAGCGTTAGATAAACAGTCCTGTAGAAAGTTATAAAATGCTTTTATATTAACTTTATTACTAAATGGATTTATCAGAATGTAATAAGTCATAAAATCTTTTATTCTCCAGTCTGGTAATACTCTTACAATATCTGGATTATCTGAATGCATGGTGTTATACAGTAATAACGGAACTATAGCTTCATTACTATTTAATAAGGCAATGGTATTAACTTCACTATTACCCATTAGTCGATTCGGCATTTCAATATTAATTTTCTTATTATCAACTGTATTAGTAAGTGTCACAAATTTTTCTAACTTATAATTTTCTCTACAGTGTCCAAGAATAAGATGCTCACGTAGCTCTTCAACTGTCTCAGGAATTCCGTTATTTTTTTGATATTCTTTTGTACAGAATAGCCCAATATTATAGCTAAATATTTTCTTGATCTTTTGATCCTGCTTTGAAGGAATATGATTCACTACTGCTAAATCCAGGTCATATTTAATAATATCTACTTCAAAATCCTTACTATAAAAAACAGCTAAATTTATTTTGGGGTTGTTTTTAAGAAATATTGGTAGTTTAGGTGAGATATGATGCATCGACAACATTGGTGGTAATTGCACTCGCAATTCTCCAGAAATCTCTTTACTTACATTAAATTTATTACTTAAGTCATCAATAAAGACATCAAAAGATTTCACCTTATCAACAACTGAGTCGTAAAGCTCTTGACCAAAAGTAGTTAATTTGAAATTGTAGGTATTTACTATCAATAGTTTATTTTCAGTTATTTCCTCAAGTTTAGAAATTTTTCTTGCAATGGTTGTCCTAGTTATACCAAGATTCTTTGCTGCGTGACTATAGCTGCCAGAGTTTACTACTGTAATAAATGTTTTTAAATCATCGTATGTAATTTGCATTTTGTATACTGCTTTCTAAACAAATATTTATGTTGATTCTTATTTATAAATTACTAAACTTTACATAAATAAATCTTGAACTTCAATCAAATTGAAGAATACTATTTGGAATAACTAAACATGTCTAAGATTTTTATCTACACCTGAACGAGCTGCTTAAATATTTTGTAATAAATTAAATGGAAACCTCAGCATTTTACTTTGTAGTATTACAATTGCAATAATTTTTGATTTTACCATTGTAACTATTTAAATTTTTTATTAAAGATTACAGAATGAAAGATTTGCATATGAACATTCATCAAATGTGTAATAATTTAAAATTATTTTTGAGTGTTATAAATTTATCAAATCTTTCATGGGTAAAATTACATATTTAGCCTCATTTTTACTAAAATATCCAACTAAATAATATATTTCATAAACATTGAATATACTTTTATCCTGTGATACGCCAATTTTATTTGACAATTTTAGCAAACTGCGTTCAGTTGCAACTAGATGTTTTTAGTTGTAGATTAATTATAAAATAACTCTTGAAGCTGTAAAAAAAATATACTTACGACGCTACTCTGGTAATACATTTAGATTTGCTATATATAAACTAATTAAAATAGGAATTATAATTAATACAGTATAAAATTTTAAATAAATAACCAAAAGTGATGCAACAGCAATTCCACTAATAAAACTAGCAAACGTAACCCCTAATAACCTCAACTCACTATGCCGTTTTTCAGCAATCATGTGAGCAAGATTCAATAAATTCATGGTATAGGCAACCAAGTTAAATTTTGTTACATGTAGACGATAAAAGATATTATTCATAACTACACTCATGGTAGTGGCTAAATTTGCCACAATCAAAAACCCCCAACTACTATCACCCAAGCTATGAGAATTTGAGGCATAAGTTCCAGCACCAAAATATATCACTATAAACAACAAAGAAAGTCTAATCCTAAACTGTATATCTTTTTTGGCAATAATATTATGAACGACAATTCCAGACAAGATAAAATTGATGATTAACGTAATTCTAACCAAATCTGCAAAAATAAATGTCGTAGCCAAATCTGTGATAGAATAGATTAGATTTCCTGTCATCAAAACAACAAATACTTTATGCAACATCAATACTGAAATTGCATCATTTACGCCATTAATAAAAGCTAATTGACAATAATTACGTATATCACGTTTTTTCATATAAATCCTCAAAGCAAGCAAAACTAAAGATGCATAATAAAAGTTAAAATAATTTGGGACAAGTAATAACTTATTTATAAGTATAAGTTGCCAACATACAATAATACTTTTCAATTTAACATTTTGATTACAAAGAAACAGTTAGAATAAACATGAGCATTAATGTTAACATATTTTGATTATATATTAGGTTAAATGCACCAAGTGCTTTGGTTGGAATTGAAGATAAATATAGGTAGTAATTTAGAAAATAAAGTTTGATTACAAATAATGAGATGGTGGCCTGGGGCAGAATCGAACTGCCGACACAAGGATTTTCAATCCTCTGCTCTACCGACTGAGCTACCTGGCCAATGATCGGATTTGTGAAATAAACATAATAAATGGTGCCGGGAAAAGGAATCGAACCCTCGACCGTCTGATTACAAATCAGCTGCTCTACCGACTGAGCTATCCCGGCACTAAACGTTAATTTTGGTGGCGAATCAGGGATTCGAACCCCGGACCTGCGGATTATGATTCCGTCGCTCTAACCGACTGAGCTAATT
>CAZZAV010000090.1:0-2849 GCA_964652705.1 uncultured Neisseria sp.
TATGCTACAATACTAAAATTGGTTAGAAATAATCCGCTTTGATTGTCTAGCCCCTAATAAAATTATTGAACAATTTAATCAGCAAGCCATTCCTTTTGCAAAAATGGAAGCGCATATGGACGCTATTGATATTTTACTTAGTTTAAGCAATGTAAAAGTTACTGATAACGTACTGGATGTTGCATGTGGGCCAGGATTAGTTTCCTGTGCGTTTGCGGCAAAAGCTCACCATGTCACTGGAATTGACATTACTCAGGCAATGATAGATGCGGCAATTACTCGCCAATCCGAGCTTAAATTAAATAATCTTAGCTGGGATATTGGGGATGTGGGTAAATTACCTTATGTTCAATCTGAGTTTGATATAGTATTAAGTCGTTATGCGTTTCATCATTTTATTAATCCAGATCAGGTTTTTGCTGAGATGGTTCGGGTATGCAAAGCTGGTGGTAAAATCCTATTAGTCGATGTTGCTATACCTGAATCCAAGCAAGCAGCATATAATTATATTGAGACATTGCGTGATCCATCACATACAAATGCATTAACCAGACAGCAAACTGAATCTCTGTTTACAAGAAATAAATTATATGATGTACAGTATGCTACATATACAGTTGATGTTGCTCTAAAAGATATTTTATCCGCATCATTTCCAAATTTTGGAGACGGTGATAAACTATATAAATTAATTAGCGCTGATGTTGGTACAGATAATTTGGGGATTAATGCGAGGCAAATAAATGGTGAGATTCATTTTTCATTCCCAATAGTGGCTTATATTGTCCAGAAATGATATATTATTAATTTATAGGTTTCTTAACTCTCGTATGAATGATCAATTTAATGGCGTTTGATTCGGTGGTGAACTTCGAGTATTTACATGGAATTTCTCCGGCATTTACCAAATTACTCATTATTGATGGTGCACTACTGTGGCAGGATTAGGTTTAAATAATTTCCATTGAGAGTGTTGATAATTACTATGTCAATGTGTAACTTTTATAACTAGAGTTTCAGTGGTGCGTTGCAGTATCGGATATTAAATGTGTACATTTCATTGATGTTAAAATTCGTCTTTTACAAAGGGGCTTAATATGGAATGTTCTCCACCGAAAAATAAGATTGGTTTATTATCGGTTATTGCAATTTCTACGACAGGGATTATTGGTAGTGGCTGGCTGTTTAGTGCATATTTAGGGGCAAAAATTGCTGGTTCTGGGGTTTATCTTTCTTGGTTGTTAACACTTATATTCTTTATTTTAATGGCTTTGGTTATTTCCGAAATAGTTTCAATGTTTCCATTGCGTGGTATCATTGGTAGAATGGGGGCTTTATCGCACAATAAATATTTTGGGGTAATTTTTGCCTTCGCAATTTGGCTTGAATTAATTGGCAGTATTCCTGGTGAAGCACAGGCAAGCGTGGAGTACCTAGCTGGCATTTCTCCAGCATTTACTAAATTACTGATTAGTGATGGTGCACTTACCGCTGCTGGATTAGGAGTTACCTTTCTTTTCTTAGTCGCTTACTGGTTGGCAAATATGTTCGGTATTAAGTTTTTTGCTAAGGTTAATAATTCTATTGCGGTAATCAAAGTCTTTCTTCCTGCATTTATCGCTCTTATGATTATTGGTGCATCATTTCATCCTGCCAATTTCACGGCATATCACAGTAGTTGGATTCCCTATGGTTATAATTCAATTATTTTGGCAATGACTTCTACGGGAATGATTTATTCCTTTAATGGTTTTCAGTTATGTGCGTCTTTTGCTAGTGAAATAAAAAACCCAGGGCGTAATCTACCATTGGGAATGGTTCTTTCGATTATATTATGCTTCTTTATTTATGTTATTTTACAAACATCCTTTATCGGATCTCTTGATACGGTGCAGATTGCCACGCAAGGTTGGCATCAATTAAATTTTCATTCACCGTTTGCACAAATAACAGCAATGCTGGGTTTAAATTTTATTACGGTTGTCTTATATGCTGATGCTTGTATTTCACCTTCTGGCACTGGAATTACTTTTGTGGGCAGTGGCTCAAGGGTGCTCTATTCTATGGCTGCAGAGAGACAAATGCCAAGTATGCTGGCGGTGTTAGATAAGAAGTATAACTTTGAAAAAAGAGCTCTGCTATTTAATTTTGGTGTGGCAATCATTTTTTTATATTTGTTCCATAGTTGGGCGGTGTTAATTAATTTTATTACAGCATTAATTATTTTAATGTACATGGTTATCCCAATTTCATTAATTGCATTAAGACATAGTCAACCAGATTTAGTTAGAAGTTTTAAATTACCTGCTGCAACTTTAATTTGTGGGATTTTATTTATAGTACAGTCAATATTTTTTGCATTCATTGGTGCACATGATATGTTTAATTTAACTCTTACGATGACTGGGTTGATGTGTGTATTTCTTGTGCTAAATGCTCGTGGTCAAGATAATTATACTTTTATAGATGTAGTTAAGATATCTATGCCATTTGTAGTTTTTCTCTGGGCAATAACCTTATTAATCTTGGCTGGACCAATTAGTTATGGTGGTCACGGTTATTTAGGTTATGGGTCTTTCTATATTAGTTATATTTTGGTCTCTATTTATGCATTTTATTATTTTACTAATAAGAAATTTGTAGAGAAATGTCAAAAAATTCGAGTGGCAGATAAAGTTGAAATATTTGAATAGTTCAATAACTGCAGTAATAAAAGAAGAGCACGTCGTGCTCTTCTTTTATTTGATTCTTTATAAGTTGAGTTTAAGATATTAAGTATTGGGTATTTAATTAAGGGGCTAGACAATCAAAGCACATTTAAAGATGTGGTAAGATACTGTCATGGTTCA
>CAZZAV010000091.1:0-2760 GCA_964652705.1 uncultured Neisseria sp.
AGTGCTAATGAGCAGTTAATCCTGAATAAAGTTGACGAGATTTATACCGAACATCAATATTAAGCATAAGTATGGATGGACGTGGTAGAGCTTTGGATAATGTGTTCATTGAGCGTTTCTGGCTCTCACTTAAACAAGAAAAGATCTATCTTGTTGAGCTAAATTCTGTGCAAGACGCTAAAGATGCGATAGCAGAATACATGGAGTTTTACAACTTCAGGAGAAAACATCAATCATTAAATTATGATGTACCAAATAACATCTATTCAGGGAATAAAAGTCTGATGATGTTATAATTAATCAAATAACTTAACCAAAGTTAGTGGTTTTATATCTTAGATTTGAAGAATATTGGTATTGACAAAGTCTACCACTATAGAGCGCATTACGTAATTCTTTACCACTAGCATCGGGATTAACTTCCAGATATTTTAATATAGCATCCTTGTCATCAAATAATCTTTTGCGACCTACATTTTTAGGCTTTTCAACTTTACAGCTTCCTGTAGAGTCATATTGCTTTAACCAATAGCGTAGTGTTCTATAGCCAATCGATAACAATTCTGATAGTGATTTTTTATTGTAATTGCCAGTTAAATATAATTTGATGGCGCGATCTCTCAAATCCTGTGAATATGCAGGCATTTATCTCAGCCTAATATAAATACACTATATAGTTGACGCAATTTTAAACCGTCTATTTTTAATACAATAATATATTGATATAAAATTATATTTATGCTATTTAATAGGTAATTTGCCTTAGTGTTAACTATATTATAAACTAGGCAATGTATTTATGAGTTAACTATATATAAAAATGAGCAACACACCCAAGTTAGAACTATCTGAACTGTTCTCTATCGGATATGCAACAATAAGAAGGTGGCGCTATGAATATGAGTTAACTATATAACCGAAGCTAAAACAAGTCAAGCGCAATTAATGGCACAAATAAGGCAGTTGGAAGCTCAGATGTTGGGATTAAAGATATCTATGGAGGCTTCAAGGTCTGCAGCGATGGTTGAGAGTGAGTTGCTAACTACTTCTGCTTATTAATTTGAGAGATATTTTAAAGTGGCTACCAGTTAATGGTAGTCATTTCATTTTAAATTGAAGACTTGGTCTTGTCAGAATTTTGTAACAGCTTCTTGGTAAAGCGCATGCCAATTAATGCCTGTAGAATTACTAATAATCCTAAGCATGCTAATGGATTACCGTAGTGTGACATTAATGAAATAAATCCGCTCCCGGCTGAACCTCCGAGCATTTGAATACAAGCATAGACTGCTCCAGCAGTACCAGCACTTTTATTAAATAAACTTAATCCTCCAGCGCTGGCATTAGGATATATAAATCCACATCCCCAGATCATAATGACTAATGGAATGATGATGGTATAGATATGAAATGCGTTGAATATCCCACAAAGCAAAAATAGTACACCACTTATACCTAATAAAATAACGCCAGTATGAAGCATTTTATCAATTCCACGATGATAAATCATTTTGCTATTAACATAGCTTGAGATGACCAATGTGCCAGAAACAATTAAATTAGTATAACCAAACATTTCAGGTGATAAACCAACCTTAACTTGAAGTAAATATGGTGAAACTGTTAAATAAGCATACATTGAGCACATAGCAAAAGTTGTGATTGCGTTATAACGAAAAAACTGTCCGTTAGTCAGCACATCTTTATAGTCTAAGAGCAAGAATTTAAATGGACGTTCAAGTTTTTCATGGTTAGTTTCTGGTAATTTTTTTAATGTATAATATAAAAACGCCAGAATATAAACTAATAGAAATCCAAAACTAACCCGCCAGTTTGAATATTTCTCAATATAGCCACCAATTACTGGAGCCAGTGATGAGGCAATTGGGATCGCTATTCCCAAAAGTGCGCCGAATTTTGCCATTTCTTCTTTATCTGTGCAAATATCTTTGGTTACAGCACGCATTGTTGAACCAACCCCGACTAATGCAACACCTTGGAGTAGGCGTGATGCAAATAAAATTTCAAGATTAGTTGAAATCATTGCTACCAAACAGCCAATTGCCGCTAAACCTAAACTCCAGAGAATTACTGGACGACGCCCAATGCGATCCGAAATTGGCCCAAAGAATAAAGCACCGATACTAAATCCAACGGTGTAAAAGAATATCGTGTATTGAACCATGCTTAGGCTGGTACCAAAATAAGTCGCCATACTTGGCATAGATGGAAGATAAATGTCAGTTGACATTTGTGGAAGTGCCCAAACTAAAACAATGACCACTTTGAAACTGAAAGGTATTTTTGTTTGCATGATAATTTAATATGATCTTAAACTGAATGGTTGGAAAGGAAGGTGATTCTATCATAAATAGAATGGTTGTAGCTTAATTAATTATGAATTAAATGTATTTCTACTAAGTGTAATATGTAAGTAGTTATTCGAAATTTAAGGCTAAATAACAAATACAATGCCTTTTATTCATCATTTATTTGTGTTGGTAGTGATTAAGTTAGAGTCGTTTTTAAAGATGTGTCTAAATTTAAATGAAATAAATTTTATAGATAAAAGGATTTAAAAATAATTGCTTACATTTTAGTCAGAGCTTTATATTGCTTGGATTCTCAAAAATATTTTGACAAAAAGAAAATGCTTGTGGCATAATAAGCTCCTCGACGAAAAAAGGGTGGTAGCAACCGCGATATGCGGGAGTAGCTCAGTTGGTAGAGCACAACCTTGCCAAGGTTGGGGTCGCGAGT
>CAZZAV010000092.1:0-2518 GCA_964652705.1 uncultured Neisseria sp.
ACCAGTTGAACCAGCTAAAATTCCGTGGATGTTACTTTCTTTGGCCTTATTAAAATTTTCTGCAAAACAGCGTAAATTACTTACTATTTTGGCTTGCTCTTCTCCTGCATACAACACGTAATTATCAAAAGTACAATGCGCAAATGCTGGTGGAATTGCGGCACGGTTAATCACTGCTTTAATCGCAGCCAATTGCCCTTCTTTCTCAATATTTTGAAGATCTCGTTGAGTGTCTTGTTCTTTCTTAATTACCATGCACACAGGACAACTTGTTACTCGAGTTTCACCACGTAACGGAAAAGTTGCAGAGACATATTCACCATGCTCAAAGCAATTCAATGTTTGCAAATTAGAAAATGATTTACTTTCAGATATCGCATCATTTGTAGTTAGAAAATCTTTTGACATCATGATCACCTTAAAACTTGGCTTGGTTTACTGGCACATCAAAATGCGCCTGTGCATCACCATAAGACTGAGTTGATAAATCATGAGAATTGGCAGCTTGTGGTTTTTTAGTCTGCAGCTCAATAAATTTTTCAGTGTTTTCAGGAGAGCCAAAAATATTGCTAATCTGGTTATACGGGGTTTGCTGAGGGTTATTCCCCATGTGAAAAGGAGATTTGCTACAGCCAAGAATTGCGTTTTTAAGGTCATCCATCGAATAATCCAGCAATCGCGCTTCAATCATTCTTTTACGTTTTTCATCAAGTTTTGATTTTTGTTTTTTCATAGTTTGTTGCCAAAAAGAAAATACCTCTTCAGCATCCGCATCATTACTCACACTTTTTTTATTTATTTTTTTATTCTCTGTATTCTCTGATATATCTCTGTTATTTATAACTAAAGGCGGATTCGCACTGTCCGTAGCGGCGCTTTCCGCCTTTATTAAAGCGGCACATTCCGCAGTTTCGTAAAGGCGCTTTAGTGCTTTACGTAAAACACACATATTTAGTTGATAATATGTAATTCTGTCGATAGTTGTCCAATGTACAACTGGAGTATTTATCTCTGTTAAATCCTGCCCTTTTTTTATCTTGGTACTAATTGCAGCAATAGCAGTATCAAACTCACGGCGAGAAAATCCAAGCTCTTCTTTCCACGATTGTTCTGGCTTATAAAGCTCATGTTCACAAGGTTCTTTGAATTTATAAAATGGAGTATTTCGATGACCACAACGATAAATAACTTGTTGCAGCAAAATTGAGGCAGTTATGCCGCCAGTGATTATGTTGAATTCTTTACGATATGGAATGATGTTAGCGTCATGTACAAGTACATTTAGCGCACTTAGATCTGTTTCTAGCATAATGATGTCCTATTACATTCATCAGTACAATACGTCCTACAAAAGTGAATGCTAGGCGGTAGCTACTCCGCCTTAAATCCACAAGGACATCCTCCGCAAGGAGAACTTGTTTAACCATATGAATATTGAGCACTAGTAAAACTTAATTACTAATCTGCCAAATACATGGTTGAAACTGGTATTACTTTAGATAAATCTAAAATAACTTTTAATTACTGTACATTGATTACTGCTTATTGTTTTTGTTTGCTCAAAATTGAGCATTATTTACTCACCTCTGCTCACTTTTGTTCATCTCTGCTCATTTTTGAACAATAATAAGTAAAAAGTGAGTGGAAAATGAGTAATTCCACAATCAAACAAGCAAGAGAGATGCAAAATATAATTACAATAAGAATATTTTGTGTAATTCAGAAAACTTTATGCTATAATGAAGAATCCTATTGATTAGGATAACCACAACATAAAGAGATCAGTCTCTACTTGTTTGGAGTGCTATCAGTGTAAGCCGTCGAAAACTGTAACTGATAGCACAAGCCCCCACTATGGGGAGATACAGCCGCTTTCAGGCTATTGCTTTTTTTGGGCTTGCACCAAACCGCTTTTAGTTTAATTGTTTTTATAGAAACATACATGCAACAAATAAAACAATACTTACAAATTATTAATAGCACTAAACACTATGCTGATCAATTAATAAAACTCCATGAAGTTTTTCCTCCTGAAGGTTTTAATAAAATAGCAGATGAACTCGGGTTAGATTTTGCTAAACGTATGCAAAATAAAGAAATCTTTATAATGCTGGAAGCTATTCAAAACTCTAATTTAATTACTGGTTATAACAACTTCCCTGATGATCCAATGGTTTTAACCACAAAAGGAAAAAAATTGCTCTGACTCAAATATATAACATAAGTCTTTTAAAATTATACAGTTCTTTGGCATTATTAATGTAGATTCTATAAATTGATACCTTAAGTAATAATATCCATGATTGACTGCGTCTGTTATCAGTATTGGTTTTCCAGACTTACTAATGTGTAGTTCAAATATTAGCCATTGATTTTTTGGATACTTTTCAAATGTATCTATATTATATAAAGCAAATTTACGGCGTTTTTTAAGATAAAGCTTAATTTTATTTGGTTTGACTAAAGCGGAGAATTCAGAACTAAATAATGTTCCGAATTTACGCTCACCAGTAATAAC
>CAZZAV010000093.1:0-2280 GCA_964652705.1 uncultured Neisseria sp.
AATCTAAAAAGAGTTATTCGTAAAGATACGAATAGAGAAAATAATTTAAGCTTAGTTATTGCTAAGGCTATACAAGGTTTATTTTTGCGTTAACTATAGTACATAAAATTTGGCATTTTATATGAACAATACGGTTGGTTAGAATATGGATAAATATAGTTAAGATCACTATACTGATCGCCAATATTCAAAATTATATGATAACTTTGGTTAATTAAACTTTGTCGTGCATAGTTTTTATAACTATCAACCGTCCAAGACTCTTCAGAAGGAAGAACAAATCTGGTATTTCCCTTGGTAAAAATTGACTCTATCTGAGACTGATACTCTGGATAAGCTGCAATTAAATTGCTTTCGGTAATTGCATATTTATTTATCGTTCTACCAGTAACAAATGCTACGTCTATGTTGTGCGTAAATGCATAATTAAGTAATTGGGACATATTTGGCGTTCTAATAAATGCCAGATTATTTTCTGCACTATCCCAAAGTGTGGAATCATATGCACCAAATCCATACTGACAACTGCCTTCATAACCGCTAGTTAATGTATCATCAATATCAAATACAAAAATTGGATTTGATATGTTTGATGTTATAAACGTATTATTTACACATGAAATTGCTGAATTTACAATTTGTTGGACATCTAATGAGTATTGGCTTGATTCTGGGAATTTTATACCAGATTGATATCCAATTGCAGGGCAGCTAGTCTCTAGGTTATACGATGAGCCGTAATAATAGTTAACAATATTATTGATAACATTTGTACTTAATACAGATTCTCCAGTTTGTTGCTGAATATATGGTGAGCAATATGTACTATTTCCTGAGTTGGTATTAATTTTTAGCGAGTTTGGTGAAAAGAATTGCCCAGATGCACATACTGTGCTAGAAATGGGCATAACGACAAATGTATCCAATGAGTAGCTATTACTGCTGCTTGCAGTATTGCCGCTGCCACAGCTACATAATATTAAAGAAGATACTAACAAACAACAGTTCTGATATTTCATATTATTTATTTCCGTACATTTAAAAAATTATAGCAATAATTATCTTATGCATCAAATATTATACACAAAATTTTTATTCAATTTAATACTAGCATTTATTTGAGTTGGTTAAATACTTATTAAACGAAACTTAAAGATTCCAACGCACAGTGTGATTCAGAGCTTTTGCTTGATGTTGACCTCAATTATACTGATTTTTCTCCCAACTACCATACATTGGATTAGGCATGATAAAGTAACCATTCCCAAATATTTTATATTGTGCATCGTTTTCATCTAATGCATTGGTTGCAGCCTGTTTAAATTTAGGAAAATCCTGAATATTATCACCAAAGTAAGCGATAACTTTATGAGCTGGTAATTTATTAGACCAAACCATTTGTTTAGAATCATAGTTACCGCTATTAATAGCTTCAAATCTTGGGTTTTTATTACTTGGCATTTCTGAGTCACGTAAGTTAGCTAAAACAACTTGATCAAAATATATTTGTTGTTGTTTTAAATTTGTGATAGTGGTCTCAAGCACGCTTCCAGTCTCATCTTTGAAAGAACCATCTCTATTTGACACTAGGCTAACATATCCACCCAGCTGATGTATTAAATTAGTAAATGCAACTACGCCAGGTAACGCAGTTGATTTTTCTGGATTTGCTACATAATGGCTAAAGTCTGATTCACTACTAGCCAATTCACCACATTCACGAAAATACCAAGAATTATCAAGGGTAGTTTCATCTATATCTAATATAACTCCCCAAGTATTTGCTTTTGGCTTATTAAGCTTTACCCAATTTTGGACATATAAAGTTGCAACTCCATATGCTTGATTATATAAAGCTTTTTTTTCAGCGGAATCACGATACCATTTTACTGCTTGTTTAATGTCAAGTTGTTTATTTTCAGGTGAACAAGATATTTGTTCTGCATATGCACTCGTCATACTCATCAAACAAATTAAACTTAGTAGTTTTTTCATAAATGCTCCAAAAATTAATATCAACGCAATTGTATATTTAAATTAATCTTTAATTGATATTTATATTTTCTCAAATATATTTTGCAATAATATCATTGTTAATCAGAGTGTTAACTGCTGGATGTTACAGTGGTTTTATAATAGCAATCAAATTTATATTCTGTAAGTATAAAAGGCACGGCCATTAAACTGATTGTATCTTTAAATTTAATCATTAATAACAAAGGGGATAGACAATCAAAGCGGATTATTTCTAACCAATTTTAGTATTGTAGCATAGAGGTT
>CAZZAV010000094.1:0-2275 GCA_964652705.1 uncultured Neisseria sp.
AGTTTCTGTATTTGTTGCTATCATTAACAAACACATGTCCAGCCCCACAATTATGGCTTAATTGTTGATATAACCAAAACTCATATTTGTCGCAGTTTATAACTTTTGTATTGCTAACTTCATTACATAAATATGGATATACTGATTTTACGATAGCGGTTACTGGAAATTCGCTAGGTTTTACTTTCATTAATGTCTTATAAACCGTAAGCTTTTGTTGTACAAAATCATAAGCTTGTATGAGATTAGCAGAATTATTATTACCTTTAAAATCTAGACTTAGCAACAATGGTCGCAGGTTTTTCTTGATTCTGCCTGCTATCTGTACATAATAACTCCATTCTAAGGCTGCAAGGTCAAATTTTTGATCATTTAAATATTCAGTAAATGCTTTAAATTCATCAACTGGCAATATTTTATAAGCAATATCCTTGATCTTACTAAATGCAAATTCATCATATTGATTATCATAGAACATTTCAAATATCGATGCTGCTTTTTTAAATTGAGCCGTTTGGATTATTTGTTGTTGTGCAACAAATGTTTTAGCATATTTATCAGCCTCATGCAAATACCAATCAACATAATGAATAAAACAGTCGATTAGGTTGTCATTCATTTTTTTAAATCGATAGTGAATAAAACATATCAAGTAAATTAATGCCTTCTTTTTATTCATCCGTTTAAGCTTATAAACATTGTAGTAATCAACCAATGAAGCATAATATTTAATGCTGGAATTAGAGATATTCAGCTGTGGTAAAAATTCCTTGGATACATAATACAGCTCTTTGATTTGTCGAAGTTTTACGATTTCAGCTTGCATTTCCTTATAACCAAATGACTTTAATTCACGCTTCAAATAAGTGATTTCATGTAAACTATTATTGGCTTCAAGCAATTTCTCTAGCTTTTTGTGTATATCTTGTTTGACTAATTTATTTAAGAGCAGTGTTAATCTTTTTTCTTCAGCAGTAATTGCTTTACCAATAATATCCTGCAAAACCGTATAACCTGGGAGGATAACTCTATTTTTATGTAAATATCGAACCACTTCTTTAAAAATGAATACTGGGTCATTATCAATACTGACCATCTCTGCTACAAATACTTCAATTTGTTTCTTAATGCTTAAATCACATACTTTATAATCAAATAGTTTTAAGATTTTATATTCTAATTCAAGTCTAGTTGGGCGACTAATGTTTAATTTGATTTTTTTCTTATAAGAAGGGAAGTACTTAGATTTTACAAATAGAAAATTAGCACTGATATTTTTGACTGTTTCTAAATTAAATAACTGTCTACTGGCTTTGAAATAACCAAGAAGTAAAATGAAATATACTTTGCTCGTTGTTGAGCCAATACCATTAACTATATTTTCCTCATGATTATCCAACGTAAAGTAATGCTGTTGCTCATCCGAGTCAAAGTTTTTTGGTTCGTAATAAAATTTAATCTCAGCATTATTTAGGATTATTAAGCGTTTTGTAGTCATTTATTCTTATTTTTTATGTATGATCCAACAATAATATTACGGTGACGAAGATAATTATAAAATGTGGATTTAGCTATACCCAATTGGCTAATAATCTGACTAACTGTTAATTTGCCTTCTTTGTACAGAGTTTCAGCAGCACATGCAATAGATTCATTTTTCTGTGACAATCCTTTGGGTTTGCCACCAAGTCTACCCCTAGCACGTGCAGCAGCTAATCCAGCAGTAGTTCTTTCCTGAATTAAATCACGCTCAAACTCAGCCAAGGATGCAAATATATTAAAAATTAGTCTACCTTGTGGTGTAGTGGTATCAATATGGTCATGCAAGCTCCTAAGTCCAACATCTTGTTCTATAAATTTGTTGACTAATTCCACCAAATGTTTTAGAGACCTACCAAGACGGTCTAGTTTCCAAATTACAACAATATCTCCCGGTCGCAAATTATTGACTAATTCCTGTAATTTTGGTCTGTCGGCTTTAGTACCACTCATTACCTCAGTATAAATTTTTTCGCAACCATCTTGTTTTAGAGCATCGGTTTGTAAATCTAAATTCTGTTCTTTAGTTGATATCCTTGCATAGCCAATTTTCATAAAGCAAATTCCAATAAAGAGTCCATTTTAATCAGCAAATATGATTTGCTAAAACTTTGATATAGAAGACTGGTATTATAGACTTGTTTTAGGGTATAATGGAGCATATTTTAAGTTTATCCAACAGTCTTTAATAACGGACGTTATTTTGGACTTTATTTTTCTATTAAAGTGAAAAAGC
>CAZZAV010000095.1:0-2138 GCA_964652705.1 uncultured Neisseria sp.
GATTACCAAGGTGGCAAGCTGGATGAAATTCTAGGTGCGGCACTAAAAGACGTAACAATAGAAGTTGAAAGACTCGGCCGCAAAGGAACACTTAGCGTTAGCCTTGAGATGAAACCAGATGGGCAGGACAAGATGGCATTAAATATGTCTTATAGTGCTAAACCACCAATCAATAATACGGTATCAAGTATTATGTACGTTGATAAAACCAAGGCATTGGTTAATGAGGATCCATATCAGCCAAAACTGGAATTAAAATTGGAAACAATTGAAGCAACTAAACTAAAAACTAAAGCTATTTAAGGAGTTAAATAATGGAACAAGAAAACATATTGCAAACTTACATCAATAACACAGTATCAAAACTAGATATTCCTGTTGAAGACGGGCGTAGCTTAGTTCTTATCCCAGAAGATAAGCAGTTAATTAATTTGGAAGAATATCGTTCACAGCCTTATCAAATTAAGGAAAGTGTAAACTTCAATGATTTACGTGGATTTATTGACTATGTAAATGAATTTAAGACAACTAATACTGTATGCTTTGCTGGTGATGGCGAAATTAAGGTTATTTTTGATTATCACCAAATGAATGATGGTATTGCCACTCCACATTGGGGTAAACATAAAGCAATTTTTAAAATGCGGCCTTCTAATCGTTGGCAACTATGGGTAGATATTCATAATCGATGGATGAAACAAAAACAATTCACTGAATTTTTAGATAGTGGATTAAATGAAATTATTAAACCAACACAATCTGAGATTCTATCTTTGGCATCAAACTTCCGTGCTACCACCACTTACGAGTTAGATACTTTGGCAACTGCAGGCGGCGGTAAAAATATTGGATTCAGAAAAATAACCAAAGGTGGTGATACATTAAAATCAGAAATAGTATTACCTGACTACATTACCCTAGCCTTACAGCCATATGAAAACTTAAGTGTTATTAATGACAGGCTTGAAGAATTCGAGCTTGAAATACCAGCTTACGAGTTACAGGCAAAAATTAGCTGGCAGGCTGACTTTGGAAATGAAGAAAATCCAGTCTTAGCATTTAAAATTCAAATATTGAATGTTGAGAATGTAGTTAGCAAAACACTTGAAGCAGTTAAGCAAGCAGTTGTTAAGTTAACTGATGTAAAAACATTCATAGCGTAACTCACATGGTCCCATTTATACGGGACCTTTTTAATTGAGATATACCATGCACTACTTAATATTATTAAAAATCTGTTCACTACTCAGGCAATTCAAGCGCCGCAGACGATTAGACTTAACAACCTGTGATGATTGCTTGCCAATCTCATTTATCAAATATAACAAAAACTCTATTTATTGAAAGTTAGCACCATGAAAAAACTAATTAACAAATTAAAGGAACATTTTAACGTGTCAGAAAAAAACCTTTTAGATGATATTGCCAGCCACATTACTGAAGCTATTAAATCAGATCTTCGCAAAGAAGTACGTTATGACATTAGCATGTACCGACTTAAGGCTGCGGTACACAATGAATTTGGACAAGCTGTAACAGATAAACAATTACTTGAAGTAGCTAAGTTGGCCAGAGACAAGCTACGTGTTTCAAATATTAACCTTTATATTGATAATGAAGGTTTAATTGCTGGTAGACCAATGACATCAAATGAATCTCATAGTTTGGCATAAAGCTATAAAAACCAGTGCGCTTATCGTAAAGCATTCCACAGTGAATTATGTTAAGCGCATTGCTAAGTGGGCTTAGAGGTACTGATTCGGAGATAGTCAGTAATTTTAAGCCCATTAATTTTATTCTAATAGGAATGAAGAATGAAAACATATAAATTTAACTCAAAAATTGAGCTCTTAAATAAATTTAATCCAGATAAATCACAAATTAAAAATGAAAAAATGTTATTTAATTGTGATTTACTCTTTGCACACAGGCAAGGTGGAGATATAACCGCCGCATTTATTGATTCTCTTCCTGCGGAATGGAGAAAAAATAACGTTGTAATTGATTCACGTGTACATATGTTAATGCCTGGATGGTATCCAGCTATCCCAGGTTATCACCATGATGATGTTCCACGAGCTGTAGATATTCCAGCAGGTAAGCATTTTGGTATGGCAGGACAGCCCAACTATAACAAT
>CAZZAV010000096.1:0-1837 GCA_964652705.1 uncultured Neisseria sp.
CTGTTCACCTTTCTCAAAAACTCTGAACTAACGATATTTTACCATACCCGTCTATAAAGTATAGGAACATCATATATATAATTCTCTCTTACCCCTCCAGATTTGTTAAAATTGAGGGTTAATTTATTGAAAATAAAAATATTTTAGCCTATTTGGCTATTTATTTTACTAAAATCATGAATTTAGTCATAATAAAATAGAAACATAACAGATAATTATCAATGGTTGAGCTCTTAAAAAATATGCAAAAATCCAACACTCAAAAAAAACCTAAAATCATGATTCCTCAACATGAGTATTGGACCACCTATTTACAGGGAATTCAGAAGGCACTTAGCAATGAGTATTACTACTATAAAACAGGTACAATTCCAGCAGAAAAGTTAGATGATGTGTTGGTAAAATTAAATGATTATTACCGTCTAGATGATACGCCTAAGGAGCGTTTTAATCGTTTTAAAAGTGGCTTGAGCGTAGTAGTTATCCACCTACTTAAGGTGGCGGATACCTACTACTTTATACTTATGGCAAGAGCAAATGAAAGTAAAAGTGGCCTATTCTTTGAGCGAGAAAAGTACGCAGATGCTAGTGATAAAAAACATAGAATTAGCTTTAATGACTGCTACGAATTTGTTAGAGTTAATAAATCTGGTTACGAATTTGAAAAAAAAGAAAAGAAAGATAGCAAAGATAATAAAAAAAAGATACAAAAAATTTTTGTATCCGGCAAAAATGAAGTTTGGACAATTAAGATTAGTAATAAAGAACAAAATCGCATTGTTAAAAACTTCAATGATGCGCTGAAGAAAAATAACTTCCAAATTATAAAACAGATATGCTATGGTATGTGTCACTGGATTGGTTTTTCTGGCGTACGCGAGGATTATGTTGTGCTTAAAAATAAATTGCAGAAACGGTTTGCGATGTATTATGCCTCATTTGCGCAAGTTGATAAGCCAAAATATTCATACAAAATTCTTGATGATGTTTATAAGATGCCACCTAGAATTAATAATGTAAGGTTTGGCTACAAAGATAAAAATGATAAAGATGTTCGCACAAGAAACACTGAAGATGTGATTGAAAGTTAGTAGTTATGGTCAAAATATTGTGAGCTTATTGATATTATTGCCGTATTAATTCGTGGATAGGAGATAATAACGTGAACATTTATATGCTAATTTGGATTACAATTAGAGTAATTTATACTTCATATTTAATGATAAATTAATATTAATGTTGTTCAAGGTTTGATAAATATATAAAGAAATACCATTAAATTGATTAAAAAAGGAGTCTAAAAATGGTGATGATGAAAGCGAAAGCACCTGATAAAGTTAAGTTCATGATGCCAGTTAGTGCTGATTTGGCAGATAAATTGAATGCATTAATTGCACAAGTACCAAAAGATTTTGAATTGGATTTCGATGATAGTGCAAAAAAAATTATCAAGGAACTACAAAAATTAGTTGATGATTTAGCGGATAAAAATACAGATAATGCTATCTAAACTATGGTTCTGTAGTGCATTATGTGATTACAGAACCTATTTAATATATGCTTAAAATATGATACACGTGTAGCTAATTGATGTTATTTATTGACTATTTAAACCCATAAAATTTATATTATTGGCCGATAGATTGATACACTTGTTTTATATAGTGGGTAATATTTAGGTCACTTCTAATATCTGATCAATGTCGGTAGTGAAGTTGGCCGAAGTATAATTACGTTGCATCTTCCAATCATCCGATAGAAGTTCTGAAGCTAGTTTGATGCTGTTTTTGCCATATTTCTTTTTAATTGATTCAAGAGTTGGTAAGAGTTCATCGTT
>CAZZAV010000096.1:1847-2088 GCA_964652705.1 uncultured Neisseria sp.
GAACTCACACAGCGCAAACAAGAGCTTGAAAAAGTCATCGCCAAGGTTAACGACTACTTACTATTTCGCTTTGCTATTTTCAACGGGCGTGTTGATATTATCAAAGAGATCTATGGTTTGAAATTCATGAGTAATGATGTCAGAAACTATAATTCCGGCTTTTTTATAATGAATATAGGGTTTATATATTTCGTCTAAGGCTTTGTTTATCGTTGGTGTCATGTATCTGAAACTATCGGTA
>CAZZAV010000097.1:0-1852 GCA_964652705.1 uncultured Neisseria sp.
GGTTCGAACGGGATTGACTGCACGGCACGCTTGGGCGCTGGGTGAATGTTTCCCCGCTGCCGCAGTCCATCAACAAATTCGCCCTGCGGTCCACCGGAGGTAAATCATGATCAAGGTCTTCAGCCACTGGATTCACTGGAAAACGCTGCTCCAGATCGTCCTGGACATCCTTTTGCCAGTTGTGTGTGTTGTCGTCGCCGTTTAGCGTGAAAGAACCTATGCCCAAGACGACCGCGCGCCTGACCCTCGAAGGTCATGCGGTGAAGTCACTCGCCGGTCAGGCGTTGGCTGGGTTGATGAAGCCGAACTTGGTCAGTGACTTGATCCAGCGAGGGGCGTTGCGTTGAACGGACAGGGCTTCATAGTCGGTGGCGGAATCCCGGTAATGTTCGCGCCGTTTGAGCATGAAGAAGATGGTGCGGAGGATTTTGTGGCCGATGGCGATGATCGCGCGCTTGTGGCCACGCCGGACGACGAGCGACTGGAACTTCGACTTGAACACTGACGTGGTACGACTGGCGGCGTGAGCGAATTCGCAGAGCAGGCGGCGGACATACAGATTACCTTTGCGGAGGTGGCCGGATTTGCGCTTGCCGGCTGATTCGTTGTTGCCTGGGCAAATACCGACCCACGAGGCCAAGCGATCCGCGCTACCAAAGCTCTCCATGTCGGTGCCGATTTCGACCAAGAGCATGGCGGCGCCAATCAGATCGACGCCGGGAATCGTTTGCAGCAGCGCCAGCGCGTCGCGCTCGGATTCCAGTTCGGCCAGCAGTCGGGTATCGAAGCGGGCGATGCGAGCCTCGATTTCCTCGATATGCCGCATCAGTTCGTCGAGGACGAAACGGTGGCTGGCCGTCAGGTCGCCTTGCAGGGCGTCGAAGATTTCCTCGCGACTGGCCTTCAGTCGGCGACTGGCGAGTTTGAGAACCTCCTGCGGCGACTGCCCGGCGATGATGGCCTTGACCATGGCGCGGGCGGACTGGCCGTGCAGATCGCTGACCACCACGCCCAGGCGAACGCCGCTGTCAGTCAGCACCTTGTGCAGCCGATTCTTCTCAGAGGCCAACTGCCCGACAAGCTTCTGCCGCTGACGGGCAATCAGGCGCAGTTCCCGCAGCTTGGCCGACGGCACGAACGAGCCGCGCAGCAAACCAGCGCGCGCCAGCGTCGCCAGCCAATGGGCATCACCCACGTCTGTCTTGCGGCCCGGCACATTCTTGACGTGCCGCGCATTGACCACCTTCGCGCGAATGCCGATCGCCTCCAGTGCCGCGTACGGACTCTTCCAGTAGATGCCCGTACTTTCCATTACCACTTCGTCGGGACGCAGCGAGGACACCCAATCGGCCAGTTCCCGGCGATCCCGCTTGAACGCGCCGAATTGCCGTTGCTCGATGCGCGCGCTGCCGTCCGGTTCCTCGATCAGCGCACAGGCCGTGATTTGCGCCTGATGAATGTCGAGACCGATCACGCGTTTGTACAACGCTACCAGTTCCATGTCGCCTCCCGTCAATTTAGACTCAAGGGTGGAAGGTGGCGGGTGCCGAAACTGAATGTGCCTGAAGGCGACAAGTCGCCAACGGCCTGTTTAGCGTGCGCTCTCTATCGAAGCAATCCGGGGTGCGAGTCAGTCCGGCGGGTCACGTTAGGCGCGGGGTCGAGCCGCCAAAAACTATCACGACCTCTACCCGTTCCCTTCCACCCCGAAGTCTCTTTCATCTTCAGGGGTGGTGCCAGCCACCATGATCGTTAGGGCAACGCCTTTACGGCACTCAGGCGGCCAGAATGGATTTCTGGAGAAAAATTCTCCAGAAAAGACATGGATGAGTACACAAAGTTTGTAGGCAAC
>CAZZAV010000098.1:0-1651 GCA_964652705.1 uncultured Neisseria sp.
CATAATTGTGGGGCTGGACATGTGTTTGTTAATGATAGCAACAAATACAGAAACTTTGATGATGACCTTGTTGATGATGTTTGTTGGCAAGATAAAGAAAATATTATAAAGAATCTTGGCTATAAAAAACTCATTGCACCACTGTCTGAAACATTAGATGAATTAGAAAAAGAACTTGAATATTGGATTGTGCGAGTTAATACTCGTTTTGATGCTGGTGAAAATCCACATATAAAACTATCGGGTAAAAAGTTAGGAAATACTTGGAGTTTGCCATATGCTAAGCTTGATGAACCTGACAATCATTATATTTTTAAAGATTTGCCGAGAATTGCTATTGCTGATATCCTTATTGAAAATCACAAATATTGTTCTCTTTTGGAATGTTTTACACCACTGGTTAATCGTTATAACAAATCAGAGCTACAGACAAGCAGCCTTTTAGCCAGCATAATTGCAATGGGTACATTCATTGGTCTTGGAGAAATGGGTAAAATATCTGATATAAGTTATAACTCACTAGCATCTACCACACATAATAGAATAAGACTAGAAACATTGCGTGCAGCTAATGATAAAGCTAGTAATGAAATTGCGAAGCTCCCGATTAGTAAGCATCATAATATTCTTGAAGAATTTATACATGCTAGTGCTGATGGGACAAAAATTGAAACCATACTCGACACTTTTAATTCAAGATGTTCACCCAAATACTTTGGCGTTAATAAAGGAGTGTCAGCATTGACACTGGTAGTAAATCATATTGCGGCAAATGTTAAATTACTTGGTGCTCATGAGTATGAAGGTAACTTCATATTTGACCTACTATTTAACAATACCTCAGACATTGATCCCGATATTCTATCCACTGATACCCATGGAACTAATGCTGTAAACTTCATCATTTTATACTTTTTTGATTATATTTTTGCACCAAGATATAAGGATACTGCTGGTAAAATTGATGGGCATATTTATGGCTTTAAATCAAAAGAAGAATACAGCAAATATAAGATAAAGCCAACCAAAAAAGTGAATAAACAGCTTATTTTGGATGAAGAAGATAACATCAAAAAAATTATGGTATCGTTAGCCACCAAAGCAACCACTCAAGGCGTAATAATTAGTAAGTTAAGCTCACATAAACGTAGAAATCGAACCAAATCTGCATTATGTGAATTAGATAATATTATCCGCAGTATCCATCTTTTGCGTTATGTTGATGATATTACTTATCGTCAAAACATTCAAAAAGCTCTAAATCGAGGTGAGTCATATAACAAACTTCGTCGAGCAATATCCTATGCCAATGAGGGTAAGCTAAATGTGCATTCTGAAATGTCTCAACAAATTTACAATGAATGTACCAGATTTATAGCCAATAATATTATTTTATACAATGCAAGATTGTTATCAAATTTACTGATAAAATTGGAAAAGGCTGGCAAAATTGATGAAATTGAAAAGCTCAAGCGTATTTCACCAATTGCTTGGGCACATATTAATATTTATGGACGTTATGAATTTAACAAGGAATTTTTAAATATGGAGTTTAATGAACTTATCAAGCTGATGAGCCTTGATAATATTAAGTTTGAAGAAAACTAGGTTTCAAAATTTTACACTTTTGAGGGGTTGGGTGAAAACACCC
>CAZZAV010000099.1:0-1512 GCA_964652705.1 uncultured Neisseria sp.
ATTTTTTCATAACTGACTCATTTTAAGATTAAATATTAACCAAATGTAAAAACTAAATTTGTCAAAACAAAAAAAAGAGGGTGACTAAAAAGAGATTTTTTAGTTACCTTCTTTTTTATTTTTAAGCGGCAGTCTTATTTGAGCATTTTAGTATGAAACAGGTAAAAATTTGGTGATTTTTGAAAATCCTCTTTTTTCGGGGCTTTTTTTGGTCAAAAAGGGTATGATTATTAGCGTATTTCCTAAGATTGTGAGCTATTGCGATTAGTCCAAATTCAACAGATACTTTTGGTATAGATTTCAATGTGAAGCGCTTAAAGCCATAATCATATTTTATCTGTCCAAAAACTGCTTCTGGTTCGATAGGTCTTTTGCTTCGATGCTCAAGTCCTCGCTCGCTAGTTAATAGGTCTCTTACTAACTGCTTTTGTCTTATGAGATTTATGTTTACATCGTATATTCGATTTCCTTTAGCTTTAGAGCAAACACCTTTCATCGAGCATCTAGAGCAATCTGTTGCCATGTATCGTCTACATGTTCCTATGTAGCCTGTTTCACTTTTTCTTTTTTTGTCACCTATATATGTCATGTGTTGCCCCATAGCACATACAAAATAATCTTTTTCAGCATTATAGTATGGAGGAAGAATGGAATAAGAATCTGATGGCCTTTTTCTTTCTTTTCGAATGTCTTTATGGAAATAGTTGTACTTTACGTATGGCGCAATGTTCTTACTTAGCATATAGTTATAATTTTCTTCACTACCATATCCAGAGTCTGCAACTACCTCTTTGCTTTGACGATGGTATTTTCTTTCGAACGATGCAAGGTAGTCTATTAAAGTTGTTGTATCTCCTGGTTTTTGATATATACCATAGTTGGTTATATATTGATTCTCTGTAGATATCTGAACATTATAACCAGGTTTTAGTTGTCCATTACCCATATAATCTTCCTTCATACGCATAAAGGTGGCGTCATGATCTGTTTTTGAATAACTACCTCGTTCTTGCAATATATCCCTATGATGCTCATACTCCTTCATCTTTGGAATGCTCTCTTCTTCTACCTTTTTTATCTCTTTTTGCATTTTAGTTGGTAAGCTTTCTATTTTCTCCACAATATGATTAACCCTTTGTTGAAAGTCATCTGGATCCATCCCAACTATTGTCCCTGCAGTATCATCATCAGAACCGATAATTGTTTCAGCTTGTTTGAGAACAGCATCAACCTTAGTTTTTAATTTACTGTCAAATGTCTCTACTGACCCTTTCCAAACAAAGGTATATCTATTGGATACTGACTCGATCTTTGTTCCGTCTATATATTGAACATCAAGACTAACAAGTCCTTCTCTATGTATAAACTCCACGACTTGAGCAAAGAGGCTTTCAAAATCTCCTTTTAGCCTTTGCGATCTGAAGAGATTTAAAGTTCTAAAATCTGGAGTAGAATATACTGAAAGCCACATATAGATGACATTTTCCTTTAGTTGGCGTTCTATCTTCCTGC